>JAYWGR010000164.1:0-114899 GCA_043778145.1 Rhizobacter sp.
CCGATCTCTTGCATCAGCGGGTCGAGCTTCTCGCCCCAGTCATTGAAATCGCCGGCCACGAGCAGCGGCTCACTCGCCGGCACGTGGCGCTCGATGAAATGCGCGAGTCGATCGACCTGCCGCACGCGGCTGGCATGCACCAGCCCGAAATGCGCCACCACCGCATGCACCACACCCCACGCGTAGTGCACCGGCACATGCAGGCCGCGCTGCTCGAAGCGGTGATCGGAAACATCGTGGTGGCCAATCTCGCCAAGCGGCCAACGCGACAGGAGCGCGTTGCCGTGCTCGCCGTGGCGCGTGGTGGCGTTGGTTCGATAAGCGACCTCATAGCCCTCGGGCGCGAGGTGATCGGCTTGCGGCACGCGCGGCCAGCCGAGCAAGGTATCGGGAAAGTGGCGGGCCTCGGCGCGGTTGAGCAGCCGCACTTCTTGCAGGAACACGAGGTCGGCATCGAGTGCTTCAACACCGAGCCCGAGGTTGTGAATCTCCAGCCGCTTGCGCGGGCCGATGCCGCGAACGCCCTTGTGGATGTTGTAGGTTGCCACGCGCAGCACGTGGCCAGGGAAGAGCGTGGTGGACAGCGCCGCACGCATCACGCGATCACGCCGTCACGAATCGGGGCAGCTGCAGGATGGCTTCGGCGTTGGACGGCGAGAAGCAGCGGTCGGCGGCGGTTTGCCAAGGCAACCACTCATGCGCGAGGTGCTCGCGCGGCGAGAGGATGACCGGCACGCCGCGAGGCACACACAAACCGAACACGTGCTCGGTGTTGCGGGTCACGCCTGGCGCGTAGCGGTGCTGCCAGCGCGGATAGATGTCGTAGGTGTTGATCAGCTGCCAATCGCGCAACTGGCCTGGCTCGGCAACAACGATGCCGGTTTCTTCGAACACCTCGCGGGTGGCGGCGTCGCGCAGCGACTCGGTCAGCATGTCCTTCGAGCCAGTGACGCTCTGCCAGAACCCAGGGTGGTCGGCACGCTCGATCAGCAGCACATCAAGCTCGGCTGTGTGAATGACAACCAGCACGGACTCAGGGATCTTGAACGGGCGGGACATGGGTTCTTCAGCGGTTGTCAAACCATTCTAGGAGGCGCATCGACAACCCGCATTCAGACGCCAGCCCGCGCTGGCGCCAATCCTGCTCAGCTGGCCGCTTGCACGTTCCGGAGGCGGATGTGCAGCTCGCGCAGCTGCTTTTCGTCGACTCCGCTCGGGGCGTTGGTGAGCAAGTCTTGCGCACGCTGCGTCTTCGGGAAGGCGATCACGTCGCGCAGCGATTCAGCGCCGGTCAGCAGCATCACGAAACGGTCGAGGCCGATTGCAATGCCGCCGTGCGGAGGCGCGCCGTACTGCAATGCATCGAGCAAGAAGCCAAACTTCAGCTGGGCATCTTCGGCGTTGATGTTGAGCGCACGGAATACTTTGCTCTGCACCTCTTCACGGTGGATTCGGATCGACCCGCCGCCGAGCTCGATGCCGTTGAGCACAACGTCATAGGCCTTCGCAACGCAGCGGCCTGGGTCGGTTTCGAGCCAGTCTTCGTGGCCGTCCTTCGGCGAAGTGAACGGGTGGTGCACCGCGTTCCAGCGCTGTGCTGCGTCGTCGTACTCGAACATCGGGAAGTCGACCACCCAGAGCGGCTCCCACTGCCCTTGCACCAAGCCGCGGGCCTTGCCGAATTCGCTGTGGCCGATCTTCACGCGCAGCGCGCCAATCGCGTCGTTGACGACGCTGGCTTTGTCGGCGCCGAAGAACAGCAAGTCGCCGTTTTGTGCGCCGGTGCGCTGGATGATCTCGGTCAGCGCGGCGTCGTGCAGGTTCTTCACGACTGGCGACTGCAGCCCTTCGCGGCCCTTGGCGACGTCGTTGACCTTGATCCACGCGAGGCCCTTCGCGCCGTAGATCTTGACGAACTCGGTGTAGCCATCGATCTCGCCGCGGCTCATTTCGCCGCCGCCCGGGATTCGCAGAGCGACGACGCGGCCGCCCTTCATCTGCGCCGGCGCTGAGAAGACCTTGAAGTCAACATCACGCATGACCTCGGTCAGCTCGGTGAATTCGAGCTTGACGCGAAGGTCAGGCTTGTCGGAGCCGTACAGCCGCATGGCGTCGGAATATTTCATCACCGGGAACGGCTGCAGCTCCGTGCCGATGGCGTGTTGGAAGGTGCTGCGGATCATGCCTTCGAACATCGTGCGAATCTCCTCCTCGCCGAGGAAGGAGGTTTCGATGTCGATCTGCGTGAATTCAGGCTGGCGGTCAGCGCGCAAGTCTTCGTCGCGGAAGCACTTGGTGATCTGGTAGTAGCGGTCGAAGCCGGCCACCATCAACAGCTGCTTGAAGAGCTGCGGGCTTTGCGGCAGCGCGAAGAACATGCCTTCATGCACACGGCTTGGCACGAGGTAGTCGCGTGCGCCTTCGGGCGTGCTCTTGGTGAGCATCGGCGTTTCGATGTCGATGAAGCCGTTGGCATCGAGGAACTTGCGCACCTCCATCGCGACGCGGTAACGCAGCATCATGTTGCGCTGCATCATCGGCCGCCGCAGGTCGAGCACGCGGTGAGTCAGGCGCGTGGTCTCGGAGAGGTTTTCCTCGTCAATCTGGAACGGCGGTGTGATGCTCTCGTTGAGCACTTCAATCTCCAAGCAGAGCACTTCGATCTTGCCGCTGGTGATGTTGGCGTTGACTGTGCCTTCGGGCCGCGCGCGCACCTTGCCAGTGATCTTCAGGCAGTACTCGTTGCGCACGTCTTCGGCGATTTTGAACATCTCGGCGCGGTCTGGATCGCAGACGATCTGCACGAGACCTTCACGGTCGCGCAGATCGATGAAGATCACGCCGCCGTGGTCGCGCCGGCGGTGTGCCCAGCCCATCAGGGTCACGGTCTGGCCCATCAGCGTTTCGCTGACGAGGCCGCAATAGGTGGTTCTCATTCGGGTCACTCCTGGATTCGGATGGCGGGCGCCGTTTTGTTGGCGATGGTGCGCACTCGCCGGTCGATGATTGTCTTCGTGTGGGTCGTCGGGCGCTGGCTCGGTGATAAGAGCTGCCTGCAAGGCAGGCCAGGGCTGAGCAGTTGCCGGCCGCTCAGCCCGGTCAATTTCGGACTGTCTCCGGCACCGGCTTGGCAGCGATGGCGATCGTCGGCGGCGCGACCACGCCCATCGAGATCACGTACTTCAGCGCCTCGTCGACGCTCATCTGCAAGACGACAACATCAGCGCGCGGCACCATCAGGAAGAAGCCTGAAGTTGGGTTCGGCGTCGTCGGAACATAGACGCTCAGGTACTCGCCTTGCAAATGCAGCGCCGCTTCACCGCCGGGCTTGCCGGTGACGAAGGCAATCGTCCAGGAGCCTGCGCGCGGGTACTCGACCAGCACCGCCTCGCGAAAGGCGTTGCCGCTGCTGGAGAACAGGGTGTCCGACACCTGCTTCACCGAGCTGTAGATCGATTTGACGATCGGAATCTTGTTGAGCAGCTTGTGACCTTGGCGCAGGGCCCATTGGCCGACCATGTTGGTGGCAAAAACGCCGGTCAGCAACAGGCCAAGCAACACCACCAGCACGCCCAGCCCCTTGATCTGGCGCAGGCGCTCGATGGGCTGGTGAGCCGCGTCGGGCAAGATGGATTGCGATCCGCTGAGCAGCCAGCCAAAGACGTCGTCAAGCGTGCCGAGTGCGGCCTGGAGCACCCAAATCGTGATCGCCAGCGGCAACCACACCAGCAAGCCGGCGAGCAGATATTTCTTCACAGGCAGGTTAGGCGCGGGTCGCTCAAGAGGCTTTGGCCGAGCCGCTGCCTGAAGCCGGCGCGGCGGCTGCGGGCGCCGGGGCGGATTTTTCGGCAGGCGCGGGCGCAGCGGCGGCTGGCGCATCGGTCTTGGTGGAGTCGGCAGCGGGCTTGTCCGACTTGCCGGCATCGCCGCTCACGGCATCGCCCGTCGCAGGCTTGGGAGCGTTGTCGCCGCGGAAATCGGTGACATACCAGCCCGAGCCCTTGAGCTGGAAGCCGGCGGCGGTCACTTGCTTGGTGAAGGTCGCTGCGCCGCATTCCGGGCAGACGCTCAACAGCGGATCGGAGATCTTTTGCAGCACGTCTTTCGCGTGCCCGCAGGTGCTGCAGCGGTAGGCGTAGATCGGCATGGCCAAGGCCTTGGATTCAGAGGTGGGGAACCCGGAATTGTACGGGCCTCGGCCAAGCGCTGCGGCTCAGGCGTGCCGCGCCAACCACATGCCAAACCCGATCAGCATCATCGCAATCAACCCAAGCGCGACACCACGCAACAAGCGATTGGTACGGCGCTGTTCAGTCAGCAAGGCTTCGAGGATGCACAGGTCGGTGTTGGGTCGCGGTTGCAGCGATTGATGCAGCAAGCGAGGCAGTTCAGGCAAGAGCTGCACGTAGCGCGGCGCCTCATTCTTGAGCCGCTCGAACAGGCCCTCGAAGCCCACTTGCCGCTTCATCCAACGTTCGAGGAAGGGCTTGGCCGTGGCCCAAAGGTCGAGCTCGGGATCGAGCTGACGGCCCAAACCTTCGATGTTTAGGAGCGTTTTTTGCAGCAGCACGAGCTGCGGCTGAATCTCGACATTGAAGCGGCGTGAAGTCTGGAAGAGCCGCAACAGCACTTGCCCAAGCGAGATGTCTTTCAACGGCCGGTCGAAATGCGGTTCGCAAACAGCGCGGATTGCGCCTTCAAGTTCGTCGACGCGCGTGCTCGGCGGCACCCAGCCGCTCTCGACATGCAGTTCAGCGACGCGCTTGTAATCGCGCCGGAAGAAGGCGATGAAGTTTTGCGCCAGGTATTCCTTGTCGGTTTCGGTCAGCGTTCCGACGATGCCGAAATCGAGCGCGATATAGCGGCCGAAAGTCTCGGGCGCAATGCTCACCTGAATATTGCCCGGGTGCATGTCGGCGTGGAAGAAACCGTCGCGAAACACCTGCGTGAAGAAAATGGTGACACCGTCGCGGGCGAGCTTCGGGATGTCGACGCCGGCCTCGATCAGCCGCGCCGTCTGGCTGATCGGGACGCCGTACATGCGCTCCATCACGATCACCGTTTGGGTGCAGTAATCCCAGACCATCTCCGGCACCATGATGACGTCGATGCCCTGCATGTTGCGCCGAAGCTGCGCTGCATTGGCAGCCTCGCGGACGAGATCGAGCTCGTCGTGCAGGTAGTTATCGAACTCAGCGACGACCTCCCGCGGCTTGAGCCGCTTACCGTCGAGCGAAGCACGTTCGACCCAGCGCGCGAACGTTCGCATGAGTGACAAATCGTCGTCGATTACCGCCAGCATGCCCGGTCGAAGCACCTTGACGGCGACCTCGCGGCCGTCTTTGAGCATCGCGAAGTGAACCTGTGCGATGGAGGCACTGGCCACCGGCTCGGCATCGAAACGCGAAAAGATCGCATCAATCGGTCGCCCGAATGCGCGCTCGACCAGCGCGCGCGCCTGCGCCGCCGGGAACGGCGGAACGCGGTCTTGGAGCTTCGCAAGTTCGTCGGCGAGGTCAGCGGGTAGCAGATCGCGGCGGGTGGAGAGCACCTGGCCGAACTTGACGAAGATCGGCCCCAGCTGTTCGAGCGCAAGACGAAGGCGGACGCCGCGAGGCGCGTCGAGCCGGCGGCCGATGGTCATGACACGCACCAACAAGCGCACCCAGCGTTGCTGGAATACCGACAGCGCCAGCTCGTCGAGCCCGTAACGCAGCGCCGTGACCGAAATGACGATCAGGCGCGCGAGGTGCCTCATCGGTGCGCCGACGGGTCAGGCGGCGCTTTGCTCCCGCCTGGCCTTCGGGCGGCGAGCGCGCTGAGCATCGTCACCGCTTCGCGCACGCCAGCGCCAATGCCGCGCATCAACCGCGAAATCTCCCGCGCCGGAGCTTGACCGACGAGCCGCGCGAGGTCGTCTTGCGCGTCCCAGCGGAGGTTGTCAAAAAGCCAATTCACATCGGTGGCAAAGCCTGCATCGCCGGCCACATCGACCTTCGGACGATCGCCAGCCATGGCTTGAGCCATGTTGGCGGCCGGATTGGACGCATCGATCGACACGCGAAGATCGGCGGCAAGCAAGGGCTCAGGACCGCACCACTCGAACAAGCCGGCCGGCGTGACTCGGAAGCCCATTGCAGGAAGTGGCGGCAACCAGACAGGCCAACCCTCAAATTGCAACTGAATGCTGCGCCCGGCGTGGGTTCTCAAGCGCTCCGACGCAGCCGGTTCGGCCGCCACGACGTGATTGAGAAGCAGGGTTCCTCGCTCCAGCAAGGTCGCTGCGATAGCAGCCGGAATAGTGTGAAACATCCACGGATTGTATTCAGGGCCTCTGTTGTTGCCGGTTCGACGCCGCGCCAGAGGCGCTCGGTTTTTGATGGAGAATCATGCTTCGTGTGCCTTCCGACATCCCGCAACCATGCGCCGAAGTGGGGGCCACCGGCGATCCTGGCGGCGCCATTCGGCCGGCGCGCCAAGGCGTTATGGCGACTCACAGGCAGCAGCCAGCGCACGTGGAACCCTCCGACTCATGTTTGAAGATCGCACCTACAAAAGAACGTTTTACAACGCACCGCAGTCGGTCACATCGCTCGTGGCTGCGTTTCTCGAGCCGGCGATCACGGTCCTGACATTCGTTCTTGCGACGCTGTACTTCAACGAGCCACTGGACCGCCCTGCCCTGACGCTCGGCTTGCTGGTCTTCGCGCTGACGCTGCCGGGCCGAAACCGCTTTCGTGACAACCTCATCGCCGCCAGCGTCGACATCGTCACCTCGTGGATCACCCTGTGCGCCATCTTGGCGCTTTGCGCCTACGCCACCCGCAGCCAGCATTACTTCGAAACCGACGTCTTGTTGACTTGGGTCATCGCGACGCCAATCCTGCAGTGGCTTGCTGTACTGGTCGGGCAGGCCTACATCAAGTCGTATTCAAGTCGACCCGAGCAGCGCCGCACTGCGGTCATTGTGGGTGGCGGGCCTCTCGGCGTGAAAGTGGCGCGCGCATTGGGCGAAAGCCGAGACCAGGGCGTCGATTTCGTCGGCTATTTCGATGACCGTACCGATGACCGACTGCAACAAGAAGCCGCGGCGCAGCGCCTCGGCGGGCTGAAAGACGTTGCGAGCTACTGCTCGCTGCACGGCGTGCGCGAGGTCTACATCACGCTGCCACTGGGATCGCAACCGCGCATCGTTGAGCTGCTCGAGCAAGTTCAGGGCACAACTGCTTCACTGTTCTTTGTACCCGACGTGTTCGGCATCAGCATCATCCAGGGCCGCCTTCAAGACATGAATGGCATCCCGGTCGTCGGCATCTGCGAGACGCCTTTCACGGGCACCAACGAACTCGTCAAGCGCATCAGCGACGTGGTTTTCGCAACCATCATCCTGATTCTGATTTCGCCGATCCTGCTGGCAATTGCCATTGGCGTGAAACTCAGTTCGCCAGGGCCAGTGATTTTCAGACAGCGGCGCAACGGGCTCGATGGCGGCGAGATCATCGTCTACAAGTTTCGCTCGATGACCACGCAAGACAACGGTGCCGTGGTTCGGCAAGCCACCAAGAGCGACGCGCGCATCACACCCTTTGGCGCCTTCATTCGCCGCACTTCGCTCGATGAGTTGCCGCAGTTCGTGAATGTGCTGCAAGGCCGCATGAGCATCGTCGGGCCGCGTCCGCACGCCGTGGCACACAACGAGGAGTACAGGCGCCTGATCAAGGCCTACATGGTTCGCCACAAAGTCAAGCCCGGGATCACGGGTTGGGCGCAAGTCAATGGCCACCGTGGCGAGACCGACACGATCGACAAGATGCAGGCCCGCGTCGAATACGATCTGGAATATCTGCGCAACTGGACCTTGGGGCTGGACCTGCAAATCATCGTGCGCACAGTGCGGCTGGTTTTCTTCGACCGGCACGCGTTCTGAATCGCCTGCCTGACACGTCACGAATTTGGAGTCTGCCGATGACCACTGAAATGCGCCCAGAGCAGAAGGGCATGCGACGCCGCAGTTTTAGCGCTTGCAAATCACCGCTTCCAACAAGCCTTTGCGTGCTCACCGCAACTGTCGCCGCGGCCTTCGCGTCGGGCGCTTGGGCACAGGATTCCGGCGGCGGCGCGTTCGGCGGCCAGGATCCTAGCCCCTACTACATCGGCGCAAATCAGTCGATCACTCGAGATTCGAACGTCTACCGCACGCCAGAGGCTACGGCAGACACCTACTACAGCACCGGCTTGCTCGGCGGAATCGATCAGCCGTTCGGGCGGCAACGCTTCTATGCCAACGGCAACGTGCAGCTCAACCGGTACCAGAACCAGGACACGCAAAACAACACCAGTTATGGCCTCAGGACGGGCCTCGACTGGTCGACGATCGAGCGCATCTCAGGCAGTGTCAATCTGTCTTTGAATCAGGGGCTCGCCTCATACGGCGGCTCCGGCACGGTGCCTCTCCGCAAGAAAAACGTACAAAGCAACGACCAGTTTGGCGCCAACGTGAAATGGGGCGAGGCCTCGCTGCTGTCGCTCAATGCGGGCTACACCCATAACCGATTGCGTTACTCGGCCGAAGAGTACACGGGCAGCGAACTGAACCAAGACGCCATCGCCGCAGGCGTCACTTACCGCCCAAGTGCACTGCTCAGCCTGGGTGCGGGGCTACGCCATACAAGGGGCCGTTATCCAGGGCTGTCGGAAGCCAACGGCAATTCGTTCACCCGAAATGACCTCGACCTCACGACGGTTTGGAACGCCAGCGGTCAAAGCACCGTGAGCGCTCGCTTGAGCATAGGCCGCCAAAGCTACGGCGGTGGCTCGGCCCGCGACTTCTCTGGCCTCACAGGCTCACTGGCCTGGGCATACAAGCCGACGGGCAAGCTCAGCTTCAACACCGTGCTGCTGCGCGACACTGGTAACGAAACCAGCTTTGCGAATCTCGCCTCCAGCACTGGCACGAAGCCAGTCACACTGAACGGCGACAACAGCCGAATCACAAACAGCATCAGCGTTAACGCGCTCTATCTGGCCACGGGGAAAATCCGCGCAAACGCGGGCGTCCGCTATGTGCGTCGCTCGCTGGCTGAGTCGACTGCCGTGAGCAGCACTGGGCAGCAGTCCCTGTCTGGCAGCGATTCAAGCCGCGGCGTGACACTCGGTGCCAATTACGCTCCCGCACGGAACTGGCTGCTGGCCTGTGACCTCGCCCGCGATTCACGAACCGCATCGCAAGACGCCATCTTCGGCAATCTCTCGTACACGTACAGCGTCAACACGGCGACTTGCTCCGCGCAGTTCACGTTCCAATGAGTCGACCGACTGTTTTGCTGACCGGAGCTACCGGGTACATTGCTTCGCACACTTGGTTGGCGCTTTGGTCGGCCGGGTTCGATGTCATCGGGCTTGACGACTTCTCAAACAGCTCGCCGCACGTGCTCGGCCGCTTGAAACTACTCGGCGGCCGAGAGACCGAGTTTGTGCGGGCCGACGTGTGCGACGCGCCAACTCTCGACGGCATATTCGCCAAGCAGCGGATCGATGCGGTTGTTCACTTTGCTGCCTTCAAAGCAGTTGGCGAAAGCACCGCCAAGCCGCTGGCTTACTATGCCAACAACCTTGGCGGCCTGATCACGTTGTGCCAAGCAATGCAGCGACATGGCTGCAAAACGCTGGTCTTCAGCTCGAGCGCCACCGTGTATGGCAAGCCGCAGCAACTCCCGATCCGAGAAGATGCGCCGCTCGCGGCAACCAGCCCCTACGGCGCGACCAAGCTGATGAGCGAGGGCATATTGCGTGACCTGGAGCGGGCCGACCCCACCTGGTCGATCGCGTTGCTGCGCTACTTCAACCCGGTTGGCGCGCATCCAAGCGGCCAGATTGGGGAAGATCCAAGCGGCACACCGAACAACCTGATGCCTTACGTGACCCAAGTTGCGATCGGAAAACGAGATCGCCTGCAAATCTTTGGCAATGACTACGCCACCGCCGACGGCACAGGCGTTCGTGACTACATCCACGTGATGGATCTCGCCGCTGGACATGTGGCCGCGCTGCGATTCCTGCTCGCTGAACGCCGCTCGGTGACGGCCAACCTCGGCACCGGTATCGGCTACAGCGTGCTCGATTTGGTTCGTGCATTCGAGGCGGCCAGCGAGAGCGAGATACGCTACGAGTTTGCACCTCGCCGCGCAGGCGACATCGACGCGTGTTACGCCGATCCCACGCTGGCAAAACAATTGCTCGGCTGGGAAGCCACGCTGGGGCTCGACGCGATGTGCACCGACAGTTGGCGCTGGCAGCGCATGAACCCCAACGGCCTGAACGGCTGAAAGCCCGTCCTTCGCCGCCGCTTTCTGGGGCCAACACCTTTTTCCACCTGCTTAACCTAGATCTGAAAAATCATGACCAAAGTTGCTCTCATCACTGGCGTAACCGGCCAAGACGGCGCCTACCTGAGCGAACTGTTACTCAACAAGGGCTACGAAGTGCACGGCATCAAACGCCGTTCGTCCTTGTTCAACACCGACCGCGTTGATCACCTCTACCAAGATCCGCACGTCGACCACCAGCGTTTCAAGCTCCATTTCGGCGACCTCACTGATTCGACCAACCTGATCCGAATCATTCAGCAAGTCCAGCCAGATGAGATCTACAACCTCGCCGCAATGAGCCACGTGGCGGTCAGCTTCGAGACGCCGGAATACACGGCCAATGCAGACGGTATCGGCACCCTGCGCATCCTGGAGGCGATCCGCATTCTCGGTTTAGAGAAAAAGACTCGCTTCTACCAAGCCAGCACGTCCGAACTCTATGGCCTGGTGCAAGAGATTCCGCAAAAAGAAACCACGCCGTTTTACCCGCGCAGCCCGTACGCCGTGGCCAAGCTCTACGCCTACTGGATCACGGTGAACTACCGCGAAGCATACGGCCTCTACGCCTGCAACGGCGTGCTGTTCAACCATGAGAGCCCGCTGCGCGGAGAGACCTTCGTGACACGCAAGATCACCCGCGCGATCGCCCGCATCGCGCTCGGGCTGCAAGATTGCTTGCACCTCGGCAACATGAGCGCGCTGCGCGATTGGGGCCATGCGCGCGACTACGTCCACATGCAGTGGCTGATGCTTCAGCAAGACGTGGCCGATGACTTTGTCATCGCGACCGGCGTGCAGTACAGCGTGCGCCAGTTCGTCGAGTTTGCGGCGGCAGAGTTGGGTGTCACGCTCGAGTTCAGCGGCGACGGCGAAAATGAGATCGGCACCGTGGCAAAGGTGGATCCCGTAGACGGCGAAATCAAATCCAAATGCAAGGTTGGCGACGTGATCGTCAAGGTTGATCCGCGCTACTACCGACCCACCGAAGTAGAAACGTTGCTGGGCGATCCCACGAAGGCCAAAGAAAAGCTCGGATGGACCCCAACCACAACCTTGCGCGAGCTCGTCAAGGAAATGGTAGACGCCGACTACACCGCTGCGCGCCGTGACAGCTTGGTCAAACTCGCAGGCTTCCAAGCCTTCGACTACAACGAGTAATCTCGATGCAGCTCAACGACCGCATCTATGTCGCGGGCCATCGTGGCCTCGTCGGCTCAGCCATCGTCCGGAACCTGAAGGCAGCTGGCTACAGCCAGCTGCTGACGCGCACTCACGCCGAACTCGATCTCACCGACGCCGCCGCCACCAACGCCTTTTTCGCTTCGGAGAAGCCGGATCACGTCTTCTTGGCGGCAGCCAAGGTTGGCGGCATCGTCGCGAACAATCGCTATCCGGCGGAATTTATCCGCGATAACTTGGTGATTCAGGCCAATGTGATCCACGCGGCTTATGAAGCCGCGGTCAAACGCCTGATGTTCCTCGGGTCGAGCTGCATCTATCCCAAGCTCGCCGCTCAGCCCATGCGCGAAGACGCCCTGCTGACTGGCCCACTGGAGCCAACCAATCGGCCGTACGCGCTGGCCAAGATCGCCGGCATTGAGATGTGCTGGAGCTACAACCGCCAATACGGTACGAAGTACCTCGCCGCCATGCCGACCAACCTTTATGGTCCGGGCGACAACTATCACCTCGAAAACAGCCACGTCATCCCGGCATTGCTTCGAAAGTTTCACGAGGCCAAGCTGCGGGGTGACGCGACAGTCACGGTTTGGGGCAGCGGAACGCCGCGCCGCGAATTCCTGTACAGCGATGACATGGCCGATGCCTGCGTCTTCCTGATGAACCTGCCCGACGAACGCTTCGAAGCCTTGCTCGGAAGCGATGAGAGCGCCTCCGGCCGCTTCGAGCCCCCGCTCGTCAATGTTGGCGTTGGTCACGATGTAACCATCTCTGAGTTGGCGCAGATCATGCAAGAGACAACCGGTTTCGACGGTGAAATCGTCTATGACCGCAATCAACCTGACGGCACACCAAGAAAGCTGATGGACGTGAGCCTGCTCGCTCGCGCTGGCTGGACCGCACGAACAGCGTTGCGCGATGGCCTGCGTCATGCGTACGCGGAATTCATTGCGACGCAGGCCGGCTGAGCACCTACAACCATCGATACACCCCATCGCTTGGCGCAAGCCCATGCGAGGCTGATCGCCGCGATTCAAGGAAGACCCATGACCTCCATCCACGTCCACCCCGTCATCATGGCCGGTGGCAGCGGCACGCGCCTTTGGCCGTTGTCGCGCGCCCAGTACCCGAAGCAGTTTCTCGTACTTCAGGGTAACCGCAGCCTGTTCCAACAGGCCGCCGAGCGTCTTGCGAATCTCGCAGCCGACGACATTACCGTGTCTGCGCCGTGCATCGTCGGCAACGAAGAACACCGGTTCCTGATCCTCGACCAGCTTCGCGAGTTGAAGCTGCCGCCCGCAAACGTGCTGCTCGAGCCTATGGGGCGCAACACGGCCGCGGCGATGCAGCTCGCGGCTCTGCATGCGAGTGAGAGTGGGGTCGATCCGGTGCTCGTCGTGACCGCTGCAGATCACGCAGTCGTCAACGAAGCTGCATTCACTCTCGCGCTGCAGCAAGCGATACGCTGTGCATCGCGGGGCGCATTGGTAACGCTCGGGATCACGCCCAATCGACCAGAAACCGGGTTCGGCTACATCTTGTCGCAAGCCGCACTGGATGGGAGCGAGTTGAAGGTTGCGCAGTTCGTCGAGAAGCCGTCGCTCGCCACTGCTGAGCGTTACCTCGCCGATGGTGGCTACTACTGGAACAGCGGCATCTTTATCGTCCGCGCGTCTGTTTGGCTGAAAGCCTTGAACCAGTTCCGACCGGACATTGCCGGCACCACGCAAGCAGCGTGGTTGGCTCGCAGCACCGACTCGAGCTTCGTGCGCCCAGGCAAAGCTGAGTTCGCCAGTATTCCGAGCGAGTCGATCGACTATGCCGTGATGGAGAAGTGCCCAGCCGCAGCCGAATTCGACATCCGCATGATTCCGCTTGATGCGGGCTGGTCCGATCTCGGCGCCTGGGATGCCGTTTGGGAAGTGAGTGCCAAGGATGCCACCGGCAATGCGTCTTTCGGCGATGCGCTTGTTCGCGATAGCCACAACACCCTGGTGCATGCCACGAGTCGGCTCGTTGGTGTGGTCGGGCTGTCCAATGTGGTTGTGATCGAGACGCCCGACGCTGTGCTCGTTGCCGATCGCTCACGCAGCCAAGAGGTCAAACAGATCGTCGGACAGCTGCAGATTGATGCGCGCAGCGAACACACGCTGCATCGCCAGGTCCACCGCCCCTGGGGCTGGTACGACAGCATCGATTCAGGCCCGCGCTTCCAGGTCAAACGCATCATGGTCAAGCCTGGGGCCTCGTTGAGCCTGCAAAAGCACCATCACCGCGCCGAACACTGGATCGTGGTCAGCGGCACTGCCGAGGTGACGAACGGTGACGAGGTCATCCTGCTCACCGAAAACCAGAGCACCTATATCCCCGTCGGCCAAGTCCACCGTTTGGTCAATCCCGGTAAGTTGCCGCTTGAGTTGATCGAAGTGCAGTCGGGTAGCTATTTGGGCGAAGACGACATCGTTCGATTCGAAGACACCTACGGTCGCGTGAAGTGACCGTTTCGCAGTTCAATTCACCGAGATTCAATACATGAAGATTACTGTCGTCGGTTCCGGCTATGTCGGACTGGTCACCGGAACTTGCCTGGCCGAAATGGGCAACCACGTGGTGTGCCTTGACGTCGACGCGGAGAAGATTCGCGTGCTTCAAGAAGGTGGCCTGCCAATCCACGAGCCAGGCTTGCTGGAAATGGTCTCGCGCAACCGAACCGCCGGGCGACTGCAGTTCACGACGGACATCGAAGCCGCTGTGCATCACGGCACGCTGCAGTTCATCGGGGTGGGAACACCGCCCGACGAAGACGGCTCGGCCGACCTGCAGTATGTGCTTGCCGCAGCGCGGAATATCGGTCGTCACATGACCGACTACAAGGTCGTGATCGACAAGAGTACCGTCCCTGTGGGCACCGGCGAACGCGTCAAAGCGGCCATCGCCGATGAACTCGCCAAGCGCAAGGTCAGCGTTGAATTCGCCGTGGTGTCCAACCCCGAGTTCCTGAAGGAAGGTGCCGCCGTCGAAGACTTCATGCGCCCCGATCGCATCGTGGTTGGCGCCGATGACGAGCGGGCCGTGTTGTTGATGCGCGCGCTCTATTCGCCGTTCGTGCGCAACCGCGACCGCCTCCTCGTGATGGATGTCAAAAGCGCAGAGTTCACGAAGTACGCCGCCAATTCGATGTTGGCCACTCGGATCAGCTTCATGAACGAACTGGCCTTGGTCGCAGAAAAGGTTGGCGCAGACATCGAGCTCGTCCGCCGCGGCATGGGCAGTGATCCGCGCATTGGCTACCAGTTTCTCTACGCTGGCGCAGGCTATGGCGGCTCCTGCTTCCCGAAAGATGTCAAAGCGCTGGTGAGCACTGCCCAAAGCGTGGGCATCGAGCTCAAAGTTCTGACGGCAGTGGAAGAGGCCAACGAGCGCCAGAAGCATGTGCTCGTGGACAAAGTCGTTCGGCGCTTTGGTGAAGATCTGACCGGCCTGCAGTTTGCAGTGTGGGGCCTCGCCTTCAAGCCTGACACCGACGACATGCGCGAAGCACCAAGCTGCGTGATCATCGAAGCGTTGGTTCAGCGTGGGGCCAGGATCAAGGCCTACGACCCAGTCGCCATGCCGGAAGCGCGGCGATTGATGGAGCATTTGCCAGGCGTCGAATTCGCAGCGAATCAGTCGGCGGCTCTTGTCGGCTGTGACGCGCTCGTGATCGTCACCGAATGGAAAGAGTTCAAGAGCCCGGCGTTCGAGGACATGCGCACGGCGTTGAAGAACCCGCTCGTCTTCGACGGCCGAAACCTCTACGATCCCGTGCTCGTGCAATCGATGGGCATCGAATATTTCGGCATAGGGCGCGGCCAGGTTTGACCGCGCACGGCTTCGGAGCCGGGCACTTCAGTGCCCGGCGTTCGAGCTCTCGGCCTCATCTTTCAGCGGCTCGCGCCGAACGGCGAGGAGCTGCTTGAAAGCCATGAAGGCAAAAATCGTATTGGTGACCAAGTAACGCCTCCAAAGGCGCCTCGGTTCGGTCACGAGTCGGTAGAGCCACTCGAGCCCGCTGCGCTGCATCCAGATCGGAGCACGTTTCACCGTGCCAGCGTGGTAGTCGAACGCAGCGCCAACGCCAACCATGGCAGCGCTGATCATGCCTCGGCGCGAGGACATCCAAATTTCTTGCTTCGGACAACCCATTCCCACGAACATCACCGAGGTGTTGGCGTCGTTGACCTGCCTTGCGTAGGCGCTCGACTCTTCGTCGCTCAGCGGTCGGAATGGCGGGCTGATCATCACTCCGATACGCAGCTTGGGATAAGCGCGGAGCATCGCCTCGCGCAGCAGCGCGATGGTTTCCTCGGTGCTGCCGTAGAACGAGACAACCTGCCCAAGCTTCTCAGCTTCGGCAAGATAGCGCCACATCAGGTCCGGGCCGTTGATTCGCTGCTGACCTTGATGACCCAATGCGCGCAGCATCCAAGCCACCGGCATGCCATCGGGTGTGGCCATATCGGCGCGATTCACGGCCTGCATGAAGGCGGGATCACGAACCGCAGTGACCAATGAATGCACGTTGCAGATGCAGATGTAGCGCGAGGCGCGCTGGGCACCCCAGCTCACGAGTTGGCCGACGACGTCGTCCCATCCGGAGGCGTCGATCCTGACGCCGAGCACAAGAGAACTCGGTCGCTGAGCAGCATCAGGCATGGCGTACCCGAGATTCAATCGATTCAGCATAGATGCCTGAGAGTAAGTTGTAATTCGCTCGCGGGGTGTAGAGGCGCTCATAGCGCGCCCGTGCATTCCGACCCATGGCGAGCATTTCGTCAGGATGTGTCGCTGCCCACTGCAGTTTTTGGGCCAAGTCGCCCGCAGAGTTTGGGTCAAAAAGCAGGCCAGTCTCCCCGTCGAGCACGATTTCGGGCAGCGCGCCGAGCCGGCTGGCGATCACCGGCAACGAGCACGCATACGCCTCCACTATAGTTCGCGGAAAATTTTCGAACCAAATGCTTGGTAACACCAAGTAGCTGGCGGCGTGCATCAACCTCAGGATTTCATCCAGCGGCTTGAATCCGAGCCAATTTGCGGCACCTACAGCACTCACCTCACCCTCCAGCTCTCCGGTACCGACTACGGTCATCGTCACCGACTCGCATTGGCGCAATGCGTCGAGGAGAACGCGGACACCCTTCTCCGCGGTCAAACGCCCCACAAACAACCCGCCAACGCGGGCCTGATTCGCGGACGTTATCGCGGCGGGCATGTCGATGAAGTTCGGCTTGATCCGAATCCGATTCGCCGGCAATCCCGAAGCCACGAATTTATCGCGGCAGAACTCGTTGAGGGCGATAAAACGTGTGACCTTGTTCTGGAAAGTACCCAGCGCCCGGTGCACCGTTATCGTCGCCGCGATCACCGCCGATGCCCCTGTCGAACCTCGGTAGCACCGATGCGCCACCGCTCGCCACGGGAGCTTGCCAACGCAGTCTTCGCACACTGCCTCCTCACGCAACAGCATGCCTTGCGGGCACATCAAGCGAAAGTTGTGCAGCGTCTGCACGACCGGCACACCGGCACGCGCCGCGGCCCAGTAAACGCTTGGCGAAATCAGGGCAAGCGTGTTGTGGACGTGGATCACATCGGGCGCGAATCGCTCAATGAGCTGCCCGATCTCGGTGGTGGTGCGGCGCGACCAGACGGTATCGACAGCCAGCTGAAGCTGACCTCGGCTTGCCACATCGGCATTGTTGCGCTGGTAGAGCTCGACTTCGTGCCCCGCTTCGCGCAGGAGCGCGCACTCCGCCTCCACCACGGAGTCTTCCCCGCCGCGTTGCTGATAGGTGTTGTGGACGATCAGCACCCGAGGGCGTGACGCCGAGTGGCTTTTTGTTTCTGTTATCGCCATGACGGTGCATCCAAACATTGGCGTATGCCGCGGGCAAAGTTTTTCGCCATGTTTTCGACTGTGTAGGCACTGGCACTGACAGCACAGCCGCGCTGAAGACCGGCGTGCACAGCGTCGTCGGACAAAACGGCTGCTGCGGCATCGACGAAGTCGCCGACTGTGTTCGGCGTCATCCAGCCATTGACGCCCGACGCGAGATAGGCAACCTCGGGGCTGTGCAGACCGCAATCTGTCGTGACCATCGGCACGCCACAAACGAATGAATCGAGGATGCCTAAGCCCACCAATCCTGGATTGAGCATCACGCGCGCTGTGGCCAATGCTTCGACCTTCTCTCGCCCTTTGCACATGCCGAGTTGATGCGCCCACTCGTGCGTTCGGCAAAACGCTTCCACTTGAGTTGTGAGCGGGCCGCTGCCGATCACGAGCAACTCAAAGTCTGGAATGCAACTCCGCAAAGCACTCGCCGCTTCAAGCAGAAAGCCAATGCGCTTTTCTTCGTACAGCGACCCCACAAAGACGCCGACGTGCCGCCCGCGCAAATGCCAACGAGCCCGCGCCTGCGCGATCGACGCCCGCGTCAAGCTCGCCCGCATCGACGCCATCTCAACGGTGTCCACCGCGTTGTTGAGGACAGTGACGCGCTCGGCCGGAAAGCCGGTCCGACCGATCAACGCACGGCTTATCTCGGTGTAGCCTAACCACCAATCGGAGCGGCGCGCCATCCAGCGTTTCATGCGCTCACGCCACGAGGTTGGATCGCCTTGAAGGTTCGCGCCATGGCCCCAAAGAACAATCTTGCTATGCCGCTGAAGCAACTGCGCGCCGAGGTTGTTGATGAGCTTGTTCTCAGGTGTCAGCACGGCAATGTGAGTCGCATTCATCAAGTGCGAAAAAGGTTGCCAACAGATGCGGCCACCCAAGAAGTACCTCGTGGGCAATCGCTCGGCCCAAGAAATTTCTGCGGAATCACCTTTGCTCAATTCGGCACTAGTTGGCATTCCATAGGCGAGAATCAGCTCGCAGCCAACCTTCGGAAGCTCCTCGCGGAGTGCTTCGAAGAGCTTCACGCGGTAGTGCGGCATTCGGCGCTGCACTACCAACACTCTGGCGAGGGAGCCCGCCACGCTATGCGCCAACCCAGCCGTTGGCCGCCCTGCTCACTGAACACCGGAGCCATGGCACGAAGCCATGCGCCGGCATTGATAACTGCTCCCACTCACTCATGAACTGCCCTGTTTTCACACCGTCACCTCGACTGTTAGGCCACCTCCCCTGGGCTGGCACAAATCCCGCATCTGCAGGACTGATGAGGCTACCACGCCACCTCCACGGGGCGAGTTAGCCGATCACTCCCACATCGGTATCCGAAGCACGCCTGGCATTGAGTGCCAGGGGTACGCGGCGGAAGCACTTGGTTACGGCTTGTCTGCTGCGGTTGCACTTCCCGACTCAATGGGACATCCATTGATTCCGAAACCCTATGCAGACGCCGCGCCAACCAAGGCACCGGCATCCGACTTCCACGGCACGGCCGAGACAGCGCACATCGCAAGACGCAGCTGCCAAAGCCGATTCGCAATTCAACCAGGGCTCGACATGTCTCTCAAATCAAATGTGGCCACCGTGCTGATGACAGCGTTGGCACTCGCCGGTTGCGGCGGCGGTAGCGGCAGCAGCACTTCATCTACAGACGCCGCGCCGGCTGACACTGGCTCCCAAGCAGTGGCTTCAACGCCAGTCACCTCCACGACGGTGGCGGCCACGAGCGCTGCAGATCAAGCCGCGGTGCAGCCGCAAGGCGTGATGAGCTTCAATGACAACGGCGCACTGTCGACCTCGCAAGCGACTGATGCCGTGGCCAGCGATGCATTGGCGAGCGGCACCGAGCACCGCGCGCATGCCCTCGAAGTCGCGACCCCCACCACCACGTTGAACTACAACTTCGACGGCAGCTTCACGACGCTGTCCCCAGGCTGGTGGATCAACTGGTGGGGCAGCGCACCGCCCACCTTCACCGCCAGCCGCGAGACCCGCACCGGATACGTGTTGGCCGGCGCAGCTTCGCAGCGTTACCGCCTGAACTCTGTGCCCAGTGGCGGCGGCGCGCACTTGGTCTACAGCTACGGCTTCGTGCAGAACAACGCTTACTCGATCTCGCTCAACGTGCGCTCTGACGTGAGCACGCAAGTGCTGGTTCAGTTCCGCCGCGCTGGCAGCCCGTACAACGTGGTGAGCAGCAAGACGGTCACCGTGGGCCCGGCGTGGCAACGCGTTGATTTGCAGGGCACCTACCCCTTCGCCGATGCTGGCACGGTGCGCGTGATCCCGCTGACCTACGGCACGGACATCTTCCTCGACGAGATGACCATCAACAACACGACCGCCAGCGCCCCGCCACCCGGCAGCACGCAGTCCCCAGGCGCCATCAACCTGCCGGCGCAAGGCACCACAGGCTCGTCTCTCACGACCGTGCTGAACAGCAACATGGACGATGCATTCACACGCTTCGCACTCGGCTGGTACTACAACGCTTACGGCGGCACTGGCGCGCAGAGCTTCCTCGCAGCTCGCGAGACACGGCCTGACCACGTGCATGCTGGCGCTTCGTCGCAACTCTTCCAGATCTCCGACAAGAAAGGCGGTGACGTTCAGCTGACCGAAAGCTACCCCTTCGTCAAGGGGAACACGTATCACGCGACGGCCTACATGAAAGCCGACGTGCCGACCCCGGTGCAAGTGTTCATCCGCGTTGATGCCTCCCCCTGGACCGTCGTGGCCACGAAAACCGTGACCCTCAACAGCACCTGGCAGAAGATCGACCTGGAAGGCGCCTACCCATCAGACGCATCAGGCAGCTTCCGCGTTGCCGTGCTCAACCCCACCGGCACGTTCTGGATCGATGACGTGACGCTCTCCACAGTCAACAAGAACGACATGGCGCCGTGGTCAACCGCGACGCTGCCTGACAGCCTGTTCGGCATGCATGTCAACCAACTCGGCTATCACTTCAACTGGCCAGGCCTCAACACCAACGTTCTGCGCCTCTGGAACACTGGTACCAATTGGCTCGATCTCGAGAAAGCACAAGGCGCCTGGGACTTCACCACCGGTGGCGGCAAGCGCCTCGACATGTACGTCAACTACGCGATGACGAACAATCCGAACGGCGAAATCCTCTACACACTGGGTCAAACTCCGCAGTGGGCATCGAGCACCCCAACCGTGCAAGGCCTCTACGGCATGGGCTCCAGCGGCGCACCGACCAACATGGATGACTGGCGTGACTACGTTCGCACCCTCGCGAACCGCTACAAGGGCCGCATTCGCTTCTGGGAACTCTGGAACGAGCCTGACTATGCTGGCACCTTCACGGGCAGCATGAGCACCCTCGCGCAGATGGCCGTGATCGCCAAGCAAGAGCTGATCGCAGCCGATCCGAACAACAAGCTGGTTGGCCCAGGGTTCACCACGGGTCAAGGCATGAACGCGATGAACGGATTCCTTGCGGCTGGCGGCGGCGCTTCGATCGACATGGTCGGTTACCACTGGTACTACTCGATCAACCCGGAATCCATTGGCCCGAGCATCGACAACGTGCGCGGCCTGATGAAGACCTACGGCATCGAGAACAAGCCGATCTGGAACACCGAAGGCGCCTTCATTTGCGACTCTGCTTCAATGGACTGCAAGACTGCTGTTCCGACTCCAGCGCAGAGCCGAGGTGCCAATGTGCGTGCGCTGTTCTTGATGGCCACCAAAGGCATCGCCAACTTCAGCTACTCGTTCTGGGAAACGCAATCGCCATTCGGCAAGCTGGTGATGCCTGACTACCTGACCGCCACCGATGAAGCCAAAGCGCTTGCCGAGGGTCGCAGCTGGGCCAAGGGCGCTCGGATCACTGGCGGCTACCGCGTCAATGACCAGGCTTATGTGTTCCTGATGAACCGCGGCTCCGACAACTTCGTCGTGCTGTGGGCCACGAAAGACAACACCTTGGTGAACTTGCCCTCACAGTGGAACGTCACGAAGGTACGCACATTGAGTGGCACTGAAAGCGCGATCCCCTCGAACCGGCAAATAAAGCTCGGCATCGAGCCGGTCATGCTCAAGCTCTGATATCCATGGCGCGCAACTTAGCGCGCCCCGCTCGCCGGCCGTCAGCCAGGAGCCACGAATCCCGTCAAGGGTTTCGTGGCTTCATCGCTTTCAGGCGCAGCACTTGCAAGCAAGAAGTAAAGATGGGCTGACTAAACTCGACGACTGAATAGGCCTCCATGTCCCACATCCGCACCATGAACCCTCAAACCCCGATCCGAATGCCGCTTGGCATCGTCAATTGGTCGGCAACCCAGCCCGTCAGTTGAATGGGTGAAACGTCACCATCCGCCATGGCTGACGCCCGACACCGCCTTTCGCAGCGCTCACTCCGAGCGCGGTCACTGAGCCGCAATGCGCCTCAAACTGCCTTAGCCGCCGGGCCCGCAAACGCGAACATCCGCCCCAACACAAAGTTCCAGACCAACACCACGCCCGTGGCGAGAACCTGGGCCAACATGTAGTGAATGCCGAGTTGGGTCGTCGCGAACGCAAAGAGCGCCGTGTTGATCAGCAGGCCGGTGCCCGCGACCACGGCGTAACGCCACAGCGCTTGCGCCACCGGTGCATTGCTTCGGTAAGTGAAGCGGTAGCTCGCGATGAAGTTGAACACCGAGCTGAGCGCAAAGCCGATCGCCGTTGACCAAACGGCATCGAAACCCAACCCGCCATGCAACAACCACAGCACGCCGTAGTGGATCAGCGTGGCTGTTCCGCCCACCATCAAAAATCTCAAAAACTGCGCCAGCAAGGGACCCTCCTCCAATGATTTCTAGCCTTGAACCGCTCTACGTCGATCTCGACGGCACGCTCATCGCCACCGACCTGCTCCACGAGAGTGCGCTGCGGCTCGCCCGCGACGCACCGCCGCAAGCTCTGCGCCTGCCCGGGTGGGTGCTTGGTGGCGACAAAGCTGCTCTCAAGCGGCGCATCGCGGCACATGTTGCCATCGACCCAGCCGGGCTCCCGTACCGAGAAGAAGTGGTGACCTGGCTGCGGGAGCAGAAGGCGAACGGCCGCCGCATCGTACTGGCCACAGCATCCGACCAAAAGTACGCCGACGCTGTGGCGCGCCACCTCGGCGTATTCGATGCGGTGCTGGCCTCAGACGGCAAGACCAACCTCAAAGGCGCCACCAAGCTAAGTGCAATCGAGGTCGACGCGAAGGGCGCGCCATTTTGGTACGCAGGCGATCACCACGCCGACCTTGCGGTGTGGGCAAAAGCGAGCGGCGCAGTGGTCGTTTCGCCTTCGCCAAAGCTGGCTCGACGCGCGGCCGATCTGACTCGCGTGGTGCAGACATTCCAGCCACCGCGCGCGAGCCTGCGTGACCTGCTCTACGGCATACGCCTGCACCAGTGGTTGAAGAACCTGCTGGTGTTCGTGCCCGTGCTGCCCATCACGCAAGCGGCCACGCCCGCCATGTGGCTAGCACTGGTGATTGCCTTCGTCGCGTTCGGACTCGCAGCCTCAAGCATCTACGTGCTCAATGATTTGCTTGACCTTGAATCCGACCGTCAACACCACCGAAAGAAGCATCGGCCATTTGCGTCTGGCCGCATCGGCGTGCCGAGTGCACTGCTACTCGCTGGCGGGCTTTTGGCGGCTTCGGTACTCATTTCCGCCCTCTTGCTTTCCCCCGTATTTTTGGCGGTGTTGGGCGGGTATGTGGCGCTGACCACCCTCTACTCAGTCAAGCTCAAACGCATGGTGCTTGTTGACGTCTTCACGTTGGCGGCGCTCTACACGTTGCGGATACTGGCGGGCGCTGCGGCGATACAAGTTGCGCCGTCGTTCTGGATTCTCGGGTTCTCGGTCTTCACCTTTTTGAGCTTGGCGCTGGCAAAGCGCTATGTCGAATTGGCCGAGATGAGCAAGACCGAGGGAAAGACCAACAAGGCGCGCGGCTACAAGGTGCAAGACCTCGCCTATGTTCAAGCTGCGGGCATCAGTTCAGGCCAAGTGTCTGCCCTGGTGCTGAGCCTTTATCTGAACGACCCGCTGATGGTCAAGCGCTACACCCACCCGTATGTGCTGTGGCTCATCATGCCGCTCTTTCTCTATTGGATGACGCGCATCTGGCTCAAGGCACATCGCGGTGAACTGCACGATGACCCGGTGGTGTTCGCAGCGAAAGACAAGATCAGCCGGCTCGTCTTGCTGGGCTGCGGCTTGGCAGTTTTCGGCGCGCTTTGATCGCGCCGATCGGGGCCTCAATCACGGCGCCCTTCAGGGCGTCAGCGCGATGCCGTTGAGCGTCACGTTGCCGTTCGTGCCGGCCGACATCACCCAGCTCAAAACGAGTTGTTTGCCCGCCGAACCAGCGTTGTAGGTGACCGCATACGTGCGGTTGTACTGCCCAGGAACCTGCGCAGTGGTGTCGGTGAAATCTACGGTCGTGCCGTCAGAAAGATGCGCACGAAACGACCCTCCAGAGTTCCAGCCGCCGACGTAGACGACCACCGAACGGCTCCCAGTGCCGGCAGGCACTGTGACCGAGAAGCCGCGGCCGACGCCCGCCACATAGACGCCGCCAGCGTTGAAGCTGCTGGCGCCTATCGGCGCACCGTCTGTCCATGAAAGGGAGCGCGGGTCAGTGGCATAGCGCTGCACAGTACCGCCGCCGACCAAGCTGTAAGCGCTGATCTGCGCCCCACCGGTTGCCTTGCGAACCAGACCGGGCACAGCCCCATCACCCCAGTGCGCCCAGTCGCCGGTGCCCACGGCGCTCAGGCTCGCCGCTGTGCTGGCCGCACTCACCGATGCGCTCATGCTCCCGCCCTGCGCCAAGTTCGGTTGGATCGTCCATGTGAACGACGCACTCGTGGTGAAACCCGTGCCGTCGCTCACGGCAACATTCGCGGTCGACGTGCCAGGGGTGGTCGGCGTGCCCGCAATGACGCCGCTGACTGGGTTGATCGAGAGCCCGAGCGGCAGGCCGTTCGCCGAGTAGGTCAATACATCGCCATTCGCATCGCTCGCAGAAATTGCGAGCGAGAGTGCTTGCCCCTGAATGTTGGTTTGCGACGCCGGCGTGCTCACGACTGGCGGGCTTGGCGGCGTCTGGATCGTCCAGTTGAAATTGGCGTTGGTGCTGCCTCCCCGGCCGTCGCTGACCACCACGGTCACGGCATTTGGCCCAGCCACCGTCGGCGTTCCGCTGATCAAGCCCGTGGTGGCATTGATGCTCAGGCCAGCAGGCAAGCCGCTTGCGCCGTAGATCAACACATCACCATTTGCATCGCTGGCGCTGATCGCCAACGAGGCAGCTTGCCCCTTCACGCCCGATTGCGACGCCGGCGCCATCACGACAGGCGCAACATTTGGCGGCGGGCTGCCCGTGACTGCCGCTGCATTCAAAGTCACGTTGCCAATGGCTGACGCCTGCGTCCAGCTTACGGTGAGCGTCGCGGTACCTGCTGCTGAATACGTGATGGTGTAGGCGCGTGCGTACTGGCCTGCCGCGACTGAGGTGGTGTCGATGAAGTCGGCCGCTGAGCCATCGGAGAGATGAGCCGTGAAGGTGGCGGCCGATTTGCTACCGCCGACGAGCACCGTCAACGTACGCACGGTGCTATCGGCCGGCACCTTGAACGAGAAGCCATTGCCAATGCCACTGACGTAAAGACCCTTCGCGTTGTTGCTGCTGTTGAGCAGCGGCGCACCGTCCGTCCAGGAGACGACGCGTGGATCGTTGGCATAGTTCTTCGGGGCCGCGCCACCGAGCACGGTGTAGGCACTGATCTGACCGGCGCCATTGCTCTTGCGAACGAGGCCGGGCACGCCGCCATCGCCCCAATGCGCCCAGTCACCGGAGCCAATGCTCGTGAGGTTCACCGCAGTCGTGGCCGCACTCACCGTACCCGAGAGGCTCGGTGGTGCAACTTCCTCGGCGCCGATCTGCTGAAGGTATTCGACCAACGAGGCCAGGTCGCCCGATGAAACCGAGACGTTGTTGTGCGCCAGCACGGCAGCGCTCAGGGTTGCTGCCGATCCGTCGTGAAGGTAGGGCGCGGTGCGCCACACGTCGCGCAGCGTGGGGATATCGATGCCCGTCAACGGCGCGCCCAAGCGCTGGCCGCTTGAAGGCTTGATGGTCCCCACGTTTTGCAAGCCCATCGACGCGGACTTGGTGAAGTCAGCGCCGCCGTGGCAGGAAGCGCAATTTTTCGCCAGGAACACGGCCCGACCCGCCACGCCGGCTGCAGTCAATGCGCCAGTTTGATCTCGATTCGGCGTCGGCTCGAAAGCACTGAGCGACGCCACGTAGGCAGCCAGCGCATCCAGGTCGGCGCTGACGCCAGCTTTGCTTACACCCAACGGCTGGCTGCGCGTTCCGGTGTTGAAATCTGCATCGCTCATCAGCCCGGTGCCACCAGCCAGCGAACGAATCTGGCCTTCGAAATCCTGAACTTCGTCGAAGTTGCCGCTCCAGTGCATCAACCCTTCCCCGCCTGCGCGGCCGCGCAGTGCGATGGTGTTGCGCAGGCCCTCGCCTTGGCCGGTGAAATCCCAGATGCGGCCGTCAGCGCCACCATCGTTGTGGCAGGCAGCGCAACTCATGTAGCGGTCATGGGCAAGGCGCGTGTCTCGTGCGTCGTAGAAGTGTTGCTTGCCGACCAACACGGTGGGGCTCAGCTTTTCAGTGGTGGTGGCGCCGAGCGTGGCAAGCAGCGGCACGCTGAGGCGGCCGTTGGCAAGGAGAGGTTGCAGGTCATAGACGCCGACACTGCGGTCCATGAAGTTGTTGACAAAGAGCGTCTTGCCGTCCGGCGAGAGTGCAATGCCCTGCGGTGCGCGGCCCACGTCAAAGCGCATCACCTGGGTGCCGGCAAAGGCGTCGATCACGGCAACTTCGCGACTCGTTTCGAGTGCGACGAAAAGGTAGACACCCTGACTATCGAATGCAGCGGCGCTCGCCACACTGGCGTTGTCGTGATCGACTCGCTTGGCGATGTCTTCCTGATTGGTGGCCAACAAGATTCGCGAGCTCACGGCCCGCACGGTGTTCTGGAAGTCGAGGGCCTGGCCGTCCCGCAGGCTGCCGCGTTCGACGTTGTCCTGCTTCGATGGCACCCAAGCCTGCGTGCCGTCGGGTGAGATCGCGGCGGCGCCGAGGTAGTTTGGAATGCCACGGCCTTGGTTCTCAAGGTCTGGCTTGTCGCTGTGGGCAAGCGTGATCGTGCGCACGAGGCTCAACGCGCCGGCATTCACCACAACCACTTCCGCGCCGGTGCTCGGCGTTGGCGCCACGATGGCTGTGCTTTCGCCTGGCAGCGGCGGCGTGACATAGCGAGACACATAGGCGCTCAAGCCATTGGCCGTGAGCGAAACCTGCCGCGGATTGCTGCCAACCGCCACAGCGCCGAGCTGCGCATAAGTCGTGCTGTTGAACTTGATGAGCTGGCCCGTTGCCTCCAGCACCACGAAGGCTTCGTTTGCCGCAGGCGACATCACGATGCCGAAGGGCTGAGACGCGCGCGGCAATGGGATCGTGGTGACCACGGAGTAGGTTGCCTGATTGATGACGCTGATGCTGTCGCTTCGCTTGTTCGTGACCCAAATGAAGCCGTTCGGAGCGACGGCAATCGAGCGAGGTGCCGTGCCTACGGCCACCTCCGCTTGCTTGACGCGGGTGACGGCATCGAACGCGCTGACGCTGTCGCTGTCTTGGTTAACGATCCACAGCAGCGCATTGCCGCTGGTGCGGCGTTGAATCACGATGTTCGAAGAACTGGCTGGCGAATTGGCGGTGGCCGGCAGGTACATCGTTTGCAACAGCGTGCGCGTTTGAACCGTGCCGCTGTCATCGCTGACGCTGAGCGTGACGCTGTAGTTGCCCGGATTGGCATACACATGCGTCACGGCGGGATTGCTTGACCATGCGCTCGTCGCACTGCCGTCACCGAAGTTCCAGCGAAACACCACGTTGACGCCGCCCTGCGTGCTTGCGGTGAAGCTCGCCGCCCCACCAGCCTGCGCGGTCTGCACCGGCGGCAAAGGATTGAGCACCACCTCGTTGACGGCGTTGACGGACCACAGGAAGACTGCGCTCGTCGCGTTCACGCCATCACTCACCGTGACTGTGACGCTGTAGTCGCCCGGCGTGGTGGGCGTGCCACTGATCGCACCGGTGCTGCCATCGATTGCCAAGCCGGGAGGCAGACCCGCCGCACTGAAGCTGAGCAAATCGCCATTCGGATCGGAGGCGCTCAGATTGAGCAAGGCCTGCACACCCACATTCGTCGACTGCGCAGCAGGCGCAACGAGGGCAGGCACAGTGGCCGGATTCGGCTGTGCCGCAATGCCGATGCGCAGAATCTTCGCGACCGACGGCACACCCGACTCGTTGAAGACGAAAAGCAAGTAGTAGCCAGGCGTGGCGTCAGCGGCACGTGCTGGCGCCTGGACAGACAGGTTCAGGCCATCCGTGCTGCTAAAGGGCAACTCAAGAAAGCGCTGGTCCATGTTGAAGCTGTGCGTGGACGCGCCAGTCTTCACCAGCGTGACCCTGCTCACGCTGCTGGCATTGGCCGCCGCAACCTGAATCACCGCGCCGATTTCGACCCAATTCGGCGCGGATGTGATTACCGGCCGCGCCGCCCGCTGGCCGGCTGCGGTGAACAGGTACGGCGGGTAGTAAATCTCGGCGTTGAGGTTGTCCGCCGGCCCTGTTCCGACAGACGCCGTGGCGCCACCACCCGATACGAGAACACTCGCATCCGGCAGCAACAAGGCATTGGAGTGGTAAAGCCGAGGCTTGACCGCAGCCGGCCCCTGCAACCACTGCCCCGTCGTCGGATCCCAAATCTCGGCCGTGGTGTTCACGCCCACCAACTGATTGGCGACTTGGCTTCCGCTGGTGGCCAGCACCCGCCCGTCAGCCAGCACAGTGGCGTTCACCCACTGCCGCTGCGAAGAAAGCGATTGCGTCGGCGTGAGCGAAGGCAGGCCCGGCCCATTGATGTCAATGACAACGGCACCGTTCGAATTGCCGCCGAGTTCGAGAATGCGGCCCGGCCGGAACATCGCCGCGCTCCCCGTTCTGCCGGCGTAGATCGAACTGAACTGGCCTGCGAACGACATGCCGCCCACACCGGCGGTGTCAACGTAATACATCCATCCGTTCGAATCGAAGCCGAACACGCGACCGTCAGGCGCGACGAAATTGCGCGGATACCAGGCATCAAGGCTGGAGGTGTCAACACCGGACAAGAGGCGAAAGCTCCCGGCCAACCCACGCACCTCGGGAAGATCCGTGCCGCTGGTGCCGCCCTGCACGTAAGTCTCACCATTCGTCAGCGTGATCGAGCTCGAATACCAACGCGGCCGGTTCATATCGGCCTTGCGAGTCAGCGTTCCACTGGCCACATCGAGCACGTTGCTGAACGGGTTACCGGTGTTGGTGGTCTGAGTGCCCGTCCAGTTGTCACCGCCTGCGATGAAGACTGCGGCAGGAGCCAAGGCTGACTGCGCCGGCAGCAACACGCTTGAGCTGCAGAACAGGTCGGTGCCCGTGCCGTTCGGCAGGGCCAGGTGACCGGCGTCTGGCGCGACGGTGCTGTCCCAGATGTCGTAACTCGCGTAACCGGTCTGCTGGCCGGAGGTGTTGCTCCCGTAGGTCAGCACCCTTCCATCGGACAACAGCACCGCGTGAACGGCAACACCCGGCCAGTAATAAACAGGCGACCACATCCCGCGATTGCCTGCATCTGACGGAATAGGGCCGTCCGGAAAGAAGGCGGGAGGCGCTGGAACGTCAAGCGCATGTTTGCGCTCGTCAACTGGCTTTGCGCCTGGCGCACTGCCCTCCGAACCACCGCCGCAGGACACAAGCAACCAGCAAGTGGCGAGCGCCACGGCTGCTCGAACAATCCTTCCGACTACCGCACCACGCACCAAACCCTTGCCCATCGCCAGCCACCCCCAACGCCCCGAATCGTGCGCTCCCGCACGGTTAAGAGCTTTGCACTAAAGGAATCGACGGCTGGTTATACGCGGGGCACCTCAAGGCTCAGATCAAAGCGAGACCTGCAAACGAGGGGGTCAAGAACGCGGTACTCATCACGATTGATGAAGCTTGGCGGAGGGCAACTTAGACCGCTCAATCGCCAAAGCCAAATGCAAACAGTAAATCGCAAGCGCCACAAACGAAACAATCATTGCGCAAACCAGCGCGGTTGCAGTGGCACCTTCGGTGTAAAGCGAATCGTAGCGGGGCAGCGTCCAGAAGAAAACAAAATGCGCGGCTGCAATCCAAATCAAGCCACGCTGACGGACAGCGCCAGACACTATAAAAGCAAAGAGGCAGAATATAAGCAACATGTAGTCATACTTCAAATGATATATAGTCGCAAATGACAAGTAGATAGTACCCGCCAACAGCAACGCCAACTGGCGCGCCTCAAGCCGCGCAGCGTTGCGAAAGGCGTATTTGATCGTGGCGAAATAAGCCAAGTTCAGTGCGACAGACAAAATAATGATCGGCAAGCTCGCCAAAGGGTCGCGCTGCCCCAAACGCCGCCCGAGCGACATCAAATCGCCAAACCCAATCGCCGTAGAAACACGAGCCACTGAGAGCGGCCCCGTCAGCAACGCTGCGCCTTCTGACTGCGAAATCAAGCCAAATATGACGATGGCTGCGATGCTGGTCACTGCGGCAACCATAACCGGGCGGTAGTATCCGACCACCACCGCAAGCAAGGCCACCTGCAAACCGAACGAATACTTCGTCAGAACGACTGCGAGCGCAAGCCCGGCAACCAGCGGCTTCTCGCGATAGACGTAAAACAGCACCATCGCCACAAAGATGAGCATGGTCTGCTGCCCATTGGCCAGCACGTTTCGAACCGAGAAGCCAATACACAGCAGCAAGGCTGCCGCTGCGAAATGCTGAATTTGGGTGCGATTTTCAAGGCGACGCGCCAGCAACCACAAGCCGCCACCCAACAAGGCAATGTTCGTCGTGGCCCAGGCCACTTTTGCACCCATCCAGCTCAATTGCGCATACGGCCAGAGCATCAAATAGAGCAGATGCCCGTAGTTCGGCGCCTGCGTCAAAATAATGTCGGGATGCGAAGACGCAAGATAGTATTGATACGGATTAACGCCACCCCACAAAACCCGAGCAGGCGACCACTGATAATCCATGCTTGAATGCAGTGCCGTGTTCACACCGATCCCAAGCGAACCCAGTGCCAACAAAGCCATGACGAGCAACGCGATGCGTCGCGGCAAGAAGAATTTATAGTCCATTTGCAGCTCACTTTCCACTCATGATTAGTACAGAGCCTTGGTCAACCAACTGAAAGGACCGCGTCAGCCGATCGAACGCAGACGCACCAATCTAAAATTATTCCAAACCGCTTAGTTTTTAACCACAGAAAAACATTGGCGAGTGAGCTCCTCCGACTCTATCCATCAACCCTCAAATCAGAATCGATCATCAAGAGCTCAGCATATAGGGCTCGCCACCGCTGGACGAAAACTTCCTTAGAGTATTTCTGCACCGATTTACGCGACTCCGCCCCCATATTTTCCAACGCTTCCGTATCGAGCAACGCGGCCTCCATGGCAGATTGCACACCTTCGACCGTGCGAGGCACTACCCAACCATTGAGACCGTTCACCACAAACTCGTCAGCACCGTACATCCCCTCACTGACAATGAGCGGCAACCCAGCGGCCGCTCCCTGAAGCATTGCCAGAGAAAATATTTCGTAAGACGAAGGCATCACAAGTAAGTTACTGGCCCACAAAAAAGGAGCGATATCGTTTTGCAGGCCAGCGAATCGGATTCTGTTGACAATGTTTAATCGCACAGCCCGTTTCAAAAAGTGGACCGATTCATTTGGCCGTCCCCCAACGACCAACAACTGAGCGTTGTTTTGCAGTTGAGGAACCAGTTTAGCGAACGCTTCTAACACCAGGCCTAGCCCCTTGCGAGCGAAGTCGCCCAACGCTACAAAAATGAAGACCGTGTCCGAATCCGCTATGCCCAGCGCGGACCGATAAGCTGCACGATCAAAATCGGCACCGGCCACAAAATGAGCCACATCAACCGGATTTGGAAGGGTGACAATGCGGTTCGCCAGGAAGGGGTACACATTAGCCAATTCGCATGCCAATCCTTCTGACGGTGCAACGATGGTGCGTGCGCGCAGAAAGGCTCGGCGTTCAAAAAAAGCATTAAAGCGATGGTTGAGCCAACGGGCGCCTCGCCGAAGGCCGCGAGACGGCGATGTTTTCCAAGCTCCGCACAAGTACGCGCGATGACAAAAGTGCGCATAAGCAATGTCGGCGCCCACATACTGCCCCTGAGTTGTCTGACTGATACCGATCGCCGCCCCAGAACCGGGGTATCTTAAAAAAAATGCATAAAAAGGAGCAAGTATTTGAAAGCATACATACCGCAGAATAACAGGACCGGTCGGCAATGGGATTTTTACGAATCGCACTCCAGGATAATTGGCTGCATCGCACTTTGTCGAGACCACAGTCACCTGAAAAACCTCGGCAAGACCTACGACTTCCGTAAGGACGCAACTGCCTGCAGGGCTCTGCGCTGAAACCGACTGGTCAAATATAACTATTGAAGGAAGCGGCGACGGCCTTTCTTCCATAATTATTCAGCCAAAACCTCAGAATAGACCAATTTCCATCGAGATACAAACGATTCCACAGAATAATGTTGCGCAGCGTTTTGAGCTGCGCGCCCCATTACCTTAAGTGAACTCGGACTCTTAATGGCGTTTTCAAGTACTTTGCGAACGCCTAGACTGCTTCTCTCGACGGTCCACCCGTTGACGCCGTCCACGACAAAATCATCTGACCCATGCAGACCAGCCGTTATCGCTACGGGCAATCCGGCTGCCGCTGCTTGAAAAATGGCAAGGCCAAAAGTTTCGTAGGCGGACGGAAAGACAAACATGTCGCTTGCCCACAAATATGGGCGAATTTCACTCTGGAACCCTACAAATCTAACGCGATCTTCGATCCCATTAGATTCAGCCAATTCACGGAACACTTTCACCTCAGCAGCCGTTCCGCCAACGACAAGTATGGATGCTTCGGAACGCCACGTATCCGCCATTTCGGCGAAGGCCGATAATATTAATCCCAATCCCTTCCTAGCAAAATCACCTAAAGCCACAAAGACAAATACCACCTCACCCGGGCATATGCCAAGCGATTTTCGAAATTCTACTCTCTCGACCTCCACCGGCGGAGAAAATGCCTTCAGATCAATTGGATTAGATATTGTTATCAGACGCTCCTTCACTGCAGGATACGTTAATGCAATTTCTTTCGCTAGCCCAGCCGAAGGGGTAACAATGCGCCTTGCTCGCAAAAATGCTCGACGCTCCAAACACGCATTCAGACTGTGATTTAACCAACGCGCCACCCTACGGGTACCGCCTACCGGAGAATCCTTCCACGACGAATTCAAGTATGCCCGGTGGCAAAAGTGTGCGTAGACAATCTCCGCGCCGACGTACTGACCTTGCGTTCCTTGGGAAAGAGCTATACCAGCATGGCAATTCGAAAGTCGCTGGTAGGCAGACGCCAGCGGCGCCAAAATTTGAAATACAATATATCTCAATATTAGAGGCTTTTTGGGGAGCGGGATTTGTACGAACTTTATCTTGCTTTCGTGCGGGGAATCCAATTTTGAACTAAATACCGTAATATCAAAATCAAGAGCCAACCCGAGTACCTCTGCCAGCACGCAGCTTCCCGCCGGACTATTCAAAGTCACAGACTGATCAAACACAAAAAGTGACGGAAGATTCGGTTGGAGCTCAGTCATATTTATCTATGGAAAACTCAGATAGCGTAGCGTTACCATAAGTGTAAGATGAAGAACGCTTGACTAGTCCAGTACGACTGGCAAACTCACGACCAGCGCCATACTTTTTTAACTCGGCATGCGTGGCGGATGGCGACACGGCGAGCCCATCGTCTAACAGTGTTGCTGACGGCATATTTATGCTGCCTAGCAAACACAGACATCTACTGAAAGTAATATGTATGCACCAAAGTGAATCATCAACCAGGCTAAACATGCTGCGTTTCCCGCTCATTGTTGCCGTTATTTTTTTGCATTCGTACGGAACGAAATTAACGTTTTCGGAGGGGGCTGTAGGGAGTACCGCAAACTCCGCTCTGAGTGACTTTATTAGAAACCTTTTATCTCAAGGAATTGGGCGCACAGCTGTACCGCTATTCTTTCTAATGTCTGGCTACCTCTTCTTCAAAGACTTCGCGCCATCTTTGCAAAATTACATAAAAAAGCTCAGGTCTAGATTCCGAACGCTGTTGATACCTTTTTTGTTTTGGAATATTACCATGCTGGCATTCCTGGGACTGACACAGTCTATGCCCCTGACTGCACAATATTTCTCTGGCACCAAGGCAACCGTCGCGGACTTTAGTTTTATTGAAGGAATAAACGCTGTTATGGGTATCGGACAGATGCCCATCTCCTATCAGATGTGGTTCATACGAGATTTAATGGTTCTCGTATTGCTTACGCCCGTGATTTATTTCATTGATAAATACGCTGGGCTACCGACATTGCTTGCACTTGCTCTTGCGTGGTATTCAGGCCAATTCAGCTCAATATCGAGGCCACTTGAAGCGACGTTGTTCTTTTTTGCAGGCTGTCATCTTGTCAGGCGCAACTTGAGCTTGTTTTCGTGGGATAGATATGGGCCAGCAATCATTGGTCTCTACTCGGTTGCAGCCGCCGTGGATGCTTTGACGTTCGGTACTGCGGTTGGGAACTATGTCCACAAGCCAGCCGTTGTGCTCGGCGTTATGAGCGCGCTTTACCTCTCCAAGGCGGCATACAGATCAACTGTGGTCCGCGAAAAACTTTCGTATCTTGCTGGCGCAAGTTTTTTCGTGTACGCGGCACACGAGCCGCTTTTAACGGTGTTCAGAAAAGTTGCCTTCAAGATATTTCATCCAAGCTCATCTTTTTCAGTAATCATCTTGTATCTGGCAATACCTCTGCTACTCATTGGCTTTCTATTGATTATTTATAGCACGCTCTCCAGACATGCTCCGAATGCGCTTCGAGTAGTGAACGGCGGCAGATAGGCATGGCTGTTGCCTGAAGCAAGCTCAATCGATATTGAGACTCATGGGTTTGACGTAGCCGCCGTGAAATCACCCCCCAGCGTATTCTTACGAGACACCGCACCTTAATGCGAACAACAGCTAGAAGCTAAGTATATAGGGCGAATGTCGCGAGTCGGCCACGCGTCACTCGCGTTACACAATCGTGATTGGCAAAGATTGGGGCCTGATTCCATGCCCCCCAAGAGGCCTGCGTGGCTTCAAATTCGTTTCGCGAACACGTATATTACAAAACACCAAACCGTACGCAAATATCATATATGGATAAATGAGCGAGTTATCCGTCAAAAACAATATACTTACGAATAGCATTATTATTTTTATGTGCCATTCTTTCCGCCAGAACAGAGCCGATATAAACATCACAAGAACCAGCCCGCCGTATTCCACAAATATTTTAAGTGGATCATTATGCAAGTTTGGTTTTCCGGAAAACCCATGGCCAAGTTTGATCAGGTCATACACGCCGCCCGCTCCAACTCCGTGAAAGATGAACTCAGCGGGATGATGAAGAATGGTATTCACCGGGATGCGGTAGAGCGCTTGCCGTCCCATTCCAAACTGGTCGGCGCTCTGCTTTGTCGACTGTGCAATTAAGAAATCGAAATGCCCCTGCGTGTACAAAAAAACAAAAATTAGGGCTAGTGCGTTGAATGCCAACATCGGAATTGGCCGTAGGATGTTTTTCGCCAGCGCACGAGGGCATAGGCTCATTAAGATTGCAACGAATGCAGCAAGAACCACAATTCTTTTTAACGTCAATATGCAAAGTACCATCGCAAAGGCAACATTTTTCCATTTCCGCTCAAGTGCAGCCCATACCGCCAAGAGGCCGAATACAAAGCTCGTCGGATGCTCAAACGACGACTTCGATTTTGCGGCGTCAAATTCAAAGCTGCCGCCGTGCCCACTTTTTGCCAACAGAATTCCCAGCACCGCCGCAATTAACGTAGCGTAATTTATTGTCTCCCACTTTAATTTATATTTGTAACCAAAACAAAATGGCGCCAGGCCCATTAACATCAAGTAGAAATCTTGCCAGCCAAGTAGTGTTGTGAGTGGCGCGAATGCGATCCCCGCAATCATGAGCAATATGTAAGGGGGTGCGTGCGGAGGCAGCGTGAATCTCTTTTCGCTCAATATAGCGATAAGTGCAAAGAATGGCATGGCATAGGTGAGCAGTTTCAGCGGATAGATCATGTTTATCCAAACGCTGACAAGGCAATAAACCCCGACGGCCTGTGCAATTGTTAGCTTTTGCATTTGCGGAATGCAGAATGGCGTGTAACCCTGACTCACTTAATATCCCTTCCAGCAGTAATCCAGGACCAACCGGCTGCGCAAGCCAATCAATCTTGTGAGTATATAAATATTGGATTCACTCCGACGCTGAGCTCCCGACTGCCCGGAACATTTACTTCGGGCTGGCCAAGTGGCTTATATTTTGAAACCATCCACGTGTCGGGCATCTTCATTGGCTGCTCTTGCGATTCGCTCCACGCGACGTAGAAGTTCTTTTTATCGCGTTCGAGTGTTACGACGTGACCGCCCTGGCCAAAATCGCTGATTTTCACGGCTGCCGCTCCGTTGATTTTTTTTGAGAATTCCGACATTCTTTCAGCAGCGGCGGAAGGAGTGACCAAGTCTGCATTCAGCAGTGGCAAAGTTCTGCCGCCCGCGCCTTCTACTGTGTAGTAAGAGTAGGCTGAGACTCCATTTACCCACATTGTAAGGATCGCCCTTTCGGCAACCGAGTTTTGATCGTCGGCTGACAGGCCACTCATCTCGCAAACACCATTGCTTGTGCGTTGGCACAGCGGGGCACCCTCTGTGTTCCACAGTGGTTTGCCTCCTGCGCCGTTGGCAATCATGATTTCGCGGACATTTTGAATTGATACAGCAAGTTTTTCCGGCCGCCCGTCGTAGTACCAGTGATATGCGATTATGTCTACATATCTACCTCCGCCGTCCTTCAAGAATGTTTGAAGCGCATACATTCCTCCGCTTGCGGTAAGGCCAGGGGACACTAGCAAATTGAGCGGATCAACCTTTTTCAGCTCTTCTTTCGCTACACGTGCCAATTCAGCGAGCGATTGTGTGGACACATAGAAGAATCGGTAATCGGCCTCGTTCCACAATTCCCAATGTCGTACGCGGCCTTTGTAGCGCGTCGCGAGCGTGTGGATGTAGTGGCGCCACTCATCCATCGATGCGGGGCCGCCGCAGGTGCCTGGGCCGTAGGCACAGCCGGTGGCGTCGGGGTTGTCAGAGGCCCAACGTGGCGGGGTGCCGAGCGTCATCAAGATGACGGTCGAGGGTTGATTGCGCTCCACGTAGTCGACGTAGGCGTCGAGGCGCTTCCAGCCGGGGCTACTGAAGTTGTCGAAGGCTTCTTTGGTCGGCGCGAGGTTGTTCCAGGTGGTGCCGGTATCCCAAAGGCGAATCAAGCCTTGCCCGGCCTGCGGCCATGTGTTGTGTGCGCCGAGTTTGTTGACGTGAATGCCAATCAAGGTACTCGGAAAGGCCGCTTGCGGCACGGTGCCGAGTGGCAATGGGCCGAGGTCATCAACCGAAGTGCGCCGGATCAAAATTTCGGATTGGGGCTGCTTGGCGACGACGCGGACTGCTCCTTTGTCGGACGTGTTGGGCCAGCTGCCCTCAAAGCTCACGGTCTGCCACGCCGGGCCAAGCGTGAGAGCGCGGATGGCCATGGGGTCATACGGCGCAGGAGCGCGCCGGATCATCACATCGGCTTTCGTCGTGGAGGTTGCCGACAGTTCCACCGTGACGCGGTACCGGTGGCCGGCTTGAAACGGCACCGGGAAGACGAGTTGCGCAGGCGGCGGCTTGTCATCTGCGCTGGTGAGCGTGGCGCGGGCTGCAGGGCCCTCGGCGGCGCCAGCGGCCTGCATGCGCACACCCGCCTCTCGCACCGCACCGAATCGCTCAACGCCCCAACCCACGCCCGCTCGCGGCGCTTGGTCAGCGCGCCATTCGAGCAGGCGACCGGACTGCGTTTGGGCGTCGACAGCAGACGGCGTTAAGCCGGCGAGCACAGTGATGAGCACGGGCGCGGCGAAGGTAAAGAAGCGCTGGCGAGGGGCCCGAAGGCGCTGACGAATCGGAATCATTTGGACGGCTCCTTGATGCTGAGGTCGCGTCGGTCGGGGTGCGGCGCATGCCCAGCGTCGGCTTGACGGCCTGTCCATCGACTCGAGTAGGCGCTCAAGGTTTCCTTCCAGGCGAGGTGTGCCACGGTGCTGGTCACTTGGTCGCGATCAAATCGGCCGTGCTCGGCAAAGAACGCGCGCAACGCGGCAAGCACGGCTTGTGCTGACGCCTCCGCGATGGGCATGCTGTTGGAGTGGTTGACCACGTCGGAGAAGCCACCTACCGACGTGACGAGCACCGGCACGCCGAGTGTGAGGGAGAGAAGGAGCACCCCACTCTGGTCGATTTGGCGGTAAGGCAGCACAGTGACATCCGCGGCGGCGAAGTAGCGCTCAACGGTGTCGTCGTCAACATAAGCGTCTACCCAGTGCGCACGGCCTGCTTCGACAAACCCTGGCATCCGCATTCGCACCGCTTGGCAATGCGGATCGGCGCCGGACTTTCCGATCATCAAAAGGTGCAAATCAGGGCATTGCGCCAGCGCATCGAGCAGCAGATCGGCGCCTTTGTAGTGCGACACGCGGCCGAAAAACAGCACGGTCGCCTGCGCGGGCGGCAGGCCGATGGCCGCTTTGGCGGCGGCTTTGGAGATTGGCCGCGGCTTGACGGCATCGTTGAGGCCGTGCGGCACGAGAAGCATGCGCTGGGGCTGAATGTAGAAGTCGCGCTGCAGATCGGCCTGCGTGGCGCGCGTGTGCGCGAGCAGCACGTGCGGAATGCGGTAGATGAGGCGGTAGGCCAGTTGCTTTGAGCGCGAGGGCTCGTTGTGCGGGAGAACGTTGTGCACCACCAGCGCGAGCTCGCCTGCGAGGCAACGCAGCACGAAGCTTTCGATCACGCCGACTAGCCATTCGGGATTCAACATCCCGATGATGACCATGGGCTCACCCCGGTGCTTGAAGCAATGGTGCAGAAGGCGCGCGTGATAGCTGAGCAAACCCCAGGCCTTGCGCCATCTGGAGCGCTGCGGAGATTGCGAACCGCGGATGTTGTGGAACGCAACGCTCGGGTGCAGCTTGGTGTTGAGCGTCGTGTCGGAGCCGAGCAGCACCACCGCGAGGCCGTTTTCAGCCAAACCGTTGGCAAAGCCCAGTTCGTAGTGGGACTGGAAGCCATGCGAGATGACGAGAACGTGCTGCGGTGGCCTCATCGAATGCTCAGCATCGGAACGAACACGAAGAGCAACACGACGGTCAGACCCAAGGTCTTCGCATCACCGCTTGTGCGGTGGGCGGCTTTGGCTGCGTAAGCCACGAGGAGCAAGGCGTTGCCAGCAATCAATGCCATCAGCCAACCCACGTTACCAAGAGCCGGGACTGCGAACCACGCCGTGGCAAATGTGAGCACCCAGTGAACTGCTGCCACCTTGGCGCGGTACCACTGTTTGCCTTGCGCAGTCAAAGCGATGCTCCAAGCCAAGCCGGCAAACCGAACCATGAAGAGCAGGCCGAACCAAGGCATCAAAGGCACAACGGCATTGAAGCTCTTCCCGAATAAGAGCGGAGCGAACCACTGGCCACCGACCGCCATGATCAAACCGAAGCCAGCGCCCACGACCAAAAAGGAAAGCTGCAGCTTGCCATTCTCAGCGGCGTATGCATCAGCCGTGCCTACGTGAGCCGCGGCAGCACGCGGCAAGAACACGTTGGCCAGAATCGAACCAAAACCAGTGCCCGCAAGAAACAAGCGCATACCGGCCTGATGCACACCCACTGCGGCGTGGCCGAGAAAGTGATTGAGCACAACGCTGTCGATCTGCCCAAACACGCCACCGAGCGCGGCATCCACCGCGTAGCTCAGCGAGTTGCGAATACTGACCAAACCGACTTTCACCGTGGCAGGCCGAACTTTGCCGAGAACAAGGCCAACTTGCCGCCATGTCAGCCACGTGATCAGGCCGCGCGAGAACATGTAGGCCGCAGCTATCGCCAGCAACGATTGCGACAGCCAAGCCACCAGGCCGACCGAGAGCGGATAGACCCACGCGGAAACCATCGCGATGCGGGTTTCGACGCCGAAGCGAGATCGCGCGCGAAAGCCTGAGTTGAAGAACTCGGTGAAGCCTTCGAACAGCATCGCTGCCAACAGCAACAAGAACACTCCCCGCCTCGGCGCATCAATGAACGGCAACGCAATGAATGCGGACAACACGATCGTGCCGACAATGATGAGCTTGGCACTCATCGATTCACTGAATATCTCGACGGCCTCTAACGGCCGCTGCCCGACTTCTTTCAGCAGCATGCCGACCAAACCAAAGTTGCTGACGATGGTCAGCAACGAGGCAATCGACATCCAGTACATCAGCTCGCCGTAGCGCTCTACGCCGAGGATGCGCGCGGTGATCGCAAAGGTCGCTAGCGAGGCACCAAGGCGCGCCACGCCCGTCACGCCCATCAACGAAATACTTTTCAACAAAGACATGGGGTACCGAAACTCGCTGCAGCGGCGCACCGGGGCGGCACGCGCTCTGGGGCCGACCGGCCGATGATCAAACGCCGGAAATGCCGACCACGCGAGTGCGGGCGTCTTGGCGGAGCGCTGTGGTCAAGTCGAGCACGAACGCGTCCTGGAGCGCGAAGGCCTCGGCTTTGTCGGGATCGATGTTCGAGACACGCACCAGCATGCCATCAGGAATGACACCGCCGATGCTGTAGCGCATCTGCTGGAGCTTTTGCTCGGTACCGCTGAGCGCAATGTGATCGCCCACGACAACCCAGTACGTGATGGGTTCGATGCGCGGACCCAACTTGGCAACCAGCCGGCGCACGCGCACTGCGTGGTCAGGCGTCTTGACGCTTCCGAATTCGCTCGAAAGGATCTCGAAGCCTTGAGCGGGGTAACACACCTCCGGGCGGTGAGCGCGAGTTCCCTCGGACTGATCACCGCCGTATGCAATCGACAGCATGATGCGCTGTTGCTTGCTGTTCACATAAGTGCGGCTCAGCGTCTGGTTGTAGATCTTGCTGAGGAGGGCTTGCGTTACCGGCGACACCAGCTGGACGGGCATACGCTCGTCAACTGTCCAGTCAGCAAACTGCTTGGGGAAGACTGCTTCGAGTTCGAACTTGGGGCGGGAGTCGGCCATGTACTGTGTTGGCAACCACAGATGCCCAGCCGCGGCCGATGCAACCATCAAGCACATCGCGATGAACGCTTTGATGCGAAGCCCGCTCATAAGGCAACCTCCATGCTCCGCATTGCGGTGTATTCGCCTTTCGGGCGGCCGGGCAGGTTCATGCTTTCTCCCGTGCACCGGGCAAGAAAAGGCCGAGGACACGATCGATCACCAGCATCAGCATCAAGGCAACCATGAAGAGCACCATACCGGCAAAGCCGTGCACGAAGCCTTGGCCTGCGGCGTCACCGAAGTAGTACGTGACAAGCACAAGGATCATCACCCGCGTGATGTTCGCGACGAATGACACCGGGATCAGCAAGGCAGCGAGCGCCACATTGCGTGACACCGCCGTGTAGTTCATGAGGTTCATGTAGAGCAAGCCGAGTGCCTCGAGCGTGAACATGGAGTTGAGGCCAGCGCAGGCATCGGCCACCATCAACTCGTAGGGTCCGATGGTCAACATGACACCCGAACGGCCAATCGGGTAGCCGAGGTGATACAGCAGGGTGCTGGCCACAGTGGACACGGCTGTTTTGAGCGGCGCCGTGACGGCAGCGACGAGTGCCTCCGGCAGCGGGATCATGAAGATCAGAAAGAAGAGCGGGAACCAAGCGAGGCGCAGTGCAGCTGGCCCACGAAGGATCAACAACAGCGACATGATCACCAGAATCAACGTGGCCGCCTCGAACATCAACACTTGCTGCGATCGCCCGACGGCGTAGAGCACCGCACCGAGCACCATCAGCAACCAGCCCGACACCGGTGCGGGCGCAACCGGTGCAGCGGCGATGTCGTGACGCAGCGAGTACAACAGCCAAGCGCTGAGCGCGACGATGATCGGGCCGTGGCCTTGCTCATCAGTCGACCACACAACGCGCGCCAATTCGATGAAAGTTGGCACGAAGAGCGCTGCCAAGCCGACCGCGATGATTCCGAAGCTGACCGGGTCAAAGCCAGCCGGCAACACGGGCGCCTTCGTGGCTGAGACGCCGTCAGATCGAGTCGGTTGCACCGCAGACATCATCAGAATTCGTTGACGATGACGCCGGCCAACTTGACTGGCGCACCTGACAAGTTGCCAATCAACTCGCGGAGCGAATCGATGCGCGCCGCGTCTTTGCGCGCCACAACCAGCGCGGCGCCGCAGCGCGACGCGATGACGGAACTGTCGGCGCCGTAATACGCCGCAGGCGTGTCGACCACCACATGATCGAACTTCGCAGACAGCTCTTTGATCAGCAGGCCGAATGCGGGGCGCTCGACAAGCTCAAGCGGGTTGGGCGGCGTGACACCGGCAGGCAGAATGAACAAGGTTGGCAGTCCGGACACTTGCTGGATCAACTGGGCTTCGGCGCGGCCCGAAAGCACGGTCGACAGGCCAGTCGTGTTGGGAAGATTGAACACCTCGTGCTGACGCGGGCCACGCAAATCGGCATCGACCAACAAGGTGCGACCACCGAGTTGCGCTAACACGACTGCCAAGTTCGCCGCGAAGAAGGTTTTGCCATCACCCGCATCGGGGCTGATGACCGCGATGGCACGGCGCGGTTCGCCCTCGCCATACAGCCGCATCATCACTTGGCTGCGCGTGGCCCGAAAGGCTTCGGACTGGTGCGAGAACGGTTGGTTCATCGTCACCAACTCTGGGCTGGCCTCGCGGCGCTCGCGCTGGGCATACGGATAGTGAAACTGCTGCGACAGCGCGAAAAGCACATCGTCAGCGCTGACGAATCCGAGCGCGATCGCCGCCTCGCCGAAGCGAACCTGCTTTTCTTGCTGGTAGGCCAGGATTTGCTGAACGTGTTCGGCAGAGAGATGACGCGTCTCGCTGATGATCTCGCCAATGGAGCGATCAACGAGCTGGTCATTGCCATCGTGAGCTCCCGCGCTCGGCGCCGGGCCAGACATGTCGGTCAGCAGCGACCCCCTGACTTTGGCCATCACGCCCCCTTGACCGCGGACGGCAACTGGGTCATCAATCTCTGCTCCATCTGCGAACCTCTCGTTTTGCCGATCAGGCGTTTCGTCGCGGGCTTCGGCATCACTCCAATCACCGGCAAACCCAAAGTCTCGGCCACATCGTCACCAACGCGCAGCCGGCGATCGATCATTTCGAGCAGCAAGATGGCTGCGATCGACAGCAATACGCTGACGCAGAAAGCGACCAGCGTGCTCAAGCCCAGCTTGGGGAATGAAGGCTTCACCGGCAACGATGCCTGGCTTAGGGAGTACGCACTGCTTTGTGTGGACTGACTCTCCAAGCTCGAAGATGTCAGGCGGGCCAGAACGGCGTCGTAGGCGCGTTGTGCGCTTTCGACGTCGCGCTCCAGCACGGCGCCTGCATCACGTGTCGCTTTGAGCTTCAGCACCTTCTGGCGTTGCTCTTCGAGTGAAGCGCGCAATTCTGTTTCGCGTTGGCGATTGATCGAATTGCTGACACTCACGCCGCCAGTGACCCGCCGAATCTCGCTGTCCATCCGGGCGTGAAGTTCGGCAATGCTGGCTTTTGCTTCGATGACTTGGGGGTTGTTCGCACCAAGCCGCGAGTTGAGTTCTTGCAAACGGGCTTCAGCCCGCGCGATGTCGGCCTTCAAGCCGGAAATCAAGCCGTTGCCCAACACTTCTTGCATCTTCTCGGCTGATGCGCCGGCCGCTTGCGCTTGGCGGCTGCCGGACTCGGAAGACAGCGACTGAACCACGACCAGTTGGGACGACAGTTCGTTCAGGCGAGCGTTTTCCACATCGAGGCGCTCATCGGTTGCAATAATGCCTTTGTCCTTTTGAAAGGCACTGAGCCGCCCCTGCGCTTTCTCGAGGGCATCGCGCGCTTCTTTCGAGCGCACATCGAAAAAGTTTGAATACTGCTTGGCGGGGTCGACGCGGAGTTCCAGAGACGTTTCTAAGTACGCCTGCACGAACGCATTGGCGACGCCGGCGGCGAACCGCGGATCAGCAGCTTTGTACGACAAGGTGATGATGTTGCTGCCAAGGGAGGCCGACGACGTGACGTCAAGACCGTTCTGCAAGAAGTCGCTCAACCACGCCTCGATGCTGCCCTGACCGTTGGTATCGCTTTGCCACTGTGCGCGAATCTCAGGGCTCTCGGCGAGCTTCAAGTTGCGCGCAACGCGCTCACCAACGCGGTCACTCTGGATCACGTCCATCTGCGTGGCGACGTAACCTGGCGCCGCCGCGCCGCCATAGACCATCGCGGTCACCGGGTCAGGCTTGGCGTCGATCAGCACGGTCGCCGTGGCGGTATATCGCGCCGGCAACAGCAGGCAAGTGATGACTGTGAGACCGACGGTCCCGAAGATCACCAATGCCGCAACCCACCATCGGGCGCGAAGGATCGAGAAGAAGCGTCCGAATGTCATGGCCGACCTTGCTTAAAAAAGACTTTCGCGAACGTAGACGACGTCGCCATCGCGCAACGCCTCGTCCATCGCGGTGGGCACGCTTTGGGTTTTGCCATCAGCGCCTTTGCGACGAACTTGAATGCCTTTCTCAGTGCCGCGGAGCGTCAAGCCGCCACCGGTGGCCAGCGCTTGCATCAACGTCATGCCGCGCTCGAGGCGCAGGGGTCCGGGCCGCTGCACTTCGCCGTAGATGTAGACCATCGGGGCACGGCCGACCCAGATCACGTCGCCGTTTTGGACGAGCAGATCGTCGGTGGGCTTCTGCGGCGCAAACACTTGCGGCAGATCGATCTCAGTGCGGAAGGGTTGGCCGCCGCGCGTGCCGACGAGGGTCACGATGTCGGAGCTGCCTACAGCCAAGCCGCCTGCCGTGGCGAGAACATCGCTCAGGCGCATGTCGGCTGTTTCGATCGGGAACCTGCCCGGGCGATTGACCAAGCCCAGCACCGACACTTGATTGCCGCGCACCTGAGTCACCAGAAGTGAGACTTGCGGCTGTTTGACGAAGTTGCCTGTACGAAGCCCATCAGCAATGCGCTTCTCGGCTTCAGTCACGCTGAGGCCGCCAATCTTGACACTGCCAAGCAACGGGAACGAAATTGCACCCGCCTCGGAAATGCGCGCCTCCAGCGTCAAGTCGACGTTTTGGTAAACGGTGACTCGGACCACATCGCCCACGCCAAGGCGGTACTCGCCTGGCGCAGCCAGATTGGCTGAGGCCGCCGCGGTTTGAGCTTGTGCGGCAGGCGCCGCCAACAATGCGGTTGCAATCGCAGCGATCGCCAGAGTGAAGTGGCGCGCGCGCTGGCGGGCTGTGAAATGAGTCGTCATGGCTTTTTCAACCCCATACCTTTCTTGATTGAATCGGCGTCCAGCGTCGTTGACGATGTCGCTGGCGAATCGGAAGCCGAAGATGTTGCTGCTGGCGCGGAAGCATCGACGGGCGCCGAAGCTTCCGCTGCGGGCGCCGACGCGGCAGATGCAGCTGCCTCCGCGAATTTGCCGACGTACTCAATCTTGGCCGCAGCGCGCATGGCTTTCAGATCGGACTCGACCAGCTTGCGCTTGGCATCGTTGAGCAAGAACTGCTCAATGGCCGGGCGGGCACGCACTTCATCAACTGGTTCGGGGCGCGCGTTGGCCAAAACGACGACCTGTGCGCCCGTCGGCGTAGACAGAAGCAAGGCCTGACCGTCCTTCATCTTCGCGAAAGTCTCGAGCATGCTGAGCGGCAATTGCTCGGCCGGCTTGACTGTCTGATTGCCAGAGAACTTGAAGCCATTGGCCTTCAGATACTCCGCGAATTCGTTGATTGACTTCGCTGTTTGCAGTTGCGTTCTGAGCAATTCGATCTGATCTGGCTTGGCTTCGACGGCCAATTCCTGAATGCTGTAGATGCGCCGATCTTTGAAGAGCGCCGGCTTCGCGTCGTAGTACTTCTTGATGTCGTCCGGCGTGGGCTTGGGCGCCGCATCACCGCTCTTCTCGACGTAAGCACGCGCAATGATCTCGCGACGCGCCGCTTCCAATTGCTGAACGACTCGCGGATCGCGATCGATCTTGAGCTCTTGTGCCTTCTGCAGAGCCAGCTCCTGATCGATCAGGCGCTCAAGTATTTGTTTGCTCGCGGCATCAGCCTGCTCTGGCTTGAGCCCGCGCTGCTGCTGCATCACGAAGTTGATCTGGTGAACCGTGATCTCTTCTTTATTGACCTTGGCTGCGGTCTGCGAAGCAGATTGCTTCTTGTCGGCGCAGCCAGCGAGAAGCACAGCGACTGCCGCAAGGGCAATCAGTGTGGCCCGTCCGGTACCGATCACGAAAGCACTGTCTTTGAGCGCTTGCGGCTTTGAGGTCATTCGAGGGTTACTCCCATCACGGTCATCGCAAATACTTCTGCTGTTGTCACAGCCGGTGGAGTGTAGCGGCGAAGCGTGACGCCCAAACAGCCCCGACCACAGCGATGCGCGATCGCTCGACGGAAACAGACCGTCAACCAAGACGTGCTATGACGTGCTTCGCTGAACCACTCAAAGGAAAGCAAGTCTCAAAGCAGTGCCTGCTGGCGCGCCAAACGCCACGCGTGGTTGTCGCCCTTGGACCGCGTCAGCATCCAGACCTCTCTGAACGGCGCAGCGCCTTCATCTGCCCGCTCGCGAATCATTCCTGAGAACTCGACGCTCGCAAAATCAGCCGACGCCCACTCCTCGAATGCCAGCAACTCGGCATGAAGAGTGAGTACATCGGTTCGGTTGACGCCTGGGGCTCGCTGCGGCAACTCAGCGCGCAACTCGTGGAGCATGTCCGGCGTGGTGAGTGCCTGCAGTTCGCTGAGGTCTTCGGCATCCCAGGCTGCTTGAAGGCGGACAAAGTGTTGACGTACCGAGGCGAGCAAATCGTCTCGCGACAAGTCGTTTGGCAGCGCGGGCAAGTTCACCGCATTATCGGACGCTGTTGCAGCAGGCTTGGCCGGCGGCAGCGTTCGAAGTGCCGACACGCGACTCTTCGGTCGGAAGCAAGCAGTGGCGGCGAGCGCCCCCAACACCACTGCCACAGCCACCCAGCCGGTTCCAGCGCCGCTGGCCCAAATCTTGGCAATTACCAATGCCACCAGCAACGGCAGCAGGCCAACAGAGTTGCTGGTCCCACCAAACGACGCAGCAGACGCCATCGAAGGGCAAACCGAAACCGCCAACAACAGCATGTGCCGCCAGCCCGCGCGCTCGACCCAACAGCTCGCGAGTGGCCAGCGCTTCAGCATTTGATGCCGACGTGCAGTGCGACGACGCCTGCGCTCATGTTGTGGACGTCGGTATGGCCGAATCCAGCGGCCTGCATCATCGCCTTCAATTCCGCCTGACCCGGATGCATTCGGATCGACTCAGCGAGATAGCGGTAGCTGTCACCGTCGCCCGTCACCCATTGACCAACGCGCGGCAAGATGTTGAAGGAGTACCAGTCGTAGGCCTTCGCGAGCGGTTGCGCCACTTTAGAGAACTCGAGTACCAACAAGCGCCCGCCCGGCTTGAGAACGCGGCACATCTCGGCCAGCGCCTTGTCTTTGTGGGTCATGTTGCGCAAGCCGAAGGCCACGCTGACCAAATCGAAAGTCGCCGCCGCGAAAGGCAGGGTTTCACCGTCGCAGAGCAGGGTCGGCAGCGCGAGGCCCTCGTCGAGCAGGCGGTTTCGGCCTTGACGAAGCATGGCCTCGTTGATGTCGGTGTGAACAACCAACCCAGTGGAGCCAACCTTCCTCGCGAAGGCGCGGGCAAGGTCACCGGTGCCACCCGCGATATCGAGCACGACATGGCCCTCACGCAGATTGGCCACCGCAACGGTGTAGGCCTTCCAGGCACGGTGCAAGCCGAGCGACATCAAATCGTTCATCACGTCGTACTTTGACGCGACTGAATCAAATACGCCGCGCACGCGGCTGGCCTTCTGTGTTTCGTCAACAGTCTGAAAGCCGAAATGGGTTTCGCTCATGGCGTGCAGAGTGGATTTCAGCTTTGATCAGTGAATGTGGCCGCAAGCGCCAGCGCTCTTGGCGGGGACTGGCGTCTCTGCGTCGCGGCTCATGCCGGCGGCGCTTAGGCGGCTTTCGTATTGCCGCCACAGGTCATCTTGGTGAGAGCCCAAGAATGCGAGGTAGTCCCACGAGAAGATGCCGGTGTCGTGCCCGTCAGAAAAGCGTGGCAGCACGGCATAGTTACCAATCGGCTCGAGCTGGTCAATGACGACGAGTCTCTTGCCGGTCTGAAGCACCTCCTGCCCAGGGCCATGGCCTTGAACTTCGGCAGAAGGGGAATACACCCGCATCAACTCGAATGGGATTCGGTATGTGTTTCCGTCATCGAAGCTGACTTCGAGTACGCGCGATTGACCATGAACGGTGAGCGCAGAAGGCTGCGGTGTCTGGGGTGTGAGGCCGGCCATGGAGTCGCATTGGAAGCTGCAGCGGCCGGAGTGTAGCGAAGCCGCATGCCGCAATCTGACTGTGGCTTTGACGGCGCAAGTGGGCCGGCTCGCACGCAAACTGCTTGTACTATGCTTTCTAGCGGGCCGCGGTGGCCCGAGGAAAGGTGTGGGCGTTGAGTAATTGTTCCTTGCGACAGGTGATGCGGTGATCGAAGATGTTTCGCACATGGATCACATCATCATTCGAGGCCGGCGGCTCGATCTGTCCGCACACGTCAATCGAAAGCTCTTTGATCGTGACTACATTGCCGAGTTGCGTCGCAACCTGCTGAATGCGAAGCCGTTCGAGCACTTGGTCGTTGCCGATTGGTTCAATCCCAACTTGCTTGAGTTGGTGATTGAAGAGTTCGATCTCCTTGACCGTGGTGGCTGGCGCGTCATCACCAGCCAGCAACAGCTGACTCACCGATCCGACAAATACGACAACCTCGGGCCAGCGTCCGACATCTATTTCAACATCGTGAACTCCGGCTGGTTCGTAGACCTGATCTGCGAGCTCACAGGCAATGAAGACTTGCTGCCTGACCCCCGCTTACTGGGCGGAGGACTGCACGAGACTCGCTCTGGCGGCACATTTGGCATTCACCGCGATTTCGACCGCCACACTCGCACCGGCCTCGACAACAAGGCGGTGCTGCTCACCTATCTGAACAAGAACTGGAACCCGAACTGGCATGCTGCGCTCGAGCTCTGGAATGACGATCCCCCGGGTTGTGCAGTCAAGGTCGAGCCCGAGTTCGGCACCTCCGTGCTGATGGTGCACGGTGCAAAGAGTTTTCACGGCCATCCGCAGCCGATGTCTGCGCCAGAAGGACAAACCCGGCGCTCGTTGGCGAGCTACTACTATGCGAACCACTTTTCGGTGCAGCAGCGAGTCAAGCGCGTCAACTCCGTGTTTCTGTACGCACACAAGGTCAAACCGCTGCGCCGCATGGTGTCTCGCTTGATGCCGCCGATCCTCTCGGACGCCATCAAGAAGTACATCTCGCGCTAGCTGGCAGCCGCGATCGCGGCGGTCAAAGTGGCGTCCAGCTCGGTGAGTGAAATCGCCAATCTCGACGTGGCATCAGGCGCCACTTCTCGCTGCCTCAGCCCCCAGATGGGCTGCGGGAAATGGCTGTCCCAATCAAAGCGGGCAACCACATGCCAGTGAATGTGGGGAATGACATTGCCAAGCGCTGCCAGGTTGACCTTCGTCGGCGCAACGTGCTGCCTGAGGTGGCGCTCAACCAAGGTCACGAGTGCCATGCAGCGCAGCTGCGCTGCTTCGCTCAAGTCGGTGAACTCGACGACGTGGGAGTCAACGATCACGCGGTAGTACGCCGGGAAATCGGCGTCAATCACACGCACGATTCGCCACCCGGGCTCTTGCCAAACCACCACACCACCTGGCGCGGCACAGAGATCGCAATGGCCGCTCATACGAGCACCCGCTCAATGCCGCCAGCATTCGCACGCCCAACGTAATCAGGCATCCAGTCGGCCCCAAGGATTCGGTTGGCCATCTCGACGACGATGTAGTCCGCCTCCAACAAGCCGTTGTTCAAGTCGCCGGTGTAACGCGACAAGCCTTGCAGACAACTCGGGCACGAGGTGAGGATCTTCACCGCGCCTTTCTCAGCAATGGCGCCGGTCGCGCGCAAGGCCGCCTCGTCTTTGCGGAGCTCCTCTTCTTTGCGAAAGCGCACTTGCGTGGCGATGTCGGGGCGTGTGACGCCGAGCGTGCCGCTCTCGCCGCAGCAACGCTTGCTCTCGATCACGTCGTTGCCGACAAGTGCTCGCACCGTCTTGATCGGCTCGCGCAGCTTCATGGGCGAGTGGCAAGGGTCGTGGTAGAGGTATCCGTGTTGGGTCGACGTATCTAGCATGATGCCTTTCTCTAAGAGGTACTCGTGGATGTCGATGATGCGGCTGCCGGGGAAAATCTCCTCGAATTTGTAGCCTTGCAACTGGTCATAACAGGTGCCGCAACTGACGACCACGGTTTTGATGTCGAGGTAGTTCAGTGTGTTGGCAACGCGGTGGAACAGCACGCGGTTGTCGGTGATGATCTTCTCGGCCTTGTCGAACTGGCCGCTGCCTTTTTGCGGGTAGCCGCAGCAGAGATACCCCGGCGGCAGCACTGTTTGCACGCCAACGTGCCAGAGCATCGCCTGCGTCGCCAAGCCCACTTGCGAGAACAGGCGCTCCGAGCCGCAGCCGGGAAAGTAGAACACCGCCTCGCTCTCCGACGTGGTCGCCTTCGGATCGCGAATGATCGGCACGTAATCTTTGTCTTCGATGTCGAGCAGCGCGCGAGCCGTCTTCTTCGGCAGTCCACCAGGCAACTTCTTGTTGATGAAATGGATCACCTGCTCTTTGATCGGCGCGGTGCCAACGCTCGCCTTGGGTGCCGCCGTTTGCTTGTTGGCCAAGCCGCGGAGCAAATCGTTGGCGACACGTTGCGCCTTGAAGCCGACATCGACCATCGCCGTGCGCAGCAGCTTGATGGTCTCTGGGTTGGTGGCGTTCAAGAACATCATCGCCATCTTGTTGCCCGGCCGAAAGCTCTTCTGCCCCATCTTGCGGAGCAGGTTGCGCATGTTCATTGAGACTTCACCGAAGTCAATGTCGACCGGGCAAGGGCTCAGGCATTTGTGGCAAACCGTGCAGTGGTCAGCCACATCCTCGAACTCCTGCCAGTGCTTGATGCTGACGCCGCGCCGCGTTTGTTCTTCATAAAGAAACGCCTCGACGAGCAACGAAGTGGCAAGGATTTTGTTCCGCGGGCTGTAGAGCAAATTGGCGCGCGGCACGTGCGTCGCGCACACCGGTTTGCACTTGCCGCAGCGCAGGCAATCTTTGACCGAGTTGGCGATCTCGCCGATGTCGCTCTGCTGCATGATGAGTGACTCGTGGCCCATCAGCCCAAAGCTCGGCGTGTAGGCCTGGCTCAAGTCAGATGACCTCAAATCGCCGCCCATGCTCAGGTTGCTGACGCCAGCGCCCCGCAGCAACTTGCCCTTGTTGAAGCGGCCCTCCGGATCGATGCGGCGCTTGTAATCGGTGAAGGCCGCCATCTCGTCGTCGGTCAAAAACTCGAGCTTGGTGATGCCGATGCCGTGCTCGCCAGAGATCACGCCGTCCAGGCTGCGCGCCAGCGTCATGATGCGCGACACGGCCTCGTGCGCGGTCTGCAGCATCTCGTAGTTGTCGGAGTTAACCGGGATGTTGGTGTGCACGTTGCCATCACCGGCATGCATGTGCAGCGCAATCCAAACACGCCCTTTCAACACCTGCCCGTGGATCTTCTGGCATTCGACCACGATCGGCGCGAGCGCCGTGCCCGCGAAAATCGATTGCAGCGGCGCGCGGAGTTGCGTTTTCCATGACGCCCGCAGGCTGTGATCTTGCAGGTCGAAGAAGATGCTTCGGCCCGTGTCGGCCTGCACCACATCGAGCTGATTCAACCAATGGCGCCACAGGCCGCCCACCTCGCGCAGCAGCGTGAGCGCCTGCTGCACGCGGTCTTCCAGCCACTCGGCCGAGCCGATCTCGCCGGCGTCGTCACTCGTGCCGAGCGGCAGATTGCCTTTGAGGAAGAACTGCTCCAGCGCGTCGACCAACGCCAGTTTGTTGCGAAGCGAGAGCTCGATGTTGAGCCGCTCGATGCCCTCGGTGTACTCGCCCATGCGCGGCAGCGGGATCACCACGTCTTCGTTCACCTTGAAGGCGTTGGTGTGCTTGCTGATGGCCGCGGTGCGCTTGCGGTCGAGCCAGAACTTTTTGCGTGCCTCAGAGCTGACCGCCACAAAGCCCTCACCATGCCGCGAGTTGGCGATGCGCACGACTTCGCTCGTCGCGCGTGCCACCACATCGGCATCGTCGCCAGCAATGTCGCCAAACAAAGCCATCTTCGGCAAGCCGCCGCGCTTGGATTTGGTGGCATAGCCGACGGCCTTGAGGTAACGATCGTCAAGGTGCTCCAAGCCGGCCAAGATCGCGCCCCCGCGCTTGGCTTCGGCAAACATGAAGTCTTTGATTTCGACGATGCTCGGCACGGCGTCTTTCGCGTTGCCGAAGAACTCGAGGCACACCGTGCGGGTGTGCGCCGGCATCTTGTGGACGACCCAGCGTGCCGAGGTGATGAGCCCGTCGCAGCCCTCCTTCTGAATGCCCGGCAGGCCGGCGAGGAACTTGTCGGTCACGTCCTTGCCGAGGCCCTCTTTGCGGAAGACGCGGCCGGGCACGTCGAGCCGCTCGGTGCGCTCAAGCGTTTTGCCAGTGGCATCGAAATACTTCAGCTCGAAACTCGCCACTTCAACGTCGTGAATCTTCCCGAGGTTGTGATTCAAACGCGTCACTTCCAGCCATTTGGCTTCGGGAGTGACCATGCGCCACGAGGCGAGGTTGTCGAGCGCAGTGCCCCACAGCACGGCTTTCTTGCCGCCTGCATTCATGGCGATGTTCCCGCCGATGCATGACGCCTCGGCCGACGTGGGATCAACGGCAAACACATGCCCCGCGCGCTCGGCCGCATCGGCCACCCGCTGGGTGACGACGCCCGCCTCGGTCCAGACGGTGGCAACTTCGCGGTCAACGCCGGGCAAGCGCCGCAGCTCAACCTCGGTCATCGCCTCGAGCTTTTCGGTGTTGATGACTGCGCTGTTCCAGGTCAGCGGAATCGCGCCGCCGGTGTAGCCCGTGCCGCCGCCGCGCGGAATGATCGTGAGGCCCAGCTCGATGCACCCGGCCACGAGGGCGGCCATCTCGGCCTCGGAATCCGGCGTCAACACGACGAACGGGTACTCGACGCGCCAGTCCGTCGCGTCAGTCACGTGCGACACGCGCGAGAGGCCGTCGAACTTGATGTTGTCTTTGGGGGTCGTGCGGCCAAGCACCTTCGCCGTGCGGCGCCGCAACGCGGCAACTTGCTCAAACTGATCGGCAAACGCGCTCACGGCAGCACTCGCCGCCTGCAGCAACTCGCCGACGACGACATCGCGCTCAGCGTCATCACCCGGCGTGCGGCGCTTCTCGACATCGCTCAGGCGGTGGTGCAGCGCCTCGATCAAGAGCTTGCGGCGGCGCGGGTTGTCAAGCAGATCGTCTTGCAGGTAAGGGTTGCGCTGCACGACCCAGATGTCGCCAAGCACCTCGTAGAGCATGCGGGCCGATCGCCCGGTGCGGCGCTCATCGCGCAAGCGCAGCAGCTGCTCCCACGCGCGGTTGCCGAGCAGGCGGATGACGATCTCGCGGTCGGAGAACGAGGTGTAGTTGTACGGAATCTCGCGCAAGCGCGGCGGCGCATGGCCCGCGCTGGCGATCGCGGTGATCTGGTTCAGCGCAACAGGTGCGTTCATGGGGCGCATACGCGGGCCACAGCCCGCCGAAACACTTGGGTGGGCATCCTAACGCAGTGCAGCATTTTCAGTCGTGGGCAGCGCGGCTGCGGGCTCAGGGTCAGAGCGGCGGCCCTGCTTGCCGGATATCCCGATTGCCGCGAGAAGCAGCGCCAGTCATAAACGCCCTTGTCATATTTCGTCAGCAGACTGATCGGTTGACTTGGAAGCCGCCCGACTCCACCCACACGGACCCTTCATGAAATTCACGCCGCTCGTTATCGCTCTTGCCCTGTCATCACTCATCGCCACGGCGCAAGCCCAAACCGAGATTCAGTGGTGGCACTCGATGACCGCCGTCAACGGTGAGTGGGTCAACGATCTCGCGAAAGACTTCAATGCGAGCCAGAAGGACTACCGAATCGTGCCGACCTTCAAAGGCACCTACGACGAATCGATGACTGGTGCGATCGCGGCCTACCGCGCCGGCAACGCGCCGCACATCCTGCAAGTGTTCGAAGTTGGCACGGCCACGATGATGGCGAGCAAAAGCGCGATCGTGCCAGTCGGCCAAGTCATGAAAGACGCCGGCGTGAAGTTCGATCCTGCGGCCTACGTGCCCGCCGTTGCCGGCTACTACACCGCGCCGAACGGCCAGATGCTGAGCTTCCCGTTCAACAGCTCGACGACCGTTTTCTACTTCAACAAAGATGCATTCAAGGCCGCCGGCCTCTCGACCGACAAGGCGCCGAGCACCTGGCCTGAAGTGGCGCTCGCTGCGGCCAAGCTCAAAGCCTCGGGCCACAAGTGCCCGTTCACCACAGCGTGGCAAGGCTGGACGCAGCTGGAGAGCTTCTCGGCGTGGCACAACGTGGAGTTCGCGACCAAGGGCAACGGCTTGAACGGGCTCGATGCGCGCATCGTCGTCAACTCACCACTGCACGTGCGCCACATCGAGAACCTCGCCAACATGGCCAAGCAGGGCCTCTTCATCTACAAAGGCCGCGGCAACGTGCCCGAGGCGAGCTTCATCTCCGGCGAGTGCGCGATGATTTCCACGTCATCCGGCTTCTACGGCAACGTCGCCAAAAACGCCAAATTCGGCTACGGCCTCGCTCCCCTGCCCTACTACCCCGATGTGCCGGGCGCACCGCAAAACACCGTGATTGGCGGCGCCAGCCTCTGGGTGCTGGCCGGCAAGAAGCCCGCCGAATACAAAGGCGTGGCAGCCTTTTTCAACTACCTCTCGCGGCCCGAGGTGCAATCGGCCAGCCACAAGCGCACCGGCTACCTGCCGATCACGACGGCCGCTTATGAGCTCACCGAGAAGTCTGGCTTCTATGCCGAAAAGCCCGGCACTGACGTGGCCGTGACGCAGATGATCCGCAAGACCACGGCCAAATCGCGCGGCATTCGCCTTGGCAACTACGTGCAGATCCGCGGCATCGAGGACGAAGAACTTGAGCAGGTTTGGTCGGGCAAGAAAGCACCGAAAGAAGCGCTGGACGCAATCGTCTCGCGCGGCAATGAATTACTCGAACGCTTCCAAAAGGCCAACAAGGGCTGATGCGCCGCTTCGCCTGATTCATGGCCGCCGAGAAGCGCGTCGTCTTCCGATCCGGCTGGCTGCCGTGGGCGCTGCTGGCGCCCCAGGCCGTCGTGATCGGGTTGTTCTTTTTCTGGCCGGCGGGTCAAGCGCTGCTGCAATCGTTGCAGCAATCCGATGCCTTTGGCACCTCGGTGGAATGGGTCGGCCTGGAGAACTTCAAGAACCTCTGGCATGACCCGAACTACCTCGCCTCGTTCAAGACCACGGCCATCTTCTCGCTCCTGGTGGCCGTGCTCGGCATCGGTGTGGCGATGCTGCTGGCCGTCTTCGCGGACCGCATCCGGCGCGGCGCCACGCTCTACAAGACGCTGCTGATCTGGCCCTACGCCGTGGCGCCTGCGGTGGCGGGCGTGCTGTGGCTTTTCATGTTCTCGCCGAGCATCGGCATCGTGGCCTACTGGCTGCGCGAAATCGGCGTCGACTGGAACCACTTGCTCAATGGCCCCCAGGCGATGGCGTTGATCGTGCTGGCCTCGGTGTGGAAGCAGATCTCTTACAACTTTCTCTTCTTCCTCGCGGGCTTGGCGAGCATCCCGAAATCGCTGATCGAAGCCGCGGCAATTGATGGCGCCAGGCCTTGGCGCCGCTTCTGGACGATCCAGTTCCCGCTGCTCTCGCCGACCACGTTTTTCCTGCTCGTGATCAACATGGTCTATGCCTTCTTTGACACCTTCGCCGTCATCGATGCCTCCACCCAAGGCGGCCCCGGCAACGAGACCAAGATCCTGATCTACAAGCTCTACTACGACGGCTTCAAGGCGCTCGACCTCGGCGGCTCGGCTGCGCAATCGGTGGTGTTGATGGCGATCGTCGTGGTGCTCACGGTGCTGCAGTTCAAGTTCATCGAACGGCGGGTGAACTACTGATGCGCGCTGGCCATGGTTGAGCGCCGCCCTTGGCTTGACTTGCTGGCGCACGCCGTGTTGATCACGGGCGTGTTCGCAGTGGCGTTCCCGCTCTACATCGCGTTCGTGGCCTCCTCACACACCGCGCAAGAAGTGGTGCAGTCGCCGATGCCGATGTGGCCGGGCAGCCACCTGATCGAGAACTACACGACCGCGATCACAGGCGGCGGCCACGGCATGGGCTCGAATGCATCGGTCGGCCGCATGATGTTCGTGAGCCTGGTGATGGCGCTCTTGATTGCGGTGGGCAAGATCGCGATCTCGCTGCTCTCGGCGTTCGCGATCGTGTACTTTCGCTTTCGCTTTCGCATGGTCTGCTTCTGGGCGATCTTCGTGACGCTGATGCTGCCGGTGGAGGTGCGCATCGGGCCGACTTACAAGGTGGTGTCTGACCTCGGCATGCTCAACAGCTTTGCCGGCCTCACGCTCCCGCTCATCGCCTCGGCCACCGCCACCTTCCTCTTTCGCCAGTTCTTCCTGACGGTGCCCGAAGAGCTGCTGGAAGCCGCCCGCATCGATGGCGCCGGGCCGCTGCGCTTCTTTGTCGACATCCTCGTGCCACTCTCGGCAACCAGCATTGCAGCGCTCTTCGTGATCCAGTTCATCTACGGCTGGAACCAGTACCTCTGGCCGCTGCTGATCACGACCCAGGAGAACATGTACCCCGTCGTCTACGGCATCAAACGCATGATCGCGGGCGGCGATTCGCAGAACGAATGGAACCTGGTGATGGCGACTGCGTTGCTGGCCATGCTGCCACCAGCGATCGTCGTGATCAGCATGCAAAAGTGGTTCGTCAAAGGCCTCGTGGACACGGAGAAATGAGTCCCCCCCAAAGCGCCTTCGGCGCCTCCCCCCGGGGGGCGACCCCAGCGGACCGGCGGAGCCGGTCCGCTGGGGTCTGCTTGATAAGAACGCGAGAGCGATGATGGGCTCGATTTCGATACGCAATGTCATCAAGCGCTATGGGCAAGGCGCGAAGGCCAATGCGGTGATCCACGGCGTGAGTGCCGAGATTGCGGACGGCGAATTCGTCGTGATCGTCGGGCCATCAGGCTGCGGCAAGTCGACCTTGCTGCGCATGGTCGCGGGGCTGGAGGAGATCACCGGCGGCGAGGTTGCGATCTCGGGCCGCGTGGTCAACGACACCGAGCCTTCGGAGCGTGACATCGCAATGGTCTTCCAGAACTACGCGCTCTATCCGCACATGACCGTGTTCGACAACATGGCTTATGGCTTGAAGATTGCCAAAGTACCCGTCGCCGAGATTCAGCGCCGCGTTGACAAGGCCGCCAAGATTCTGGAGCTCGCGCCCTACCTGCAGCGCAAGCCACGCGAGCTCTCGGGCGGCCAGCGCCAACGCGTGGCGATGGGCCGCGCCATCGTTCGGCAACCGCAGGTGTTCTTGTTCGACGAGCCGCTCTCCAACCTCGACGCCAAGCTGCGCGCGCAAACCCGCCTCGAGATTCAAAAGCTGCACGCCGAACTCGGCGTGACCTCGCTCTTCGTCACGCACGACCAGGTCGAGGCGATGACGCTGGCGCAGCGAATGATCGTGATGAACGCCGGCCGCATCGAGCAGATCGGCACGCCCGATGAGGTCTATCACCGGCCGGCCACCACCTTCGTTGCCGGCTTCATCGGCTCGCCGCCGATGAACCTGATCGACGGCCTGGCCGATGGCACGCGCTTCACGGCGGGCGGCCAAACGCTGCAGCTGCCAGCGGCGCCACCCAGCGGCGGCGCGCTGACATTGGGCGTGCGGCCAGAGCATGCCGAGCTGACAATGCCCGCCGGCAGCGGCTGGGCGATGGAGGTCGAAGCACTTGAGATGCTGGGCGCCGAGCGGCTGGTCTACGGCCGTGTCGGCGGGGAGATGTTCACGGTGCGGGTGGACGCCACGCGCGTGCCGCCGTTGGTCGGCCAGAGGGTGTCGCTCCAAGTCGCGCCCAAGCACTTGCACTGGTTCGATTCAGCCACGAAGAAAAGAGTGTGACGATGCACTGGCCCTACCCTTTCTGGATTGCGCACCGCGGCGCCGGCAAGCTCGCGCCCGAGAACACGCTTGCCGCCTTTCGTGTGGGTGCCGGCCACGGCTACCGCGCTTTTGAGTGCGACGTGAAGCTGAGCCGCGACGGTACGCTGTTTCTCCTGCACGACTCGACACTGGAACGAACGACCTCCGGCACCGGCCCAGCCGGCGTGCTCGATTGGGCAGACCTTTCTCAACTCGATGCCGGCAGCTGGCACAGCCGCTTGCATGCGGGCGAGCCGATCCCGCGCTTCGACGCCATCGCACGCTGGTGCCTGCGCAATCAGTTGGCGCTCAACATCGAGATCAAACCCAACCCAGGCGAAGCGGTGGCTACCGGGCGCGCTGTGGCGAAGGAAGCCGCACGGCTCTGGGCTGGTCAAGCCGTGCCGCCACTACTCACCTCGTTCGAGCCGGATGCGTTGCAGGCGGCGCTCGACGCCGAGCCTTCGATGCCACGCGGCCTGCTGTTTGATGCGCTCGATGCGGGCTGGCTCGCACGCGCGCAGGCGCTCGGTTGCATCGCCGTTGTCACTGACCGCGTGCTGATGAGCGCTGATGTGCTGGCGCAGATTCACAGCGCCGGCATGCGCGCGCTCGTCTACACCGTCAACGATGCCGCCGAGGCCGATCGGCTGCGCGCGCTCGGCATCGATGGCCTCATCACCGACGCCGTCGACCGCTTCTCGCCCGCAGCGTGATCACGCCGGCTCTTGCGGATGCGCGCGGCCGCCCGAAGTTTCCTCGGCCCCCGCGGGGGGCGGCCGCCGCAAGTCGTCGCCGAGGGGGCGCTCTTCCACGCCGCGAACGCGCGAATAGACCCGCGTGTCGCGCGGGGCGCCTTGCGGCGTCAGCGTGTCTTGGCGCAGCACGCCGTCGAGCCGAAAGCCCGCTCGCTCGGCGACTTGCCAGCTGCGCCGGTTGTCAGCGTTCATGCGAATTTCAACCCGCCGCGCGCCGAGCTCATCGAACGCCATGCGGCTGATGGCGCGCACGGCTTCAGTCACCAGACCACGGCCTTCGAAGCCCACGCGGCGCCAATAGCCGATCTCGAAGCGCGGCACCGCCCAGTCAATCCGGTGCAGGCCCGAGCCGCCGATGAAGCGGCCCTCCGCGCCGCTGGGGGACCGTTCGAACATGAACAGCACGAGGTTTTGCCGCAGTTTGAACTCGGCTTGATCGCGGCGGCAATTGGCTTCGGATTCATCGAGCGTGGGTGCAACCTGCGCCCAAGGCATCACCGGGCGCAGCTCGGCGAGCGACTCGCACACCGCCGCGTTGACCGCAGCACCATCGCCCGGCCGCGGGCAGCGCAGGATCAAGCGCTCGGTCTCGATGCGCTCGGGCACGTCGATCAGCAGTGGGTTCATCAATGGCTCCTTCTGCGGTGGGTCAGGTCGGGTCGAGTGCCGCCTGCGCCGGCCGAACATCGGCCTCGGCGCCGAGCCAATCGTCGGCATGCTCCGGCTTGGGCAGCTCGCGCACGTTGCGCAGCACCGGCACGCGCCAAGCGATCAGCGCCAGCAGCAAGGCCGAGCCACCTGCAAACGCGAGCGATGCGCGCAGGCCGACATGCTCGCCAAGCCAGCCGCCAATCAACGCGCCGGGCCCAGCGGGCAGCAGAATCAACCAACGCATCGTGCTCGTCATGCGGCCGAGCAGCGGCTCAGGCGTGACCGCCTGGCGCATGGCCAGGAAGTTGATGAACACGAGCACGGCGCCGGTCGAAAACAGCATCAGCATCAGCGCGAAGGCGGCAATGCCGTACGCATTGGCCGGCGCGAACGAGAGCAGCAGCCAGCCTGCACCACAAACCGCGAAACCCAGCACCAGGCAAGGCCCCGGGCCGATGCGGCGGCTGATCCGGTTGCCGAACACGCTGGCCACAACCGTGCCCAAACCCATGCCCATGTAGCTCAAGCCCACGGCCTGCTCGCTCAAGCCCAGCGTGCGCGTGGCGAACAAAATCTGCACCACGATCGCCGCGTGGTGGCACATCTGCCAGGTGCCCACGGCTATCGCCAGCGCCATCAGCAAGCGGTGGCGCGCAACGAAGTTGACGCCGAACTTCAAGTCACGCCAGAAGTGCGCATCGGCACGCACGCGGCGCTCCTCGTTGATGACGATGCCGCGCAAGATGCCGGCCGAGATGATGAGCAAGACCGCATCAACCAGCAACGCCAACGGCGCACCGACCACCTTGATCAACGCGCCCGCCAAGCCCGGCCCGGCGACCTCGGCACCGGATGACGCCAACGCATTCTTCGCGTGCGCCTCGACCAGCCGATCGCGTGCGACGACTTGCGTGAGCACGATCTGCGCCGCACTGCCCGCCACCGTGTAGACCGTGCCGATCACGAACGATGCGCCGTAGAGCCAAGGCATCGTCAGCCAGCCCAGCCACCACGCGAGCGGCACGCTGGCGACAACGACCGCGAGCGCACTCTCGCCGACCACGTAGACCGGCAGCTTGCGCACGCGGTCCAGCCACACGCCGGCGGGCAGCGAGAACAGCACGAAGGGCAGGATCTCCATCGCCGTCAGCAGGCCCATCTGCGTTGGCGTGGCTTGCAGCAGCAGTGCGGCGCTCAGCGGCAAGGCAAGCATCGTGACCTGACCGCCGAAGGAGCTGATCAGGATCGATGACCAAAGGCGCCGGTAGGTCGCGTCGCGCAGCAGATCGCCGGCGGGCAGTGCGATCCGGGCGAGCAGCAGCTGTTTCAGCGTCGATAACCACGGTTTCATGTGGCCATCCTTTCTTTTTCTCGGCGGGTGCTGTGGCGCACTGCCTTGCTACGTGATGGGTCGGTGGACCCGGTGCAGCGGAGAAGAAGAAGGCCTCACTCTCTTCCGCTGATTTCTCAGCGGAGCCTCGGGTGGAGGCGAGTGCTGAGAGGTGCTAGTTCGCGGCGTTCGACGGCACGTTCATGCCGCCAGCTGCGATGTTGATGGTGTTCGAATTCGACGATCGCGATGAAGCCAACAACACAGCGATCCGCGCGGCCACGCCTTGCGCAGCCACGCTGGACGCGCCGCCGATGGCGGTGCGCGTCGAGTTCGTGGTGGCAAGGGTGTTCATGGGCGTTGGTGAATGCTGAACGTTGGAGCGGCCATCGTAACGACGGTTTTTGACAGGCGCAAGGCAGCCGCGTTGCGCGGCATCCACTGCATGGGTGATGCTGATGCTGATGCTGATGTTGATGTTGATCGACTCGACTCCGATCGACTCAACTCCGATAGTCGGCGTTGATCTTCACGTAGTCATAGCTCAGGTCGCAAGTCCAGACGGTGGTCTGCGCGTCGCCGCGGTGGAGGTCGATGCGCACGGTGATTTCGCTTTGCTTCATCACGCGCTGACCGTCTTCCTCGCGGTAGCTCGGGTTGCGGCCGCCGTTCTTGGCCACATGAACATCGTCGAGAAACAGATCGATCGTCGTTTGATCAAGGTCGGCGATGCCGGCATAGCCAACTGCCGCCAGGATGCGGCCGAGGTTCGGGTCGCTCGCGAAGAAGGCGGTCTTCACCAACGGCGAATGCGCGATGGCATACGCGACTTGGGCGCACTCGTGCAGCGTGCGGCCACCCTCAACTTGCACAGTGATGAACTTGGTCGCGCCTTCGCCGTCACGCACGATGGCTTGCGCGAGTTGCTCGGCCACTGCGACCACGGCATTGCGCAAGGTCTGGCCCTCGGCGCTGTCGAGCGAGGTGATCTGCGCGTGGCCGGCTTGATGGGTCGCAATCAGCAGGAACGAATCGTTGGTCGATGTGTCGCCATCGATCGTGATGCGGTTGAACGAGCGGTCGGCCGCATCGCTCACCAAGGCCTGCAGCAAGCCGGGCGCGATCACCGCATCGGTGGCGACGAAGCCGAGCATCGTCGCCATGTTCGGGCGGATCATCCCGGCGCCTTTGGCGATGCCGGTGACCGTGACGGTGCGCCCGTCGATCTGCACTTGGCGCGATGCCGCTTTGGGCAGCGTGTCGGTCGTCATGATCGCCTCGGCGGCCGCGCCCCACTGATCGGCGCGCAGATCGGCGAGGGCCGCTGGCAAGCCGGCTTCGATGCGGTCGCTCGGCAGGCTCTCCATGATCACGCCGGTCGAGAACGGCAGAACTTGCTCGGGCGCGATCTCCAGATGCTGGGCGAGGGCGATGCAGGTCGCAAAGGCGCGGGCCAGGCCGTCGTCACCGGTGCCGGCGTTGGCATTGCCGGTGTTGATGAGGCAAGCGCGCGTGCCGACGTCTGCAGCCAAGTGCTTACGACAGAGTTGCACCGGCGCGGCGCAGAAGCGGTTTTGCGTGAACACGCCCGCGACCGACGAGCCTTCAGCAAAGCGCATCACGGTGAGGTCGCGGCGGTTCGCTTTGCGCACGCCGGCCATCGTGATGCCGATCTCGACACCCGCGACCGGGTGAAGCTCGGAGGGATTGGGCGCTTGAAGGTTGACGGCCATGGGGTGCTCTTTAGGCTGGTGATCGGGGGCAGCGCATCAAAGCGCGCGCGGATTGTAGGCAGCGAACATCACCTGCTCGCAGAGCTTGCCATCGATGCCACGCTCCCAGTTGCGCAGCGATCCTTCGCGCTGAAGACCCAGTGTTTCAGCGAAGTGCAATGCACGCAGATTGCGCGCATCGCTCAGCGCATGCACGCGGGCAAAGCCAAGCTCAAAGCCAGCGCTGACGACCGCGAGCACCGCTTCGCGCATCAACCCGCGGCCGGCCTGCCGAACATCGCCCACGTAACCCACCTCAGCGCGCGGGGCCTCGAAGTCGAAGCTGTGCAGATCGATGCGGCCGATGTAATCACCGGTTGCTTTCTCGAACACGTAGTAGATCAGGCACTCGCCCGCATCGACGACCTGGAGGCCGCTGCTCATGAAGCCCTCGCCCCAAGCGAGGTCACGCGGATGGCGCGTCCAGGCAATGAAGCCGAGCGCCGGCAGCGATATGTTGATGCTCTCAACAAAGGCCGCCGCGTGGGCCAGATCGGGCGCTGCCAACCGCAGGCGCGGTGTGTCGATTCGCTCGGGGGCGCGCTTGAGGTCAGCGCGGTCCAAAGGCCTCGCCCCGCATCAATCGCTCACACAAGCCGGCCGTGGCACTGCTTGTACTTCTTGCCGCTGCCGCAAGGGCAGAGGTCATTGCGGCCGACCTTGGGCACCTCACCGGCCAGCGTTGCCGGATCGGCCTCTTGCGAGACGCTGCCGTCTTCGTTCGGGTGCGTGTAGGTCACGTTGCTGATGCGCTCGGCGCGCTCTTCGATCGCCTCGGCCGCTTGCGCGACTTCTTCTTGCGATTGAATGCGCACCGTCATCAGCACGCGGGTGACGTCCATCTTGACGACATCGAGCAGCTGCGAGAACAGCTCGAAAGCCTCGCGCTTGTATTCCTGCTTCGGATTCTTCTGCGCATAGCCGCGCAGGTGAATGCCTTGGCGCAGGTAGTCGAGCGCGGCCAAATGCTCGCGCCAGTGCGAGTCGATCGACTGCAGCAAGATCATGCGCATGAAGGGCGTGAACTGCTCGATACCGACGCGTTCGACCTTGGCGTCGAATGCCGCGTCGGCGGCCTTCGTGACGCGCTCGATGATTTCGTCATCGGTGATCGATGCGCTCTTCTCGACCTCGGCCGCGAGCGGCAGATCGAGCTGCCATTCCTCGGCCAGCACCTTCTCCAGCGATTTGAGTTCCCACTGCTCTTCAACGCTGCCAGCGGGCACGTAGGTGCGCACCACGTCGGTCATCGTACTCTCGCGCAGGTTGGCGATTTGCGCTTGCAGGCTCTCGGCCTCGAGGATGTCGTTGCGCTGCTGGTAGATCACTTTGCGCTGGTCGTTGGCAACGTCGTCGTACTCAAGCAATTGCTTGCGCACATCGAAGTTGCGCGCCTCGACCTTGCGCTGCGCGCTCTCGATGCTGCGCGTGACGATGCCGGCTTCGATCGCCTCGCCATCGGGCATCTTCAGGCGCTCCATGATCGAGCGAACGCGGTCGCCAGCGAAGATGCGCATCAGCGAATCGTCGAGCGACAGATAAAAGCGCGACGAACCCGGATCGCCCTGCCGGCCCGAACGGCCGCGGAGCTGGTTGTCGATGCGGCGCGACTCGTGGCGCTCGGTCGCGATGATGCGCAGGCCGCCTTGCGCCTTGACCTTGTCGTGCAGCCCTTGCCACTCGTCGTGCAGCTGCTTGGCGCGCGCGGCCTTGTCGCCCTCCGTCACGGATTCATCCGCCTCGAAGGCCTTGATCTGGTTCTCGACGTTGCCGCCGAGCACGATGTCAGTGCCGCGGCCGGCCATGTTGGTCGCGATCGTGATCACGCCTGGGCGGCCGGCTTGCGCCACGATCTCGGCCTCGCGCGCGTGCTGCTTGGCGTTGAGCACGTTGTGCGGCAGCTTGGCTTTTTGCAGCAGGCCGGAGATGAGCTCGGAGTTCTCGATCGACGTGGTGCCAACGAGCACCGGCTGCCCGCGCTCGTGGCAATCGCGGATGTCAAGAATCACCGCCTCGAACTTCTCGCGGCTGGTCTTGTAGACGAGGTCGAGCTCGTCTTTGCGGATCGTCGGCCGGTTCGGCGGGATCACGACCGTCTCGAGGCCGTAGATCTCCTGGAACTCGTAGGCCTCGGTGTCGGCCGTGCCGGTCATGCCAGAGAGCTTGCCGTACATGCGGAAGTAATTCTGGAAGGTGATCGAGGCGAGCGTTTGGTTCTCGCTCTGGATCTGCACGCCTTCTTTGGCTTCCACCGCTTGGTGCAGGCCATCAGACCAGCGCCGGCCCGTCATCAGCCGGCCGGTGAATTCGTCAACGATGACGACCTCGCCGTCTTGCACGACGTAATGCTGGTCGCGGTTGTAGAGGTGCTTGGCACGCAAGGCTGCGTACACGTGGTGCATCAGCGTGATGTTGGCCGGGTCATAGAGGCTCGCGCCTTCGGCCAGCAAGCCGGCTTCACCCAACAAGCGCTCGGCGTTCTCGTGGCCGTCTTCGGTCAGGAAGACTTGGTGCGTCTTCTCGTCCACGGTGAAGTCGCCCGGCTCGATCACGCCCTCGCCGGTGCGCAGGTCGAGTTCGCCGATTTGCTTCTTCAGCTTTGGCACGACCGCGTTGATGTCGACATACATCTGCGTGTGGTCTTCGGCCTGGCCGCTGATGATGAGCGGCGTGCGCGCTTCGTCGATCAGGATCGAATCGACCTCGTCGACGATGGCGTAGGCCAGGCCCCGGGCGACGCGGTCGGCCGTGTCCTGGACCATGTTGTCGCGCAGGTAGTCGAAGCCAAATTCGTTGTTGGTGCCGTAGGTCACGTCGGCCGCGTAAGCCGCTTGCTTTTCTTGACGCGACATCTGCGAGACGTTCACGCCCACCGTCAGGCCGAGAAAGCGGTAGAGCTGGCCCATCCATTCGGCGTCGCGCTGCACGAGGTATTCGTTGACGGTGACGAGATGAACGCCCTTGCCGGTGATGGCGTTCAGGTAGATCGGCAAGGTCGCCATCAGCGTCTTGCCTTCGCCGGTGCGCATCTCGGCGATCTTGCCGTGGTGCATGACCATGCCGCCGAGCATTTGCACATCGAAGTGGCGCATCTTCAGCACGCGCTTGCCGCCTTCGCGCGCGGTGGCGAAGGCTTCGGGCAGCAACGAGTCGAGCGATTCGCCGGCCGCAAAGCGCTGGCGGAACTCATCGGTCTTGGCTCTGAGCGCGGCGTCGTCGAGCGACTCGAACTTCGGCTCCAACGCGTTGATCTGCGCGATGACCTGCCGGTACTGCTTGAGCAGACGGTCGTTGCGGCTACCGAAAATCGAGGTGAGAAGCTTGGGCAACATGCGGCGTCTTGGGTTGGAGGCGGGCCGAAAAATAGCCCGCTGAAGCTGCGGTCGCGCGCGGAATTTGCAAGGAGCTTGCGCTTCCAGCGGCGTCTGCAAAGCGCTGAATTCTACTGGCGGGTGCATGGCTGACGCGCCTGGCCACAGGCCGCAGCTGGCTACACTGCCCGCGTGAATCACAAGCCCCCGCCGATGACACCGAATGCGCTGCGCATCGAAGAAGCGCTGCAGCGCAGCGCGCCTCTGGCCCGGCTTGGCGACTTGATGCGCGACTCGAACGCACGGTTCGACGCGATCCGCCGCCACTTGCCAGCGGCTTTGGCAGCGCACGTCAAACCCGGGCCGGTGGATGAACTCGGCTGGTCGCTGCTGGCGGCCAACGCATCGGTTGCGGCCAAGCTGCGGCAGCTTCAGCCGAGGCTCGAAGACGCGATCCGCGCCGGCGGCTGGCCGGTCAGCACGATCCGCGTGAAGGTGGGCGGGCGGTAGGCGTTTGTGCCGCTTGCGCGAGTGAGGCCGAAATCGCAACCGCAACTGCAACCGACAGCGCGCGCAACACAGTCGCGGTGGTGAACAAGCGCTTCGGGTCGGCATACAGCGCGCCGGCATCGGCATCAGCCCACGGCTCGGTGCAATCACGCCGGGTCACGCGCAGCATCGGTGCGCCGGGCCAGCCGCCATCGGCTTGCTGATCGGCGAGCAGTGCGCGCAAAACAAGCGTTGCGTTCGGCGCGGATGCTGCGGCCACGCGCAGCCACGCATCCAACCAAAGCGCGCGTTCAAAGGCTGTGTTGGGCAGCTCGGCCGCAAGCCCGCGCTCGGCAAGCCGGCGATCGAGCGGCGCACCGGCCGCGATCAGCCAGGCCAGGTTGGCCTGCGTGGCGTAATGCGGCGAGCGCCACCAGAACGATGGCCACAGGCCGCTCGCCGCGCGCTGCGCTGCAGTGAAAGCCAAGCAACGCCGCACGGCTGGCGATGCAGGCAACTCACCCATCGCCAGCATGGCACGGCCGCAGACGGCCGAGACGTCGGCATGGCTGGCGCCCCAAGAGCCGAATCCCTCGGTGTCGCCGTAGGTCGAGAAGCCGCCGTCGCGGCGCTGGTAGGCGCGCAGGCGATCGCGGCTGCGTGCGGCGATCGGCAAGCCAACGGCTGCGAGCAACAGGATGGCGTGGGCGGTCGAGTCGGCATCGCAAGCGACCTCGCCGTTGTAGCTCCAGCCGCCTTCGCTCGCCTCATGCGCCACAAGCCACTCGGCAGCGCGACGAGCTGCCGGCGCCGTGCGCGCGCGCTGCTCGCTCGGCACAGCGGCCAGTGCGGCGCCGATGTAGGCGGTGGTCCACCCGGTCGATGGGCCGGGCGGCAGGTTCCAGTCGACGAAGCTGCCGTCTGCGGACTGCGCGCTGAGCAAGAAGGATGCAGCGCGGTCGATGGCGTGGTGGACGGCGTGATCGATGGCGCCGTCCATGGCACGGTCGCCGTCGCCATCGCCGATGGCAGCCCGGTGCAGCTTCAATGCGATGCGGCCGCCGGATTGAAGTAGAACGATGCGCCCGGCCCGCTCGGCCCCGCAGCGATGCCCACATACGCATGCACCGCCGCCCTCCCCGCGCTTCCCACCGCGTGCGCGTGGTTGCTGGTCAGGCCAGCGAGCATCTGCAAGTAAAGCGCAGGGTCAACGTCGATCTGCCGCAGCCAGCGGGCGCAGCGGGCGGTGGCTTGCGCGTCGTCGTCGAAGGCGCAGTGGGCGCAGAGTTCGATTTTTGCCCCGCCCAAGCCGCCATCACGCAACGCCACCGAGGCCACCGCCGATCGCGTGGGGCACGCCACATCGTCTTCGAGCCAAGTGCTCATCCCCCGATGAACGTGGTGGCGAAACGCGGCGCCGCCGAAGCGCTCGGCAAAGGCGAGGTGATCGCCCAAGTGCTGGCCGTAGCCGGCCAAATAGATGCGCGCAGTCGGCGCAACGCCTGGCCCGACGATCACCGCCACGCCCAGCGGCGCGAGGCGGCCAACCGCGGGCCCGGCCGCGCGCCAGTCGGCCGAGACGCCGAAGCGCGCGGCCACGGCATCGAGCCGCGCCCACCGGCTGGCCGCTGTGCCGTGTTTGGCGTTGACGTAGACCTTCAACCGCGCCTGCCCGTCAGGCGCGAAGCCAGCGCCGAGCCAGATGGCGCCGGCGTCTTCGGCCAACAGCGCCGCATCGGTCGGCGGCGCGAGCGCATCGATCCACGTCGAAACCGCTGCGAGCTCGGCCTCGGCGCCGATCAGCGCCGCCACATCAGACGCGCACTGGCGCGCCGCTTGGAGGCGAGCCGCACCAAAAACGCCGGGCGGCGCCGTCTCGGTCAAGAACTGCAGCGCAGGCCGACCCGCGCCGAGCGCCAGCGCAAACTGAAACGGCGTGCCATCTGCGTTCAGGTGCGAGGCTTGCAGCGGCCGGCGGCCAAACGGCAGGTTCAGCGATTGCCGGCACATCAGCGCAAAAACTCGGTCGATGCGCTCGCGCTGGCTCTGCAGGCCGAGCAGCTCGGTCAAGTGGGCGATGCGTTCGCCAACATGCGCATAGAGCGTCGGCCGCGCGCGCTCAAGCACCTCTCGCTCAAGCACCTCTCGCTCAAGCACCTTCCTCTCGACGACCCTCGGCGCAACCTCCGGTGCAGCGACCGCGCTCATGTCGATGCGGCCACGGCCTTCTGCCAGCCGGCGCGCCCAGTGGGGCTGGCAGGGTCGCCCGAACCCGGGCCATCGTCGGCACGCAAGAGCTCGATCTTCAAATGCGCCGGCACCTTCACATGCACGTTCAGCCCTTGCGACGGGTAGAGCTTCAACGCCTTCGGCTCGAAGCCCTCGCCGCATTCCAGATGCAGCGGCGGCGGCGGCTTGAACGCCGTCTTCCCGATCACGGGGTAGGACACCGTCAACTCGCCCTCGGCTTGGTTGAGAACATTGCTGATGCGGTAGGTGCCTGGGCGAATCAACATGGCGGCGAAGACGTCACCCGGCTGCAGTTGCTTGGTGTCATAGGCCTTGAGCTCCGGGTTCTCGTCAGCCCGGCGCACGTTGACCGCGTAGCCGCCCCGGCCGCGGCCCACATGGAAGACCACAAAGCCCTTCGGATGCACGACGAAACGCGGCCCGCTGCCATCGGCGCAGCACGCGGTATCGCCGGTTTTGGCGTCGGGGTTCAGCAACTGATCGAGGTCGATGTTGACCTGCGCCACGGCGCACTGCTTGTCAACGCTGACGGTGAATGCAGCCTCCGGCAGGCCGCCGGCGCGCACCGTGCCGCGGTATTCCCCCGGCTCTTGAAAGCCGTGGACGACGCTGCCGAGCATCGTCAACGAGGCGCTGTCGAGGCCGATCTGGGTGAAGAGAAAGCGATCAAAGGTGTTCGGCATGTCAGGCTCCGACGTCGGCGAGCACGGTCATCTCTTTCGACGAGATGGTGGCGCTCAGGTTGCGGATCGGCAGCTTCACCGGGATCAACCCGCCGCCGCCTTCGAGGATGGGATACGGGTCTTCGAATTCGAAGATCGGCGTCTTGGCGGCGAAGTAGTCGGCGATTGCGGTCTCGATGATCGCGAGCAGGTTGAACTGGTTACCGATCAAATCGGACACCCAGTCTTCGATGCTGCCGACCACGCCCAAGATGCCCGCCACCAAATCAATGATCGGCCCGAGCAGCGACAGCAGCCAATCCTTCGCCCACTGCGGCACCCAGCCCGGAAGGAAGTTGTCGATCGCCTGTTTGACGATGTTCTCGAGCAGGTTGGCAACCGTCGCCGGCACATCGATCGGCTCGACCAGCACCAACACTGGATCGATGAAGACGCGCCATTTGTTCGGGTGCCCGGCGAACTCGGCGTCGAGGTCAGACCACGCGGGCAGCCGCGCTGGATCGATGAAGTAGACCGGCTGCAGCCGCGCCTTGAGGTCTGAGACTTCCGAGACCAAGCCGCTCAAATCGAGCGGCGCGCAAATCGGCCCGCCGATGCAGATGCTCGGGAAGCCGACAAGGCAGCCATTCCACGGATCAGGAATGATGCAAAAGCTCGGCGTGCAAAAGCCGGGCAGATCAAAGCAGACTTCGACCTTGAGCGTGTCCCAGACGATGTCGAGGTGTTGAACTTCGAGGGTGTCGTCGTCGTGCAGCGAAAGGTTGCCGTTCTCCAGGTGCATCGCCACGGCATAGCTCGCGGAGAAGGGCCCAAAGTTGGCCGAGTCGGATTGCGCGAAGGTGAAGCCATTGCGCAGCGCATTGAAGAGCTGCAAGAACGCATTGGCAGAGGCGGCTAGGGTGACGTGGCTCATTGAAACTCCTTCGTGCTGCGCACTCCGGTATTCGCCTTTCGGGCGGCCGGGCAGGCTTAAGGCTGTTGATCCTCAAACAACGGTCATGGTCACGAAGACCTTGACCTGGTCGTCTTCGATGGCCGGGTTGTTGGCAACCGGCGGGTTCGGCGTTGGCGCCAGCGTGACTGTCGCCAGCCCGAAGAGCGGGACCTCGAACAGCAGCGTGCGCACTGCGATCGTCAGCTTCTCGCGCAGCACCACGTTCAGCGAGGTTTTGAGGTAGCAGACGATGTTGTCTTCGAGCGCATCGGGCTTGATGTCGACGATGTCCATCGCATCGATCTTGCCGACGAGCGCCTCTTGGCCCGCCACCAACTGGCGCTGCACATGGCCGATGGCAAACACATCGAAGCAAAAGCATTGCGTGGCGCCGGGCAGCACGATCGGCGGCTGCTTGCTTTGATCGATGCCGGCCACCGTCGGGTTGTTCGGGCCGGGCAGCGGAATGCGGTCAACCAGCCTTGGCGATGGGCACTCGACCGCAGCGCACGCATGGAACTTCAACGAGAAATGCTGCGCAGCCAGAGGCGGCTTGAGCTCGGCCGGCAAGGTGACGGCGTTGCCGGGATGGAAATCAATCTTCGGCTGGCTCAGCTGCGCAATGAAGCCGATGGCGACTGGCGGCGCAGTGGCACCGAGCAGCGGCAGGGGCGGCATGACCGTGAAGAGCGGGTTGCCGTATTTGGTGACGTCTTTCGTGAACTCGATCTTCGTGCACCACAACTCGCGGTTGGCCGCGATGTCGGCCGTGGCGTAGTTGAAGAGCGATGGTCGCTGCCGCATGAGGTGGCGAAGCGCGAGGTTGACGCCGTCTTCATGCACGGCGCCGAAGAGATCGCAGTTGTCGGTGAAGGCCATCGCTTGCTCCTGGCCCGGCTGGCCCGCCGCGGGATGCGGGGGCGTGCTGCCGGCTCGGTCAAAACAACCTTAGGCCGCGGGTTTGCACACAGCAATTGGCGAACGTGGGAGGCGCGTTGTCGGTTTGCGGGATGCGGGCTCGGTGTTCTGGGGATGCCCAAATCAGCGTTGGGGATGGACTTGGCTCAAAGCGCCGCAGCAGGAGCCGCAGCGGTGCCAGTGAAGCGGGGGCCCGCGAGCGCATCGGCAGCGTAGCCGCGGTTCACATCGAGGCCGGCAATGCGCCAGTCGTGCGCTGGCAGGCGGATTGGGTGAACGACCTCCTCGTACGAGCGCATCGGCCACATCACGCCGAAGCGGCGCTCGTGCTCGAAGGCGTCAACTTGCGCCACCGCGCCCGCCGTGTTGGCCGTGCCTTCGAGCGTGAAGCGCACCCGGCGTGTCAGCCCGCTGGCCTGGTCGATACAGACCGCCACACGGTCCTGCGGCGAGCGCCCCAAGCCCGGCCGCAACCAGACGTTAACGACATCGCACAAGCGACCATCGACGCGCTCCGAGACAGCTCGCTGCACCGCAAAGCCGCGCCCGGTGAGCCACATTGGGCCGAGCAGGAAGAGGCCGTAGGCCTCGGCGACCAATGCGGAGGCGCTCAGCACCTCGGGGTCAGCGGTGGCTGCGCCGTTGAACCAAACGGCCACGTCGCCCGGCGCATCCGAAGCTTCTGCTGCGCGCTGCCACCGCACCTGTTTGCGGCCGGCGCTGCCGGTGTAAGCCTGCGCCACGATGCGGGCCGCCGGCAGGATGCGCTCCTCCGAGCCGCCGCGAAAACTCTTGTCGACCACCACCGGCTGGATGCGGTCGATCAGCGGCCGCCACTCGCCTTCGTAGCGCACGTTGATGTCGCTGAGCGCCTGGTATGCGGCCAAGCCGTGGGCCTCGGCGCTCGCTTGGAGCAGGCGTTCGGCGTCGGCTTCGCTGGGCGGCACCGGCGGGGTCAGCGGCAAGGGTGTGCTGCAGGCCGAGAGCCAGGGCAAGGCGGCGAGCGCCGCAGCGGCACCGAGAAATTCGCGTCTCGACGCGGGAGTTGAAGTCATGTGGCGTGCCGGTGATTCGTTGGGCTGAAGAGCTGAAGCGCTGACGGGCCACGCGAAGATACTCGGGCGATGGCGACCGTGCAGTCGCTCCTCTTTTTCGCCACAACTTTTGCCCCGTTCTTTCGCCCCACTCTTTCGCCCCACTCTTTTGCCCCACTCGGCGCCGCTCCCAGCGCGGCCGGGTGCCGACGATCAAGATGGATTGACGATGAAACCAGCTTCCCACCCCACTGCGTTGAGACTGCAGGCCTTGCTGGCCGAGGCAGGCCTTGACTCGCGCGTCGTCGAGTTCGAGCAGCCCACGCGCACCAGCGCAGAAGCGGCGGCGGCGATTGGCTGCAGCGTCACTGAGATCGCCAAGTCGGTGGTGTTCCGCGCCACCGAGACCGAGCGGGCCGTGATCGTGGTCACCAGTGGCGACCGCCGTGTCAGCGAGGCCAAGGTAGAGCAGCTCGTCGGCGAAAAGATCGGCCGCGCTGATGCGGCTTTTGTTCGCGAGGCAACCGGGTTTGTCATCGGCGGCGTCGCGCCGCTGGGTCACGCCAAGCCAGTGACGATGCTCTTGGACGAAGGCCTTCAACGCTTTTCAATCGTCTGGGCCGCAGCTGGCACGCCGTTCTCGGTGTTCTCCATCGCGCCCGCCGACCTGCAGGCATTGACGGGACAAGCCTGGTCCAATATTCGACTGGACGAAGCTTCGTAGAACGGCGCAGCGCGGGCTTGACAAGGCGCATCAAGAGTCAAGTGCGGCCGCATCGCAAGAGCCGTGGCCCAACCACCCGAATTGACCACCGCGACATTCGGCAGCTACACCATTGCAGAGTCGAGTCGCCCAGGCTCTCAGGCCGGACTTTTCGCCTTGAAGTTTTTGCACCACCCGTTCTTCGGCGTGATCGCTTGATCAAAGAACGAGCAGTTTCCGAAGTCTTGGTCGGCGCCATTCCAGAGCTGGCACGCCTGGCAGTGTTGTTGGTTCGTGTGCCGCGGGTACTTGGCTTGGTCGACTTCTTCCGTGTTCAGCCGAAAGCCCATGGCCCTGGCGTAGGGCTCGGCCGGATCGAGTTTGTCGGCTGCCATCAGACGCGTGGCCCCGGCCACACCGAGCGCCGCACCGCTGAGCAATTGACGGACGAACACTCGTCGCCCACTTGGATTCGGCTTCAATACCATCATCAGACTCCTGTGCATTGACTCGCGCAAGACGCGAAGTTCACTGGTTCTTCAGGTGATAGACGAGTGCATCGAAAAAACTCCCGCAATACCAGCCGTAAGTCCAGACCGAGTAATGGCAGTTCTTCGGGTCGCCTTTGTCGTCAAACACATCCGGCGAAGCGGGGACTTTCATGCCAGGCACTTCGGCCACCTTTTCACCCGTCGGCTTCAAGTCCGCAGGCGCGGCGCCGCCGCGGCCAATCGACTCGAGATACGCTGACACGGAGGCAATGTCGTCGTCAGAAAGATTGGCGACGATCTTTGTCATCGCGATTCGCGCGCGAGAAACCAAGTAGTAGTGATGTTGACCGGCGAGTCGTGGAACCACATCGTCACCTTCGCCCGCTTTGCCGTGGCATGACGCACAGGGTTGCACACCGGCGCTCGGCACGCCCTGGTGATAGATGACCTTGCCGCGGTCAGGCACTTGTGCGCCTGCCGAGCCGGCCTTCATCGGCGGCTGCGAGGAAAAGTAGGTCGCGAGTTCTTCGATCTGCTTGCTCGTCAAGTAGCTCGCCGGGCCCCACATGAACTGGCGGGTGTGGTCGCTGTTGCGATCGCGCCCCTGAATGGCCTCGAGTTGGCCCTGGATGTATGTCTTGGTCTGGCCTGCCAACTTCGGGAACAAGGTATTGACCGACTGGCCGTCGATGCCATGACACGTCGAACACACCTGTTGCGCGAGCACTTGCCCAGGCACATTGGCATTGGCCCAGTTTCGACTTCGCTCAACATTGCTGCAGCCCGAGGCGGTGGCGAGTGTGAAGGCCGCGAGGATCAAGCCGAGTCGCGATTGAATCCATGTGCGCGTGTTGGCGCGGTTGTGTGCTGCGGCAATGGCGACGTTCATGGTGTCAGTCCCGTTCAGCCTTAAAAATCCATCCACATGTAGAGATAGGTCGAGTTGTTGTCGCGCGCATTGCGGCCGTAGCCGTCATAGTTTTTGCTGGCACCCATGAACTGCGTGAAATAGGTTTTGTAGAGGGTGAGCCGCACGTTCTGCAGTGGCTGCCAAAACACGGCTGGAATCCACGCTTTGGTGTTTGGTGAGCCAGTGCTGCAAGCGGGCGCATCCTGGCAACTGAAGACATTCGCGCCTGCAGCGGCATTGGCATATGCCGGGTCACTGCTCCCCTGCTCGCTCCAGTAAGCGAGAGCCGCGCCATATTTGGCGCGGTAGACGAACATCGCTTTGCCGTAGAACGAGTGAAGGTTCGCCGACGAATTGGTGTAGGCGAGACTGGCCGGGTCGCTGATCTTCTCGGCGGTATAGCGAAGCTGCGCTGACACCACCGCCGGATCAGAAATGTATTGGTATTGAGCATCGACGCCGCGGTCGTTGTAGGTGGTGGCTTCACCGTTCCCGCTGCCGTCTCCGATGCGGGAGCGCATTCCAAAGACACCCAGCATCAGATTGCTCGGCCCCCAGTCGGTGGTGTAGGCCAGCCGGTAGTAAGGATTGGCGCCCATGAGTGCGACTGAGCCGTTATGCCGCGGCACACTGGAGTCGCTCGTGTAGGTCAAGAAATTCGCAACCCCGGAAGTCGCCATGTAATTGCCCAACTCAGCGTAGAAAGACTTGTTGAAATAGACGTAGCCGTTGATCCCTCTGGCGGTGCCGCCACCGTAAAAGGATTCGAGCGCCGTTTGAACAGGCGGTTGCGTGGCCGATGCGGAGGCCGAGTATTGGTAGGGATAAGACCAAGCCGGGCTCGAGTTGAAGACATCGGTGACACCCGGGTTGTTGTTCACCGAAAGGCCAAAGATCAGATCCCTGTTCTCCGCGACAAGATGGTCTGCGTAGCGGAGATCGAAGTTGTCGGCGCCGAAGGTTGCGTTGCGTCGATTGCCCTGGTCCCACGCGAAGGTGTATTGAGCGAAGAGGCCGAAGTTGTCGGTAATGCGCCCGCCCACATACACGCTCGCCTGATCCGGCGCGAGTTGCCCATTGCGGGCATCAATGGGCGAGCCCTTTGTGGCGGCGGGATTGCCGTCAGCGGAGTTGTTCTGCATTCGGTTCACGCCGAACTGGAGCGACATGGCAATGGGAATCGCCAAGCCGTCTTCGGTGGTTTGCCGCGCACCCTGATTGAATCCCGTCAGCTTGAAATAGCGGCCATAAGGCGTGAGTTCCGGGTACTGCCCACCCACGTGGCACGCCACACAGTTTTGCTGAGTCTGCCGTGCAAAGACCGGAATGGCGCAAGCGGTGGTCGACGCCAGCAATGCCGAGAGCATTGTCATCACCACGAACAAGACTTTGAACTCGCTACGGCACTTCAACGATTGAAAAACCGTTTTCTCAACATAGGCGCCGGTGATTTGAAGCGCGACGCAATGCATTGAACGGTGGAGAGACACCATACTGACTCCTCATCCGCAGGCCGCGACCTGCTGCTGACTCCAGGCGGAATACAGCAAGAAGCTTGTGACTTGAATACCGGCTTGAACCGCGCGGGTCAGCGTGCGGCGGCGAGCGTGGCGACCGCTGACGCAGATCGTGCGCTAAGCAGCGCGGATTCCAGCTCGAGTGCGAATGCGGTTTCTAGTGCGAAGACAGTCGTGGGCGAGGCATGTTGCATGGGTCTTGTCTCCTGGTTTTTATGCCGGCGCGGCAGTCGAGTTGCCGCACTTCATAGGGGTAAACATGCGCCGCTGGCGCAAATTTTCTTTACAGGTCGGTCGTTAAGCTCGACAGCAGCAGTTGAGAGATTGCGGCCACGCTCCAGCGGCGTAAAGCGAGAAATTCAAAGCTGCCGTTGAGTAATCCTCATGCAAGAAATGATGCGGCGCACAACTCGAGTGCGCTGGCCAGATTGGAGTCATTGAATGCGCGGTGCCACTCTCAGACAAATGCGCGCTTTTGCGTTGGTGGCCCGGCATCGCAGCTTCGTACAAGCCGCAGCAGAATTGCACCTCACGCCGTCAGCCGTCTCTTTACAAATCAAAGAGCTGGAACACGCTGCCGGAATGCCACTCTTCGGGCGTCACGCCAGAAGCCTCTCCATCACGCACGCCGGCACACTGTTGCTGTCTGACGTGCAACTGGCCTTGCAGGCATTGCAGCACGCTGACGATGTGCTGGCCCGGCTGCGAGTGCATGCAACGGGCCGCGTGGCGGTCGGTATGGTCAGCAGTGCAAGTTGCTTTCTACCGCGCATGCTGGCTCAGTTTCGCGCGCTGCACCACGAGGTCGATTTGCAGCTCGTCATCGGCAACCGCGACAAGCTTCTGGATCACCTTCGATCCGGCGATGTCGACTTGGCGATCATGGGCTCGCCGCCAGGTGGATTCACATGCCACGCCGAAGCCTTCGCGGCACTGCCACTTGGAATCGTCGCAGCACCGGAGCACGAGCTCGCGTGCGCGCAAGACATCGCGCCGCTGGATCTGGCCCGTCACGACTTCATCTTGCGCGAACAGGGCTCAGGCACACGAGCAGCGCTCGAGCGCTTCGTCCGCGAGCATCGGCTCGACTGGCCGAAGCGTCGTGAGATGAACTGCAACAACGGCATCAAACAAGCGGTGATGGCCAATCTGGGCCTGGCGTTTCTGTCCTTGCATTCGGCCGCCCTTGAACTGCAAAGCGGTCTGTTGGTGGCGCTCGATGTGAAGGGGCTGCCATTGGTGAGGCACTGGTTCGTGGTTGCGCTGGAATCAGCAGCGGGAAACAGCCACGCGATGGCATTGCGCCGCTTCATCATTGAGCACGGCGCCAACGCCAGTGCTTTGGCGGCAGAGACCGCGCCCGACAACGCGACCATCCGTGACATCAACACAGCGCTTCATTGAAGGCTTTGGCGAATCATCGCGACGCCCGATGGGTGTCGGCATGCCGAGCCGAGCCGAGCCGAGCCGAGCCGGCGCCGGAGCCGCATCGGCAGCAGCGGCAGCAGCAGCAGCAGCAGCAGCAGCGCAGACTAGCCGGCGCGTGCGGGCGTCATTTTGGATTCGTAGAAAAGATGACACGCTCCGCCGCCATGTGGTGACAGGGTCAGCGGTCGCGCCGCAAAAGCGTGGTCTTGGTGCCGGCTGTCCGAATCGAACGGACGACCTTCCGCTTACAAGGCGGGTGCTCTACCAGCTGAGCTAAGCCGGCACTGGAAAATCAGGGAGAGGCGAGTATAGGTGCCTCGCCTACTTGATACGCTTCAGTGATGGGCGACCGCCTGCAGGCGGTTCGGGAGGCGCCGAATCGCTCGGCGCGTTTTCGTCCTTGCCCGAGGATTCGGTCAGCGTCAGCCGGGGGCTGCGCGCTGGTGCAGGCTCGACAGCCGCGACCGTGCTGTTCTGAGCCGATGTGCCCTCTGCCGGCATCGGAAACGCCATGCCCTGCCCATTCTCGCGCGCGTAGATGGCGATCACGTGGTCGACAGGCACCACGATATCGCGCGAACTGCCGCCAAAGCGGGCCTTGAATTCGATCGCCTCGTTGCCGAGCTTGAGAGCGCTGGTCGCCTCAAAACCGATGTTGAGAACGATCTCATTGCCTTTGACGTACTCGGTCGGCACTCGCACGCTCGCATCCACAAAGACCGCGAGGTACGGTGTGAAGCCGTTGTCGGTGCACCAGTCGTGCAACGCACGAATCAGGTAGGGCCGCGTCGAAGTACCGGCGGTTGCGGGAGCGATCGGCGGGTTCATCACAGCGTTCTTACTTGCGCATCACCTTCTCGGAAGGCGTCAGAGCCTCGATGTAGGCTGGCCTCGAGAAGATGCGCTCGGCGTACTTGAGCAGCGGCACGGCATTTTTTGACATGTCGATGCCGTAGTAGTCAAGGCGCCAGAGCAGCGGTGCAATCGCCACGTCGAGCATCGAAAAATCGTCGCCGAGCATGTACTTGTTCTTGAGGAAGATCGGTGCGAGCTGGGTCAGGCGATCGCGAATCTGCGAGCGGGCCTTTTCAAGCTGCTTGTCGGTGCCCTTCATGCCGCGAGATTCGAGCACGTTGACGTGCGCGAAGAGCTCTTTCTCGAAGTTGAACAAGAAGAGGCGAACACGTGCTCGGGCCACCGGGTCACCCGGCATCAACTGCGGATGCGGGAATCGCTCGTCGATGTACTCGTTGATGATGTGCGACTCATACAAGATCAGGTCGCGCTCGACCAAAATCGGTACTTCGTTGTACGGGTTCATCAGCGCGATGTCTTCGGGTTTGGCGAAGAGGTCGACATCGCGAATTTCGAAGTCCATGCCCTTTTCGAACAAGACAAAGCGGCAACGATGCGAATAGGGATCGGTCGTTCCGGAGTAAAGCACCATCATGATGGCGGCTCCTTAGGGGTCAAAAACTCAAAGGGAAAATGCAAAAGGGTCGGTCGCTCTGCACAACCGCCCTCGGACACGCAGGGACTGCTGGCCGCGTTGTGCGGCCAGCCAGTTGGTCAAAGGCGCAGCGCGCCTTTCATTACTTGACGTCTTTCCAATAGGCAGCGTTCAAGCGCCAGGCGAAAAGGCTGAACATACCAAGGAACATCAGCACCCAAACGCCTATTTGGACGCGCTTGCTTTGTGCCGGCTCGCCCATCCATTGCAAATAGGCCACGAGATCTGCCACCGCCTCGTCATACTGGCGTTCATCGAGCTTGCCGGGCCGCGTGGTTTCAAAGCCTTCGAATTTGTGAATCACCTCGCCACCGTGCGGATTCTTTTCTTCCACGAACTTCGCGGTGCGCTGGCCTTGCAACTCCCACAGCACATTGGGCATCGCCACGTTCGGGTAGGCAAGGTTATTCCAGCCTGTAGCCTTGGTGTCATCGCGGTAATAAGTGCGCAGATACGTGTAGACGTAGTCGGCACCGCTTCCTTTGCTGATGTCTGCACGCGAACGCGTGATCAGTGACAGATCGGGCGGCTGTGCGCCAAGCCAATCTTTTGCCTGTTTCGGGTCGAGCGATACCTTCATGGTGTCGCCGACCTTCTCAGTCGCGAAAAGCAAGTTGGACTTGATCTGCTCGTCGCTCAGACCGATGTCGTTCAGGCGGTTGTAGCGCATGTACGCGGCGGCGTGACAGTTTAGGCAGTAGTTGACGAAGAGTCGTGCGCCGTTTTGCAGCGCAGCCATGTCCGACATCTTCTCGACCGGGAACTTGTCCCACGCATAGCCACCTTCACTGGCCGAGGCACCTGCCACGCAGCCAATCGACATCAACAGGGAAACAACGATTTTTTTCACTTGGGAAACTCCGACTGCCATGGCTTCAAGGACGACTTCAGTGCGCCGCGAAAGTCACGCGGTCCGGCACGGGCTTGAAGCGGCCAACACAGCTCCACCACGGCATCAGCAAGAAGAAGCCAAAGTACACGAGCGTACCCAGCTGGGACACGTAGTTGCCAATGTCCGATGGCGGCTCCGCGCCCAGGTATCCGAGCACAAGAAAGAACACCACGAAGACTCCGTAGACGTACTTGTGCCAGTCCGGCCGGTAGCGGATCGATTTGACCAAGCTGCGGTCGAGCCAAGGCAAGAAGAACAGAATAATGACTGCACCGCCCATCACGACCACGCCCCAGAACTTGGCGTCGAATGTCTTCAAGAGCATGACCGCAACAACTGCAGCAATCGCAATGCCGAGCTTGACGAAATTCGTGTAGCCGCCGCGCAGGATTGCGAGCGCCGCACCAAGCGCCAGGATCACCGAGAGGATGTTCACCATCGAATCAGTGGTAGCACGCAGCATCGAGTAGAACGGCGTGAAGTACCAGACTGGCGCAATGTGCAGCGGCGTCTTTAGCGGGTTGGCTTCGATGAAGTTATTGAACTCCAGGAAGTAGCCACCGCCGGTCGGCGCGAAGAACACGACAGCACTGAAGATCATCAAGAAGATGCTGACGGCGAAGATGTCGTGCACCGTGTAGTAGGGGTGGAACGGAATGCCGTCGAGCGGGCGTCCGGCCTTGTCTTTCTTGGCCTTGATCTCGACACCGTCCGGATTGTTCGAGCCCACCTCGTGCAGCGCGATGATGTGCGCCGCCACCAGCCCAAGCAAGACCAGCGGCACGGCGATCACGTGAAAGCTGAAGAAGCGGTTAAGCGTGGCGTCGCCAACAACGTAGTCACCACGAATCAGAAGCGCCAAATCCGGACCAACAAAGGGCACTGCTGAAAACAGGTTAACGATGACCTGAGCACCCCAATAGCTCATTTGCCCCCAAGGAAGCAGGTAGCCCATGAAGGCTTCGGCCATCAGGCACAAAAAGATGCCGCAGCCAAAAATCCAGACCAACTCCCGCGGCTTGCGGTAGCTGCCGTAGAGCAGGCCACGAAACATGTGCAGGTAGACGACGATGAAAAACGCGCTCGCGCCAGTCGAGTGCATGTAGCGGATGATCCATCCACCCGGCACATCGCGCATGATGTACTCGACCGACGCGAAGGCCATACCTGCGTCGGGCTTGTAGTTCATCACCAGAAAGATGCCGGTGACGATTTGGATCACGAGCACCAACAGTGCCAACGATCCGAAGATGTAGAAGAAGTTGAAATTCTTCGGCGCGTAGTACTCGCCGATGTGCTCGTTGTAGAGCTTGGACAACGGGAATCGGTTGTCGACCCAGTTCAGCAGCTTCTGCGGCGCGGTGGCATTGGCTGGCGCTTCGTGGTACTCGGCCATGGTGATGGTTTGCTCCGGGAGGTGCAGTCTGTTTACTTCTAAGCTTGACGGAATGGTCAGGCTTTCTTGTCTTCGCCGATGATCAGTTTCGCGTCGGTGAGAAACATGTACGGCGGTACTTCAAGGTTGTCAGGCGCGGGCTTGCCCTTGAAGACGCGGCCCGACATGTCGAATGTGGAGCCATGGCAAGGGCAAAGAAAACCGCCTTCCCAGTCGCTCGGCAACGAGGGCTGTGGGCCGGGGGTGAACTTGTCGCTTGGCGAGCAGCCGAGGTGACTGCAGATTCCGACGACGACCAGGTATTCCTTCTTGATCGAACGCCAGTCATTGCGCGCGTATTCCGGCGTCGTCGCGAAGTTGGTGCGCTTGGACTGCGGGTCGGCGAGTGCGCCATCGAGCTTCGACAACTCGGCCAGTTGTTCAGGCGTGCGCCTGACGATCCACACCGGCTTGCCACGCCACTCGACGGTCATCTTCTCGCCGGGTTTGAGGCCGCTGATATCGGCCTCAACCGCAGCACCTGCTGCGCGCGCCCGCTCGGACGGTTGAAAGCTGCTGACGAACGGTACGGCAGCGAAGCCCGCACCGACAGCACCGGCGCAGCTGGAAGCGATGATCCAGGTGCGTTTGCTGCTGTCGATCTTCTTGTCACTCATAAACATCCTCGAACAAAAGCATCGGATCAGGGTCAACCCAGGATTCTAGCGGAGGTGTCAAGCTGGTGAGGGCGCGCACTGCGCCCGGCTAGACTGCGACAGGGAGACCCACTTCAAGCTGCCAGTCGACGAGGGTCGGCAATGGCAGTTTCCAATTCAAATACCGGAGAGACATTGATGAGTTTTGCCACCGAGTTCAAGCAGTTCGCGATGAAAGGCAACGTCGTCGACCTCGCAGTGGGCGTCATCATCGGCGCAGCCTTCGGGAAAATCGTGGACTCGGTCGTCAAGGACTTGATCATGCCGGTGGTCGGCCGCGTCTTCGGCGGGCTGGACTTCTCGAACTACTTCTTGATGCTTTCGCCGCCCCCGACCGGCTACGCCGGCCCGTTGACTTATGAAGCACTCACCAAAGCCGGAGTGCCGCTGTTCGCTTACGGCAACTTCATCACTGTGGCGATCAACTTCATCATCCTCGCGTTCATCATTTTCATCATGGTCAAGCAGATCAACCGGATGAAGAACGAGGTGTTGCCAGAACCCCCGGCGGCGCCCGCTGCGGTGCCGGAAGATGTGCTGTTGCTCCGCCAGATTCGCGACTCTCTGAAGAAGTAGGCCGAGCTCGAAGAGCGCCGCCATGACCCTGCTTTTCCAAGCCCGGACATCGCGGCGTTGCGATAGCCTTGAAGCGTCCTCAGCTTGCGTGCCCGTGCCGCGCGGCAACGCCTGACGCTTCACATGACAGCACCTGACCTCCGCCCGCAGGCCGCGCTCGACGTGGCGCTGAACCTGATTCAGACGACAGCATCTGCGGCTGTGGCTCGCGTGTCTGAGGCGCTGGCGAACTTGGTTCAATCGAGCACTCGCGCAGCCGAAAGAGAGCTGCTGACCTCGACTCAGTTTGAGATGCGTCGCCAGATGGGCAGCTTCCATCAGGTGTTCAAAGACACGATGCGTGAGAAAGTTCGCCAGGACACCGCGCCGCGCGAAGAGGCCAAGCGCAAACCCGCGGGAGCCGCAAGCTGGCAGACGCTGAGCCTGGTGGACGACCACGAGGTCGAAGAACGCATGTTTGCCGACCGCATTGGTCAGCTGATCGCGCACGAATGCGAGGCAGAGCTGCGTGAACTGAACGGCTACATGGGCGCATTGCTCGCGACCGGCCGTGCCGACCCGGAGCGCAACCCGTTGCGCGCCGAGGTTTTGGGCACCGCGCTCTACCGGGCCATCGAGACGATCTCGGAACAAAGCGAAGTTCGCAAACTGCTTGCGCGCAATCTCGGCAAGGCGATGGCGCTCGCGATGCCGGCGTGCTATGCCCAAATCCTTCAAGACCTCCAAGCGCGTGGCGTGCAGCCGCTGGTGTTGACGGTGCGCGGCGTCGAAGGCCCTGGCCACATGCTGCCGGGGCTGAATTCCGCTTACCAAGGCCTCACGCCAACGGGCAGCCCATCGGGCGAATTCGGCGGCGATTCGAGCGGCCACAGCCTGCACCCGACGACGCTTCAAGGGCGCACAGGCCGCGGTGCGTCTGCAATGGGTGGCGTTGGCTCGCGCAGCGGCATCGGAGGCGGCGGCGGCGGTGCAGGCGGTGGTGGCAGCGGGAGCACTGGCGCGCTCTCAGAAGCGCAGTTGATGACCTTGCTGCGCCGGCTGACCGTGCTCGCCAGCCGGCCGGGCGATCTCGATTCCGGTCCGCGCCACTCCGGCGCAGGCGTGCGGACTGGCGCCTCGGGGCCAGGCTTCGGCACCAGCATCCACGGGGGGGCGCCGGGCTTGGCGAGTGGTGGGCGATACAGCGAATCAATCAACGGCGCGATGGCCGTGAACCTGATTCGCGCGCACCGCGAAGAGCTGCTCCAAGCCTCGACCGGCAAGCTCGACCACATGGTGATCGACGTGGTCGGCAGCCTGTTCGACCAGATCCTCTCCGACACCCGCGTGCCGCCGCAAATGGCCCGGCAGATCGCGCGACTGCAGTTGCCCGTGCTGCGCGTGGCGTTGAACGACGCGAGCTTTTTCTCGTCGCGCCGCCACCCTGTTCGCCGCTTCGTCAACCGCATCGCTTCGCTGGCCTGCGCCTTCGACGATTTCGACGACGGCCCCGGCAAGGAACTGCTCTCCCGCGTGCGCGAGCTGGTGCAGGAGATCGTCGAGGGCGATTTCGACCAAATCGAGCTCTACTCCGCCAAGCTGGCCGAGCTCGGCAACTTCATCGCCGACCAAACCGACGGCGCGCTGGCGCAAACCGGCGCAGTCCAAACGCTCGAGGGCAAAGAGTCGGAGTTGCGCGTCCAGCAGCGCTACATGATGCAGCTGCAATCGGCGCTGACGGCGATTCCGCTGCCGCCTTACTTGGCCGACTTTCTGCCGCAGGTGTGGAGCCAGGCGGTGGTGCTGGCGGTGCGTCGTGACGGTGTCAACTCCGACCGCGCGCAACGCTATCGCCGCGTGGGCCGCGAGTTGGTGATGAGTGTGCAGCCCAAGGGCTCGCCGATCCTGCGCAAGAAGTTCCTGATGCAGCTGCCGCCGCTGATGAAGGATTTGAACGAAGGCATGCAGCTGATCGGTTGGCCAGAGGCCGCGCAGCGGGAGTTCTTCGGCAAGCTGCTCCCGGCGCATGCTGAGTCGCTCAAAGGGCAGCCGCTCTCGGAGCTTGACTACAACATGATGTCCAAGCAACTCGAGGCCGTGTTCAACACGCCCGTGCCTGGCATCGAAACGCTATCGGCTGCCGACCCGTTGCCCGAGATCGACGAAGCGGTCGTCGCGCAGCGCTTCTCGCCCGAAGAGGCGAAGCGCGTGGGCTTCGTGCCAGAGGCGTCGGTCGACTGGAGCGGCAAGGTTGACATCGACATTGACTTCGACAGCGAGCCGCCCAGCGACAGCGTGGCCGAGGCGAGCACCCACGACGGCAGCGGTCCCGCCGCACTCAGCGACTCATCGAGTGGCATCGACATCAACCTCGACCTGAGCAGCGCCGAGCCGCCCGAGCCGTCGCGCGGGCCGCAGCTGATTGACCACGTCAAGGTCGGCTTTGCCTACCAAATGCACTTGAAGGACGAGTGGCAAAAAGTTCGGCTGGCGCACGTCAGCCCGGGCCGCAGCTTCTTCGTCTTCACACACGGCGTGAAGCACAAGGAAACGATTTCGATGACCTCGCGCATGCTGGCGCGAATGTGCGAGACGAACCGGATGCGCGCCGTCGAGAGCAGCTACCTGATGGAGCGCGCGACGCAGCGCGCCCGCAAGCAGCTCGCCGCGCTCAAGGCGCCGACCCGCCACTGAGCTCGGGGCGGCTGAACTGCTGCGCCATGCGCAGCGCAGCGCGCAGGCTCGCTTCATCGGCCCGGCCCGTGCCGGCGATGTCAAACGCTGTGCCGTGATCGGGGCTGGTGCGCACGAACGGCAGCCCCAGCGTGACGTTGACGCCTTGCTCGACGCCAAGGTACTTCACCGGGATCAGCCCGTGATCGTGCGTCATCGCAACAACGACATCGAACTCGCCGATGTGCTGCGGCGGCGCATGGCGGGCGCGCATGAACACCGTGTCAGGCGCAAATGGGCCCTGCGCGTCAATGCCCTCGGCGCGCGCCGCGTCGATTGCAGGCCGAATGATGCGAATCTCTTCATCGCCAAACAAGCCGCCTTCTCCTGCATGCGGATTCAGGCCGGCGACTGCAATGCGCGGCTTCGACTGCCCCCAGCGCGCGGCGCTGCGATGGGCGATGCGAATCGTCTCGCGCACCGCCTGGAAGGTGACGGCATCGATCGCGTCGCGCAGCGACAAATGGATCGTCACGAGCACAGTCCGCAGCTGGTCGTTGGCCAACATCATGCGCACAGCAGGCGGCACGCCATTGACTGCGGCCAGCGCCTGCAGCATCTCGGTGTGACCCGGAAAGCGCACGCCCGCAGCAGCCAAGGCCTCTTTGTGGATCGGCGCCGTGACGACACCGGCCACCTCGCCCGCCATCGCCAACTCGGCCGCACGCGTGATGCACGCAGCAGCCGCTGCGCCGGCCCGCGCATCGACCTGGCCGAGGGTCGCGCCCAACAAGTCGGCCGGCAGCCCGGCGACCTGCAGCACGGGAATGCAGTTCGGCGGCACGTGCAGCGCGTCGGCAGGCCGATCGATGGCGGCGACCGCCAACAAACCACCGGTGAGCGCTGCGGCGCGCCTCATCACCGCCACGTCGCCAAAGACCGCAACGCCGCGGGTGTCAGTGCCGCCGCGGGCACCCTGGCGGAACAGCTTCGCGATGATCTCCGGGCCGATGCCGCAGGCATCGCCGAGCGTCAATGCAAACACGGGAGAACGAGCGTCAGGATCGGTGTTCATCGGGCGATTGTCCTGCGGCAGCATGGGCTCAGGGCCGGCTCGGCGCAGCGCGGGTGGCGGTTGATAATGTCCGCGCGGCATTCCGGCCAACACCGGCCAACCACTCCCTGGCCGCACCTCCTCACCCATGCGCAAAACCTGGCTCATCTTCTCGCAAGCCGTGACCGTCGCGGTCGCGGTGCTGTTTGTCGTCGCGACGCTCAAGCCGGAATGGGTTCGTCGCGCGCCCGGCTCGGCGTTCCCGACGATCATCTCCGCGCCGGCAGCCACTGGCGCACAGCCCATTGCACTCGGCAGCGCCACGGGCACGGGCGCGCTGGTGACAAGCTACAGCGGCGCGGCCAAGCGCGCGTCGCCCGCGGTGGTGAGCATCACCGCGAGCAAGGCGCCAGCGCGCGGCGCGCAAGGTGCGCAAGGCTCCGACCCGTTCTTCCAATATTTCTTCGGCGATCGCTCGCGCCAGCCGCAGCAGGAGCCGCAAGTGGGTCTCGGCTCCGGCGTGATCGTTTCGAGCGACGGCTACCTGATCACCAACAACCACGTGATCGACGGCGCCGACGACATCGAAGTGATGCTCTCAGACGGCCGCAAAGCGCGCGCCAAAGTGATCGGCGCCGATCCGGAATCGGACGTCGCGGTGCTCAAGATCGAGCTCGACCGCCTGCCGGCCATCACCTTCGGCAGCACCGACAACCTGCAGGTCGGCGACGTGGTTCTTGCCATCGGCAACCCCTTCGGCGTGGGCCAGACGGTCACCTCCGGAATCATCAGCGCGCTCGGCCGCAACCAGCTCGGCATCAACACCTTCGAGAACTTCATCCAGACCGATGCGGCCATCAACCCCGGCAACTCTGGTGGCGCGCTGGTGGATGCGAGCGGCAACTTGCTCGGCATCAACACGGCCATCTTTTCGCGCAGCGGCGGCAGCATGGGCATCGGCTTCGCCATTCCGGTGAGCACCGCCCGCCAGGTCATGGAAGGCTTGATCCGCGACGGCCAAGTCGTGCGCGGCTGGATCGGCGTCGAGCCGCGCGATCTCACGGCCGAGATCGCCGAGACGCTGCGCCTGCCGATCACCGAAGGCGTGTTGATCACCGGCGTGCTTCAAAGCGGCCCGGCAGCGGCTGGCGGCCTGCGGCCAGGCGATGTGGTCGTTCAAATCGCCGGAACGAAGGTTGCCAATGTGTCGCAGCTGCTCAACGCCGTGGCGGCTTTGAAGCCCTCCGTGCCGGCAGTGATCGCCGTGCAGCGTGGCGACAAATCGCTCGACGTGAAAGTCGTGGTCGCGCAACGTCCGAAGACGCAAGCGCCGCAGCGCTCGCGCTGACCTCAACATCCACGCGAGGACGACGACGCTTGTCGCCTGCCCCAGCTCGCCACCAAGCGGGCGGCTAAGACAGCGGCGCCGCGCCCTCTTCGGCCGGCGCCTGGGTGTGCTTGATGAAGAACTTTGCGGCAATGATGCCGACTTCATAAAGCAGCACCATCGGAATCGCCAGTGCGAGCTGCGAGACGACGTCAGGCGGCGTCAACACTGCGGCAATGATGAACGCGAGCACGATGAAATAGCTGCGAAACGCACGCAGCTTCTCGATGCTGACCAGCCCCATGCGCGCCAACACGACCACCACCACCGGCACTTCGAACGCCGCGCCGAAGGCGATGAACATCGTCAGCACGAAGCTCAGGTAAGCCTCGATGTCTGGTGCCGCGGTGATGCTCTTGGGCGCAAAGCTCTGGATGAAGGTGAACACCTTGCCGAACACGAAGAAATAACAGAACGCGACGCCCAGAAAGAACAGCAACGTGCTCGAGATCACCAGCGGCAGCACCAGCTTCTTCTCGTGGGTATAGAGGCCCGGCGCGACAAAGGCCCACACCTGGTAGAGCACCACCGGCAGCGCCAGCATGAATGCGGCCATCAACGTGATCTTCATCGGCACGAGAAACGGCGAGATCACGCTGGTTGCGATCAGCAACGCGCCTGCCGGCAAGTTGGCCACGAGCGGCTTGGCGAGCAAATCGAACAAGGCCGAAGGCCCCGGCCACAAAGCCAACGCGCCGAAGCACACCGCCACTGCAATGCAGGCGCGAATCAGCCGGTCGCGCAACTCGATCAGGTGCGAAACGAAGGGCTGCTCGGTGCCTTCGAGTTCGTCAGGCTGGCCGGGATTGCTGCTCATGTGGGGTCGGTTCGGGAGATCACGCCGACGGCCGCTGCGGCCGGAAGCGCGCCACCCGCGCCGCGCCCGACTGCGCCTTGCCGCGGATGCCGTGGCGCTGCTTGTACCACTGCGGCATCGCCGCTCGTTTGAGGCGCCATTTCTTGTTCGGATGCTTGTAGGCGGGCGTTGGCGGCACCCACGGGTCGCTCGCATCCGGGTCGCTGTTCAGCGCGCCGGGCGTGCTGTGCCAAGCTTTGTCAAAGTCGGTGGCAGTTTGGTTGAATTCGTCTGAGACCGTCTGGTGCACATTGCGTGCAGCCTCTTCGAACTCGGTCTTCATCTTTTTGAGGTCATCAAGCTCCATGGAGCGATTGACCTCGGCCTTCACGTCGGCCACGTAGCGCTGAGCTTTGCCAATCAGGTGACCGACTGTGCGCGCCACACGCGGCAGTTTTTCAGGGCCGATGACGATGAGCGCAACAGCACCGATCAGCGCAATTTTGTCGAAACCAAAGTCAATCACATTGCTGCTTCAGGCACTCAAGATTTGGTCTTGGCTTCGACGTCGACCGTGTTCGCATCACTGGTCTTGTGACTGCCGACTTGCGACGGCGCAGCGCCCGGCTCGGCCGGTGCGGCACCGCCATCGCGCACGCCGTCTTTGAAGCCTTTGACTGCGCCGCCGAGGTCAGCGCCGATGTTCTTGAGCTTCTTCGTGCCGAAGACCAGCACGACGATCAACAGCACGATCAACCAATGCCAAACGCTGAATGAACCCATGGTTTTTCTCCTGACGGAATGCCGCGAATTCTAGGTCAGCCCTTGGCCCACGGCCGGGGCCCGCCCATGACGTGCATGTGGACGTGCTGGACTTCCTGGCGGCCATCTTCGCCGGTGTTGATCAGCGTCCGAAAGCCGTTCGTCACGCCGTGTTCACGCATCAACTTCGGCGCGAGCGCGAGCATGCGGCCGAGCATGGGCGCGTGTTGATCTTCGAGCTCATACATCGTTGCAATGTGCTGCTTCGGGATGATCAACAAGTGCACCGGCGCCCACGGTGCGATGTCGTGGAAGACGAGCAGTTCCTCGTCTTCATGCGCTTTGCGGCTCGGGATTTGGCCGGCAACGATTTTGCAAAAGATGCAGTTAGGGTCGTGTGCCATCACATCACTCCGGCAGCGGCATCGGTCGGCGGTCATTCAGCGCCAGCCAGCCCCGAATCACGCGGTAGAGGAACCAGATCGATATCGCAGCCCATGCAATCCAACCCGGAATGATGAACAGCAACCACAGCGGAATCGTGACAACGTAGAGCGCGCCGGCCCACAGCACACTGCGAATGCGCCAGCTGAAATGCGAGGCCTGCCAAGTGCCCGCTGCATCGTCGCGTTTGACGAGGTCGAGGATGAAGGCCACGACCAGCAAAGCAACGCTCGCCTGCACGCCCGGCAACACTGCGCCAATCGCCACCACCGCATGCAACGCGTAGCTGATGTGACCAACAGTGCGCAGCGATTGATCGCGCTGGTCGCCCGGCGTTCGGGGTGTGACGTCAATGATCTCGCTCATGTCTTTTCCTCCGTGTTGCGCTCTGCTTCGCGGCCCTTGGCTTTGCGCAGCGCGAACTCTTCAAGCCCCGATTGCCCCTCACGGCGTTCGAGTTCGGCCAGCACATCGGCCGGCGCGAGCCCATAAGCGCTCAGTGCGAGCATCGAGTGAAACCAAAGGTCGGCCACCTCGCCGACGATCTTCGACGGCTCGCCGTCTTTGCAAGCCATCACGACCTCGGTGGCCTCTTCGCCAATCTTCTTCAGGATCGCGTCAGGCCCTTTGTGGAACAAGCGCGCGACATAGCTCTTCTCGGGGTCGCCCGCCTTGCGCGACTCGATCACAGCGGCGAGCCGCGCCAAGGTGTCATTGCTGGTCATTTGTAGATGCTTTCCGGGTCTTTCAAGACCGGCTCGACGCTCTTCCACTCGCCGCATTCGAGCTTCTCGAAGAAGCAAGAGTGGCGGCCCGTGTGGCAGGCAATGCCGGGTTGACCGGGCTCGTGGCCCAACTGCTCAACCGTCATCAACACGACGTCGTGATCGCAATCGAGGCGCAGCTCATGAACCTTCTGAATGTGCCCGCTCTCCTCGCCTTTGTGCCACAAGCGTTGGCGCGAGCGGCTGTAGTAGACGGCCTCACCCAGCTCGGCGGTCTTCGCGAGTGCCTCGCGGTTCATGAAGGCAAACATCAGCACGTCTTTGCTGCCGAGCTCTTGCGCGATCACAGGCACGAGGCCTTGCGCATCCCATTTCACGTTGTCCAGCCAGTTCATGAATTCAGTGTACCGGCGGGCTGTGCAGCGGCATGGGTTGCACCCGTGAAGCCCCGCTCTGCAGCGAACCATTGCAGCACCGGAATCGTTCCTGGCAACACCGGCGCCACAGTCACTGGCAGCGCCTGCCACGCCATCGCCTGCTGCTCACGCATCTCGAATTCGCCTTGCCATGCATACACCTTGCAAAAGTGCAGGCGGACGCGGGCATGTTCGTAGTCGATGAGCTCGATCTTCCACGGCTCGACCGCGCCGATTTCGATCCCGAGCTCTTCGATCAACTCGCGCCGCAGCGCCGCCTCGACCGTTTCACCGGCCTCCAGCTTGCCGCCCGGAAACTCCCAATAGCCGGCGTAGACCTTCCCCGCCGGCCGCGAGGTGAGCAGAAAGCGGCCCTCGGCATCGATCAACACGCCGACGGCCACATCCACCGGCGTGCGCTCGCTCAGGCCAGCGTTTTGATGCGGCTTCATGCGCGGTGCCGCCCCGAATAATCTTTTGCGAACTGGAACGCCACGCGCCCCGAGCGCGAGCCTCGCTCCAAGGCCCAGACGAGGCACTCTTGCCGCGCCGCCGAAATGGCCTCCTCGCTGACCGCGAAGCCGCGCAACCATTGCGCCACGATGGCCAGGTATTCGTCTTGGCTGAACGGGTAGAAGCTCACCCAGAGACCGAATCGTTCCGACAGCGAAATCTTCTCTTCGACGCCCTCGCCCGGATGCACTTCACCGTCTTCGGTGTGCTGGTAGCTGAGGTTCTCTTTCATGTACTCGGGCAGCAAGTGGCGGCGGTTGCTGGTGGCGTAGATCAGCACGTTGTCAGACGCCTGTGACACCGACCCATCGAGGATGGATTTGAGCGCCTTGTAGCCGGGCTCGCCGTCGTCGAAGCTCAAGTCATCGCAGAACACGATGAAGCGCTCAGGGCGCTCGGCAACGAGATCGACGATGTCGGGCAGATCGACCAGATCGGTCTTGTCGACCTCGATCAAACGCAATCCGCGCGGCGCAAATTCGTTCAGGCAAGCCTTGATGAGCGAGCTCTTTCCCGTGCCGCGCGCGCCGGTCAGCAGCACGTTGTTTGCCCCCGCTCCGGCAACGAACTGCTCGGTGTTGCGCAACAGCCGCTCCTTTTGCGGCTCGACTTCCACCAGCGACGACAGCCGAATCGGCGCCACATGCCGCACCGGCTCGATCACGCCCGAACCACCGCGGCGGCGATAACGAAACGCGGTCGACACGGCCCAATCTGGCGCCGTGAGTGGATGCGGGAGCACGGCCTCCAAGCGCGCAAGCACGCTTTCGGCGCGAGCCATCAAGTGGAGCAAAGCATCGGTGGAGATCGTCATGGAAACACGGGGCAGCGAGGGGCAAAGTCAGTTTAGCCGTGGCACTTCTCGCACCTGATCGCCAGCGACCGCAAACACCCGCTCGCCACGCGCCGCGCGAATGGCATGCATGCCGGTGAACGCGCCGAAGGCGGGCAGCACGCCCACACGCTCGCCGAACCAAAAGCACGGCAAGCGCAGGCTGTCGCCGGCCCGGCCGCTGAGGCTGACGCAAGGGTGAAGATGGCCGGCCAGCACGTAGCCCGCGTCGCTTGGCCGTGGGTGATGGCAGAGCGCCAGCCCGCCGAGCTTGAGCGGCTCGTCGACCACCTCGATGCCGAGCGATGCCGGCGGGTCACCGGCGTGGTCATCGTGGTTGCCGCGCACGAGGGTCAACGCAAGCTTTAGGTGGGCTGCGCGCCAGGCCGCCACGGCGCTCATCGTTGCCGGAGCGAATGCGGCTTTCGAGTGGAGCAGATCGCCGAGGAAGATGATTCGATCGGCCGACCAGCGCGCGACCAAATCGCTCAGCAGCGCCAGGGTTTCGCTCGTCGTCCCGCGTGGCACCGGCACGCCGAGGCGGCGAAAACTCACCGCCTTGCCGATGTGCGCATCGGCAATCAACAGCGTGCGCGACGCTGGCAGCCAGACCGCCTTTTCGGGCAGCAGCCAGAGCGATTCGCCGCCGAGGTGGACCGACGCGGTGGGCGCCGCGCTTGCGATCAAGCGCACGTCAAACGCATGTCAAGCGCATCTCAAGAGCGCGTCAAACGCACAAGAAACGCAGCGCGGCATCGAGGTGCTCGGTCGGGCGGCGCTTGAAGCCGGAGCGTGCATAACGCTGCAAGCGGCCCACTGCAAACGAAGTCAATACCGAGGCTTGAGCTTGGGCATCTGCGGTTGGCGCCAGCGCCCCATGGGCCTCGGCCGCGAGGCGCAGGCATTGCCGCATCTGGGCCTCGACGCGGTCGAAGAATTGATTCATGCGGGCGAGCAGGCGGTCGTTTTCGAACACCAAGGCATCGCCCACCATCACGCGGGTCATGCCCGGGTTCTTCTCGCCAAACTGCAGCAGCGCGGTCAGCATCAGGCTCACTTGCGCCTGGGCTTCAGCCTCGCGTTCGGCGATCTGGTTGATCAGGGTGAACACGCTTTGCTCGACGAACTCGATCAGCCCTTCGAACATCTGCGCCTTGCTCGCAAAGTGGCGATAGAGCGCCGCCTCCGAGACACCCAGTTGCGCAGCCAACGCCGCCGTGGTGATGCGCTCGGCGCCGGGTTGCTCAAGCATGCCGGCCAGCGTGTGGAGGATTTGCACGCGGCGCTCGCCGGGCTTCGGGCGCTTGCGCGCGGGCGCCATCACGGCGGCTGGCATTGCAGCGGGTGTGGCGCCTGGCACGCCCAAGACAGACACGAGCGGCGCGAGCGGTGTGAGAACGCCATCCGCCGCAACCGGCTCGACAACGCTCAGCGGTTCGGTGGGAAAAGTCATCGGAAACGGCGCAGTGCTTGTAGCGATTTGATTCTGGCACACACATATTCCGGCTTCGCGCAGCGGTGAACGCCCGCTGCGCGCGGCTTTTTGCCGTGGTTGATGCCCGCCTGCATCGGCCCGCGAAAGCGCCCGTCCAGATACCGCTGCATCCACGCTGTCTTCATGCCGCAGCGCCTTGCGCCCTTCTGATGCTCGAGTGTGTCTTCGACCAGCACGCAGTCCGATGGCCGCACTTTCAGCCGCGCCGCAATGTTGCGAAACATGCGCGCATCGGGCTTGGGCCGCAGGTGGCCGAACATGGTCATGTCTTCGATGCTGATGACGCCATCAAAGCTGCGGCCGAGGTCGAGCGCTGCGAGCACGCGCAGGGCATAGGCGCGCGGCGCGTTGGTCAAGATGAACTTGCGCCCGGGCAGCTGGGCCAGCGCCGCGCGGTCATGCGCGCTGGTGCGCAGGCGTTGCTCGAGGCCGGGCAGCCGGTGCGTCTCGTGCAAGAAGTGCCGCGCGTCAACGCGGTGGTGGCGCACCAAGCCGAGCAAGGTGGCGCCGTAGTGATTCCAATAGTGCTGGCGAAGGCCGGACGCGCCATCGGCCGAGAGCCCGAGCTGGGCGACCATGTAGTCGGTCATCGCCTGGTTTGTCTCGCCGAAGGCGGCGTGGCTGGCGTCGTGCAAGGTGTTGTCGAGGTCGAACAGCCAAACGCGGCGCGAGTGAGCGGTTTTCACAGTGGTCATGACGAGCGCATCTCCGGTGGCGACTGGCGCTGACTCAAGCCCGCGATGCTCCCCATCAACAGCGCACCACCCAGCCATTGCCAAGCGCTCAATTGCTCGCCAAGCAAGAGGGCCGACAAGGCCACGGCAGTCAACGGCTCGACCAGCGTGGCCACCGTCAACGCCGTTGGCGTGAGCCGCGCGGCGCCCCAGCTGAACGCAAGCAGGGCAAGCGCCGCGGTCACGACGCCGAGGTAGAGAAACCACGCTTCGGGTGGCACCCCGGCCGGCCAGGCGATCGGGCGATAGAACGCTGAGAGCCCCATCACGGCAGCAGCAACGACCGTTAAACACGTCGTCATCGGCCCGGCGCCGAGGCGCTGCGAGAGCCGGCCGCTGACCAGCGTGAAAGCCGCATAAAGCATCGCTGACGCCACCGAAAAACCCACGCCGGCGAGCATCGTGGCGGTGGGTAGCTCAGCAGTCGAGCCACCATGCAGGCCGACGATCAGCGCGGTGCCCGCCAAGGCCGCGGTGAGCAAGATCAGCAATGCGGCATCGGCACGCTCCTGGCCGCGCGCGATCGCCACCACCGTCACCAGCACCGGCGGCAAGCACAACGCAATCAAGGTTGGGATCGATGCACCAATGCGCTCGATGCCCAAAAACCAGCACAACACATAGAGCGCCATGCAGATGCCGGACGCGAGCACGAGTGCGAGCTGCGGCCTCACCGCCCGCCACAGCGCTGGCCTGCCAAACACCGCCAGCAACACCACCGCGCCAACGACAAAGCGCCAAAACGAGATCGTCTCCGGCGTGAAGCCGTGACGGCTGATCAGCAAATTGACGACGAGTGCGCCGGTACCCCAGAGCGCACCGGCGCCGCAAGCCGCCAGCAGCGCTGCGGACGAGTGATCACCCTTCACGCTGAGAACCAGCCGGCCGAGCGCCGGGCCGCCCCAAGCCGGCTCGCACCCCCCCGGGCGGTCGGCCGACGTACCCGTCGGACGGGGGGCCTCATTCACCTCGAGCGAATCATCGTCCCGTAGGCTTGATCCGTTAAAACTTCGAGCAGCATCGCATGCGGCACGCGGCCATCGATGATGTGCACGGTGTTGACGCCGTTCTTCGCTGCATCGAGCGCCGAGCCGATCTTTGGCAGCATGCCGCCGCTGATGGTGCCGTCGGCGAAGAGCTCGTCGATCTCGCGGGCGGAGAGGTCGGTCAGCAGATTGCCTTGTTTGTCGAGCACGCCGGGCGTGTTGGTCAGCATCATCAGCTTTTCGGCTTTGAGCACCTCGGCGAGCTTGCCGGCCACGACGTCGGCATTGATGTTGTAGTTCTCGTTGTTGCTGCCGAAGCCGAGCGGCGAGATGACCGGGATGAACTGATCGTCTTGCAGCGCGCGCACGACGCTCGGGTCGATCGATTCAATCTCGCCGACGTTGCCCACGTCATGCACGACGCTCGGGTCTTTGAGGTCAACCATCTTCAGCTTGCGTGCGCGGATCAAGCCACCATCGCGGCCAGTCAGCCCCACCGCCTTGCCGCCGGCCACGTTGATGAGGCCGACGATGTCTTGCTGGACCTGGCCCGCAAGCACCCACTCGACGACTTCCATCGTCTCGTCGTCCGTCACGCGCATGCCTTGAATGAAGGTGCCTTTCTTGCCGAGCTTGGCCAGCGCCTCTTCGATCTGCGGCCCGCCGCCGTGCACGACGACCGGGTTCATGCCGACGAGCTTCAAGAGCACCACGTCTTCGGCGAAGTCTTGTTGCAGCGCCGGGTCGGTCATCGCGTTGCCGCCGTATTTGATGACGATCGTTTTGCCGTGGAACTTGCGGATGTAGGGCAATGCCTGCGCGAGGATCTCGGCCTTGTCGCGCGGGGCGATCGCCGAGGTGCTGCTGTGTTCGGCGGGGATGGTCGTCATGGTGGTCTCGGGCGAGCTGCGTTGGCGCGAATTCTAGGAGGCCGTCATGGCAGCAGCGCTGCGCAAGTTCGAGGTCACAACGCGGCGCGGGCAGCCAGTTCGCGGCTCATTCCGCGGGCGGATGTTTGAGGTGGACGACGAGCTCAAGTGCGCCATCGGCCATTTCCAGCGTGCCGCGGTTCCACGGTGCGTGGCCGGGTGTGCAACAACGAATCAGGTGGGCTCCACCCTCGCGCGCCTATCGCAGGTGAGCAAGGCGGGCCGGCAAGATGCGCACCTTGTCGCAACGGAGCCAAGCGGCCTGCCCCACCCGCGCCGTTCAGCGGCGCCAGCAGGTCGTCTGGCTGGCGCCCTTCACGCCGGTTTGGGTCAGCGTCATCGTGCCGCAGGAGTCACCCACCATGGAGCCTTTCGGCACAGCGCTCAGGGTGTAGGTGCTCCGAGTTACTGACTGAAGCGACACCGTGTAGTAAGTCGTGCCGGCATCCTTGGGGGCTTGAGCCAGATTACTGGGCAGTGCCACCGCGATGCCGGCGCGGGTCTCGTCGTAGCGCAGGTTTTCGGTGGCAAAACGCTCCATGAATTGGGAGGCTTCCAGCAACACGGCTTGCGCGTCGGAGCGCCGACCCTTGTGCACGATCTCGGTGTAGGACGGATAGGCCACGGCCGCGAGGATGGCGGCAATGGCCACCGCGATCATCAGCTCGATGAGCGTCATGCCGCGTGCGGCCGTGCCAGCCTGCTTCAGCCTCATGGCCGCACCACCTCGCGCCAGTTGATGCGCCGCGAGTCGAGCCGTGTTTCATCGGGCGCTTCGCCAATGGTCGACGCCGTCACGCGGATGCCGACCGTTTTGTTCCCATCGCGGTCGATCGTGGTCACCTTCTCGGTACCGTCGCCATTGATGACGGTTGTGGTGACATGCCGCTTACCGTCCGAATACACGATCGTTTCGATGATGACGGAGTTCCGCTTGACTTTCGTGTGCTTGACCACGGTGACACCCACAGGGGCCGGCCCGGAGGTGCCAGGGCCGGTGCCAGGCCCGGTGCTGTCGACCCCGTAAGTGCCGCCAACGGGGTCAGAAGAGCCCGATTCCTTCTCGCTGGACTTGCCATGGCCCTTGCCCTCGTCGAAGTCCTCAGGTGGGTTGGGTACCCAATCTCCGTCACCGTAGCACGAGTGAGCCGGGTGGTGCCAGAAGGTGGTGTATTCGGCCAGCACGTAGTTCGAGAATTCGCTGCGCGTGACGCGCCACCCGTACTTGGCGCCGCCGCCCGGATAGTTCAACTCCAGCGCCGAGGCCGGTGTGTTGCTCTTGATCAACTGGATCGTCAACGCGCCGTTAAAACGCTCGCCGTTGGCCCCCAATCTGTTGGTGGTGCCATCAGCTTCGACATGGTTGACGCATTTGGTCTCCGTCGGGATCAAACCCGCCCGCACGGCACCACCGTCGCCCCACCAATCCTTCGACTGGAAGGCGTCCAGCGGCAGATTCCAGACCAGTGTTTTGACGTTGCTCAGGGTGTAGCTCGGCAAAGCGGCCAGCGCCACGGTGGCCGTGGGCGCTGTGGTCAGGCCGCCATAGGTCTTGACGTTGACATAGGGGCCGCCACCCACGGACAGGGTCAACGCCGGGTTCAGGTACTGGTTCATCACCAGCACCTTGAATGGAACCGTGCTGCCCAGCTGCGTGCCAATGTTGAAGGTCGAGTCGCTCGCATTGAGCATGTTCACGCCGGTCACGTCGTACACATCGTCGTATTGGTGCGTGTGTTTGACATTGCCGTAGCCGCCGCCAAAGGTGTAGAGGTCCACGTCGAAGTGCCCCCCCGACACGCCGCCGCCTACGGGAACAGGCGGTGGCGGCAGTGGCAGCGGCGCTGGTGGCGGCGGCGTGTAGTCAACGTTCGATTCCAGGTTGAACAGGGTCCGGCTGAGAGTGGCCAAGTCCACCAGCACTGGCTGCGACGTCACGCCCGCACCCAGGTAATGGCCTGCGACCACGCCGGTGTCCGAGTTGTCGCCAGCATTGATCTTGCCGTTCTCATCGACGTCGAAGATGGCAGTCGGAAAGCCGCCGCCAGTCAGCGCATTGACTTCCATCAGCCAGTTGGCGCCCGTTGGCTGGTCCGCCGCTGCTGACGCCACAGTGGGGTTGCTGGTGGTGAAGGAGAAGCGCTCGCCCGAGACATACATGCCTTCGCCGATGATGCGTTCGCCGGCGGTCAGTTTCAGCCGCCAACCCATGTCCCCGCCGCTGGTCCACTTGGGTACGTTCTGCGAAACACGCCGAGCGCGCGAGCCGTCAGCCTTGACTTCGGTGATGGTCTGATCTTTCCAGGTGGTGTTGGCCGCCGGAGCCCCGTCCCAACGGCCATAGGCGAAGTAGGAAGCGGTGTCTTTGGTGTCGGCAGCGTTCAGCACACGCCCGGTACCGAACAACACCATGCGGCCGCCCTTCGGGTGGTTCACCACCACCGGCGCGCTGGTGATGGCCTGGGCCGGCGAGGTGGCGAGCACCTTGGTCACCGACCAGGCTTTTGCGGCGTTGCCGCGCAGATCGAAGCGCCACAAGTTGCCGTCGATGTCGCCCGCGTAGGCGAAGTCGACCTTGCCATCCAGGTCAAAGTCAACCAGTGTGGCTGTGGACAAACCGTTGGGGCTGCCGGTGCGGCCGCTGCCCGTGGAAATTTCGCGGATCAGCGCGCCCGTGTCGGCGTTGATGATGAACAGCGATGCCTGGCCGTTGCCAGTGTTCATGTAGCCATTGCCCACGACGACGGCCGCTTCGCCCGTGTTCAAGCGAGCTTGGTGCGGCGCCGCGTAGGTGTACCCCAGGTTGGCGAAGTCCCTGTTGGCGGACGAAATTTCCCATTTGATGGTCGTTGCGGCCGCCGCTTCGGTGGTGGCCGTGGGGTCGGTCACGTCCAGCATGAACAGGCCGCGCCCGCCACCACCCAGGGCGCCGGCCAGCCAGGTCTTCGTCTTGGTGGCGCCGCGCGAATCCTTCACCAGCACGTCGGACACGTTCAGCCCGCCGTCTACGTACAGGTTGTGCTCAAACGGAATGGCGGCCAGCGCTGGCAGGCGCGGTATCAGCATCGAAGGGATGTAGGCATAGACCTCGCTCCCGTTGCTGGCATCGAAGACATGCAGCATGCCGTCGTTGCCGCCCACGTAGAGGCGCTCGACGGTGCTGGAATGGCGCCAGTAGACCAGCGACGAATGCAGGGTGTCGCCCTGCAAGCTGGGGCGCGAGCGGAATTTCAAGCCATTGGGCGCCTCGTTCTTGCGATCGCCACGGATGTAGCGGGCCATCGCTGGCCCGTTCGTTGCCCCGCCCAATGCAGCGAGCTGGCTGGCATCCAACTTTTCGGGTTGAAAAGGCACCCCCGCGCCGCTGCTGTTGAGGGTGACCACTCGCCGCCATTTGGAGGTGTCGGACGTACCCTTGTTGGCCGCCAGGTAGTCGGTCTCTGCCGTGTCCATCGCACTGGCGGTGTTGTCGTCGTCGCCCCACGGGCTGTTTCCGGTGGGCTTGCCTTTGGCGTCGATGTTCTCGGCACTGACAGTGCCCGTCCAGAGGCCAGCCCGGTATTGGGGCTGAAAGATGACTTCCTTGCCCGAGATCAGCGATTGGCTGCTCAACGCCGGCCGCGCGACCCAGCCAACGGGCTGTGCGTCCGGATCGAAGGTGTCGGCGGCCCATGCGACCAGTGCCGCGGTGGTGGCCAGCAACATGGCCGCACCAGCGGCGACAGGGAATCGGGCTGCGTGGCGACCCAACTGGGCGGCGATCTCAAACGGTGGCATGACAGTCTCCTGCACGGTGACGGTAAACGGACTGAAGAATGACCTCGGCGGCTGCGGTGGCGCCGCGAGCCCGGGCGGTGATCAAGAAGGTCGCAACGCACGGCACGCCGGGCTCGATGGGCTGCAAGGTGCCCTGGTATTCGACGACGTATCGCGGCACCGAGTCAGCACCCGCCAGCACAGCGGCTTTGGTCGCTGCGCCATAAGCCCAAGCTTTGCTGCTGGCCCAGTCGGCTTCGGTGAAATTGCTCCACACCGGGCTGCCGGGCGAAGAGCGGCACAGGCCGTCGGTGCAGTTGGCGCTGAACAGCGCCGGGCGCAGCGGAAGAAACGGGCCAGTGGTGTTGCTGGAGATCATCAGTTCACCGTCGCGCAGCGCCGCTTCGGCCATCTGAAAAGCCACCTGCCGATCGCGCACTTGGGCCGCCACACGCTCTTCGAGGTTGCCCGTGCGCAGCGCGGCCACCGCCATCAGCATGACCACCAGCAGCAGCAAAAGCACGGTGGGCAGGGCCACGCCGCGTTGCGGTTTGCGCCGCGGCGTGACCGACGGCGTGAAGCGGGCGGAGCAAGGTTTCATGGCAACAGGTTGCGAAGGGCAATCACGGTGGCGTAGGTGCGGCGCAGGCGGCGATCGGTGGGGGTCACGGGTGTGCCAGTGAAGTCGAGGTAGGCCTGAGGGGCGTCGGCCACACTGTCATCCAAGGAGCTGACGCGCACTTGCACGTTCACGCTCGCCACTTTCGACCAGTCGGTCACGGCGCCGCTGTTCGCGTAACTGTCGGCATAACCGTCGCCAGTGGTGTCCACGCCCCAGCTGATGGCCATGGCTTCGATGGGCGCGGCCAGCGCCAGCGTCTCGTCAGTCTTGGCGGTCAGGTTGCGCGTGTGACAGAGCAGTTCACCGCCCACCAGCGACAGCGTCTGCCACAGGTCTTCGCCCACGCCGACGGGGTTGCCCAGGCAGTCGGTCAGCCACACGTCGCCATTGCCTTGGTAGCGCAAGGAGATGTCGCCGCCAGCCGCGGTGCCCGCCACCACGCTGCCGGCCGTGAGAAAGGGCGCGGCCGACACTGGAAAGATGGTGGCAATCGGCTGCTCGCGGTTGCTGCGGTAGCCGGCCTTGCGGATCTCTCGGGCCAGCAGCTCGGTGGCGATGCGGCCGGTGGCCTGCATCTGCAGCAGGTTGCGCTCGGCGCGGCTGGTCTGGCGGCCGGCAAGCACCAAGCTGCTCACGCTGGCGATCAAGATCAAGCCCAGCACCAGGCCGATCATGATTTCGATCAGCGAAACGCCGCGATTGGCTTTTCTGCTCATAGCCGCGTCGCAAAAGAAAATTTCACAGGCACCGGCGTGCTGGACTGATCGGTGCGGTCGGTCCACTGCAGCTCCACCGTGAAGCTGCCGTCGTCGGGGTCCACCTTCACGCTGCCGGTTCCTTCGGGCAGGCTCTCGGTGATGTGCTGGCGCCACTGCGCGAGGTCGACTCGATTCACAGGCGCCCCCGTCGGGGTGGGCGGCGGCGGGTCCGTCAACGCGATGTTGTATTGGCCAAGCGCGGCGCGCACGGGGTTCGCCCGCATGCGGTCGAGGATCTCGGTGGCATATATGGCTGCAGCCGCACGTGAATTCGACTGCCCGGTGTACTTCAGCGACACGAGCTTCAAGCCGATCATCCCGAGCACACCCACCGCCAGCAGCAGCATCGCGATCAGCACTTCGAGCAGCGAAGTCCCGCGCTGGCGTGGGCGGCGCGGCTTGGCGTCAGATGGCTTCATCAGCAGGTTTCCGTGGTGAGGCTGACCAAGCCGACGGCGTTGACCGAGACGCGGCTGGCGTAGGGCGATTGGCAGACCCTGAAGCTGCCGCTGGCCGCGCCGGCCGGCGCACGCACCAAGCCCTGCGGCGTGAAGGCGACCCAGGCGCCCAGGTTGCCGGCCAGGGTGATGGCCGAGCTGGTGGCTGTGTCACCAATGCGCAGCACGGTGTCGACTCCGTCCACCACGCCGGCGACGTTGCCGGCGAGCTGCACGTTGTCAACGAAGATCAGCCAACCGTCGGCCCAGGTGCCCAGCGCGCTGCAAGCCGGCCTGGCGGCGCGGGGATCAGTGCTGCGGCAGACCGTCACCCGCACGCCACGGCTCAGCGATTCGCTGCGCGCGTAGGTCAGGGCAGTCTGGATGTCTGTCGCCTGGGTGGTGACGCGCGTGCTGCGGCCCCACTGCGCAAACTGCGGCACAGCCGCTGCCATCGTTACAACCAGTATCGCAATGGTGACCATCAACTCGATCAGAGTCAGGCCACACTGCGGGAAACGGGCGGGGCCACTGCAGCGGTTGTGGCCGAGTGGGGTTGCAGGGTGCATGGATTGAGCAATCGACAACATGACTGCTTATCGGCCGCGCAGACGCCGGCTGAAGGGTCCAGCGGCCCAGATGCGCGACGCAGCCAGCCATTTCGAGAACACCCGCACACCGCCGCCGCGCAACGCTGCCGCGCACCGCCGCCACACACCGCAGCTTTCGCGCGGTCCACAAATGCCCGACTCGCGCCGCCGAGGCGCGAGCGCCGCTACCCCGCGCTACGGCCTGGCCCGCCGCAGATTGGGAATGGCCGCAAACGACGCGGCATCTCGCCCATCGACCTCAACGATGGCGCCGGGCTGCTCGAACCGGTAGCGCCGCCGGGTGACGGGGCCATCGGCCGCGAGCCGGCTCGTGCCGGTGTAGACGAACGCGACAGATGCCACCGGTGCATCGGCCGCCGCCGCCAGCATGCCGCGCAATGGCGCATTCGGCGATGGGCCATTCGCCAGCGCCGATGAACCTTGGCCAGCAAGCGGCCGGCGAGCGCTTCCACAACAGCTCATGTCGAGCCCTCCAAAGAATCAAGGCATTGGGTCTTCAAACCAACTTGCTGACGGCGCATTCGCTGGCGGTAGCGGTGGCGCTGGCGTGTCGCCATCAAGCCGCGCATGCACGCGCTCGATGAGGATGGCGGCGCCCGAGAGCGCGGCCCACACCACGAGGCCGGTGGCCATGCCGTCGGGCGTGAGCCAGGGCACGGCCACCGCCGCCACCCAGACCGAGAGGCAATAAAAGCACGCGAACATCTGCCCCCAAAGCCCAACGCCCAGCCACGCGCGCCAACGGGCCGCGAGCGCCCACGGCCCGTCTTCGGCCTGGAGCAGATGCGTCACTCGCCAGACGGCGAGCGACGCCAGCGCGAAGGGCCAAAGCCCCGGCAGGCCTACTTCTGAATGCCCCACACCAGCGGCCCATAGCTGAAGCCCGACGCATTGCTGTAGCCATTGGTTGCGCGCCAGTTGTAGCTGATGCTTGCGCGCAGGATGGTGAAGTTCTCGGTCGCGCCCAGCCACGGCATGACGGGCGAGAGCGTCGTCGTGACGAAGCCGCTGCCGTCGTTGTCCGGGTCTTCGGGCGTGCCTTGGCGAAAGTTCGGCGGCGTCTCGCAGCTGACGCTCGCGTCGTGCACCCAAGCGAATGACGGCTCACCGCCAGCAACGTAGTTGACCGGGAACAACGCCCCCTCGTTGCAGCGCGCAATGCCGAGCGCGTAATTGAGGATCGCCCCGCTCGGGTGGCTGACGATGAAGCGCACATCGAGATCGCCGCTGAGCTCGGCGGGCCCGAGCGTCTGCAGCGTGCAGCCATTGCCGCTGATGTTGACCGGCACGCCCGCCAGCGTGATGTTGGAGATCGAGACAGTCGGCACCGCGTTGTCCACATAGAGCGTGATGCTCTGGCTGCGCAGCAGGTTGCCCGTCGGGTCGTAGCCATCGATGCGCACTTCATACGAGCCCGCCGCAAAGCCATCGGCTCCGAGCGTGGCTTTCAGGAACGCGCCGGGCTGCACGATGGTGAGGTCGCGCTCGGCGTTGAGGTAGCGCGGGTGAAAGACTTTGAGCGAGGTCGGGTCGGACGGCACGGCCAGCGCCAAATCGAAGAACGGGCCGATCTTCTTGGCTGCGCCGCCGCCGCCCACTTCGCGGGTTTCGAGCACCGCGTGCGGCACCCAATCTGCCGCGCCGCCGCCGAGTGGGCGATAGCGCACGGTGTACGAATCGACGGCGCTGCTGCCGAAGGTTTGCCCCAAGCAACCCCAGAGGTCGAGCTTGCCGGCCCAGACGCCGCAAATCATCGTCGGTGCGTTGCCGGCGGTGCTGGTGGCGGTGATGCGGCCAGTGGCATCGAGCGCGTTGAGCGAGGAGGTCAGCGAGATCTTGCCGATGAAGGTCAGGATGTGGTTATCAGCGCAGCCGGTGGGCAAGACGATGCTGCCGGCGGGCACGCAGATGTCGATGCGGCGCAGGTTCGGGATGTTGAACACGCAGGCCGTCTCGGCCTCCGGAATTTGCCCGGCGCCGAGTACCTGCACGATGACATCGGGCAGCACCTGCACCGAGGCATCTTCACCCACCGCCACATCGCCGATCGCCTCAACGGCAAAGTCGCCCGGCGAGCGGCTGAAGCGGAAGAGGTAGTTGCCGAACGCATCGGTCGCGGTGGTGCCGAGGTTCTCGCGGTCGCCGGTGCCGGTGTAGGCGCCGCCGCCGAGCTCATCGGTCGTGCGGTCGTATTCCTGCACGCGCAGGCCGTAGTTGGCCAGCGTAGTCGTTGCACAGCGATAGGGATAGCGCGCAGAGCCCTCGACCAGCCGGCCGAGTTGCGCCGTGAGCTCGTCGCTCAGCAAGCTCGGCGCGGCCGATTTCGACATCACCACTTCACGCGTCATCACGTTGGCGCCGGCCTTTGATGCCGCCTCGCCGCGGTTCACCTGAAACGCACGCGGCGGCAATGCCGCACTGCGCGGCGTGGGCAACACGAGCGGCGTGAAGGTGCGCAGCGGGCCGGGATCGGGCGGGTTCTTCGGGCCGGGCAAAAGCACTTCGGGGTACAGCTGCTCGATCGCTGCGCGGATCACGCGGTTCTTCAAGGCCTCCTGCAGTTGCAAGGCGCTGTCGATCACGAGGTAGTGGCGAATGCAGGGGTTGTAGAGGCAGTGGCCCGAGTAGGCGGTGGCATGGCCATAGACGACGAAGTCCGAGCCCGATGCCGCCATGCTGCAGGTGAGGATCAAATCGTTGAAGTCTTGATCGGGGCCGGCGTCGTTGCTTTCGATGTCGACCAGCACTTGCGCGCCAAAAGCCACCGGCGTTTTAAAGCGCATCACCGAGGGCACCCAGTTGCCGTTGACTTGAGAGTCGATCGCGATCGTCCAGCTCGCGCCGTTGACCGGCACGGGCGCTACAGCACCCGAGACGACGTGTGTGCCGTTGCCGCTGGCAGCCCCGGCGATGGTGAAGCGCTGCGGCGCAGCGGCTTCCTTGGACTTGACCGACACGGTCCATTGGCCTTGCATAACGAGTGACATGAGCGTCTCCGGTAGGTATTGGAATGGGGTGGGACTGCTTTCTTCAGGCTACGTCGCGGGGCTGCGAAGGCCATCCCTAGCGGCGCCGCGCGCCTCCCTAACATCGGCCGGCGTCAACAGTCGCCAGCGCATCGATCGGCCAGCGACGAACCGGCCTTTGCGGGCCTTGCGGCAACTCGGCACAATGCCCGCGACGACCCATGCAACTCGCCGCCCTCCTCCCCACCCGCGCTGTCGCCTTTTTGGGCCACGTGCTGCTGTCGGGCTTTGGCGGGCTCACCCAAGGCTGGCGGTTTCGTGCCAAAGACCTCGGCCGCATCGCCGCCGATTGCGGCGCCCGCGCGGTGCCGATCATCACGATCGTCAACCTGCTCGTGGGCGCAATCCTCGCGTTCGTGGGCGCGGTGCAGCTCATCAAATTCGGCGCCGGCATCTTCGTGGCCGATTTGGTGGCGATTGCCGTGGCGCGCGAAATGGCGGCCATCATCACGGCCGTGGTCATGGCTGGGCGCACGGGTGCGGCATTCGCCGCGGAGCTGGCAACGATGCAGGCCAACGAAGAGGTTGACGCGCTCGAAGTGCTCGGGCTCGACGCAGTCGATTTCCTGGTGCTGCCGCGTGTGATGTCGCTCCTCGTGATGCTGCCGCTGCTCTACATCTACGGCTGCGCGACGGGCCTCATCGGCGGCATGCTGGTTGCCTCCGGCATGCTCGATGTCTCACCCGCGGCCTACATCGACCGCACCTTCGATGCGCTCAGTTATGCCCATCTCGGCCTGGGCCTGGCCAAGTCAGTGGTCTTCGGCGGAATGATCGGCATGATCGGCTGCTACTGCGGGCTCTATGCGCAGCGCAATGCCGCGGGCGTGGGCGTGGCCACCACGAGCGCGGTGGTGGCCAGCATCGTGGGTGTGATCGTGCTCGACTCGGGCTTTGCGATCGTCGCCAACGCGCTCAATATTTGACGCACTCAATATTTGACGCGCTCAACATCTGATGCACTCAACACCTGACCCGCATGGCCCTGCTCGCCGTCACTGACCTTGAGATGCGCTTCGGCGATCGGCTGATTCAGAACGGCGTGTCGTTCGAGGTCAAGCCCGGCTGCATCTTCGCGATCATGGGCGGCAGCGGCAGCGGCAAGAGCACGCTGCTCAAGCACATGGTCGGCTTGCTCGAACCCGCATCGGGCCACGTGCGCTACAACGGCGTTGATTTTTGGGCGGCCGATGACGCGGGCCGCAACGCCTTGCGCGCGGGCTTCGGCATGCTGTTCCAGAGCGCGGCGCTGTGGTCATCGATGACATTGCTCGAGAACGTTTGCCTGCCGCTCGAGATGCTCGGCAAGCTCGATGCCGCCGGCCGCGAAGCGCGTGCCCGCGAGGTGCTCGATTGGGTAGAGCTCGGGGCCTTCGCCGAGTTCTACCCAGCGGATTTGAGCGGCGGCATGAAAAAGCGCGCCGGGCTGGCGCGCGCCATTGGCGCCGAGCCGCCACTTTTGTTTCTCGATGAACCTTCGGCCGGCCTCGACCCGATCAGCTCCAAGCGCCTCGATGACCTTGTGCTCGACATTCGCGAGCGCACGGGTGCGGCAGTCGTCTTCGTGAGCCATGAGTTGCCGAGCCTCTTTGCGATTGCCGACGACGGCATCTTTCTCGATGCCGACAGCAAAACGCCGATCGCCCACGGCTCCCCCAGCGCCCTGCGCGACGCGGCCACACACCCGACGGTGCACGCCTTTTTGCACCGCGAGGTGCCGCCCGCGGCAACTGCGGCGGCTTCAGCGGCCACAGCAGCTGCGGCCCCGGCTTCAGCTTCAGCCCTCACACCGGCGCGCGCGCCCGCATCCTCATGAAACGCAACGCCTTGCTCATCGGTGGCTTCGTGATCCTGGCGATTGCCATCGGCGTCGTCGGGCTCTTTGCGCTCAGCGGCGACAACCTCTTCAAGAAGCAACTCACCGCGATGATTTACTACCGCGGCAATGTGGGCGGGCTCTATGTGGGCGCGCCGGTCACGTTCCGCGGCGTGGCGGTGGGCCAGGTCGACAACATCGGCATCGACGTTGACGCCGAAACACTCCGTGCCCGCATTCCGGTGCGCGTGAAGCTGCAGCCCGATGCCATCTACTTCAGCGGTGCCAAAACCGGCACACCCGACATCGCCACGCTGGTGCAGCGCGGCTTGCGCGCGCGCCTGGTGGCGCAAAGCTTCGTGACGGGGCAAAAATCGATCGAACTCGACTTCGTGCCCAACACACCGTCAACCCTCATCGGCAGCGACGGCAAGCCCGAAATCCCGGCGCTGGCCGACCGGTTCGGCGCGCTGATCGAGCAAGTGGCCGACCTGCCGCTGCGCGACACGGTGCAAGACTTGCGCGAGACCATCAAGCAGCTGCGCGACACCCTCGCCTCGGTGCAAACCACCCTCGCCAGCGCGAGCGAGGTGCTCACGAGTGCCGCGCAAGAGGTTTCGAAAACCGGCGCTCAATCGCGCGTGACCTTGCAAGCGGCCACCGAGGCGATCCGCCAGGTCGAGGCCCGCAGCACGGCCACGCTTGCCTCCATCACGCAGCTCTCTGACACGACGCGCGGCACGGTGGTGAGCTTGCAGCCCGAGTTGCAGCGCACCTTGGTCGGCTCGCGAGAAGCCGCTGAATCAGCGCGGCTCGCCTTGAACCGCATCGCCGAGATGACGGCGCCCGGCGCCTCATTACGCGGCGATCTCGACGCCTCGGTGCGCGACCTCTCCCAGGCCGCACGCAGCCTGCGCGATTGGAGCGAGCTGCTGGAAGAAAAACCCAACGCCATCATCTTCGGGACGAAACGCGAATGAACTTGTCGATCACGCAGCTGGCAAAACTCAGCAGCATCTTGGCGCTCGCCGGATGCGCAGCGAGCACGCCGGCGCCGGTGTTGCTCGCCTTGCCGCCGGCGGTGGCGATCAGCGCGCCGGCTGCCGTGGTGCTGACGAGCGCGGTGCCACTGCTGGCGGTCCGGCGCGTCGGCATTCCCGAATATTTGCAGTCGCGGCGCGTTCGCTACCGCGCCGATGCGAGCACCTTGGCCGAGTGGCCGAACACCTACTGGGCCGAGCGCATCGAGATCGGCGTGGCGCGCGAGTTCAACGCCGCGCTGCGCACCCAGTTGCCCAATTGGGGCCTGTGCGATGCAACCTGCGGCGATCAAACACCGGCGCTGTCAGCGCAGATCGATCTGGTGCCAATGGACTACGTGCGCCGCCTGCAGCATTTGCAAGCCAAGGTGCGCATCACCTTGTCGAGCCCCGGCGCGCAGCCGCGCGTGCTGCAAGCACAGGAACTCAGCTACGACCTGCCCGCAGCGGCCGACACGCCGCAAGCGCACGCCGAAGCACTGACCGAGTTGCTGCGCCAAGTGGCGGCGAGCACAGCGGCCATGGTGATTGCGCAACCGCGCTGAAGCCGACAACTCGGCTCAAAGCTTCAGCGCTTGTCGAGCGTGAGCGAAAGACGCTCACGCTCCCAATCGAATCACGGCGAAAACGCGCCTGGGAACACCCAGAGCAGCAGCGCCGTCATCGTCACATAGCGCCCCAGCTTGCCGATGGCCATGTAGGCCATGCAGGGCCAAAACGGCAATCGCAACCAGCCGGCCACGGCGCACAGCGGGTCACCGACGATCGGCAGCCACGACAGCAAGCAAGCTCTGGCACCGAAGCGATGCAGCCAACGCAACGCGCGCTCGTTCGGCGGTTTGGCGTTGGCAGCGCTCGCATCGTGATGGCGCATGCGCTCGTAGGCGCGTTCGGCGCCGTAACCCATCCACCAAGTGACGACGCCGCCAAGCGTGTTGCCGGCGGTTGCCACCAACACCGCCGGCCAGAAGAGCTCAGGATTGAGCTTGACCAGCCCGAAGACTGCCGGCTCGGAGCCGAGTGGCAGCAAAGTGGCCGAAATGAAGGCGACGACAAAGACCGTGCTCAGGCCGAATTTCGGCAACGCGAGCATCGCCAGCAGTGATTCGAACCAGGCTTCCATCGCGCCGGATTATGGTGACGCGGATGGCCGTGCGCCGCGCCAAGCCCAGGAACGGCTGGCGCGAGTCCAGGGCTTGCAGCGCGGCGCGCAGAGGCCGAGCGCAGCAGGGGCGCCGCTATACTCGCGCCTCGTTTTCGCCAGCCGCCCACCTCCCTTCGTCACCCATGCAGATCGGCCACATTGGAATAGCGAACAGGCTGTTCGCTGCCCCGATGGCGGGCGTGACCGACCGACCCTTTCGCCAGCTTTGCAAGCGCCTCGGTGCCGGTTATGCGGTCAGCGAAATGGTGACTTCGCGCCGCGATCTGTGGGCGAGCCTGAAGACCAGCCGCCGCGCCGATCACACCGGCGAAGCTGCACCCATCGCGGTGCAAATCGCCGGCACTGACGCGCAAATGATGGGCGACGCCGCGGCCTACAACATCGACCGTGGCGCCCAGGTGATCGACATCAACATGGGCTGCCCGGCCAAGAAGGTCTGCAACAAATGGGCCGGCTCGGCGTTGATGCAAGACGAGGCGCTGGCGCTTGAAATCATCGAAGCTGTGGTCGCCGCCTGCGCGCCGCGCAACGTGCCTGTGACCCTGAAGATGCGCACCGGCTGGTGCGCCACTGAACGCAACGCCTTGCGCATCGCGCGGGCCGCCGAGAGCGCGGGCGTGGCGATGGTGGCGGTGCACGGCCGCACGCGCGAGCAAGGCTATCGGGGCCAAGCCGAGTACGACACCGTGGCCGCGGTCAAGGCCGCGCTGCGCATCCCGGTCGTGGCCAATGGCGACATCACCACGCCTGAGCAAGCACGCGACGTCTTCAAGGCCACGGGCGCTGACGCCATCATGATCGGCCGCGCCGCGCAAGGCCGGCCGTGGATCTTTCGCGAGATCGCGCACTTCCTCGCAACCGGCGAGCACCTCGCTGCGCCGCGCGTGCTCGAAGCCCGCGCCTGGCTGCTCGAGCACTTGACCGACCACTACGCGCTCTACGGCGAACTCACCGGCGTGCGCAGTGCGCGCAAGCACATTGGCTGGGCCGTGCGCGGGCTGCCGGGCGGCGAAGACTTTCGCGACACCATGAACCGAATCGACGATGTCGAGCAGCAATACAGGGCCGTCGGCGACTGGTTCTTGCAGCTTGCCGACTCGCATGTGCACTTGCCGGCAGCCAACGCCGCAGTGCTTGACGACACCCAGGAACCCATCGCAGCATGAGCGGCAAAAAACACATCGAAGCCTGCGTGCGCGACAGTCTCGAAACCTATTTTAAAGACCTCGGCGGCGTGGAGCCCACGGCCATGTACGAGATGATCCTCGGCGTGGTGGAGAAGCCACTGCTCGACGTGGTGATGAAGCACGCCGACGGCAACCAAAGCCGCGCCGCCGAATGGCTGGGCATCAACCGCAACACTTTGCGGCGCAAGCTCGTTGACCACAAGTTGATCTCCAAATGAATTCACCGCTGACCGCCCTGCTCTCCGTCTCAGACAAGACCGGCGTACTTGAGCTGGCGCGCGAACTTCACGCGCTCGGCATTCGCCTGCTCTCGACCGGCGGCACCGCCAAGCTGCTCGAAGGCGCCGGCCTGCCGGTCACCGAAGTGGCCGAGCACACCGGCTTCCCGGAGATGCTCGATGGCCGCGTGAAAACGCTGCACCCGACCATCCACGGCGGCTTGCTCGCGCGGCGCGACTTGCCCGAGCACATGGCGGCCATCGCCCGGCACGGCATCGCAACGATCGACCTGCTCGTCGTCAACCTCTACCCGTTTGAAGCCACCGTCGCCAAGCCGGGCTGCACGCTCGAAGACGCGATCGAAAACATCGACATCGGCGGGCCAGCCATGGTGCGCTCGGCGGCCAAGAACTGGGCCGATGTCGCGGTGCTGACCGATGCCTCGCAATACGCCGGTGTGCTCGCGGAATTGCAGGCCGGTGGCGCCGTCACCAAAGCGACGCGCTTTGCGCTCGCCGTGGCCGCGTTCAACCGCATCTCGAATTACGACGCAGCCATCAGCGACCACCTTTCTTCGCTGCAACTCGACGCTGCTGGCGGTCAAACACGCAGCGCCTTCCCAGCGCAAAGCAACGGCCGCTTCGTCAAGCTTCAAGACCTGCGCTACGGCGAGAACCCGCACCAGCAAGCCGCGTTCTACCGCGATCTGCACCCGGCGCCGGGCTCGCTTGTCACAGCAGTCCAGCTGCAAGGCAAGGAGCTTTCGTACAACAACATCGCCGATGCCGATGCGGCGTGGGAATGCGTGAAGTCGTTCGGCCAGGCTGACGCGCCCGCAGCCTGCGTGATCGTCAAGCACGCGAACCCCTGCGGCGTGGCGCTCGGCACGGATGCGGCCGAGGCTTATGCCAAGGCGCTCAAGACCGATCCGACCTCGGCTTTCGGCGGGATCATCGCGTTCAACTGTGAGCTCGATGCGGCTGGTGCCGCGCTCGTCGCGAAGCAGTTCGTCGAGGTGCTGATGGCGCCGAGCTACACGCCCGAGGCGCTCGCCATCTTTGCCGCCAAGAAGAACACGCGGGTCCTGCAAATCGCGCTGCCGAGCGATGGCCAGCTGGGCCGCAATGCGCAAGACATCAAGCGCGTCGGCTCCGGCATCCTGATCCAAACGGCTGACAACCACGAGCTCGTTCGCGCCGATTTGAAGATCGTCACCAAGCTGCAGCCCACGCCGCAGCAGCTGGGCGACCTTTTGTTTGCGTGGAAGGTTGCGAAGTACGTCAAGAGCAACGCCATCGTGTTCTGCGGCGGCGGCATGACGCTCGGCGTCGGCGCCGGGCAGATGAGCCGGATCGACTCGGCCCGCATCGCCAGCATCAAGGCCGAGAACGCCGGTCTTTCGCTTGCCGGCTCGGCCGTGGCGAGTGATGCGTTCTTTCCGTTCCGCGATGGGCTCGATGTGGTCGTCGACGCTGGCGCCAGCTGCGTGATCCACCCTGGCGGCTCCGTTCGCGACGACGAAGTCATTGCCGCGGCCGACGAACGCGGCATCGCCATGGTGTTGACCGGCGTGCGGCATTTCCGGCACTGAGCCATCCAGGCTGCGGGCTGAAAAACCGCGCCACGACCATCCGCCCGCATGACACTGCCCGAGGCCGCCGGCCTCTTTCTCGCGGGGCTCGCGCGCCTCATCACCGGTGCCCAAGGCCATTGGCATGGCGCGCCACCGATGGCCGAGCAGCGCATCTACTTTGCCAATCACCAAAGCCATTTCGATTGGGTTTTGCTCTGGGCGGCGCTGCCGCGCGACCTGCGCGCCAGCACCCGGCCGATCGCCGCGCGCGACTACTGGACGGCGTCAAAACTCAAACACTGGATCACCCGCGAGATCTTCAACGCCGTGTATGTGAGCCGGCCCAGCCCGAAAGGTGGGCCCAACGCGAGCACGCCTGATGAAGACCCGCTCGAGCCGCTGATGGAGGCGCTGCGCCATGGCGACTCGCTGGTGATCTTCCCGGAGGGCACGCGCGGCAACCGGGCTGAGCCGGCAGTATTCAAGTCCGGCCTCTATCACCTCGCGCAAGCCTTCCCGGAAGTGAAGTTGATCCCGGCGTGGATCGACAACGTTCAGCGTGTGATGCCCAAAGGCGAAATCGTGCCCGTGCCCATCCTGTGTTCGGTGACGTTCGGTGCGCCCTTGTTGCTCGCACCCGGTGAAGACAAACGCGCTTTTCTCGACCGCGCCCGCAACGCCGTGATCGCACTGCGCTCGGTTCACTGATTCGCGGGCCGAACACGTGGGCAGCCTTCGCGATTTGAGCGTGTCACAACAGGTGGGCCTGTTGTTCGTGAGCTTGTTTGGCCTGCTCGTGCTGGTGACGATCATTGCGTTCAGCCGCAGCCTGCGCGAGCGAACTGACGCGCAGCTGGCCGACCACGAGCACTTCAAGCGTGAGCTGCGCGCGGTGTGGGTCGGTGCGGTGTTGTTCTGGGCCTCATGGGTGTCGGGCGCATGGGGCTCGACCCTGTTGTTCGGCTTGGTCTCGTTCATTGCGCTGCGCGAGTTCGTGACGCTCACGCACACGCGGCGCGGCGATCACCGCAGCCTGCTGCTCGCCTTCTTTGTTGTGTTGCCGCTGCAGTATTTGATCGTTGCGTCGCGCGCGTTTGATCTCTTCACCGTGTTCATCCCGGTCTACACGTTTTTGGCGATTCCGGTGGTGAGCGCATTCGGCAACGACCCACAGCGCTTTCTCGAGCGCACCGCAAAAATTCAGTGGGGCATCATGGTTTGCGTCTATGGCATGAGCCACGCGCCGGCGCTGCTCTTGCTTGACCTGCCGAACTACCGCGGGCGCGGCGCCTTCATGGTGCTGTATTTGGTCATCGTGGTGGCCATTGCGCAGATCGCTCAAGAGGCGGCGAGCCGGCGCCTGAGGCGGCGGCCGGTTGCGCGGGCGATCAGCCGCTCGTTTTCATGGCGCGCATGGCTGATTGGCGGCAGCGCAGCCGCTTTGGCCGGCGTGATGCTTTACTGGTCGACGCCGTTCAAGCCGCTGCCGGCCTTGGCGATGGGCTTCGTTGCCGGCGCCAGCGGCACCTTGGGAGAGTTCGTGATGAGAGCGCTCAAGCGCGACGCCGGCGTTCGCAACTGGGGCGGCAAAGCCTCGGTCACCGGCGCCGTGGGCTTGCTCGACCGCGTGGCGCCGCTCTGCTTTGCGGCGCCGGTGTTCTTTCATGCGGTGCGCTGGTACTTCGGCTTGTGAGCGCGCTGGTGCGAATACTCGGGATCGACCCCGGCCTTCGGACGACAGGCTTTGGCGTCGTCGAGTCAGAGGGCTCGAAGTTGCGCTATGTGGCGAGCGGCACGATCAAGACCGATGCGGTTGCGATTGGGCAATTGCCGGCGCGGCTGAAGATCATCTTTGATGGGGTGCGCGAGATCACGTCGCGTTATCAGCCGACCTGCGCGTCGGTCGAGATCGTGTTCGTCAACGTGAATCCGCAGTCGACCCTGTTGCTCGGGCAAGCGCGCGGGGCGGCGTTGACGGCGCTGGTATCGAACGACCTGGAGGTGGCGGAGTACACCGCGCTGCAGATGAAGAAGGCGATCGTCGGGCATGGGCATGCGCGCAAGGAGCAAGTGCAGGAGATGGTGATGCGCTTGCTGGCGCTGCCGGGGCTACCGGGCAAGGACGCGGCGGATGCGCTGGGGTTGGCGATTTGTCATGCGCATGCGGGGGCTTCGTTTGCGGCGATTGGGAAGGGGGGGACGTTGGTGAGGAGGTCGCATGGGCAGTTCAAGGGGGGGAGGAGTTATTAGGGGGGGGTTCTTCGGCCCGTTGGGCCGAAGCGGCGGCTTTGCCGCCGGTGCCGGGATTGCGCCCGGCGGCGCAGTACCTTTTCTTTGCGTGCCCAAAGAAAAGGTACCAAAAGAAAGGGCACCCCAGCGGAGCCGGTTCGCCTAGGGCGAACTTCTCTGCGCTGCTCGGTCGGGCCGGGAAGCCCACAAACTCGGCCTTGCAGGCCTCAAACATGTGGGCTTCTTTTTCCGGCCCGCCCTGCGCTGCT
>JAYWGR010000165.1:0-44639 GCA_043778145.1 Rhizobacter sp.
CACGCTGCCTGCACAAGCCGGCACAGCTGGCGGCTCGGGCAGCAACGCCAGCGCCACGGCCGGCTCAAACGCCGACGCCAGCAACAACGCAACCGCCAACGGCGGCGCAGGCGGCACCGGCGGTGCAGGTGCTGCCGGCACGCCCACCACAGCGGGTGGCAAGGCCGGTGCTGGTGGCCAAGGCGGTAACGCAACCGCTGCAGCGAATGCCGCGCCGGTCTTTGGCGACGCGCTGGCAACGGCCCTCGCCTACGGCGGCGCAGGCGGCGCAGCAGGCCTGCCCGGCATCAATGGCGGCGCAGGTCCCGGTGCTGCGGCAAGTGGTGGCCATGGCGGCTCGGTCGCCGCATCGGCGCAGGCAACTTCCATAGCCAACGCAAAGGCCAGCGTGACGGCAATCGGTGGCAACGGCAGCTCTGCAACCGGCCTCGGCGCATTCGCCGGCAACGGTGGTGAAGTGACTTCGGCCACCGCGCATGCGGTGTCAGGTGGCAACACGGAGGCGTTGGTCTACGCCACTGGTGGAAGCGGTGGCAACGGCTATGCCGGCGCACTCGGCGGCGCAGGCGCATCGGTCACGCTCGTCAATGCGGTGAGTGGCACAACGACCGGCGGGCAGTTGACCTTGGGCCAATACGCCACCGGCGGAAACGGCGGCTACAGCGAGATTGGCTCAGCAGGCGCCGCAGGCTCGGCCTCTTCCTCACTCACGCTCACGCTGGCACCGGGCAGCAGCGGCACATCGACCAGCATCACCGGCGAGGCGCGCGGCGGATCGGGGGCCTACTCCGACTCGGGCGCGCCATCGGTCGGAGGCAGCGCAAAGTCGACCGTGCAGGCCAGTGGCGGCAATTCAAGCCCGAGCGCTACCTTTGCGATCACGTCCCGTGCGATCGGCGGTAAAGGTGGCACCGCGTACAACCAAAACAGCAAAAACGCAAGCAGCAACGGGGCTGTAGGTGGCAGCGCCTACGCGAGTGGCGTGGGCAGCGGTTCGGTGACCTTGGTCGATGTGTTCGCCACAGGTGGCAACGGTGGATCCGCCTTAGGCGGCGGCCAAACCGGCGGCGCAGGCGGTTCGGCCACAGGCCAGGCGAGCGGCTCGAACGTCGACGGCAAGAGCCTGAGCGTGCATCTCACTGCCACTGGCGGTAACGGCGGGAACAGCGGCAGTGTTGGCAATATTCACGCTCCCTCGGCGACTGGCGGAAAGGGCAGCGACGTTTCATTGGTCAATGCCGTCAGCGGCAGCACGGCCGGCAGCCTGGAATTGACCCAGACGGCAATCGGTGGGGGCGGTGGATGGGCTTCTCCGATCGCGTTCAACTCCGTTGGTGGTGCCGGCGGCAATGCGATCTCAAGTCTCACGCTCACTGTGACCAACAGCAATGCTTCCATAACCGCATCCGCGCTCGGCGGGATGGGAGGCCAAGACAACGGCTCCAACACAGCCGCGCAAGGCGGTAAGGCGGTAGCAAACGTCGTGGCTCGTTCGGCTGTGGTCGGCGGAAGCCTCGTCGGCATCGCTAGCGCCACTGGGGGCAATGCGTTTCACTCCGACGCCGGCAGCGGATCCGCCGATGCGCTGGCCGACGTGACGGCCGCCTGGTCGGCGAGCGCATACGCAGGTGCAAGGGGCGGTGACGAATACTCGTCAACCGCCCCCAGGACCGGCAACGCCACGGCTCACGCGATTGCCAGGGCCACACAGTCTGGTGGCAGTGCGGACGCCTTTGCATCCGTCAATGCATACGACGGAATTGCCGTCGCCAATGCGGACGCATACGCTCGCGACAAAGGCGTCGCGAGTGCCTCATCGTATGGCTACTCCGCCATTGTCGGGTCACGTACCGCACACAGCCACAGCGATGGCGTGTTGGGCCGCACTGTCGTGGCCGGCGCAACCACGAATGGCGGGAGCGCCACGACGTCAACCAGCTTCGGCGCTGGCAACGTCGCTGCGTTGGTCGACCTGACGGTCACTGGGAACCAACCCCATGGATCTGCGTACTCATTTGCAGATGCATCGCCGGACGCACTCCAGCTCACGAACGCGCTTGCTGCGCATGGTCAAGTCGCAGCGGCGCTGGTGCCGGCAAGCCTGCAAGTCGTCGGCGTGGGTGTGATTGGCGCAGCGGTGTACCCCCCGGAGTTCTACTACTCGAACGATGACACCGTGTCTTCTGCGGACACCCGCTACACCTTCACGCTCGACGGCTCCAGTGAAGTCGTCGTCGGCTTGTTGGATTTCACTGGCTATGACAGCGGCGCGCCAATCGACCTCGACTTCAGCATCTCCAACTTCGACAGCCTGTTGCTCGACAAGAGCTTCACGTCGCTGGCGGCGGCTGACGCCTACTTCACTGACCATGCGCTTTCGCTCGGCTTCTTCAGTGGCAACGTCGATCTTCTGATCAAGTTCACGCTCAACGGAGTGACGTCGCAAGGTGCCAACTTCAGCTACCTCATCGCCACCGGCCCGCTCGCCGCAGCGGTGCCGGAGCCAGGCAGCTGGGCATTCCTGCTGGCTGGCCTCGGTGTGCTGGGGTTGTTGTCGCGGCGCGCAGCCGCTGCAAAGCGCTCGGCTTGAAGACAGCAAGCTAGCGCTCAAGGCGCAAGCGGCGGCGGGTTCGGGCGCGAAGGCGTCTGGGCCGCCGGCACCAGCCGGTTGCCGCCGTCTTCTGTTTGAAAAGCAACGGCGAACGTCTCGATGTTGCTCGGGCTCGCCACCGTGTCCACGAACCACCATTCGCAGAGCGCGCGCGCCTCGCTCACATCGACGAGCATGTAGCCGTTGCGGTCGAGGTTGATGTATTTGAAGTGTGGGTTCGCGGGCTTCAGGCTTGCGGCGATCTGGCCAGTCGGGTCGCTCACGCCGGGCGACGTGACCGAGGTGCCAACGAACTCGACTGCGTGCGAGCCCTCCCCGGTCGCAGCGTTGTAGCCGCCGGTGGCCGCATCGATGTTGTTCGGGTCTTGCGTGAGGTCAGCCGCCCAGGCGCTGTGAATGTCGCCGGTGAGCACGACGACGTTGCCCACCGCCGGCGCATCGGGTGTGCCCTTGAGCACATCGAAGACGCGGTCGCGCACAGGTTGGTAGCCATCCCATTGGTCGGAATTCAAGAACACGCCGCCGCCCGATGCGAGCGTGCCGCCCTGCACTTTCAGCGGCGCGAACATCACGCCTTGGCCGATCAACTTCCACTTCGCGCGTGAGCTGCGCAGCTCGCCGAAGAGCCAGCCTTCTTCTTCCTGGCCGAGCAGTTGGCGGCTTGGGTCGAGGTAGGCGCCGCTCTCGGTGAAGTAGCCGCTCGTGCTATTGATATTGGTAGTTAGCTGTTCGGAGCGTGCGTTGAGCCGCTCCTCGAGCATGATGAGATCGACCAGGTTGCCGATGCGAAAGCTCCGGTTGTTCTTGCGCAAGTTGCTCGGGTCGACCACGCGCACCGGCATCCACTCGTAGTAGGCCTGCAAGGCGTTGTTGACGCGCGTGGCCCAGTCTCCTTCGGTCGCGGGCTGGTGGTTCTCGGCACCGCCTTGCCACGAGTTGTTGGCGACTTCGTGGTCATCCCAGATCGCCACCAGCGGGTGTTGGCGGTGCATGGCTTGCGAGTCGGCGTCGCGCTTGTATTGCGCGTGGCGCTGGCGGTAGTCAGCCAGGGTGATGATCTCGTTGGCGGGCTCGCAAGCGCGGGCGGTGCCGTATTGGCCCGTGCCGTATTCGTAGATGTAGTCGCCGAGGTGAACGACCAAATCGAGATCGGCGCGCTCGGCAATGCGCCGGTAAGCGTTGAAGTAGCCGTAGGCGAAGTTCGAGCAGCTGACCACGGCCATGCGAACACTGGTCGTCTTGCCGAGGGGCAACGTCTTGGTGCGGCCGATGGGCGAGTTCTCGCCTTCGGCGGTGAAGCGGTAGTAGTACGTTGTTGCGGGTTTGAGGCCTGTGGCATCCACCTTGACGGTGAAGTCGCGGCTGGCGTCAGTGCGCGCGCGGCCCGTGGTGACGATGTTTTTCAGCGCCGGGTCGCTTGCGACGATGTAGTCGACGATCACGCCGGGCCGCTTGGCTGGCATGGTCACACGCGTCCAGAGGATGACGCGGCGCGCCATCGGGTCGCCACTGGCCACGCCGTGCTGGAACACGCCCGTGGCCGCCGCTGGTGCTGCGCGCGCGTGGCCGAGCGCGAGCACCGAGCCCGACGCGAGGATCGCCGCGGCCGAGCCGGAGCGCATGAAGAAATCGCGGCGATTGGCGCCGGCACGCGGGGGTTTGATCGGTTTGATCGAAGAGGGGCGACCCATGGCGATGTCCTTGTTGTGTGTGGATGGGCGCCGGGTCAACGGATCGGTCGGCCAGGCAACTCCGCTGCCGATGTTGGCCACGCTGCGTGACAACTTCGCGAAGTGCTCGATAGATCGGGTCGGGTCGAGCGCTTCTCTGCGATCAACCCAAAGGCACGCGCCGTGCCGCTTGCACATCGCAGCGCGGCGCCGGGTCAAGCCCATGAGCACTGGCAAAATCCCTGAGCATTTCTTGACGCTCTTTTTCAGAGTAAGACCGGTAAGGCTGCGCCCAGACGTCGTTCATCTTGCCGATGGACGGCACAGGTCGCTGCGGCGAAAGTCCACGCTGACCAATTCCGCAACGACAACAATTTTCCGAGGACGACACCTTGACCACTGCTCCGACCCCCGCATCGCGTGCTCGCGCCTGCATCGCCACACCGCTGCTTCTTGCTGCCTTGATTTCGCAAGCCTATGCGGCTGATGTGATCTATACCGGCAGCAATGGCGCGACCGGCGCACCGGGCACCCTGCCCGCCCAAGCCGGCAGCTCGGGCGGCTCAGGCTACAACGGCTACGCCACAGTGGGGCCGAATGGCGACAGGAGCAACAGTGCCACGGCGACAGGAGGACGCGGTGGCGACGGCGGGTCGGGCGCGCCGGGCCGCCCGCGCACTGTCGGCGGTGACGCCGGCGCAGGCGGTACTGGCGGCTACGCCGCGCCCGAAGTCATCTCCGCACCGGTCAGCGGCAATGCCACCGCAAACGCGTATGCCTACGGCGGCAACGGTGGCGGCGCAGGTCTGCCGGGAGCGGATGGTGGCGCAGGCGCGGGGGCCAGTGCAACGGGTGGCCAGGGCGGCGGGGTCGGGGGATCGGCGCGGGCAACCGCCACTGGCGTCAGCAATGCGACGGCATTCATCAGTGCAATCGGTGGCAGTGGCGGAGGTGGCAGCGCTCAGTACGGCTCTAAAAGTACTGGCGGTGACGGTGGCGGGATCACTGCAGTGAGCGCTCGGGCCGTGTCTGCCAGCGGCAACGCACAAGCGACCGTCGCCATCACAGGGGGCATCGGCGGCGCGTCCAACGGCGGGAAAAACGGATCAGGCGCTACCGTGTCGCTCAGCAACACGGTCAGTGGCTCAACGACGGGCGCGCTCTCGCTGACCCAAAGCGCAAAGGGCGGCGGTGGCGCTTTCAGCGACGGCGGGTTCGCTGGCGCAGCCGGCGCGGCCTCGTCGACGCTCGCATTCGCCGACGCGAGCAGCAGCTCGTTGCAGCTCGACGGATGGGCGGGAGGCGGGGCTGGCGGCAACACGAACGCCGGAACGTCGTCGGCCGGGGGCAATGCCAAGTCCGCGGTTCAAGGCAGTGGTGGCAGCGCGGGCCATCAACTTTTCTCGACGGCCTACGGCGGCAGCGGCGGCTCGAATTTTGTTTTGGGCAACGGCGCGGCGGGCGGCAGCGCGGTGGCAAGCGGTGTGGGTAACGGCAATGGCTCAGGCCCCGTCGCAGTGACCGTGGTGGCCAGTGGCGGCACCGGTGGCTACGGCGCCGGCCGCGGCTATACCGCCGGCGCAGGTGGAACCGCCACCGGCACAGCGAGCGGCTCCAGCCTCAACGGTGGCGCTGTGAACGTGCAGCTCACCGCCACCGGTGGCAAGGGTGGCGACAGCTACACCTTCTACAACGCCGGCGCAAACGGTGGCAACGGCGGCAGCGTCTCGCTCGTCGATGCCGTCAGCGGCAGCACCAGCGGCAGCTTGCAGCTGGCCCAGACGGCCATTGGCGGCTACGGCGGGTTCTCTTACGAGGGCACCGGCGGGTTGGGCGGCAACGCAAAGTCATGGCTCACCCGCACTGAAACCAGTGGCAACTCGACCATTGCCATCACTGCCACGGGTGGCACATCTGCGATCGGCGGCGCCGCATCAGGCCGCTTGGTCGTGAGCTCAGCTGTAGCCGGCGGCAGACTGCAAACCACGGTCAACGCGACCGGCGGCACGAGCTATGGCCACGCAGGCGGCGCGGCCGATGCATTGGCTGATGTGACTGCCGCGCGCTTCGCGAGCACCAACGTCATCGCATTGGGCGGCGATGGCACCACGACCGGCAAAGCCACGGCGCGCGCCACTGCTCGCGCCACGCAGGCCGGCGGCAACGCGAGCGCGTCCGCATTCGCCGGCTCGGCGGTCTACGTGAGCACGGGTGGCGCATCGGCCAACGCCACGGCCGATGCGCACGCGGTGGGCCGCGGCAAGGCCAGCGCCGTTGCCAGCGCTTTTGGTGCCACGGGCGCAGCCACATCGCACAGCCACAGCACCGGCCCGGCGGGCCGCACCATCGTCACCGGTGCCACGGCACCATCGATCAACTCCGGTGCAACTGTTGCGACCACGACGAGCTTCGGCGCGGGCAACGCAGGTGTGCTGCCCGATCTCTCTGGCGGCGCGAACACCGGTTATGCGGCGTTCTCCTATGCCGACGGCGCAGCCTCGGCGAATCAAGTTGCTGATGCGCTCAGCACGCATACCCAAGTAGCTGCCGCGCTGGCGCCTGCAGGCCTGCAAGTTGTCGGCATGGGTGTGATGGGTGCGGTGCAAGCCACGGATGAGCCCAGCGCACGGGCATCCACTTCTGACACGCGCTACACCTTCACACTCGGCGCCCCAAGCAGCTTGGTCGTGGGCTTGCTCGACTTCACGGGCTACAGCACCAGCAGCGCCTTCGAGCTCGATTTCAGCATCACCAACTTCGGCAACACGCTGCTCGACGAGAGCTTCACATCGCTGGCCGCAGCCGATGCGTACTTCACCAACCATGCGCTCTCGCTCGGCACGTTCAGCGGCAATGTCGACTTGTCGATCAGCTTCACGCTCACCGCGGCCGACCGCCAAGGCGCCGACTTCAGCTACCTCATCGCCACCGGCCCGTTGACCGCGGCGGTGCCAGAGTCGGCCAGCTGGGCGTTGATGCTCGCTGGCCTCGGTGTGCTCGGAACACTGGCACGGCGCCGCGCCGCAGCGAGGCGATCGGCATGACGCCTGAGCACACCCAAGCCGCCACGCGCGGCACGATCGCCGCGCGCCAATCGATCCGCGGCAGCGCGAAGTGGGCGCTGCTCGGCTTGCTCGCGCTGTTGCTGGTGGCGGCGCAGATGGCGCAGGCCTGGACCACTTGGCAACATGATGCGCACCGCGCCTCACAGCTCGTCACGCTGGAGCGCGGTGCGCTTTGCAGCGTGATGCTCGCCAACGGGCAGGTCTACTACGGCGAGTTCGTGGAGTCCGATGCGAGCAACCTGCGGCTGACCAACGTGTATTACGTGCAGAGCAGCATCGATCCTCAAACGCAGCAGCCGGGCAACCGGCTCGTGAGCCGCCGCAAGGCCGATTGGCATGCGCCCTTGTGGATGACCGTACCGCTCGACAAAGTGCTGATGGTCGAAGCCGTGGCGCCTGATTCGCGGCTCGCGCAGCTGGTGAAAGAAGACGCGAGCGCAGCGGCCACGCAGCCGGCCAAGGCGACTCCGTAAGGCTCGATGGCGCACGGCTTGCGGCGCCCGGTTTGCGGCGCCCGGTTTGCGGCGCCCGGCTTGCGGCGCTGTGCCGAAGGCTCAAACCGAGTTCAACGGCTTGCGGCATCCAGCTCACGCAATTGCGATGCTGCTTCAGTGCGCCTCGGCTGAATGCGCGCGAGTTCATCGAGCAAGGCACGCGAACCGGCCGGGTCAGTGCGGGCGAGTGCTGTGGCCATCGCGATCAGCGGGTCATAGGCGGGGCGAAAGTCTGGGCTGATGCGCAGCACCGAGAGCAACGGCGCGCGCACTTGCGCGAGCATGGTGCGCACGTCGGGTGACGCCTGCACGTTGCGGCCCACATCGAGAAAGCGGTTGCGCGCGGCGAAGTACGCGGCCAAGCGCTCGGGCCATTCGGCGCCCGCCTCCGAGCCGGGCGCTGCCTCGACGATGTCGCTCGGCGTGACCTCCACCTCACGCAAGAAATCCATCACACGATCACGCGGCAGCGAGTCTGGCGCGTAAGTGATCCGCGGCGCGAGGTAGGCCACGACGGGATGGTCGTCGGTGTTGACTGGCGCGGCAGCTGCAAATCGAATCAGCGCGCGCGGCCCAGCAACGAAGCTGCCGAACAGCGCGAACTCATCCGCCAATCCGTAAGCCGCCGGGCTGCGCTGCCACGCGGCGCCAGCGGCCAAGCGCGCGCGCCCTGCTTCGGCCGAGAAACGCGAGCCCTCGCGGCGTGACACCAAGCCGAGCGTGGGCGTCTCCAGGCTGTTGGTCGCGAGCATGGCCATGCCGTTGGGATAGACCAGCATGAACGCGCGCACGATGCTGCGCAGCGTGGGCAGATCGAGCTGGTGCAGCGGCAGCCATTGGCAGAACACGCCGCCATCGGCAAGCCGGTCTTGCACGGCGCGGAAATGCTCCACCGTATACAGCGCGCCAGAGCCGCTGCGCGCCGGATGGAAGTTGTCAGAGACGATCAAGTCGTAGCGCGCCTTGCTCGCGCGAACGAAGCGCCGCGCATCGGCTGCGATCACGCGAAAGCGCGGCTCAGGTGCATCGGCGTTGAAGTGCGCTGCGGCCTCGATCACCTCCGGCAGCAGCTCAACCGCATCGACTTGAAGCTGCGGATCGAGCGTGGCCGAGAGCGCAGTCACGCCCGTGCCGAGCCCCAAGAAGAGCGCATGCCGTGGCGCCGGGTGCAGCAGCAGCGGCAAGAGCGCTTGGCGGCCATCGGCCAGGGCGCTGGCACTGCTGCCTTCTTGCTGCCGGTTGTCAATGCGCAGGCGCAGCACGCCGGCGGCATCTTCGACCACGCTGACCGCGGCCATGGCGCCCTCGCGGTAGCTCACGATTCGGCCGCCCTCGGGCACATCAACAAAGGCCAGCGGCGGCAACACCCACGCCAAAACGGCTGCCAACGCCGTGCCAGCCCACACCGCAAGCGAAGGCCGCGATGACAAGGCCAGATAGCCGGCCACCACCAGCAGCAAGGCGAGCTTTGGGCCGATCGCGGGCACCAGCGCCACACCAAAGACAAGCGGCGCCGCAGCCGCGCCCAAGGTGTTGGCAGCGAGCACACGACCGAAGCCAATGCCTGCTGCGCGCGCCTCGCAGGCAAGGTGGCTGAACAGCGCGCCCATTGCGAAGGTGGGCAACAAGAACGCCGCCACGGCGAGCGCGGCCTCTGCCGTCAGCGCGGCCGTCATGCTGCCATCGAGCCGTGCCACGAGCATTGATTTGCCGGCCTCTGCGCCCCACAAGCTGAGGCTGCCGAGCAGGCAGGCCGCAGCGAGCAGCCAGAGCAACCGATCAAGCAGCGCACGCGGCGCCATGACCGCGCGGCGCCAACGCTGATACGCCGCCGCACCCAGCGCCGAGCCAATGAGGTAGATGGCCAAGAGCATCGCAAAGGTGTAGACGGTGTTCTCTGCCACTTGGCTCAACACACGCACCACGAGCACCTCATAGCCAATGCCGAGCAGGCCGGTCGCAGCCAGCAGCACGAGCATGCGTGATGGCGATGCCGTCTGCAGCACAGGCACAGGCACAGGCACAGGCCCAGGCGAGCTAACGCCGATCGGCACACCGAAAGCGCGCCACGCCGCCACTGCGCAAACCACGTTGAGCAGCGCGCAAAGAGCTGCACTGCGCGCGAGGCCCAAGGCCGGCACGCACCAGAACGCCACGACCAACACACCGAGCACAGCGCCCAAGGTGTTGCAGGCATGAAGCATCGCAATGCGACTGCCCTCTGTGCTCAAGCGGGCCGTCACACGCTCCATGGCCGGCAGCGTGGCGCCCATGGCGGCAGTGGCAGGCAGCAGCAACAAGAAGGTGCCGAAGAATGCGATCGCCCATTGCCACACGACTGACGGCTGTGCCCCGGTGAGCGCGAGCAGCGCCTCACTCGCTGGCGCCATCACAAAGGCCAGCACGACACTCCAAAGCCCGATCACGAGCTCACAGACGGCATACCAGCGGCCGGGCCAGAGGCTGCGTTCGATGCGCCGCCCAAGCGCGAAAGCGCCGGCCGACAAGCCGCCGAAAAACGCCGCCACGGTTGCCAACACAGCAGCCGATTCATGGCCGAGCCAAAGGGCTGATTGCTGCGTCCAGATGATTTGATAGCCAAGCCCCGCGAAGCCCGACGCGATCATCAGCGGCCCGGCGAGCGATGCGCGCGCCATCGGCATCAGCCGCTGAAGGCGATGCGGTAGCCCCAGGAGTCGAGCCGCGTCGGGATCGCATTGAACGACAGCGTGATGCGCCGCTCGCCCGGGTTCGGCGGCACCGCGTGCATCAGGTAGCTCGGGAAGAGAACGAGATCGCCGGGGTTCGGTGCGGGGCTCACCCATTTGTCGGCACTGAAAGGGCCGGGGCTCGTGCCGGCGTGGTCGTTCTTGAAAGCGAAGTCAGTGCCGCCGGGGGACTTCATGAACACGGTTTGTGAATCGGGGTGCGTGGGTGTCAGGTAGGCCACGCCCGAGATGAAGCTGTTGGCATGGTTGTGCATCGCCTGCCGCCCGCCGGTGCCGAGCACGTTGACCCACATCTCTTTGAGTGACCAGCCGAGCGACTCGCCGAACAAGTGCACGCCAAAGGCAGCGAGCTTCGGCGTGATGAGCGCGGCCGCCTCAATGAACAAGGGGCTGTCGCTCGGCCGCAGCATTGCTGTGTGCGAGAGGTTCGCAGAGGCGTTGTTGTCTCGCACCGCCAAGCCGCTGAAATGCGCGACCAGCTCATCAACCAAGCGCTGCGGCAGGGCCTTTTGCGAGCGAAGAAAGGGCGTGGGAAAGAGGGCAATCACTTCATCCATGGCGGTCGATTCTGTCGGCTGCGGCAGAGGCCGTCCACCGCGTTGATCAGCATGCGAATGTCACCAACGTGTCATGCGGGCGGCTTAGGGTCGCACGGGTTTGAGGGCTCGTCATGACACTTGATTCAACCCGCCGCCGCGTGATTCGAAGCAGCATTGCACTCGGTGCGTCACTGCTTTTGCCACGTGCCCGCGCCTGCGAGTTCTTCACGACCAGCCTGCGCATCACGCACCCGTGGACGCGCGCCACCGCGGAGGGCGAGCAGTTCGCCGTGGTCAACATGAAGTTCGATGAAGTCACTCGCGCCGATCGGCTGATTGGCGCAGAAACGCCGGTTGCCGAGCGCGCCGAGATGGGCGGCACTGCTGCCGGCCCGACGGTCGACTTCCCCGTTCCCGAAGGCCAAGAGTCGAGCCTGAGCGAATCAAGCACCTTCCTTCGGCTCGTGGGTTTGCGCTTTCCGTTGATTGCTGGCCGCGAGTTCCCGCTGAAGCTCGTGTTCGAACAATCCGGCGCAGTGGCGACAACGCTCACTGTGGATTACGTGAGGTTCAAGTGAGGTTCAAGTAAGTCAAGGCGTGCGTCATGCGTCACGCCACGGTCATGGTGGCTGACTAGCCTTGTCTCAACACATCGCAACACATCTTCACCACATCAGGAGAGCCCAGATGCAGTTCGTCTTCAAGCAGCGCCAGATCGCCCTCGCCGCCCTCGCCGCCCTAGGCACTGCAACGATGGGCACCGCACCCGTTGCCACTGCCGCGGGCAAGACGCCAGGCAAGTACGTGGCCGGTGACTTTCACAACCACACGACTTGCTCTGACGGCATCTTGTCGATGCAAAAGTTGATCAAGAAAGCCACCGACAAGGTCGAGACGCCCTGGGGGCTCGACTGGTTCGTGCAAGCCGGCCACGGCGGCAGCGGCAACCGCAATTGCACGCTGGTCGAAGATGAATCGCTCAGCACGCCTGACTACCCCTTCATCAGCGGCAAAGGCCCCACGACGACTTGGGCCGACAGCATTGGTGCCGTCAACGTCAAAGGCAACATCAGCGGCACCACCACGCCGCTGAACACGCAGGCCAACCCGAGCATGTGGCGTTGGCAATCGATCCAGGAGTTTCAGTACCCAGTGGTCGAGTACATGAGCGCGCTCAAAGGCGTACCGCTGTTCATCGGCATGGAGTCGGTTGTTGCCGGCCATGAACACGGCTCGATGAGCGTGATCACCGGCCAGATGCCCAGCGCACTCGACTCGGCCACCTTGCCAGCCAGCGGCCCCTACAGCGCACTCGGCAACGCCACCGCACTGGCGAAGTGGAGCTACTGCTTCGACCGCAATGACGGCGACACCAGCCGCGGCGGCGGCCAAGGCTGGGATTGCTCGGTCACCGGCAGCTTGAACGCTGCTGACCCGAGCTGGAGCGCCACAGCAGCAAAGCTGGTTCCGGCAACCGGCACGGGCACTGGCGTGCGCGGCCACGCCAAAACGGTTGAGGCCGTCAAGTGGATGGCCGAGAACGCGCCGCTCGGCAGCTACTACGTGCCCGCCCACCTTGAGCGCGCCGGCCCGTTCAACCCAGACGGCAACAACGGCTACAACATCGAGCACTTGCGCGACTTCAACAACGCCGCACCCATGGTCGCCTTCGGCTTTGAGACGCAGCCGGGCCACGGCGCATCAGCCGATCGCGGCGAGTACTACCCGATGCGCAACAACATCGGCGGCGTGCTGGTCGACTCGGTCGGCGGCACCACCTACGGCGGCACCGGCGTCTATGGCGCACAGATCGGCGGCGTGTGGGATGCGCTGCTTGGCGAAGGCCGCAACTACTGGTTCTTTGCGAGCTCCGATTGGCACAACCGCGGCCAATTCGGCCCAGACGATCGCCGCTCCACACAAGACTTCTTCCCCGGCGAATACCAGCGCACCTACTCGCTTGTGCGCAACGGGAGCGACAAGCTGCGGCCGCAAACCGTGGTTGATGCCTTGCGCAGCGGCAATGACTTCTCGGCCAGCGGCCAGCTGATCGATCGCCTCTCTTTTGTGGCCTGCGCCGCCTACCGCGGCGAAGAAACGCGCCGCAACGAGTTCGTTGAAGCCGCCGCTTTGGCGGCAGCGAAGAACAACACATCAGTCAACCTGCCCGGCTGCGCGACGGTGGGCGAGAAGCTTGTCGTCCGCCCAGGCGCTGACATCGTGGTGGCCGTCGTCGTGCGCGATCCCTCGGTCGCGAGCTTCTCGCCCTACACCTTCGACAACCCTTCGCTCAAGCAGATCGGCATCAGCCAGCCACTGAACATGCCGGTGCTCGACCACCTCGACGTGATTCGCGGCATGGTCAGCGGCTACAAGCAACCCGGCTCGGCCGACTATGCAGGCCAGTGGCCCAACACCTGGCTCGCCAACCCCGACCTCGCCACCGTGCCGGCCGCGGCCAAGAACGCGAGCGCGGCCGTCATCAAAACCTTCAACCGCACCGGCTGGACGAGTGCCGGCGGCGACTTTCTGAAGATGAGCTTTCGCATTCCTGCCGTGACCGCCACGCAGTACGTGCGCTTGCGCGGCAGCAACCTGCCAGCGGCTGTGCCGTTCGAGACCGATGCCAATGGCAACCCGCTGGCCGACCTCGTCACCAACGCCAGCAACCTTGCAAACTTGAAGATTGCATGCACCGCCGTCGGCACGACCGAGTTCAACGGCTGCCCTGCGCACATGGCCGTGGTGAATGGGCAGAAGTACGTGAGCTACGACGTCGCCGCTTGGTCTGACCTCTGGTTCTATAGCAACCCGATCTTCATCGAAGTCTCGGGCGCAAAGGTGGTGGCGGGAGTTCGTTGAGCACCCCATCCGCCATCTGACAGCGAGCGCCGCGCAACACATGCGCGGCGCTCATTTTGTTGCTCGCGAAGACTGCCATGCCCACACCGATCTCTGTTCCGTCGTCCGCTGATGCTGCTTCTGGTGGAGCCTTTGGCGCATCGGCGCCGGCCATCAAAACTCGCCCATTGAGCGCCACGTGGTCCAGTTGGTTGCGTGAGCCGCTATTGCATTTCGCGCTTCTTGGCGGCCTGCTGTTCGCAGTCGACCATGCCCTCGTCGGCCGCAGCGATGACCCCCACACGATCATCGTGGGCGCCGAGGTCGACTGCGAGGCCAAAGCGCTTTTCAAAGCGTCGCGCGGCCGCGAGCCCACAGCCGCTGAGCTCAAGGCGCTGCGCGAGCGCTGGGTCGACAACGAAGTGCTTTACCGCGAAGGCCTGGCCTTGCAAGTCGATCGCGGCGATACGGCCATCCGCGAACGCGTGATCTTCAAAGCGCTGAGCGTGGTCGACGCCAACACGCAGCTGCCCGCATTGGTCGACGCGCGCTTGCGCGATTGGTTCGAGCGCCACCGCGACAAATACGACGAGCCTGCGCGCTACGACTTCCAAGAAGCCGTGCTCTCGGGCGACAACTCCGAGCCCGCCGTGCGCAGCTTCGTCGACGCATTGAAGGCTGGCACACCGGGCGATGCGCAAGCCGGGCTGCGCGTCTTCAAAGGCCGGCCGCATGCCAACTTGCTTGAGAGCTATGGCGCCGAATTCGCCAAGACGCTTGAAGAATCTGCGCCCGGCGAATGGCGTGCCGTTCGCGCGCGTGAAGGCTCGAAAGAAGGTGCCAAAGAAGTTTGGCGCGCCGTGCGCCTGGAAGCCGTGACACCGGCGCGGCCAGCAGCATTCGAGGCCTTGCGCAGCGTTGTTCAGCAAGACTGGACCGATGCCGTCATGGCCGAGCAGCGCACCGCCGCCGTGCGCGCGCTCGGCCTCAAATACAAAGTGAAGTTGGGCGAGGCTGGGCGATGACCCGCCCGCGCCACGTGCGCCACGTGCGCCGCCTGTTCGCGCTGATTCGCCTCAGCTTGGCATTGGCTTGGTCATGCGTGTTCGTCTCTGCGGCATCGGCCCACGAGATGAGCATGGCCGAGATGCAGTTGCAGGAAGTCTCGCGCGGTGAATTCCTCTGGCAGTGGACGGCCAGCAGCGACCGCACGCCCGCCAGCCAAGACCTCACGCCGATCTGGCCCGATGGCTGCCGCGCCGAGGCCAACATGCTGCACTGCGGCCCGGCCGGGCTGACCGGCGCGCTCTCGGTCGATGGCGTGGGCAAGCGTTACTCCGCGGCGCTCGTCCGCGTGCTCTGGCAAGACGGCCAATCGCGCGTCTACACGCTCACCGCTGCCCAACAAACGGTTCAGCTCTACGGCTCGGCCGATGACCCGCGCGGCATCGGCGAGATCGCCTCGGCCTACACCGTGCTGGGCATCGAACACATCCTGACCGGCATCGATCACCTGCTCTTCGTGATCGGCCTGTTGTTCCTCGTCGGCTTCAACCGGCGGCTGATCGCCACCATCTCGGCCTTCACGCTCGCGCACAGCCTCACGCTCGCATCGAGCGCGCTCGGCTGGCTCACGCTGCGCTCGCCACCGGTCGAGGCAACGATTGCGCTGTCCATCGTGCTCGTGGCCGCCGAGGCCTTGCACCGGCGGCAAACGCTGGCGCGGCGATGGCCGGCGTTGGTCGCCTTCCTCTTCGGCCTCGTGCATGGACTCGGCTTTGCCGGCGCATTGAAGGAGATCGGCTTGCCCGAGAACCACTTGGCGGTGGCATTGCTGACGTTCAATGTCGGCGTCGAGATCGGCCAGCTGATGGCGGTGGCGGCGGCCTATCTTGCCTATCGCGCAGTCGCCCGCTGGCCGCGTGCCGAGCAGGCCCGCACGCCAGTGCTCTACGCCATCGGCAGCGTGGCCGCCTTCTGGTCGTTCGGTCGCATCTTCACGATGCTGGCTTGACGGCATCTTCCGCGTCGACAAACGCCTTGGCAGGCTCACCATGACCCGATCTTTCATCAACACCGGCCTGACCCTTTGCGCACTCGCTTCGGCCACCGGCGGCGCACTGGCGCAATCGTCAAACACGCCGACTGCGTCTGCACCCTTCAACGCAACGCTCTTCGGCGTCATCGATGTGAACGTGCGCGCTGTGCGCAACGGCAGCGCGCGCACCCTCAAATCGGAAAGCACTGACGGCCTCACCTCGAGCCGCCTCGGCTTTCGCGGTGTTGAAGACCTCGGCGATGGCTTCAAAGCCGGCTTCTGGTTGGAGGCGCCCTTCTCCGCCGACACCGGCACCGGCAACGCCACCCGCTTCTTCAACCGCCGCTCGACCGTCAGCCTGATCGAGCCGACTTTCGGCGAAATACGCCTCGGCCGCGACAACTCACCGGCCTTCAACGCCTACAACGCTTACGACCCGTTCGGCACCAATGGGCTCGGCGAGATCCTCGGCAATGGCACGACGACCGGCATCATCAGCGCGCTCGGCAGCGGCGCCGCCACACTGAGCCGCAGCGACAACCAGGCCACACTGCGCAACAAAGGCGCAACAAAGGCGCATCAAAGCTGATCGACGCCACCGGCAACGCTGGCATGAAGGCGGGTGAGAACTCCACCGGGCTCGACGCAGGCTTGCGCGTGTCGTTTTAGGCCGCTGGCTCGGTGGCTCACAGAACCAGCAACGTGTACCGATCGCGCACCGCTTCAAAGGCTTGCCTGGCCATTGGTCCGATGTCGTTGCCGCTCAAATCCAGGCTCGTGATGTTGCGATTGGCCGCCAGTGCCAACGCCCCACGTTCCCCAATGCGCGTGCTTTGAAGTGAGAGCGAAGTCAACGAGGTATTGTTGGCGAGCGCTACGGCACCATCGTCTCCAATCTGATTCATGGTGAGGTCAAGACGCATCAGCACCTCATTTCCTGCAAGCGCGATGGCGCCTTCGTCCTGAATGTCGTTAGACGTGAGATCAAGCGAAACGATCGACGTGTTTCTGGCCAGGGCCACAGCGCCGTCATTCGTGATGTGGTTTTCCTCCAGCTGCATCTCGGTGATTGACCTGGTGCCGGCAATGGCTGCCGCCCCGGCATCCCCAATGAACGCGGCATCCAGGCAGAGCCACCGAAGCGTGTTGTTCGTGGCTATCAGCGCCAGCCCAGCCGTGCCGATCTCATCACAGGCCAGCAACGAGAGTGCTGTGATCGAGGTGTTCCTTGAAAGCGTAACGGCTGCCTCATGCCCGAGATAGGCCAAGTTCAAGTGGAGCGAGTTGAGGCAATTGTTTCTCGCCAGCAGCGCGTGCAAGATGTCGTCTTCAATGCCGGTATCACTCAAGTCGAGATGGGTGATGGATGTCGAGCTGCCAAGAATCTCTGCGGCTTCCGCTTCGATGAAGTTCCCCCGCAGCGAGAGCTCTTTGATATTGGTGCTCCCCGCAAGCGCGGAAATGCCGCTTGCACCGAACTCACCAATGCGGTTGTAAGAAAGAATGAGTGAGCTGATCGTCTTGTTGTTGGCAAGTTCAACGGCATGCGCATCGCTGAGATTGCATTCGCTCAAATCCAACCGCTCGATGGACCTGTTTTGGCCGAGTGCCCTCGCGCCGTCAAGCCCGCATGCGCTGTGCGACAGATCAAGCCACTTGATGACATTGCGCCTGGCCAGCGCCTGTATGCCCGCGTCGCCAATCTGATTTCTCCTGGACGCAGCGCTTGCATCGGTGCTGGTGTGGCCTAGGCGGAGTTTGGCGATCGAATCGCTCGCGGCCAGCATCTGCGCGCCTGCGTCGTCGATGTTGGAGTCGGCCACGTTCAGCGAGACGATGGAACTGTCTTGCGCCAGCAGCTGCAAGTCAGCAGGAAGCAGCGCACTCGAATGTATGACGAGTGAGAGCGGCCGATTGAGGCGGTAGGCGGCAAGCGCTGGGGCCAACTCTTCCCTGCGGCCGACGTTCAAACTGTTGACGGCATAGGACGCAGCGCGCTCGAGCTCCTTTGAAACCTCACGCATTGAGGCCAGTTCGGGCCGCTCTAGAAAACTGACCACTCTGCTCCACTCGTCCGTAGAGAGGTCAACTCTTTCGTGAGTTGGTGCTGCCGCAGCAGCCGGCTCAGGAGGATCAGGCTGACGAGCTTCATTGAGCATCGCCGGCTGTTCGACGCCAGCGGCCGGCTGTTCGATGTCAGCCGCCGGCACGCCCCGCTTGGCTGGTGGCATGTCCTCTTGCTGTTCGTCCGAACGGGCTCGTCGGCGTGCGGGTGCTCGGCCAAGCAAATCGACCTCCGCTCGGGGGTTGGCCACACCGTGCGAGGGGACGTTCTCACGACGCACTGGCGCCAATTGGTCGGCCGGCACTGCCGATGCACTCGAAGCCGCATTGACTGCAGCTGCTGCATGGTTGGCAGTCGGGCCGTGCCCGGAGATTGGATTGGTCATGTTCAGGTTTCTGATTGGCGCACCAGCGGAAGATGCTCGTTGCTATGAAGGGCGCAGGGATTGAATGGCGTGCCGGCGATCGAGACACCTCGCTCGCCTGGGACACAGCGATGCAGCGATGCAGCTGACTAAAGAATCAGCGATTCATAGTGCTCCCGCACGGCTTCGAAGGCTTGTCTTGCAGTTTCTCCGATGCGGTTGTCACGAAGATTCAAGCGCTTGATGTTTCGGTTACTCGCCAGTGCCAATGCACCGCGTTCTCCGATATCGTTTCTACTGAGAACAAGAGTGGTCAGTGTCGCGCTTGCGGCCAGAGCAACTGCGCCATCGTCCCCAATGTTGTTCCTGTGAAGGTCCAGTTTTCTCAATGTGCGATTTCGTGCCAGCGCCATGGCGCCAGGATCCCCGACGCAGTTGTCATCCAGGATGAGTGTTTCGATCGTCCGGTTGTTCGCGAGGGCTTGCGCCCCTTGGTCACCAATTTCGTTGTCAGTCAGGCGCAGTTCGGTGATTGACTCATTGCCGGCAATGGCTGCAGCCCCTGCGTCTCCCATTTCGACGAGAGTGAGGCGGAGAGTCTTCAGAGTGGTGTTCTCAGCCAATGCCTCCCAGCCCTCTACGCTGATGTTGTCGCAAGCAAATAACGACAGTTCAGTGATCGTGGTGTTCTCGGAGAGAGCCACTGCCGAGTCATCTCCAATCTCCGAATTTTTGTCCAAGTGCAGGGTGGTGATGGAGTTGGGCGCTGCGAGCAGTGCCTCCACTGCGTCATCTTCCAACTCGCAGTCACTCAGGTCGAGCTCTTTGATTGACCTCGTTTGCCCCAGAAGTGCGGTGGTCTCAGCACTTACGAAGCAGCCTGTCAAATCAAGGTGCTGGATCGAAGTGCTTCGCGCCAGAGCAGCAATACCAGTTGCGCCCTGCTCGCCGATGTTGTTGTAGGAAAGGATAAGTGACTCGATCGTCTTGCTACGAGCCAACGCAACTGCGTGGGCATCGTCCAGACTGCAGTAGCTGAGCCGCAACCACTTGATCGATTCATTCGCGCCGAGTGCGCGGGCGCCCTCCACGCCGAATTCGCTCCACGACAGGTCAAGCCGCTTGATGATGTTGCGGCTTGCAAGTGCCCGCACGCCTACGTCGCCAATCTGATTTCGCCAGGGGTGCGCCACGGCATTGCGTTCAAGTCTGCTCAGGTCAATGTCTACGATCGAATGACTTTGGGCCAGTGCTTGTGCGCCATCGTTGTCGATGTTGCAGTCTTTGACCACCAGTTTTTTGATGGTGGGATTACTTGCCAGAAGCCGCAGATCGTCGGCAAGCAATGCAGTCGAACGTATGTGCAGCTCGATCGGGCGATTGAAATCGAACGCCGCAAGCGCGGGCGCCAGATCTTGTCTGCTGGGTATCTCCAGTCTGCTCACGGCATATGAGGCGGCACTCCGTAGTTCAGTGGACGCCAAGCGCATTCGGGCCAACTCACGCTGATTGAGAAAGCTCGCCGTCTCTGCCCAAAATTCAGGATGCACCACTGGCCCAGCTGGCGCAGGCACCCACCGTATCGCATCCGGGTCGATCGCTCTGGCTTGCCTGGCAGGCGGCGCCTCTGGGTGCTCGTCGGCTGAATTTGCTCTGCGCCGGGCGGGGGCACGGCCGAGCTGAGGATCGGCCGGCTCAGCGGCGATTGCGCGTGGTTGCACCGCATCGGCATCGCGCGCCAACGGCAGTGCGCCGGTAGGTGCAGAGGGTGGGACGACGTTCGCATCGAGCGGTCGCGCTGCGGCGTTGGCGGTCAAGCCGTTGCCGGAAATAGGGGGATTCACGTGTGCTTCTCGCCAAACTTTTGCGGTTGACGACGATAGGCGCCTTGAGCTTGCGCAGCAGTGGGCCACTGCGAAACCGAGGCGTCATTGCCGAAGCTTGGTTCGAACGAAAGCGCGAACAAGGTGAAGGGGTGCTCGCCACTCCCTGCAGGCGCACCGGGCAAGAACCCGCCCGGTTTCAATCAGTGCGATGCGCGGAGCTGCGCAGCTTCAGCCTTGCACACCACGGCGCGCGGCACCCAACTCGTACCAGCCGCGGCTGCGGTTGGCTGCCGCCACCACGGCGAGCATCAGCGGCACTTCGATCAACACGCCCACCACCGTGGCGAGTGCGGCGCCCGATTGAAAGCCGAACAGGCTGATCGCAGCGGCAACCGCGAGCTCGAAGAAGTTGGATGCGCCGATCAACGCCGAAGGGCATGCAATGCTGTGCTTCTCACCGAGCCAGCGATTGAGGCCGTACGCCAGGCCCGCATTGAAAACCACTTGAATCAATATCGGCACCGCCAGCATGGCGATGACGAGCGGCTGCGCCAAGATCGCTTCGCCTTGGAACATGAAGAGCAGCACCAGCGTGGCAAGCAACGCCGCGATCGACCACGGACCGATGCGGGCCAGAGCCGCCTCGAACGCTGCCGACCCTCGCCGCAGCAATGTGCGCCGCCAGAGCTGCGCGATGACCACCGGAATCACGATGTAGAGCGCGACCGATGCCACCAGCGTGGTCCACGGCACGGTGATGGCCGACAGCCCGAGCAACAGGCCGACGATCGGCGCGAAAGCGAAGACCATGATCGTGTCGTTCACTGCCACTTGCGACAAAGTGAACACCGGGTCGCCACCGGTCAGGCGGCTCCAGACGAACACCATCGCCGTGCATGGCGCTGCAGCGAGCAAGATCAAGCCGGCGACATAACTGTCAAGCTGGGCAGCGGGTAGCCACGGCGCGAACACCTGGCGAATGAACAGCCAAGCCAACAGCGCCATCGAAAACGGCTTGACCGCCCAATTGACAAAGAGCGTGACCCCGATGCCGCGCCATTGCCCTTTGACTTGCGCCAGCGCGCCAAAGTCAACCCGCAGCAGCATCGGAATGATCATCACCCAGATCAGCAAACCGACAGGCAAGTTGACACGCGCGAGCTCCAAACCTCCAATGGCCCGCGCCACGCCGGGGATTGCCTGGCCGAACGCAATGCCCACCACGATGCAAAGAAACACCCAGACGCTGAGGTAGCGCTCGAAGCGGTTCATTGGCGGCCAATCTCTGCGAGTGCTGCGGCCAGCGAGCTGCGGTCCATCGACGCCAAAGGCAGTGCGAGCAGCTGCAAGACGCGGTAGCCGATCGCTTGGCGCGTGAGCTCGAACGCCTGGCGCTTGGCCGCATCACTGCCCGCGTCTCCGCCCGCGGCGTTGGATGGATCGGCGTAGCCCCAGTGCACCTTGATCGGCTCGCCGCCCGTGCCGCCGAAGAAGACTGGGCAAGCCTCGGCGGCGGCGCTGTCGCACACAGTGATGACGATGCTCAGCGGCGGCGCGCCTTCGCCCGAAAACTCGTCCCAGCTTTTGCTTCGATAGCCGCTTGCATCCATGCCGGCTTCGGCCAGCGCAGCGAGTGCGAACGGGTTGATGCGTCCACTCGGCGTACTGCCGGCGCTGTGGCCTCGCACATCAGCGCCGAGGCGGCCCGCCCAGTGGTTCAGCATGGCTTCAGCCAGCACGCTGCGAGCCGAGTTGTGGGTACACAGAACGAGGATGTGGGTGGTCATGGTGTGGTGCTCGGTGGGTGGCGCAGCTCGCGGGGCGAAGGGTGAGTTAGCAGGCGGGTGAACAGCTCATGGCGACGAGCTTTGCGTCGACACACGCACTGCCCTGGCAGCAGTTCTCGGTGAGATAGGCGAGCACCTCGTTCATCCGCTCGAATGCGGCACGGTAGATGAGGTTGCGGCCGATGCGCTGCTGCGTGACGAGCCCGGCATGCACGAGCTCTTTCAGGTGAAACGAGAGGCTGGTTGCGGCCACCGAGAGGCTCTCTGTCAGTGCGCCAGGCGTGAGCCCCTGCGGCCCAGCCACCACAAGCAGGCGAAACACGCGCAGCCGCATTGGCTGGGCGAGCGCGGCGAGCGCGCGAACAGCTGCATCTTCATTCATACTTCAATTATCATTGAACCATTGAATGTTAGCAATTCGTCATGACCACATCACTTCAATCGATGCCGGAACTGCCACAGCTCGATGCGCAGCACTTTCAGGCGCCTCGGCGTGATGCGCTCACCAACCCAACTCAGTTGCCGCACGCGCCGCGGTTCTTGCTGCTCTACGGCTCAGTGCGCGAGCGCTCCTACAGCCGGCTTTTGACCTTCGAAGCCGAGCGGCTGTTGCAAGCATTCGGCGGCGAAACGCGGGTGTTCGATCCGAGCGGCCTGCCCTTGCCTGACGACGCGCCCGATTCGCACCCGAAGGTTCAGGAATTGCGCACTCTCGCAGCCTGGGCCGAGGGCATGGTGTGGTGTTCGCCCGAGCGCCATGGCGCGATGACCGGCATCATGAAGGCGCAGATCGATTGGCTGCCACTGAGCTTGGGCGCGGTGCGGCCAACGCAGGGCAAAACATTGGCGGTGATGGAGGTCTCAGGCGGCTCACAGTCGTTCAACGCCGTCAACCAGATGCGCATTCTTGGCCGATGGATGCGCATGATCACGATCCCGAATCAATCATCAGTGGCCAAGGCGTTCATGGAGTTTGATGACGCCGGGCGCATGAAGCCCTCGCCCTACTTCGACCGCGTGGTCGATGTGATGGAAGAGCTGATGAAATTCACGCTTCTGACGCGCGGAGTCTCAAGCTATCTCGTGGACCGATACAGCGAGCGCAAGGAGAGCGCCGAGGCGCTGATGAAGCGAGTCAATCAGCCAGCGATCTGAGCGAGCAGCTGGCTTTTGAGGGCACAGCCGGCGATCAAGCCGCCGGCCCGAGCCGCTTTACTTGACCGATTCTTTCGCAGCCGCTTTGGCCTTCGCCGCGTGGTGTTTGGCAGCTGCCTTATGGACTTTGCCCTTGGCTTTGTGAACCGTCTTTGCCGGCTCGCTGGAGGTTGCAGCCTTCACGTTTTCGGTGCCCTGCTTGGCGGTCTCGGCGGTGGCTTTGCCGGCTTCTTTCACGGCTGTGCCGGCTTGTGCATGGGCGGCGCCAGCGCTGAACAGAATCGCAAGAGAGACGATCAATGTTTTCATGGAGGTGTTCCTGAGGTTGAGGTTGTTCTTCGCTCGGTGGCCGCACGGTGAGCCCTGCGGCGCCACATAAATCATATCGAGCCCGCCTCTGTTGGGCAGCGGTTTCGCAGCCAAGATGCAACAGCCTGCTGCAGGCCACAAACCTCCGTGCACGCTTCGTGGCTTCATGGCTGAAGGGCGAAAATGCCGGCATGAATGCACCGACCAATTCGCCCGCAAACGGCCTCCGCCTCATCGCCGCCATGCTGAGCGTCGCAACATTGGCAAGCTGCGCGGCTGCTGCGCCAGCCCCTACGGCGCGCACGGCGCCTGCGGCATCGGCGCCGCTTGCCTCGGCATCGGCCCCATCAGCTGCCGAGGCTTTGCTTGCCGCTGACTTTGCGCGTTGGGTTGCCGGCGTTCGGGCCTCCGCTCGCGCCGCCGGCATCAGCGAGCCCACGCTGCGCAGCGCGCTTGACGACGTTCATTACCTGCCCAGCGTGCTCGACCAAGACCGCGCGCAGCCCGAGTTCACTCGCACCGTGTGGGCGTACCTCGATGTGGCGGTGTCACCGGCCCGCATTGCCCAGGGCCAGGAAAAGCTCGCGCAATACCGCAGCGAGGCCCAAGCCGCGGCCACGCGCTACGGCGTGCCGGCGAGCGTGGTCGTTGCGATCTGGGGAATCGAGAGCAACTACGGCAGCAACTATGGCGACATTCCGACCATCGATGCGCTCGCCACATTGGGTTTCGAAGGCCGCCGCGGTGATTGGGCCAAAGGCCAGTTGCTCGCCGCATTGCGCATCTTGCAAAACGGCGACATCGACCGTGCCCACATGATCGGCTCATGGGCCGGCGCGATGGGCCAAACGCAGTTTTTGCCCTCCGTCTTCTTGAGCCATGCCGTTGATGCCGATGGCGATGGCCGGCGCGACATCTGGGGCAGCATGGCGGATGTGATGTCGTCCACCGCCAGCTTTCTGGCCGATTCGGGCTGGCAAGCCGGCCAGCCTTGGGGCGTTGAAGTGCGCCTGCCACCGGGCTTCGACCCCGCCCGTGCCGACTCGGAAGTGCGCCAACCCAGTGTGCGCTGGGCAGCCGAAGGCGTGCGCTCGATCAGTGGCGATGCGCTGCCGCCGTTTGCCGATGGCGCTGTTCTGCAGCCGGCCGGCGCCCGTGGCCCGGCCTTTCTGATTGGGCCGAACTTTCGGGCGATCCTGCGCTACAACAACTCGACCAGCTATGCGCTCGCAGTGAGCCTGCTTTCGCAAAAACTCGCGGGTGGCGCAGGTGTGCAGAGTGCGTGGCCGCGCGATATTCAGCCACTCTCGCGCAGCCAGTTGATCGACATGCAAACGGCATTGAACCAACGCGGCTTTGCCAGCGGCACGGCCGACGGCCTCATGGGCCCGGCCACACGAGACGGGCTGCGCCGCTATCAACGCAGCATTGGCATGCCGGCAGATGGCTACCCGACACTCGATCTGCTTCACCGCTTACAAGTGCCCTGACGCAGAGACTCCAATGTCAACCGGATGCCATTGAGAAAAAGGTGTAGCCGGGACTCGAACCCCCATCTAAGCAACGACAGAAAACCGCCGACACTCCGATTAGCACCAAAGCATGTTGGCTACCGTTTCAATATCGTCTCTGAGTGCCTGTCTGTCAAGACATATTCCCCGTGACTGCCACATAACTCGAAGTTCCTTGCCTCAGCGAGATGTCAACAATCGTGGCCGCGGCATGCGCCAAGTTCTCGGTCACTCGCCACATCGATGATGGGCCATCAGCCAGGTTGTTGAGTGCCGCAAAGCGAATGCCGGTGGTGAAGCCCGCCATGTCATTGCGCGTCACGTAGGCCATGCGGCCGATGAAGCCGTAGACACGAATGCCGTCGATCGGCAGGCGGCCCGCGTCTCCCAGGCGCTCGCACTCCACGTGATTGCCCTCCATCATCAGACTGGTGCAGTTGCCCACAAAAATGCCGTGCCGCTCGACCACCGATTCCGGCATGAGCGCCACATAGAGCGCATTGTTAGAAATCACGACCCGACCTGCGGTGTCAGACACCGGCGCGCCCGGGCCGGGGTTTTGCACTCGCTGCGCGCTCACACCCACGTGCACGCCCTGCACTGAATCACGCACCGTGTTGCCAACGATGCGCACCTCGCGCGCCGTGGTGCCGCCAACCACAATGCCTTGCGCTGCTATGCCGCGCACACGAGAAACCGCAGTCCGCACTGCCAGCATGGCGGCAATGCGGGTCACGAATGGCGCGAATGCGCGTGTGCCGATGTTGCCGTTGGCATAGACCAGGTCTTCGGCGAACTCATAGAGGAACTTGCGCGCATTCATGGCCGTGTTGACGCCCGGCTTGAAGTTGCGAAGCCGCACCACTTGTTGCCATGACTCCACCAACTCGGGCGGGCAATCGATCCAGGCTGCGGTGTTGCCGAGCGTGATCGACTTCTTGGTGGCGTCTGGCGGCGGGCCGACGCCGTGATGCCAAATCAAGGTGCGGCGAAAGACGCGGCGAAAGCCTTGGTCTTGCATCCATGCGGCGGGCAAGCTGGCGTTTTCGGTGGCATCCACACGCAGCGAGTTGTCGCTCACGCTGCTGCGGCCATAGTTGATGATCGAAAGCCCGACTTGGTTGGCGCCCACGATCAAATCGCACCCGTTGACGCGGATCGTTGATTCGAGTGCGCGCGCCCCCGCAAACGACCCACCGTAAGCCGCAATGCATGACGACGATTTGATCGGCGCAGACGCACACCGCGCCATCACACGGCTGATGCTCACGTGGTCGCAGTCGATCAAAGTCACGGCACCGCCGAGATAAGGCTTGGGCGCGTTCGGCTGGCCCTGGCCCAGCGCCTGGAGTGAGAGATCACGAATGTCGACGCTGTTGCAGCCTTTGAATCTCAGCACCGTCTCGAGCCCAGTGGCCTGCAGCCGGCTGGCGGCTCCTGCGCCGTGAACCTGCACATGCTGATTGCGCAACTCCAGCGTGCGTGTGGTCACGTAATCGCCGGGCTTGAAGCACAGGCAGAGGTCGGGCCAATCCGCCACCTCATCAATCAAGTGTTCCCAACCCGACTTCGGCGAGATGGTCACACAGCAGCCGCCCGGCCGTGTGAGTGGATCAAAGCTCGCCCGGCAATCGTTGACGGTGTGCAGGCCTGTTGCGGGCTGCCAATGAATGGTGGCGAGTGGTGCATAAAAGCGCCTGATTCCTTCTGCGATTCGGCCACTCTCAAGGCTCCAGGGCACGACCTTCGCCGGGCTTTCCGGTCGAGCGGCAATGATCCAAAAATCGCCGGGGCGGAATTTGGTGCCAGTGAGCGTGACCGTGATTCCCGTGCCGCGCAGTTCGATGGCTTGACCGGGGTTGAAGGCAATCGCGGGCGGAGAAGTCACATCCTCGCCGCGGCCCCATACCCGCAGGTAGTAGAAGTCTTTGCCTGGCGAGCTGAGTGAGGCTTTGTCGGCCCGAGACTGCCAGTTGATGCCAAAGCTCGCCGGGATGGGGGCAGTCAGCTTGATGGTCTGCGCATTCGGCTCATAAGAAGCACTCACCGTCGTCAAGAAGCCGCTGGCAGTCTCGGCCACCTTCTCACCATTCGGCAGCACGGCCGACCACGGCAGCAACTCGACCACTTGCTGTGCCAACGGCCAATGCACTTCGTCTTTCGGCGTGGTGAGGAAGTAGATCGCCTCGGCGCCCATCGCATCTTTGGTGACCTGCACGCGGTAGAGCGGCGAGGCGTTGTCATAGCCCCAGAGCAAGGTGTTGCCGCCAGCGCCAATCTCGACGCGAATCGCCTGGTTCTCGGCGCCCAGGTAACCGGCCTGCGTGGCCGGGCTGCACAGGTCGACGGCCGGGCCGTTGTTGGGCAAGTAGGCGACCTTCAGGCTCGCATCGGCCAGCAATTCGTTGTCGGCGCCGAGGCCGCCGAGGTTGTTGACAAGCGCTGTCCAGGCGGCGGTGCAACTCTCGCTGGCGATGTTGGGCAGCACGCGCACACGGCGCATGCTGCGCAGCCGCACGGAGGTGTCTGGGCCGCCCAGGGCCACTTCGCGCAGCTCGTCGTCTTCAACGGCGGTGACCGGCTGTTGCCACACCTCCAGGTAGACGAGATCGATGCGCGGCGCAGCACCCAGCGACAAGCGATCAGCGAGCGCCTGCTGCAGCCAATCTTTCTGCAACGAGAAGAGTTCGGCCGGCGCCTCCAGCGTCGTGCGCAGGCCGCCCACGTACAAGCTGCCTGGCGCGAGTGTGAAGTCGATGCCGTTTGCGCTCGTCGCCGGGTTCGTGACCTTGAAGCCATCGTCGGGCGAGCCGCTGGCGCCGATCACATCGGCCAAGGCCTGTCGCTGCTCTTCTTTGTCGATCGCGTCGGCTTCGTTCCAGTCGTCGTCGGAGAGCAGCCGCCCTTGCTGGGCTTGAACACTGCTCCAATGTTTGGGCTTGCGAACATCAAAAGCCGAGCGCGAACGATCCTGTGCCATGGCTTAGGTCTCCGTCACGAAAAGAGGAATCAACCCGAAGGGCAAGAACTCATCGAGCTTGGCCCGAAGGCTGTCGAGCTTGATCGGGTTGAGCAGGGTGTTGAAGGCGCCGATTTCGGTGCCGTTGTCGCCGCCGCGAAGAATGGCCTGCGGCGCCACATCGCTCAATTGCACATAGCCCGGGTCGCCGAACCGGGTGGAGGTGAAGAGCGAGCGCGCATCGGCCAGCGTTTGCGATCGGTAGGCGCGCGGCACTTGGCTGCCCGCGGGGAAGGCCGAGAACCGCACGCAACCCGATTGCAAATCTTCAACCGTGATGAGCCCGGTGCAGAGCAACTCCGAGGCTTCAATGTGATGCGCTTGCAATGGGCCAATCACGGTGCTGCCGCGAATATCGAGCGCGCCGCGCGGGAGTGAAAGCGCAAGCGGCTGGGCGACCAAATCGGTGCTGTGCACCACTGAATCGCGCACGATCAGGGTTTCAACGAAGCCGGCGGCGCTCACCACGATCGGGCCGGCGATGCAGGCATCGATCACCAGCCGGTCAATGCGCGCATCGATCTGCAGCACGACCGGGCCGAGCGCAGCGCCATCGGCATCGAGCCCGCCGGGGTCGAGCGTGCAGTGGCTGATGGTGACTTCGCGCCAGCCGCTGTTGGCCGCCGCCGCGAGATGCAGGGTGCGCGGCGCGCGGGCGCCGATCCACAGGCCATCAATTGCGAGCGTGCTGGCGGCTTGCGTGGCGGTGAGTGTCCAGTCGCTTGCGAGTTCGAGGTACGGGCGTTGCGCGTCGCTCGCCTGGATCAAGAGGCTTTGCTGAACGCCGATGTTGGCGATGGGGCCGTAGCTGGCGCTGTCATCGAATTGAAGCGCCATGTCGACCGCGGCGGCGGGCGCATTGATGGTGCCGCCCGCTTGGAGGTGGCCTGCGGCGGCGACCGTTGGCAACCCGGCACGCGGATAGGCCCCGGCGCCGATGTTGCCGGCAAAGCCAACGCAGCAAGTCACCACGGTGCCGGCAGGCGGCACGCCGGCAGTGAAGTAGCCCAGGCCGTTTTCTGCATCGATGATGAGCAGCTTGTCGGCCGGCGTGGGCGTGGCGCTCAGCAGGTTGCCCGCCACGCAAAACTCGCGCGGCACGAGCGCAAGCGCGCCGCCGCTCGGCACCTCGACAGCGACCGAAGAGGTATCGCCCGCTTTGCCGAGCCCGCCCGCGGGCAGCAACACGCCCTTGCCGCAATCGGCCACCAACGCATCGGCCAACAAGCGGTGCAATGCGTTGGCGCTCAACGCGCCGCCGAACACCACGCCGAGCCGCGCCCGGAACTGGCTTTCGCTGCCGAAGCGAATGCCCGCAATCGGCCCCAGCAAATCGGCCTCGGCCGCACTCAAAACGCCGCTTTCGCGCCAGCCGAGCACCCGGGCCTCGGTGACTTGGTATTGCGCATTTGCCAGCACCTCGCAGCGCATCGGCGCGGGCATCTCCCATTCGAGCGCCGAGCGCCACTTGAACGCAAAGCTGGGCCGGCTGTGACGCTGGAACAGCGGGATGGTGCGGCCGGAGGGATCGAAGCTGAAGCGTTGGTTGCCGTTCACATCGGCCGCAAGCACCCTCGGCGTGCTGCGCAGCACGCGAAAGGCGAGCAGCCGAAAGAGATGGAAGCCGAGCTTGGGGACGCCGTAACGGCCATCGATGCCGCCGCGGTGGCGGCGCATGTCAGGCAGATGCTGGAACTCGTCCCACGCGCTGGATGCGAGTTGGGCACCGCGCGGTGCGCGCAGGTCGGGCAAGCCGAATGCGGGCGTCTGCGTGAAGCGGCCTGTGCGAGCGGGCGCGGGGTCGAGCCCATGCGGGTGGCGCATCAGGCGGCGGAACTCTTCAACCACCGTGCCTTCCCAGCCGGTGATGTCGGCAATCAAGCCTTCGAGCACGGCCAGCGTGCCAGCGCGGCGCCGGTAGTAGATGGTGTTGGCCACATCGGCGCGCCGGCCGCGCGCATCGAGCGCCGAGACCATGCGGGTGGCCACCAAATCACCGAGGTAAGGCACGGCCCAGTTGTCGCAAAGGTCGATGAACTGGTCATCCCAAAGGCGATCTTGGCTGCGGCGCACGATGGCCGCTTGATCGGCCAGCACCTCGACCAGCGCGCGCAAAACACCGGGCTTCTCGGCGATGCCGTCTTCATGCCGATAGATCGGCGGGATCATCTCCCACAGCTTTTCGGCGTAGTAGAGCCGGAAGCGGTCGTTCGCGAGCTCAGCCATGTTGGTCTTCCGTGGCGTGAACGGTCAGGTCAACGTCGAACCACGCGCCATGGCCTGGTGCGACGCCGTAGTCATCAAACGCAGCGCCTTGCCACAGCAAACCCGAGACGGTGCTGACCCCCTCAACCGCCATGACCTCGGCCACGATGCGGCTGCGAAAAAGCGGCGCGCCAATGCCGATGCGTTCCGCGGAAAGCAAGCCAGTGCCAGGCACCGTCAACGCGGCAGCCACTGCGGCTTGAACCAGCGCCACCCGGTAGCGCCGATCGACGCGCAAGTCGATCACCAGCTCCGCGGCCACGGCCAGCGCGCTGTTGGCTTTGATCGGTGTTGAAGGCGCCGTGGCGGCGCGCAACGCCTGTGACACCGCCACAGCCAAGTTGGCCGGCCCGATGTACCAGAGCTGCACCGCGGGCAGCTGCATCGCCTCGTTCCAGTTCCATTGCGCCTGAACTGCAGCCACGCCGGGCTGGCCAGCGGCAAGCGCCTCCATGTCTTTGATCGACACCGCGCGGCCGAAGAGCAAGGCCGAGCGCGGGCCGTAGGTGCGCACTTGCGAGGCGGGCTGCGCGTCATCGCCGCCGCTGGCAGCCACGGGGTTTTTCACCGAGCTGATGCCCTTGAGCGGCTTGGCCATCTGGATGAGGCCGCCGCTTGGCGGGCTCGCGCTGCCGGCGCCAAAGCGGTAGCTCGCCACCACTGTGGCGCCGCTGGGCAGCCGCGCGCCGCGCACGCCGTCACCGAAGGTCACACGAGACTCGGCAGCATCATCCTGCCGCACGATGTAGACAGGCGCATCGCCCGCCACGCCAAAGAAGCTCGGCACTTGTTGCCACTCGATGTCCTGCACCCAAACGCGCAGCGTGTTGCTCACGCCGTTGGGGTCGGCACTCGTTGGTGCCGAGAGGTAGGTCAACGGCTTCTTCTTGAGCTGAAACGATTGCTGCGCGACCGACGCATCGCCCACACCGAGCAACTCACTGGCCACCGTTTCGCCGCGCGTCACCGCCGCAATGTTGGCGTACACGGTGGCTGGCGGATCAAGCGTTGCGCCTTGGCTGCTGCTTTGCGTGGGCGTGAGCACGCGGGTCGCAAAGTTCACACCGCCACTCAGCTCGAACGAGGTGCCGTCAGCATCTTCAACAAGAAACGATCCCGGCTGGCTGCCATCGGGCGGCGCCTCGATGGGCGGCTGCAGCACGAGCGGATCAGTGGGCGCAATGCGCGGGTTGAGCTCGGTCGTCAGCGTGCCGGCGTCTTGCAGGTTGTATTCGATCGTCACTTGGCTGGGGTCGCTGCCCAAGGCCACAGGCCACGCCGGCGAGATGACGATGAAGGTGACCTGCGTCTTCACCGCCGGCGTCGAGACTGCCGTGCCGCCCACCGTGAAGTTGGTGCCCGCAACCAACTGCAGCGACACCTGATAAACCGACCAAACCAGAAACGACTGCGAGACGCCAGCAGCCGTCGCGATGATGCGCGTGCCCGCCTTGATCTGCGGCACGAGGCCCGAGAGGTAAAGCCACCAAGGTTGGTCTTCGAGGAAGTTGGCGGCGTCTAACGAGTTGGTCCAGAGCGAAGTGCTGGCGGCGGGCCGCAACACCCGCGCACCGGCCACCGCCAGCGCTGCCGGCAACGGTGTATCGAGCACGACTTGGCTGTAGCGCCGGCCGTCTGTGCCGGTGATCTTTGCCACTGATTTCGCGGTGTAGACATCACCGACCAGCGCGCCATCGCTTGGCTGCAGCAGCAGGTGATCGCCAGCGCGGGCGCGTGCGCTGTCTGGTGCGAGCAGCAGGCTTCGCGTGCCGGCGGCAATGCTGGCAGCGCGCGTGGGCTCGAGCGTCCAGGCGTTGAGCAGCGGATGAACGCGCGTGGCCGCATCGAGCTCGAAGACTTGCGGCGGCTGGCCATTGAACGCAGTCGAGCGAAACGCCAAACCCGCCGGCAACACGATCGGCAAGCGGCCTTCGGCCTTGATGGCGAGCCGCGCACTTGCCGCCACCGCCGGGCGCGGCCGATAGCCGAGCAAGCCCACGAGCTTGCGCACCGAGGGCGACAGGCGCGCTGTGCGCAGATAAGCCTCATGCGCAATGGTCTCGTCGTAGAAGGCGAGCACATCGCACACATAGGCCCACATCTCGATCAGCATCACGCCGAGGTCTTGGTCGCCGCGCGCGCGAAAGCCGAAGAGCGCCGCATGCGTTGGCACGGCCGAAAGCATGGCGTGGCGAAACTCGGCAAAGCCTGCGATCTGCCGCGGGATCGTCACGAGCCCGGCATCGATGGCCAGCGGCTCGGGATGCACGAAGGCATCGCACGGGCAATTCGGCGAATTGGGCGTTGCGTTCATGCGCCTCCCTCCGCCATCAATTGGATCGAGCCGCGATCCGGATGCAGCAAGTCGTTTTCCACGCGAATCACTTCATTGAGGCCCGGCTGATAAGCAGTCGTCGGCAGCTCGCGCCAATCGAAGAAGCCGCGGCGGCGGAAGCTGATCGTCTCGACCGCGCGAACACCCGAGACGCTCTGGATAGCGGCTTCGAGCCGGGCACGGTCCAGCGGCGTGCCGAAGCTGAAGTTATCGGCCGAGAAAAAGGTGGGCGCTGAACCCAGCCCCGCGAGCGCCGCCTGCACCTTGGCCTTGACCTCGGAGGCATAGGCATTGGCCGCCACGCAAAAGGCAATCTGCAGGTCGAGATCGGCATAGCGCGGGTCGAGCGCGTGCGTCTCGCGGCCGGCTTGGCGGAAGCGGTCGAGTTGCTGCTCAAGGTCGATTCGTTCAGGCTCGGTGATCTGCACGCTGCTCTTCGGATCGGGCGTGACGAAGGCGGTTTGCCACGAGCCCGTCCAGCGGAACGCGCAGCCGGCGCGCTGCACCCAGGCAAGGCGCTGCGCGGCTTCGGCGTAATCCTCTGGGCGCACGGCCCGGTAAGTCACGGCGTGGAAGGCTTCGGGGGCGATTTGGCGTATCTCTTGCGGCGTCTCGGGGTCGATGCCGCTGGTGATCGCCAAGGGGTTTTCGACCGCGGTGACGACGGCTTGCAAGGCAGCGTCAAAGCCTGTCACGGCGCTGGCCGGCAGGTTGGCCCGGCGGCCATTGCCAACAAGGTAGCGCGCACGAAAGCGGGTGCCGCGGGCGGGGATCAGGCCGAAGCCGCCGTCACCGAACCGGATCGACACGCCCTCGCCGGTCGCGTAGTCAAGGTGTTCGAACTCACCGCCCGCGCGGCGATAGCCGACGATGCGCCGCCACTGGCCATCGTCAAGGATGAATGCCGGATCGAGTGCTTGCGCGGCCGGTGTGTCGAGCATCGACGATCGCCAGCTCCAGGTGCGGCCGTCTTTGAGCCCGCCTGCACCATCGGCCACGCGCTCGACCAGCAGCAGCTCGGGGCTCGCCTGCCGCGGGTCTGGCGTGGTTTGCTGGTCTTGCGTGCCTTGCGTACCTTGCGCGTCGGCTTCAGCGGCTCGGCGCACCACGCCTTGCGTGTCGCTCTCAGGCAGGCTGAAGATGAACGTGACCTCGCCATTCGGGCCTGTGCGTTCGATGGCCCAGGGCGGCATTTGCCCAGCCGCCGGCACAGCATCAGCGCCCGGCCCGATCAGGAATTCTTGGTCGAGCAAGCGGCCGGCAACGGCGGGCACGATGTTGCCGTTGACCGAGAGCGCTGCAATGTCGAACTGGCAGGCGAGCTTTTGCGCTGGCTCCCAAACGATGTGTGTGGTGTCGAGGTTGGCGAGCGGGTCGTGCACGACCTCCGCCAGCGTCACACGCACGAGCTGGCGCCGAGCTGGCAAGCCCGGGTCAAGCGGATCGGTGCGCAGCAGCATCCAGCGGCCGGGGGCGCGCCCATCCGGGGTGTCGTCAAACGGCGTGAGCGCGGCCATCACATCGCCGCTGAGCCAGAGCTCGGTGGCGCCGGCGGCAAGACACACGTCGCCCACGTCCCATTGGTAGGGAATGAGCTGGTCGGCATTGCGCGCGGGATCGATCTTGTAGGTGTGGGGCGGCTGCGCCGTCATCTCGGCCAAGCTGCGGCCAACCGAGTAGTTGATGCGCAAGCCGTCGCGCAAGGCAAAGAGCGCATCGCCCGCTGTCAGCGTGCCGGCCGCTTTGGCTGTTAGGGCGACCATCGTCGATGCGCCGAGCCCATCGTGAATGCGGTAGTCGATCAGCCTGGCGTGGCGGCGCAGCGAGCGGCGTTGCGTGGCCGTCTCGAAGTGCGCTTCACGGGCAACATGGTCTTGGTAGTAGGCCATCTCGTCGCCGAGAGCGGCCATCACTTCGGCCAGCATCACGCCGGCATCGGCCTCCAGCCGATCGGCCCAAAGCGGGTAGCGCTGTGATGCGAAATCGAGCAGCGCGGTGCGCAGGCTCCAGAAGTCACGCGCTTGGTAGTCAACGGGAAAGTCGACCAGGTCTTGCGGTGCGCAGGCGGGCGGCGCGTGGTCACAGTCAATGTCGCTGTAGCAGCCGGCTTTGAATGAGAAGTCGAGCTCGGAGAGGTACGGGTCCAACACTTGCGCACCCACGGGCGGGTTCGCAAGCCGCAGCGTGTAGGTCGTGAAACTGCCCGGCGCCAAGGTGCGCACCCGCATCACTTGCACGCCGCCCACGGTGGGAAAGTCGACACTGCCCACGCGCACTGCGGGCGCATCGCCTGCGGTGGCGATGATCGAGACGCGGTCGATCGTCAACTGCGTGATCTGCGCGGCCGAGGGCGGGAAGATGAAGTGGATGTAGAGATCGGTCTGCGTGCCGGGGTCGACGAAAAGGTAGTCGATGCCGAGCACCGAGTGGTCGGTCAACAGGCGGCTGCGGCGATCGAGGCCGGGCGTCACAGTGCAACCTCCAGGTTGAGATAGCGGCGCTCGCCCCGCGCTTTGAGCACGTAGACGAGGCGCAGCTCCAGCGCATCGTCGATCGCACGCACCACAACGCTGTCCACCGTGATCACGCTGGCGAGCCACTTCTCAAGCGACTGCATCACCGTGACCTGCAGCAGCTGAGCCGTGGCATCGGCGTTCGGCGCAAACACCATGCGGCGCAGGCCACAGCCGAAGTCGGGCCGATTGATGCGCTCGCCCGGGCCGGTCAACAGCACCTGCTTGATGAGCTGCTCCACGTGTGCGGCATAGGCCGGCTCTTGTGCCAAGCGGCCGGCCGAATCATCAACGCTGAACGGGTAGCGCAGGCTCTCGGTGGTGGTGGTCTTGACGGTGGTGGCATTGCTCATTCGTGCCTCACTGCGTTTTGATTCGCTGCTGCGTCATCACCACCGTGACCGGGCCTTGCGGCACCTGCATGGCGTTCAGGCAGAGGCCGGTGTCGCCGTCACTCAGCGTGGCCGAGCCGGCCTTGACGCGCAAATCGCTCACCAGCCACTGCACCGTCATGCACGGGCTGGGCTGGCCGTTCGGCAGCGTGAAGGCGCAGCCGGAGACCATGAACGTGTCAGCCTGCGTCAGCAAGTAGTCATCGCCTTTGGCGTGGGCGTTCGATGGCGTTGCCTGCACTTGGCCAGCATGCGGGCATTGCATGGCGCTGGCTTTGGTCAAGGCGTGGCCGGCCATCACATCACCTCCAACGCACCGTCGTTGACCGACACGCTCGATTGCGTCAGCTCGATCTTCTGCCCGCCGATTTCGCTTTTGACGCCATCGGTCGAGACGGTCTGCGTGGCTTGGTCACGCGTCATCACCACTTCATCGCCGATCTTCAACTCGCCGGCATCGTCAACGCTGGCGCGGATCTCGGGCGTGTCGTCATCGAAGATCAACGTTGACTTCTCGGTGCGCAACACTTTCGTCTTCGCATCGCTGGCGTCGCTCGGCAATTGATCGTCGCCCCAGAAGAAGCCGCTCCAGATCGGATAAGACGGGTCGCCCGCTTCGAACTCCACCCACACGCCAGTGCCGGGCTCGGGCAAGAAGTAGAAGCCGACCTTGTCGCCCGCGTACGGCACGCAGGGCATGGCCCAAAGTTCGAGATCGCCCAACACAGCGGGCACGCGCACCTTGAGGCGCGCGCGCTTGGTGGCGTCGGCGTTGTCAGTGACCGTGCCGCGGTACTTGCCGAAGTGGCGAAAGCGCACCCAGTCGACCAGCTTCTCGAGAAGATCGGCGTCCACGTCACGCCCCCCAAGCGTTGCGCAGGAGCTCAAGCTCCATCAGGTGTTTGACCGGGTCGATCGTGTGGCGCACCGCCGCCACGAAATACTTGCCGCTGTGGCGGCTGCCCGCGCCTTGAATCTCAATCACGCTGTGCGCGCGGATCGGCGAGCCGACGAGGTCGAGCCGCGTTTCGCCCGTGGCGCGAATGAAGAAGCTTGAATCGACCAGCGCACCCGCCGCGCGAGACTGCAGATCGCCCGAGTCATCGGCGGGTGCGGCCAGGTACATCGAGCGCGTGTCGCCGGTGATGGCCGAGAGCTCTTGGCCGCCCAAGAGTGCGAGGGGCGCATCGCTCTTGCTGGCGTCGAGATCCTCCAGGCTGTTCAAGTCAAGCTGCGTGCCTTCAATGCTGCTTGGGCGCTCCACATCCCAGCGCAGATCGAGCTTTTCAAGGCCGGGCGGCGATTGGTTGATGCGCAGCGTGGCGGCGGGCAAGCCATCCATCGGCGGCTTCTTGAAGTGCGCGGTTTGAATGCCCTGCGCATCGGCACTCACCCAGAAGAGAAAGCCGTTGCGGCGCGCGAGCCGCCGCACGAAGCTCAAATCACTTTCGCGCTGCACGAGTGCGTGCTTGTTCTCGTAGTGGCCGGCCGAGGTGGAATCAACATCCGGAATGAACCCGTATTGCGCCACGATGCTCGACACCGCATCGCTGTCGGTCAAGTCGGTCCAGAGCATCGACTTGGCTTCTCGGTCCATCTTGATGGCCGCATCGCTGCCGCGCACCTCGACATAGCTGCCGTCACCGCCGTGCTCCAGGTGAATGCGCTGCGCACCGACCGGGCCTTTGGCGAGGCATTCATTGCCACCGCTGCCCGCGACCAGCACGGAGAGCTCCGAGCCAGCATCGAGCCGCGAATCAATGAGGCGGTCGAAGTCATCCGAGCCGATCGACACTTCAAAACGCAGCCGGTAAGTCGTGGGCTGGCCCATGCGCTCGACCACCTCGACCCAGGTTGCCGCCGCGAGCGCGTCGTCAACACTGTCGCTCACGGCAATGGCGGCACCGAGTGACATCAGGCCCCCTTCACTGGAATGGCAATCTCGGCCTGCTCACTCAGCCACTCAGACTGCATGGCGGCATTGGCTTCGGCAATGCGCCAAAAGCCCATCGCGTCATCCAGATACTGATAGGCCAAATGATCAGGCCGCTGCCCCTGCCGCCACACATGCCAACCCGCAATCGGCGAGTTGGTGGGCAGCGCAACGCCGACCACATTGACGCGCCGATTGCGGTGGTCGATCACCTGATAGATCGGCGTCTTGAAGTAGCGGCTGGTCGGATCGAAACTCGACATGGCAAGGCACTCCTGATCCACTGAATCAAATGGGAAGCACTCAAATGGGCAACATCGAGAGAATGCTTTCGACATCACTCGCGATGTTGGCAACCGACAAAGCCCGCTTCTGCTTGAGCGTGTAGCGATAAGCACTGCGCGCCATTTCTTCGGCGGCACTGAGCTTTCGTTTCTCGGCTTCTTCGCGCGAGCTGAAGTAGTCATCGGTCAGCACCTTCACACCGACCGACACCTTCGCCCGAATCGGATAGAGCGCCGGATTGAATGCCTGCTCTTCGACCGAGAAGCTCGCAATCTTCACCGGCACGATGCGCCCCGGCCCCCACACCAGCAAGATCACCGGCGACTCGCGCCGCGCTGGAATCGCCACCGCACTGCTGGCGCCGAGTGCCCCGAGCACCGCGCCCGCAAGCGAGGCCGCGGCCGATGAGAGCAAGCCACCTTCAGCTTCAGCCGGATAGAGCAGCATCTCCATTGCCGCGATCCGCGCTGCCACGCCAGTCAGCATCGCGACAGGGTGGGCAAGCGGCTCCTCCAGGTCATCGGTCGCATCGAACTCGACCACCACGTCCATCTCTTCTTCGGGGTCGTAAGGCGCGGCCTGCGCAGCCGGATCGGGCTTGGTGCCACTCTCCTTGTCGACTGGCTTCTCGTAAGGCTTGAACTTGCGCGACAGCGTCTCGGGGTTGTATTGAAAGACGATGACTTGCGGAATCGGGAGGAAGCTGGCGCTGTCAAGGCGAATGAATGCGCCTTTCAAGAGCTTGCGGGCGAGTGGCGATGTGTTGGACATGGCTATGCGTCTTTTTTCGACTGCTCGAATGCCTTGGCATAGACGGGGCCGGTCGCGCGGTAGTAGTCGATGATGTTCATCGCACTGAAGTTGTCGAGCGTCATCGAGCCACCCAGCGGCAATGGCGTGCGAATGCCGAGAATCTCGTCGTCTTCGAGCAGGCGGCCAGAGTGCCTCAACCACTGCTCGTACACGCTCATGTCGAAGAAGCCGGGCAACTGCCTGTCGGGCAACCACCGGGACAGCAGCGTGGTGTAAACGCATTCTTCGTCGGCCCAACAGACCAAGTTGGTGGGGTTAAGCAGTCGGACCGGAGCCACTATGCCGCTCTCCAACTCGTCATCCATCACGAGCAAGGCGCCGTAGGCGTTGTAGCCAATCACTCGCCGCTCGCTGGCCGCCGGCAGAAGGAAGCCCCACGCGTCAAGGCAGGGCGTGAGCCGCTCCAAACCTTCGCCGAGCAAGTAAAAGAAGCGCCCCAAAAACCAACCCGCGCCGGTGCGCTGCTGTCGCAGAAGCCAAGTCTCTTGCAAGAATGGCGCATTGAATTGCACGGGCGGGCGCGCGTCATCGGGCGAGCCAAAGGCAGCCACGAAGGCATCGTTCAATTTGACTGCGCCGTTCATCGTGGTGCCTAGGTGTAGTTCACGTCGAGCTTGAAGTTCATCAGCCACAGCGGATAGGAGGCTTCCTTCTTGTGGCGCGTGGTCACCGTCTTGAAAATGCTGTCGACGTTGGCGCTCCACCCAGGGCCGATGCGGCTGTTCACCTTGGATGCGCCGATGTACTGCTCCAACCTGTCGAGATAGTCGTTCCAGGCCTTGGGGTCCTCGCCAGCTTGGGGCCTCGGTACTTTGGCAATGTCGGGCAGCATGCCTTCGCCGCCGCCCACTTGATCAGCGTTGTGCGTGATGGCGTTCTTGACAAAGCCTGCCGACCGGCTCTCAAGACCCGCCCACAGCGGCACCAATTTCAACAGCAGCGCATCGATGGCTTCGGAGTGTTCGGCACGCCACTCCACCTCGTTGCCGAATCGCCCGGTGAACTGGTTCTTGATGTAGCTGTCAGCAGTGATCCTGGCGAGGGCTTTGTCGGCTGTCAGCTTGCCCGCAGTCAGTTCGGTTCTGAGCTTGGCAGCGGTGACTTGCGCTTGCCTCAACTCCGCCGTCTCGCGCTGCGCAACGGCGGCCGCTTCGTCGATACGAGACAGCACTTCTTGCAAAACAGCGAGGCGAGTGGCCGACCCGAGTGACGAGATCCACGCCTGGTTTGGCGCTTTGTACGCGGAGACGTTTACCACCCATGCGTCAACGGTGAGCTGGTTTTGCCCGGCTTCCTGAAGGCCGAGCTGGCGTGTCACTTCGGCTTCGAAGTTCTTTCTGTAGGCCGCATTGCCGATGACCGCCGGCGGCACGCTCATGTTGAAGACAACCGCATCGAGCTGAGTCTTTTCGATCTCGGTGGCTCGCTTCAGCGTGCGGATGTCGAGCCCACCGCCGAACTCCGCCACGGCGGCAACGACACCAGGCAGGCCGTCGCCGATTGCCTTGCGGTCACCACTCGCCAGCCAGCCCTTTGCGACGATCTTCTCCATCGGCGCGCCGACTTTGAAGAACGCCGCTTGAGTCTTGTTGAGGAGGTCTGACCCGGCCTTGATCCGGGCCGTCGAGAAAACGACGTCGGCGGACGTGACGAGCCGCGCAGCCACCCGCACACCCTCCTGGTCGACGATGGCCAGATTGCCCGTGCCCGCCTGGACGTTGATGACGTCCCCACCCAAAACACTTTGACTGACCGGCTTGAATGGCGGAGCTTCGCCACTGGCCAGCGTGCTGCGCACTTCATCGATCGCGCCCTGCAGCGTGAAGTCGGCTTGGCCTTTCGTGAAGTTCACTCGCGCCACCCCACTGCCTGCGGCGGCTGCGTCGCCCAATTCCATGACGGCGCTGGCCGCCCCGAGCGCGCCGGCACTGGGCGCATGGAGCGTGAGCACGCCAGATGCCTCATCAAAACTCGCCTCCGCCTTGCGCTGGTCAAGCAGCGACTTGACGAATTCCGGCCCCGTGGCCTGGCTGTGGATGTTCGTGCCTGAGGTGGCTTCTTCGATGCTGGCGACGAGCGTATCGGTGTATGCCGTGACCTTGGCTGCACCTTTGATGTTGAGACTCTTCACGAGCATCGGCTTGCCGAACATGTTGCCGAGTTGATCGAGCGTGTTGCGCAAGGCCTCCGCTTCGGCGTCGATCTTGGGTTCCAGCGCGTCGGGCTTGGGTGCATTCGGGTCGGTCGATTGCTTGGCCTGAGCGGCCTTGTCGGCGTCAACATCTGTCGCCGCGAGCTGCTTGCGAGCGGTGGCGATCAGCGCGCTTGCGGCGCGTTGCTTCGCTTTGTCAGGCAGCGCTGGCACCTTCTTGCGTTCCAGGTCGTCGAGCCACTCGGTCAGGGTCATCGGCGTGCTGGAGACCATCACCGTCGCGCTGCTTCCGGCCACCTTGATGTATAGGTGATGGGTTTCGTCGCCCTCGGTGAAGGTCAGCGTTTGTCCAATCTCGCCACCGGCATCTTTGCCATCTTTCTTGTCATCCTTCCCTTTGAACCCGAGCGCTGCCAGCATCTTCTTGCCCATCGTCACCAGCCAGGTGATGACGTTGCGCATCACGCCCTCGACCCACGCTTGCATGCCCTTGACCGCTTCAGCCACTTTGCCCGGCAAGCCGCCGAGGCCGATGTAGTCGGCAAGAAAATCGATCACGGGGGCGACCAACATGGCCAAGCCCTTTTCGACCATGTTGGCGGCGCCAGCCAGGTTGCCGGCGATGACGTCGGCCATGCCGTTGACCACGGCTTCGATCAAGTGAAAGATGCGCGCGGCGTTGGTGAAGATCCACTTCAGCACGCGGTAGATGGCTTCTACTGCCGCGAGAATCGCGCCGGCTGGGTTGAGCATGGCGACGATGCGCGCAGCCACCTTCACGATCAGCGTCTCGGCCAGGTACTTGACGGCGGCATCGATGATCGCGTCGATGATGGTCTTGGGCTCCAGCATCTTCTTCACGTCTTCATAGACGCCGGCAATGCCCTTGGTCGCCAGCGTGTAGATCACGCCGGCCGTCTTCTCGATGATGCCCACCGCCTTCTCGCCGAGCTGCTCGACCAAGAGCTTGCGAATGCGCGCCCACGAGATGCCCATGAGTTGCAGCATGAAGCCGATCACGCTCCTGATCGAGAGCTCTTTCGGTATCTCGATCGCTATGCCGTCCTTCTTCATGCCGGAGATCAGCCACTCGAGAAAGCCTTCAATGAGATGGCGGCCGATGTTGTCGAAGAACTGCGAGAAGCCTTTGGCCACGGCGCCCAACAGGTTGTTGGCAAAGCGCATCGGGGCGGCCACGATGTCGCCCACGACTTGCTGCACTTTCGCAATCACGCCCCAGAAAGCCGGCGGTGAAATGCCGACGAGCGACAGCAGCCCGTTGATGATGAAGCGCACCGGGTCATCAAGAAACTTGCCCACCGCATCGAGAAAGCGGCCCCACAAGCCGCCGGCTTCTATGCGCAACTTCTGGATGTTTTCGCGCGCCGATTGCACGGCGCCGCCGGCGTTGTCGATCAGCTCTTTGTTGAACGAGTTGCGGGTTTCTTCGGCCTGCGCATGCAAGCCATCGAGCTTCTTGCCGAAGCCCTTTTCTTGCTCCGCGGCCCAGGTGTTGAGCCCATCGGGCAGGTCTTTGCTGAAGATGTCGGCAATGTCAGCGCGGGCTGTGGCGATGATGTCGTCGGCGATTTTGATGATGCCGTTGACGTAGATCGAAATGTCAGTGATGAGCGTGCAAACGCCGTCGCCGAAGTTCTTCTCGGCTTCGTCATACGCGCGCTCGGCCCAGCCGGGCAAGCCGGTCACGGCGTCCCAGCCGGCAACGAAGAAGCCGCCCACGCCGGAGTGGCGATCTTCGATCTTGTCTTTGACTAGTCTGAGGTCGTCGTTGAACTGCTTGGAGACGAATGGCAAGCCGGTCGTCCACTTCTTCATGGCCGTGGCGGGCACGTCTTTCAGGAGGTCTTGCACCTTCGTCTGTGCGGCCGTGAATGCGAGCTCGGCGCGCTTGGACAGATCGGCCCGCAGGGCCTCTTCGCCGCCTTTGAAATCGCCCTGCTGCGCCTTGACGCCGGTGGCGTGGCCGGCGCGCGCTGCCAGCAGTGAGGCGATTGCCCTGGCCTGCAATGCGGCCATGTCTTCATCTGACTTGGCGAGTGCGCTCTTTTGCTCGGCGAGCGCCTCGGCGGGGCCCTTCTTGCTGAGCGTCTTCATCTCGCCGCGGGCGTCGCGCGCGTCGCCCACAGGGCCGCCGTCGACGAGTTGGGCGGCGTCGCCATCAAGGCCGGCATCGACGGCCTTGGCCTCCATGCGCTTGGCGTCGTCGTCGAGGTTCACTTGCGCGGGCGGCACGGCGTCGGGCGTGGCGGCGGCCGCTTTGAGCTCTGGTGCTGGTGCGGCACCCGGCAGCGGCGCAACGTCTGGCGGGGCCACGGAGGGCGCGCCGGCAGGCGTGGCACTCATCGGGCCATAAGACGATTTGGTGTCGTCCACGTTCTTCTGAACGTCGCCTTCAACTGTGGCGCCAGCAACTTGGGCCACCTCTTGTGGACGGGTGTCGATCACGCCGTCTTCATCGGCCGGGCGCTTCTCGCGAATCAGCTTTTTAATGCGGTCGCAAAGCGCCACGATCTCGGGGCTTGGCTTCACGCTTGCGGCCAGATCGGCCACGATTTTTTCTGCGGCGCGCGCATCGTTTTCTGACTGCGGCACTTGCACTGCTGCCTTGGCTGCGGCCACGTTGTCGGTGGCCAATGGCGCGCTTGCCGTGGCCGTGGCGCTTGCTTTGGCGCGGGCTTGCACGCCGCCCGCGCGGCTCGCTTCAGCCGGCGACAGGCTCACTGCGGGCTCGGGCATCAACGGCAGATCGGGCGGCAACTTGGCCTTGCTGACGATGGGTGCTGCCGCCTCGCCTGGGGCCATGGCCAGGGCGGGTTTCGGGGCGCCCTGCCCGGCCTCGCCTTCAACCGCGTCACCGGGCTTGCCCTTGCCTTGGCCCGCGGCCTGCGCCGGCGCGGCCTTCGGCGTTGCGCCGTCAAGCCCAGCCTCTGCGGAAGCTGGCGAGACGAGCACCAACGCTGGCTTCTTGCCGGCTTCGCGGCGGGCCTTCTGTTGCTCATCGAGATTGGCGCCAGCCGTGAGTTGGTCGGCAGCCTGGTCGGCCGCGGCTTCGAGTGGGCCTTGGGCCTCGCCGCTCATCGCCTTGCGTGCGGGCCCGTGGAGCAGCCCGCGCTGGGCTTGGTCGACGTGGGCGATCTCGTGGGCGATCAGCGCATCGCCCTCGCGCGTGCCGGGCCGGTATTGGCCTGCGCCGAAGAAGATGTCATCGCCCTTGGCCAGTGCGCGCGCTTGGCTCTGGCCGGCGCGCGCGCTGGCGTGCGGGCCGATGTGAAGGCGAGCCGAGTCAACCGCACGCGGGCCAACGATCGCCACGAGCGGTGCGCGCAGCGCTGCAGGCACGGCAATCGCCTCGTCGCTGGCAGCGGCGCGGCGTGGCGGCGGAACTGGCCCGGCCTGCGTGTGGTTGGTCGGTGTTTCTTTGACTGCTGAGTGCGAGGCCTGCATCAGCTCAGCTGGATCATGGCTCGCACCTGAGACAGCCTGCGCCCGAGCACTGCCGTGCGCAACGGCACGGCGCAGCTTTGGCGGCAACACGGTCACGGCGGCTTTGGCGGGCGCGGCCTTCAGCGCGCCAGGCTTGGCGTGCGCCGCTTGCTGCGCGGCGGATTGCGGCTTGATGGCGCTGGCAGACCTCATCGCAGCAGCGCTCCAAGAATCGCTTGTGCGGCCTGATGCGCCATCTCGTCTCGCGTGGCGCCGGTCCGTGCGGTGAGCTTCAATTCGAGCGCGCCGAGTGCACGCGCCGGCAGCGCATCGGCCAGCCCGCGGCCCACGCGCTCGGCCACATCGCGGGCCACGGCGCGGGCTTCGTCGCCGGTGAGCCCGGGCAGGCGGAGGAACAGCTCTTCGATGATCACGCGGTCATTCGGCATGGCTGCTCGCCTTCTCGCGCAGGCGCTCAGTCAGT
>JAYWGR010000166.1:0-44417 GCA_043778145.1 Rhizobacter sp.
GCTCAGCACTTTCTCGACGACATCTCGCGCCGCGAAGGCCAGGCCAAGCGCTTTGCGCCGCAGGCGCTCGCGCGGCTCGGCAGCTACCGCTGGCCAGGCAACGTGCGCGAATTGCGCAACATCGTCTACCGCGCTTATGTGATGGCGCCTGACACCACGATCATCAACGACTGCCTGCCCGCAGGCGATGCGCCGCTGCCCGTCATCAACGGCAGGCCGACGCTCACGATCGAGATCGGCACCTCGCTCGCAGAGATCGAGCGGCAAGTCACGTTGGTCACGCTTGAATACTTTGGCCGGCACAAAGAGAAGACGGCGGCCACGCTCGGCGTGAGTTTGAAGACGCTCTACAACCGGCTGAAGGAATACGCCACGGTGCCGATCGAGCCCGTTGGCGAGAAGCCGGCCTGAAGCGCACGAGCTTCATTCACGGGTTCTGCGAAGAAGCTCAACGAACGAGCTCAACGAACGCGCCCAACGAACGCGCTCAATGAACAAGCGCGGCCCACGCGCTCAACACACATGCCGTCGCCGCCGATCAGCCGGCGGCACTTTGAGCAGCTGGCGGTACTTGGTGATCGTGCGCCGCGCCACCGTCAAACCTTGGCGTGAGAGCTGCCGCGCGAGGTCCACATCCGACAGCGGGGCGCTCGGGTTTTCGGTGGCGATCATGTCTTTGATGACGCCGCGAATCGCGGTGGCCGAACAGGCGCCGCCACTGCTCGTGGCCATCGCCCGCGAGAAGAAGTATTTGAGCTCGAACACGCCCGCAGGCGTGGCCATGAACTTGTTGTTCGTCACACGGCAGACGGTTGATTCATGCACGCCCACTTCATCAGCAATCTCGCGCAGGCCAAGCGGCTTCATCGCCAGCGGGCCGTACTCCAGAAAGTGGTGTTGCCGCTTCAGAATGGCCTCGGCCACCAGCACGATGGTCGAGAAGCGCTGCTCCACATTGCGCAGCGTCCAGCGGGCTTCTTGCAGATGCGCTGCGAGCTCGCCGTGCTGGCTGTCGCGATGGCGCTGGAACAGGTCGGCATACAAGTGGTTCAAGCGCACCCGCGGCACGATGGCCGGGTTGAGCTGCACACCCCAAGTGCCGCGCGATTTGCGCACGATCACATCGGGCGTCACGAACTGCGTGTCGTTGCTGCCGCAGCGCCAGCCCGGCCGCGGATCGAGCCCGCGAATCTGGCAGCACACCGCATCGATCTCGGCCGGTGTGCGGTCAAGCATGCGGGCGAGGCCGGCCACATCGCGTTGCGCCAGCCGATCGAGATGGTCGGTGACGATGCAGCGCGCCAACGGCAGATCGATGCCCTTGGCTTGTCGCAATTGCAGCATCAAGCACTCGGCCACGTTGCGTGCGCCCACGCCGCAAGGCTCTAACGATTGCACGAGCCGCAGCGCGGTGTTCATCTCGCAGTAGTCGACCGCAGGTTCCAGCTCAGCCAGCTCGCCGAGTTCTTCAAGCGAGAGGCGCAAATAGCCATCGTCATCGAGCGACTCGATCACCGCGCAAACGAGTGCGTGGTCACGCGCCGAGAGCGGCAGCATGTTGGCCTGGCTGCGCAGGTGCGCGCGCAGGCCAGGCGTGGCCGCCAGCAAATCCATCGCGCTGGCATCGGCTTCGCTGGCGCCAGCGCCGGTTCGTGTGCGGATGCTGCTGGAGCTTTGTTGCCAGGAGTCGCGCTCCCAGCGGTCGTCCGGCGTGTCGTCGAGTGAGTCGTTGAGCGAGTCGTTGCGCGTTCTTGATTCGCGAGGCGGCTCGCTGTCGCAGGCCTCGTCAAGCGGTGCGGCGTCGGGTTCCGACTCATCGAGCTCGAGAAACGGGTTGCGCCCGAGCGCGCTGTGAACCTCCTGAGCAAAGTCGAGCGAAGAGAGTTGCAGCAAGCGCACCGCATGTTGCAGCCGCGGCGTGATGGTCTGGTGTTGTCGATGTTCAACGTGGAGCGAGGGTGCATTCATGGCGTGTCGTCGGTAGATTTTTCGGGTGGCAGTTCGGCGCGCACGGGCGCTTCAGAAGGCGCTTATCGCAACGTCTGTGCCGCCTCGGTGCGTGCCGCGCGGCGCCTGATCACGCCACGAGCAGGGAGACGGCGTTCGTGGATGCGCCGCCCGCCAACCCGCGCCGGCATTGGGCTGGCGGGCCGCTTGCAGTCTGCGCGGCGACATCACATGCGAATGACGATGCTTTCCCGAGACACAAACGCATGTGCCGGCGCGCCACGCTCGGGCCGCTTCTTGCCGCAAAACTTGCCGACACGTAGCGGCGCCTACCGATGCGGCATGCCAATTGCCAAGACCTTGGTGGACAAGCGCCCGGGAACCTCTGGCACCGAGCGCACTCGCACATCCACGGGCACGGCCTAGCCCACCTCATTCACCCACCCAAGGAGCCGCCTCATGATGATTCGATCTGCCCACTTCTTTCGCAGCGCCGTTGGCGTTGCATGTGCGTTCACCGCGTTGACCGCCCTCACAGCCTGCAACCGCAACAGCGACATGCCAGCTGGCGCCAGCAGCCCACCCGTCAGCAGCTCGACCGGCGGTGGCGTCACACCAGACTCGAGCAGCGCATCGAGCCCTGCGATGCCTGACAGCACAGCCAGCAGCGCAGCCGGTGCCGGCATGGCGGCGAGCGATTCAACCACCCCTGCGCTCGGCACGCCAAGCGGTGGCGATGGCTCTCGCGCATCGTCAACAGCCAGTGCGCCAGATGCCCCGGCGTCGGCCAGTAAATAGCGGCTCAAGCCGCGCCGAAGCCGTGGCGAGCAAGCTTGATCAGCGCACGGCCGGCTCGACCCAGGGCGCCCCAATCACGACGTGAGCTGCACGCGCGCCCGGCTCCATGAACACGGCCACACCGGCGTGAGCCGATGCGTTGGCGCCGCGCTGGGCCGCGCCCGAGTCGGCCGCGAAGGGCGCGGCGAAGCCCTCCATCGCCAGCGGCAGAAACGCCGGTGACAAGCTGCCAAAGCTCGTCGCCAAGCGGATCGACAGCGCACTGCCGTGCTCGTCAATGTTGACCGTCACATCGAGCGATGCCGATGGCTCGGCGCAGCGCAGCGCTGTTTCGATCAGCCCGCCGATCAGGCGGCCCAAGGGCGGCGCAGTGGCGAGTTGGCGCTCTGTTTCTGGGGCGGTCAGGCGCAGGCGCGTGTCGTGTCTGAGCAGCGGCAATGGCACGGCTTCGATGGCTTGGCGAAGCAGAGTTGCAACGGTGCTTGACTGCCGGCCCACGCTGCTTGCCGCCGCCGAGCGCGCGGTGCGCCGGGCCTCGCTGAGCAGCTTGGTCAATTGCGTTTGCAGCGTTTCACTGAGCGCCATCGCGGTGGCCAGCACCTCGCGGGCCGGCGTCTGCTCGGTCAGCGACAAGGCGGCTTGTTGCGCGGTGGCCAGCGAGCTGCTGAGCTCATCGACCAGCGCGGTCAAGAAGAGATCGCGGCGGCGTTCGGAGAGACGCAAGGCCTCGGTGCGGAGGGCCAGGCGGTCTTCAACCGAGCGGCGCTCGTCGATGTCAATGCAGCAACCCACATAGCCGGTGAACCGGCCTTGGGGCGAGTAGTGCGGCACGCCTTGATCGAGCACCCAACGGTACGCGCCGTCATGGCGGCGCAATCGGTAGTCCATCTCGAAAGGCGCCTCGGCATCGAAGCTCACCGCGTAGATGCCGATGCATCGTTCCACGTCTTCCGGGTGCACCGAGGCCGTCCAGCCGTTGCCGATTTCCTCGGCCATCGTGCGGCCCGTGAAGCGCAGCCGCGGTTGGTTGAACCAGTCGAACAACCGGTCCGTGCCGGACATCCAGGCCATCATCGGCGCCATGTCGGCCACGGCCTGAAAGCGGCTCGCGTGGTCGCACGGTTTGGTCGGTTCGCTGCTGTCGAACCACAACGAGCGGGCGGTGGGAGAGAAAGTGGTCATAGGTACCTTTTGTGGAGCGCAGAATACGTGGCAATTGGCGTTCCCGGCTGCTGCTGGGGCCGCAGTCAGCGGGTCAACCGCCCAGCAGTTGCGCCACCAGCGCTGTCAGTTGCTTCACATCGACTGGCTTGACCACATGCGCATCGATGCCCGCCGCCCGCGAGCGCGCGCGGTCTGACACGAGCCCGTAACCCGTCAATGCGATCACCTTCAAGCGCTGCAGCGGCGGGATCTGCTTGAGCTGCATCGTGAGCTCGATGCCGTCCATCGCAGGCAAGCCGATGTCGACGATGGCGAGCGTGGGCGGGTGCTCGCGCACCAGGGCGAGCGCCTGGGCCGGGTCATAGGCCACATCGGTCGGGTGGCCGATGAGGCGGAATGCCTCTGCCAGCGAATCAGCGGCGTCGCGGTTGTCATCGACCACCAACAGGCGTTGCGCTGGCGCGGCGGCGCTGTGGCCGGTGGCAGCAACTGGTGCCTCGGGCGGCTTGGCATCGGTCCAGGCCGGCAGCGTCAAGGTGAATCGGCTGCCGCGGCCTGGGCCGTCGCTCGCGGCGGTGAGGTCGCCGCCGTGCTGGCGTGCGAGCGAGCGCGCAATCGCCAAGCCGAGGCCGAGGCCGCCGTCGGCACGGTCGTTTCGTTGCGGCGCTTGGAAGAACATCTCGAAGATTCGTGTCAGCTCATCGGCGCCCATGCCAACACCTTCGTCTTCGACCACGAGCACCACGCTGGCCTCGTTGGCGTGTTCGTCGGGCCGCTCGTTGGGCCACTCGTTGGGCCGGCCGTTGGTCACGATGCGCTGCACGTTCACACGCACATGGCCACCTGCGGGCGTGAAGCGCGCCGCGTTGGTCAGCAGGTTCGAGACCGTCTGCGTCAGGCGGGCGCTGTCGGCCAACACATCGAGCCCGCTCTGCGGCATCTCGACCGAGATGCGCTGGCGCTTTTGCTCGAAGAGCGGTGCCGTGGCCTCCAGCGCCTGCGAGACCGCGTGCGCCAGCGATACCGGCGCTTTGCGCAAGCTCAGCTTGCCCGCAAAGATGCGCGATACATCGAGCAAATCATCGACCAAGCGCACCATGTGCCCGACTTGCCGCTCAAGAATCTGGTGCTCGCGCTCGAAGCCTTGAATGCCGCGCATCTGCATCAGGTGCAAGGCCGTCACGATGGGCGCGAGCGGGTTCCTCAGCTCATGGCCCAGCACCGCGAGAAACTCATCTTTGGTGCGGTTGGCGGCTTCTGCTTCGCGCCGCGCCTCGTTCAAGTCGGTGACATCGAAGGCCACGATCGCTGTGCCCGTCACTTGACCATCCGCCGCTTGCATCGGTTGATACGCGACATCGAAGTAGCGCTCGATGGGTGCGCCCGCGGCGTTGTGCAAGACCGTTCGAATGGAGCGGCCGATGAACGGCGTGCCGTGCACAAAAGCTTTGTCGAGCAACTCCAGAAAGCCCTGGTGCACGAGCTCGGGCAAAGCCTCTCGAAATGGAATGCCGAGCAAGGGCCGATCGCCGAGCATGCGGCTGTGCTCGCGGTTGATGTAGTCGAACCGGTGCTCCGCGCCATGCAGCAAGGCCACACCCACCGGCGCGTTTTCGAACACGGTGCTCAAGCGCCGCTCCAACTCCACGCGCAACTGCCTCCGCAGCGCGCTCGCCTCAGCGCGGCTCAGTTGCGCGTCGATCCGGGCGATCAGCTCGCGGCTCGAAAACGGCTTGACGAGGTATTCATCAGCGCCGCGCGCCAAGCCCTCAATGCGCGCTTCTTCGCCCGCCCGGGCCGAGAGCATGATCACCGGCACCTCGGCCAAGGCCGGGTCGCGCCGCATGGCCGCGAGCAGCGAGAAGCCGTCTTGCACCGGCATCATCACGTCGGTCAAAACGAGGTCGAAGCGCTGGGCCTGCATCAGCCGCAAAGCCTCCGCACCATCGGCCGCAGTGCTCACGTTCCAGTGCGCGACGAGCAGGTGCGTGAGGTAGTCGCGAATGTCGGCGTTGTCGTCGGCCACCAAGATGTGTGCGGCTCGCCGGTTGTGTGTGCGATGGTGGGTGGTGGTGTTGGCAGCAGCCGCTTCGGTGGGTGCGGGCGGCTCGGCGCGCGAAGCCTGATCAGCGTTCAGCGCAGCCGGTGTCGGTGCCGGTTTCAGTGAAGCGTGCTCGCTGTTGCGGGTGATGGCGGCGCCAGGAGAGGGCAGGGCTGTTGCTTGCCGGATCGGCACGGTCACTGTGAACGTGCTCCCTTGGCCGAGCTCGCTTGCCACATCGATTCGGCCGTGGTGCAGCTTCACGAGTTCCGCCACCAGCGCCAGCCCAATGCCTGCGCCTTCATGCGTTCTCGCGCGAATGCCTTCGATGCGGTGAAAGCGGTCGAAGATGCTGACCAGTTGCTCGGCCGCGATGCCGCCGCCGGTATCGGTCACTTGCAACACAGCGGCATCGCCCTCGGCACGCAAGCTCACGCCAATACTTCCAGTGAACGTGAACTTGAAGGCGTTCGCCAACAGGTTCAAAACGATCTTCTCCCAGAGATCGGCGTCAACATCCACGCTGCCCGGCAGGTCGTCACATTGCACATCGAAGCGCAGGCCGGCTTGCTCGATCGATGAGCGAAACACACCGGCCAACTCACGCGTGAGTTGCCCGAGCGCGGTGGGGATGAAGCGCGCCTCCAGCCGCCCGGCTTCGATGCGCGAAAAGTCCAGCAGCATGTTGACCAGCTTCAACAGCCGCTCGGCGTTGCGCTCGATCAGCTCCAGCTCACGGCGTGCTGAGCGCCCCCAAACCTGCCGCTCTGCGGCAGGCTCCCCGAGAGAGTCAAGGAAGCTCGGGTGCGGCCCTTCGTTTCCTTGAGATGCTGCGTTGCCGCCCTGTTCCAGCAGGTCGCGCAGCGGCCCGAGGATCAGCGTCAACGGCGTGCGCAGCTCATGGCTGACGTTCGAGAAAAACGCGGTCTTCGCGCGGTCGAGTTCAGCGAGTGCCTCGGCTTGGCGCTGCGCATCGGCAAGCGCTCGCGCACCGGCGACGCTGCCCGCAATCTGAGTGGCAGCGAGCAACACATAGCGGCGGTACTCGGCATCAAACGCCAGGTGCGGGCTGATGCCGGCGATGAGGAAGCCAAAGGCCGCAGCGCCCGCGCCCGGGTGAATCAACGGCACAACCATGGCCCGCTCGATCGGCTCCTTCCACGGGCTCGCCGGCCATGCGGGCGAGCCTGCGGGAGGCGCGTTGACCAGCATCGCTTCACCCTTCGCCATCACCTCCGCCAGCGGCCAGAGCGACCCGGCCGCATCAATGCGCACACGAGCTTCCGCTAGCGGGTGGCCAAAGCTCGCCGCCAGTGTGGCAAAGCCAGCATCGGGCTCGATCAGGTAGAGCATGCCGAACGGCAAGTCGCGGTGGTTCTCGGCCAACGCCAGCAGCGCGGCCTTGGCCGTTTGGTGCGGCCCGGCCATGACCGGGCTCGCGCTCGACAAGGCACTGAGCGAGGCCAAGCGCCGCGCACTCAGCACCCGCGCCGTGTCTTCGGTGACGACGCAGAGCATGCCGTGCACGGCGCCGTCGTCGCCATGCACGGGGCTGTAGGAGAAGCTGTGATAAGTCTCTTCAACGAAGCCGCTGCGGGTCGGGAAGAGCAGCAGGCCTTCATCCCAAGTGGCAACACCGTGCTCAAGAACCTGGCGAATGCGCGGGCCGATCTCGGGCCAGATCTCGGCCCACACCTGGCTTGCGGGTGCGCCGAGAAAATTGCGCTTCACGCCGAGCGTGGGGCGATAGGCGTCGTTGCAGAAGAAGCTGAGTTCGGGGCCCCAAGCCAACCACATCGCATAGCGCGAGTCGAGCATCATGCGCACGATGGTCTTCAGGCTGCTCGGCCAATGATCGGCGCGGCCGAGCGGGGTGCTTGACCAATCGAGCGCGCGTGTGGCCTCGCCCATGGCGCCACCGCCGCGGAGGAAGTGATCGGTATGTGGTGGCGGTTGGGTGCTGGCTGTGGGGGGCATGGTGTGGCCTGCTTTCGAGGAAGTCGCGTTTGATGGTCCCGTCGCAACGATTGCGCCCAGCTGTTGCGTCGAGGGGCCGGAGTGCGCGCACAAGATCGCCCGCAAAGCACGCCCGCACAGCACGGCCGCAAAGCACTCAACAGTACGGCCCGCCCATGCGCCCTGGGGACGGGTGGCGCCGTGTGTGCCCGTGCGCGATCTCCTACGCCAGTTCGCTGGTCACACCGACCGATCGCCAGTGCGCCATTCGGTGCACCGCCCGGCCAAAGTTGCCGCAAAAACTACCGCTCGCCTGCAACGACGTTGGCCCTCATCACTGCGGCGACTGCTCAGGCGGTGCAGCTGGCGGCTGCAGCTCGCTCGGCGGTATGCCGGGTGTGATCTCGGGCTCGGGCACGCCAGGGTTGATCTCGGGGCCGGGAATGATGGGCTGCAACTCGGGTTCAACAGGGGTGGGCGTGATCTCGGGCTCGGGCCTTCCGCCCGGCGCGCCATCCGGCAGGTCACCGGGTGGCATCGGTGGGGTGGGTGGCGTGGCGGGTTGGGGTGTTGGCAAGCTCATCACGTGCTCCATGCAAGGTGGTGTGGAAGGCAATCAATCCGACGCATCCGAGGGATCGGCATCCAGAGGATCGGCATCCAAGAGGATCGGCATCCAAGTGGTTCGGCATCCAAGAGATGGGCAGGCGGCGTTCCTGAGGCAGCTGGGCACGCCGATTGCCGATCAATGGGATGCACTTTATGGAGCCCACATGATTCATTCGGAAACCATTCGGTCTTGCGAGCCGGTGGCCGATAGACCCAAGACTTTGTTGTATGTCGATGATCACGCCGTCAATCTGATGCTGATGCGCGCCTTGCTGTCGCACCGCCCGGCCTGGCGGCTGAACATGGCGAGCGATGGTGAAGCCGCCTGCATGATCGCCAGAAGCCAGCCCCACGACCTGCTGCTGCTCGACTTGCGCCTGCCCGATGTGCATGGCACCGAACTGCTTCGTCGCCTTCGCGAGGTGCCCGGCTTGGCCCATGTTCCAGCCGTTGCCGTGACGGCCGAAGAAGTGCACGACCTGCGCGACGCCGGCTTTTGCGAGCTGTGGCCCAAGCCGCTCGATTTGCGCCAAGTGCTGCGCCGGCTCGATCATTTTCTTGGCGCTGATGGGGAGGCGGTCGCGACAAACGAAGCTCGCAACCCGATTGAAACCGCTGGTCCACGGGCGACATTGGGCACTGTCGTTGAAGCCGCTGAAGCCGCGGAAGCCGTTGAACCCCACGCTTCGAACGACCAATTGCAGCCGACGAATGATGCTGATGCGGCGCCCGTGGGGCGCCGCCGATCGCGCACTGCTTGGGTCTACGCGCCGATCATTCGATGCGCGTGATCTTCGTGCCTTCGAACGTGAGGTTGGCCATCAGGCCGGAGTTCGTCATCACGAACGCGATGGTCGGCGCACTCGATACGCTGGTGTCGATCTGGCCATTGGCGCCGACCTTCAGCACCGCAACAGATGCATCCGCCCCGACCGACCAGCCCTTGCTCTGCTTGAACGAATTGAGCGAGTCCTGCGTCATGAACAGAAACACCAGCGCGCGAGATTGCGCGCCGATCTGCAAGCCGAGCGAGCCGGTGGTCGTGCGGTAGTAGCCGGCGAAGCGGTCATTGGTTCTCAACTCGCCGTTGCCAAACTCACCACCCACGACGAAGCCGGCCGACAAGGCTTGCGGGAATACCAGCACACCCGCTGCCTTGGCAACCAGCTCGCGGCTGCCCGGTGTGGAGGTGTAGAGGCGTTGCAATGTGTCTCGGTAGCCCTCGGCAATATCGCGGCGCTCTTGGGCCGAGAGTGGGCCCACGCCCGCTGCGGCGCTGGCCGAGCTGGCACCGGTGGTGCTCGTGGTGGTGGTGCAGCCTGTGGCTAGAACAGCGGCCAGCAGGGCCATCGGAAGCAAAGTTGCGTTGCGCATGATTCGTTCCTTCGGTGGTGGTTGCATGCGCCAGGCCGCGCAGGGCCAGAGCGCAATGAACCATCACTATTACGCAGCGCCGGCAGCGCAGCGCTCGGAACACAGCGCGGCGTGTTGTAGGACAGAGCGAGCACGCGAGGCGGTGATTTCATCGAACTGAGTCGCCGCTGTGCTCGGTGGCCTTACGCATCAGCGCGAGGGCGCAGCTCGGCAAATTCGGGCTTGCGAAGAGCGGTGCCTTGCCAATCCATCGCTGCGCAGCGCTTTCAAGCCTTCTTCAATTTGCGGTAAGCGGCATCCGCCTCTGGCGCGCCAGACGTGTCGCTCATCCCATGAGCCAGGTCACGAGCGCCTTGCTGAACCCGGCGGCTTGGTGTGCCGCCGGTGGCGCCAGCCTTCTCGTCTCGCTCGTGCGGGAGCGCAGGCTTTTGCGACTCGTTGGCAGGCGCTGCGGTGGCGGATGGGGCGTCGGCCGAAGAGCCTTTGTGAACGCTGGGTCGGGTCATCGTGTGCTCACAGTTCATGTCGAACATGGCGTTGATGGTGCGCGGGCCGAGCTGCCTCGTCGCTCGGTGGGCACCGTGCCTGGGCGTCGGCGCGGGCCTACATGCGCGGGGCTCGTCAGCCGCCTCGCACGGTCATGGGCATGGTCGTGGTCGTGGTCGCCGGCGCCATCACGGTGGTGCGCTGGCGGCGGCTTGCATGCGGGCGATCTCCTTGCGTTTCATCGCGAGGTAGTCGTCGCGCTCCAGCTCGTGGAGTTGGCGCGCGTAGCGTTCGGTGGCGGCAAACCAATCGGTGATGCGCCGCTCGGCGCGCTCTGCTGGCGGCAGCCGAGCGGCGCCAAGGAAGGCATCGATCGCGAGAAAGTAGCGCATCGTGTTGCGCTCGACCACGCCGCGCACATTGCCAATGTAGACCGGCGCTCCATCGGCTTGGCGCTCGACCACGCTGAAGCCGACCTTGTCGTGCCCAACCGTCGCGAGGTAGGCCTGCATCGCCAGCCGCGCCGCAAGGCCATACGCGTAGGCATATGACATGTGAACGAAGCTGCTGCCCGCATCGAGCGGCACCGCTTCGATGACGATGCGGTAGTCGTGCGTGCCGACCGGGCCGGCATCGGCGCTGAGTGTCACGTCGAGGTGGTCGGCCGTGCTGGCGGCAACGCGGTAGTCAAACGCCAGCTCATAGGTGTCAGCCACCGGCTGATCGAACTTGCGGCCCACGGCAAGGCGCAGCGTGTTGCCGCCGCTGCGGCAGGCTTTGACGTTGAGGTGCGTGATCAAGATGTCGCACCAATTGCCAAGTGCCTGCAGCGATGGGCCGACCACGCTGAACGGCTGCGCGAGCACGGCATACACCTCGCCACTCAAGCTGCCGCCAGCCTGCTGCGATTCGAGCACCAAGGGCCGCTGGAATGGGCTGTTCGCCAGCGCATCGCGCAGGGCTGCGTGCTTGGCGTGCAGGGCCTCGGCGGCTTGTGTGGAGGCGGTTGTTGCGGAGGCTGTTTGTGCAGATGCGCTGCCGCAGCCTGCAAACAGCATCAGCGTGAGCAGCACGCCACTGAACAGCGCGGGCCCGCGCCGCTGCCGCTGCCGCTGAGTCTCGCGGTCGCTCGTACTGAGCCAGAGCGGCGCTGCTGGCATGTCGAGCGCGAGCTGATGGTGGCGCTCGCTGAAGCGCGACTGCGCAATCTCGATCGCCGCCGTGACGATCGGCTGCAGCGCACAACGCTCGCGCCGCAAAAGCAACGCGCCGCGCGTTATGCGCGAGACGTGAAGCAAGTTGTCAAGGAGCAGTGCCATGCGCTGCAGTTGGCGCTCGATCACGTCGAGGCTCCAGCGGTGTTGCTTGCGGCTCGCGCTCGCGTCACGAACCACCGCCACCGCGTGCCGCACCGGCGCGAGCGCGTTGCGCAACTCAAAAAGGGCCTCGCCGACTATTTTTTCCTTGCCACACGCTTTGGTGTTTTGCCTATTGTGATGGGGATTCCGCTCTTTGCAGCCACCTCGCCCACCAGTTCTAAAGTCTTATTCACCGTATCAAGGAGCATCTTTATATTCTCATCCTTAGACTTTTCTTGTCGATTGGTAATTCTCCGCGTCGCTTCGCCGATAGGAAACCCTGCATAATGAATTTGCATGTCATAACCGATGTCGATTTTTCGAGAGAGAAAAGTTTCGATATCAACAATGATCGGCGTATATGTGATCTGGAACTTTTCAAGCTCTTCGGCGGCCCCCGCGCGCTTGCCTTTATCATGCTCGATCGATAATAAATTTGCCAAATCATCCGAAGACTTGAACTCTACAACGGCGGTTGACTGGCCTTCAAGTTTGCCTCTGGCAAACTCCGTCGAAAGAAGTCTTGAAAAGTCATCGGATTCTTTAAATCCGTTTAACTCGGCTTTGGCGCGGTCAATTTTCTCATGTGCTTGAATCAAATCCTCTTCAAGTCCACGAATGGTGCGTTGAGCAGTCGTAGAGGGCATTGATATACGGCCAAGTACTATGCCAAGCACGAAGCATAGAGTGCCAAATAAAGTGGCAGTCAAAAGCGGATCCATAGCTCTCCCAGAAATTGTAGAATCTTCATTCTGCCCTTGCCGAATCCAAGAGCGTGCCTCGATACGCAGTTTATGCGCTCTGGGGCGGGAAAATGTGTCGCGAGGCCTAACGAATAAAAGGGAGCCCTTGTAGTTTAAATTAAGTGGCGCTCGGAGCCGGTCTGTTGGAGGGCGTCCGCTCGAAAGGGTTAGGGCGCATTTGCCGTAAGGTGGCCCCTGAGTAGTAGTCTTGTAGAACGCTCTAGTTGACGATACTCGTCAGGGCATCGGAGAGCTCGATCTTCAGTCAATCCCACGCGTTCGGCAAGTGAGCGAAATTTTGCGGCATCCATACCGACTGCATAGCACAGCATATTGAAGGCGCGCTGAGGGTTGAGGGAGTGTGCATCTGCATAGTCGCGAACGCCTGGTTGCCTCGTTCCTCGTGTAAGGAACCAAGCACTTCCCACGATGCTAGGATAAGGGTTTCTCGTATGTAAGATTATGTGGTTGGCAATTGAATCAGCGGCATCTTCTTCTTTGCCCAAGATTGGGATTTGCAGCGTATGTAACAACCCATGCCCAACTTCATGGAATAGTACGACCATTAGTGCGCCGCTGGCGAATTCCATTCGTTTTTCAGGCGGTACATTTGAAAAGTCTTTCATAGCCCCTGAAAATATTTCCTCCACAAGTTCGTAGCACAACGTAATTGCTCGCGATGTTTGGGAGTAGCTGGCGTTTACTTCCCCGCACTCCTGCAATCTGAGCGGGACTTTTGTTGGTAGGCGTACTGATGCATTGACCGAGTCTGCAACGCGTTCAAGGAACTCAATTTCTTGCAGTGCTTTGCCTGCCTCGATATAGTCGGCGCGTTTGGGAGAATCGTAAATTGGCATTACCTGCCCCTGAGCGGTTGCCGACAAGGAAGCGAGAATGATTATTAATATGATGTGCAGCATGATTTCCCTTGTGCGCCCCAACGTTGAGATAGGCGGCATGACCCGGCTTGCCGGGGTATGTCCGGTTGATTGCTGAGTTAGGCATCGCTTTCTAGAGGCGACTTCGTTGTTTCTATTTCTGTCGCCGAACTCTGTTTGTAAAGTATTTTGCAAGTACTTCAGTTGCGACTACATCGCCGAGAGAATCCAGTGTCGATAGCGCAACCTCAGCTCGGGTAACGGCGTCATTAACTGCTATGAGCTTGGGTATCGTGGAGGTCAGGTCACTATGCGTAAGGAAAGAGGCTTGATAGTCGCCTCCATCGCGATGGAGCTTCACTGCGGCCTTGATTCTATTAGTGCGACACCACTCGTCTGTCGTGTCTTCGAACCTGAGTTCCGCCTGAATTGGTTCATGCTGACAGACTCTGTCGGGAAGATGTCTGAGCCACTGCTTCGTAATGAATGCCAAGAATCGGACCTCCGATAGTGTTGTGTAATTCCTAAGGAAACGCTGAACAATTCACTTTGCCGCTTGCGCGCGCCAGTGAAATCAACGACTTGCAAGTGCTTTTTTGTGAAAAACTGAATTAATCAGCGCTTCCCTACTGTAAGCGAGTCAATGGAAGTTAGATTCAAAACGAAAACTTGTAGCGAGTGCCAAAGTTGTCCAGGATTTCATCCACGTCAGGCCTCAAGCGTAGCGCTGTTTCGACATCTGACCTTCATCCATGTGTGCTTCATCAGGTGCCAAAGCTTCTCAATTCGATTGAGTTCCGGGCTATACGGAGGCAAGAAGTACAGCGTCACTCCCTTAGTTTCGAGGAATTTCACCGCGCGAGAGGTGGCTTTGGATTTGTGAATGGATGCATTATCGAGAATGATAGTGATTGGCTTTGCAAAGCGCTCTTGGAGTAGCCCCAGAAATCCAATGAATAAATCCGATGTGGTGGTTTGCCAGAGCTTCGCGCTGAACAGTTCTCCGGTGGAAAGCATCGCCGGCAGCACATTGAGCCGCTTGCCTCGTTTGGCCTCGATCAGATGGCGCTCAGCCTTCGGCGTCCATGCGCTTCGGTTGGGGTGGACTTGGGAAAATCCGGCCTCATCCAGGTAGGCCAACACCATCTCTCCGTTGTCTGCTTTGGCTCTGAGCATCCCAATCTCCGCGTGCGCTTTCCTGAAGGCGATCTCATCTCTTTTTTTTGAGCGAATGCCGGGTGCGCTTCCACAAAAAGCCTGCGTCTTTCAGTGCAACCCGTAGCGTGTTGACGTGAATCATTGTGCCGCCGTCTTCCATGTGTTTGGCCAGCAACGCCTTGGCCGTCAGTGGCTCCGCGCTCGCCATGTCCACAATCTTTGCGAGCTGTTCGACGCTGATCTTGCGAGGTGCGCCGCTGCGTGGCGCGTCCACCAAGCTTGAATACCCCCTGGCCTGCCAATCCTTCAAAGTTAACCTGACGGTGCGAGCGTGAATGCCAATTGCATCAGCCGTTTCGGAGGTCGACTTTCCTTTATCGAGCATCAGCAATGTTTCGGCTCTTTGCCGCTCTCGCCAATCTAGGCCTCGGGAAACAATTGCCTCAAGATTCAATCGATCTCTATCATTCAGTGCAAGAAAAACTTTGCGTGGCATAAAGTATCACTCGGTTGCGTCATATAGTATATGATAAACACCAAGTATATTGTCTTGCGCGTGATATATAATTTACGTTGACCAGCTTATGACATTACCCGCGAGCCCCGGCTTACCGGCGCTTGGCATTTTGATGCAACGGTTAGGCGTCGGTTTCGCGCTCAAGATTTCGCTGCTTCCAGCCCTGAAGCCTACTATCTGCGAGTGAATCGCTGAGTTGATCCACTCGGGGATTTACTCCCACAACGCTCAGTGCGTGGCGCTCAGCTTCTTCTTTTGATACGAAAATTGCTCCCGTCTTCTTGCAGAAACGGTCGCCCTTCAGAACCGCGAAGTCTTGAAGGCCTTCGCTCAACATGGCTAGTGCGGCACGGCCAACAAACTTCCTTGAGATTGTCTCGTACAAGCGCCGCGCAAGCTCAGATGCGGGCGTGAACTGACCTTGAGCGCCATGAAAGATGGCGTATCGCGCCGCCTGATCTGCTGCAGAAGCTTCATCGCTAATTGCGAGACCGGCCAAGAGCTGGGGAAACTTACTTGTGATCATATGCTGCTAATTTAAGGGGGTGTGATTGATGCCGTTGTCGGTTGCGACGCCTAACGTTTGAGATAAGCGGCATGACCCGGCTTGCCGGGGCATGTTCGCTTGATTGATGGGTTGGGCCGCATTTTAGAAGTTCATTTCGAATGGTATATCTTCATCTGCGACACGCAACGCTTCAGATTCGCAGAATTCGGGCGCGCTCTTTTAACCGAGATTTCGAGTCGCTTGAACGAAGGGTTGGGCTTCACTTTGGCCCTGGCGCCTCGGACCCTTGAGCAAGAGGCAAGGCACGCGCATCATTCGACCTGATCAAAAATCGTCTGTCCGTCAGAGGTAATGCCGATCCGAAATACTGCTGGTGAGCCAGCGATATCCACCACTTTTGACATTTTCACGTTAGTGCAAATGGGTGTGGTGTTGTCGATGGCAACGCGATGTTTGCCGCTATCGACTTTCTTGGCAACGGTTTCGCCAGCGTTGACTTTTCCAACTATCTCGCCGTCGATAAGAACTGCAAAGGTGCAGCCTGCGCCAAAGAAGCCAGTGTCTCGTACAACGGCGATTACAGAGCCAGAAAACTGTGGAACAGGCACTGGTACTGTGGAGCAACCGCTAAAAGACAATGCAGACAGGAAGACCGCAGGATAAAGTTTCATTTATGATTTCCGATGATGTTAGTCCAACCTCGACATTGCGTCGTGAGGCCTAACGTGATGTAGGCATCACTGCCCACTTGAAGACTGATATGGATTGCAATCGAAATTGCCGCAGGTAGCCAGAATTTGCCATATGTGGAAGCCAGCAAGCCACCTCTGCGTTCCACTGGCGTTAGCTTGAATTTGTTGAGGCTTGGCTTGAGTAGTGTAGCGCTGCCTCCTTTTGGGCGGTCTGGCAATTTACGGGTTGGCCACCAACTGGCAATATACCTTTAAAAGCCCGGCAGCTTTGATTTGACATGTATTCGTCTCGGGAACCGCACCGCCTATGCGGGTCGGGTTGCGGCATCAAACGGTGTGCGAATGGGTGCGCTCTGTTCATCTCGAGAAATGTCCGTCGACCGAAAAATTTGCGCGACGATTACCCACGCCTGCTCTGCGCGAGGCGCCCGATCGGATAGAGATGAGCGCAACAAACGGCGCACGGCGCGTGGGGCTTTTGATGTCGAATCGTGGCGTTGGATTTGTGATGGCTAACGTCGGACATTGATGCGCGACTGCGGTTTTAGAGCCTCGTGCATTCGACGGACGGGTTGGACGTCATGGCGCCTCCCACTTCTTTGTTGTAAGCTTTTGCCGACTTGGTCTCAGGTGTCTGTCAAGTCACAGTCGTCCGAAAAACCGGCGCCGAACTCGATGCAAAGGATTGGTGGTCAATCATGAGCAAGCGTTTCCTAAGGTGGGTCGAAACATGGATAGAGGAAAACATTCCTCCCGGCGCGAATCCCGACGTGGAAAGCCACGACGCGAAAGCGACGCGGCTGTCGGCGAAACTGTTTGACGAGGCGGCTGTGGCCGGTTTTACGAGCAGCGAAATCGAAGAGGAACGAATGCGCATTCCGCCGCTGGTTTTAACGGCGGTTTCAGACAGCACTGAGTTTGATATCGATGCCTATCGCCTCAAGTCGCAACTTGCTCAGGAGAATGAGGATGGCGACTGAGTGCCGCAAGTCAGAGATTGTTCTTGTGACGCCCAAGGTTTGACATCACTGTCGCGTTCTGCCTGCTGCGGCGCGCACCAGCGCACCAGCGCACCAGCGCACCAGCGCCCAAAGCGTTGAGCAGTGACCGCTCAGCGCGTGGCCATGTAGGCCGCTGACAGCGGCTCATGCAGGTCGCGCAGTGCGCGCCGCCGCTGCACCAGCTCGTGGTGCCGGCCTTGCCGCTCCAGGCCGAGCAGCTCCACCATCAGCCGCAGGCCGCGCTCGGCTTGGCTGTGTTGCGATGGCCAAGCCTCGGCGAGCCGGGGCGCGAGCGCGGGCGATTGGGTCAGCACCCAAGCCGGGAACCAGGGCAGATCGGCGGCATCGCCCGAGCCGTCGAAATGGTCGATGAACTGGCGGTGCAGGCGGGCCAGCAGCGGGTCGGTTCGGCGTTGCAGCAATGCCTCCAGCCGGGCGGGTGCGAGCCAAGCCAGTTCGGCGATCAGGGGCCAGGTGTCGTCGAGTTCGCCGAGCCGGCAGCGGGCCTCGGCCATCCAGCCCAGCGGCGCGGGGATGCGGCGCCAAGACTCGATGCTTTGCACGGCCACGGTGGCCTCGCGCCAGCTTTCGGCGCGCAGCCACACGGCAGCAGCGTGGTCATCGGCCCGTGAGGCCACAAAAGGCAGCGCTTGGCTGCGCGCGGCGAGCTGGCGCCACTTCGGGCGCAGCCACGCTTCGGCCGCGGCTGCGCCGAGTGCTTGGCGTGCGGCGGCGGCCACGCCGCCAGTGAGCGTGTGGCGTGCTTGGGCGAGCGCGTCGTGGTCGGGCAGAGGCTCGTTGCGTTGCGCGTCGAGGGCGCGAATCAGCACGTCGAGCGGGGCGAGATCGGCGTCGCCGGGATAGGCGCCAGCGAGCGCGTGCCAGGCCGTGCGGGCTGTGGCGGCGTCGTGCCGAGTCAGCGCGTCGAGCACGTCGTTGCGCAGCATCACGTCGCGGCTGTCGGCGAAGATGTCGAGCTGCGAGGTCGGGTCTGCGGTGGTTCTTTTGGGCGGCATCGCACAAGTTTGCCCGATGGCGATGCTGACAAAATCCCGCGATGAGCACTGCGCCGTCGCCCCCGTCAGAAGCCCGCACCGAGCCGCGTGTTCTCTCCGTCATCCCGCCGATGACGCAGCTCAACACGCCCTATCCGTCAACGGCCTACCTCACTGGCTTTTTGCGCTCGCGCGGCTTCCAGGCCGTGCAAGAAGACTTGGCCTTGGCGCTCGTGCTGGCCTTGTTCTCGCCAGCGGGCTTGCGCGAGGTGGGCAGCATCGTCGCTGCCATGCCGGCCGAGCGGCGAACGCCGTCGTTGCAATGCTTTGACGCCGAGTTCGCGCGCTACGCCGCAACCATCGCCCCCACGCTCGCGTTCTTGCAGGGCAGCGACCCGACGCTTGCGCACCGCATCGCCTCGCGCGGCTTTTTGCCCGAAGGGCCGCGCTTTGCGTCGCTCGATGTCTACGTCGACCCCGATGACGAACAAGGTGGCGACCCGCTCGCCTGGGCCTTCGGTGCGCTCGGCAGCCAAGACCGCGCGCGCCACCTCGCCACGCTCTACTTGAACGACCTCGCCGATGTGCTGCGCGACGCGGTCGACCCGCGCTTCGAGTTTGTGCGCTATGGCGAATCGCTCGCCATGAGCCAGCCGAGCTTCGAGCCCTTGGCCGCCGCGCTCGCCGCACCGCTGAACCTCGTTGACCGCACGCTGCAATCGCTCACGCTCGATGCCATCGCCAAGCACCAGCCGGATGTGGTGTTGATCTCGGTGCCGTTCCCCGGCGCGGTGTATGCGGCGTTCCGCATCGCGCAGGCGATCAAAGCGCAGCACCCGCACATCAAAACGGCACTCGGCGGCGGCTTCGTCAACACCGAGTTGCGCGAGCTGGCCGAGCCGCGCGTGTTCGATTACTTCGATGCCGTCACGCTCGATGCCGGCGAGCGCCCGGTGCTCGCTTTGCTCGAACACTTTCGCGGCAAGCGCTCGGCGGCCCGGCTCGTGCGCAGCTTCGTGCGCGTGGACGGCGCCGTGCGCTACATCGACATCGGCGAGGCCGACATCCCGTTTGCCGATGTCGGCACACCCACCTGGGATGGCCTGCCGCTCGGCAGCTACCTCTCGCTGCTCGACATGCTCAACCCGATGCACCGGCTCTGGTCCGATGGGCGCTGGAACAAGCTCACCGTGGCGCACGGCTGCTACTGGAAGAAGTGCAGCTTCTGCGATGTGAGCCTTGACTACATCTCGCGCTATGACGCGGCCACGGCCGAAACCTTGGTCGACCGCGTTGAGGCCATCGTCAAAGAAACCGGGCAAACCGGCTTTCATTTGGTGGACGAAGCAGCGCCGCCAAAATCATTGAAAGCCTTTGCCGAGGAAATCAAAAAGCGCGGCACGGCGATCTCTTGGTGGGGCAACATCCGCTTCGAAAAATCATTCACGCCTGCGCTTTGTGAGTCGCTCGCCGAGAGTGGCTGCATCGCGATTTCCGGCGGCCTGGAGGTCGCCTCCGATCGCTTGCTCACGCTGATGAAGAAGGGCGTGTCGGTCGAGCAAGTGGCGCGGGTCACGAAGGCCTTCTCTGACGCCGGCATCCTCGTCCATGCCTACCTGATGTACGGCTTTCCGACGCAGACGGTGCAAGACACGGTTGATGCGCTCGAATACGTGCGCCAGTTGTTCGAGGCAGGTTGCATTCAGTCGGGCTTCTTCCACCGCTTTGCTTGCACGGTGCATTCGCCGGTCGGCATGAACCCGGCCGAATATGGCGTGAGCTTGCAGCCACTGCCGCCGGTCACGTTCGCGAAGAACGATGTGGCGTTCATCGACCCCACCGGCGTCGACCACGATGTGTTGGGCCAGGCGCTGAAGAAGGCGCTCTACAACTACATGCACGGCATCGGCGTGGAGGCCGATGTGCGCAGCTGGTTCAGTGGCCGTGTGCCGCGGCCCACGGTGCACCGCTACCGCATCGCACGCGCGCTCGCCCAAAAATCGGCGGCCTGATTGGCGCGCGCCTGCCCGCTGATTGATCGCTGATTGATCGTTGAATCAGCGCTGATTGGCCGCTGATTGGCCGCTGATTGACTGCCGATTGACTGTTGAATCAGCGTTGATTCAGCGCTGACTCGCCGGCGCCTCGCCGCGGCTGGATTCTTTGACGCGGTACATCATCGCGTCGGCCCGCGCGACGAGCTCGGTCCAGCCGGTGGCCTCGTCCGTGCCATGCGCCACGCCCACGCTCGCGCCGATGTGGATCTCAAGCGGCCCACAGCCGAAGGGCGTGTTCGCGGCGGCGATCACCTTCTCGGCCACCGCGGTTGCATTGGCGATTTCTCGCACGCCGGTGAGTGCCACGGCGAACTCGTCGCCGCCGAGGCGGGCGACGGCGTCTGTGGGCCGCACAAGGTGTTGCAGGCGCTGCGCGAACATCTGCAACACCAAATCGCCCACCGCATGGCCGTGTTGGTCATTGACGGGTTTGAAGCGGTCGAGGTCGATGTAGAGCAAGGCCAATGACGATGCCGCGCCAGCATCCATCTGCGCTTGCAAATAGCGCTCGAAGCCGCTGCGGTTGAGCGCGCCGGTGAGCGAGTCGCGGTACGAGAGCTGCAGCAGGCGCGCTTCTTCGCGCTTGCGTTCGGTGATGTCTTGCGCGATGGAGACGAAGCCGTCGAAGCTGCCGTCATCGAGCCGCAAAGGCACATAGCTGATGGCGAAGTGCGCGGCGTGGCCGCGTTCGCGCTCGTCGTGCTCAAAGTGCACCGCCTCGCCGGCGAGCGCACGCTTGATCCACGGCAGGCGCCGCGCGAAGTCGGCCTCGCCGATCACATCGCTCACCTTGCGGCCAATCACATCGTCGCGCGAGCGGCCGAGCCAGCGCTCGAAGCCGCCGTTGACGAAGCGGTAGCGGCCATCGGTGCCCACCACCGCAATCGCCGCCGGGATCGATTCAGTGATTGAGCGCAGCGTGGCCGTTTGGCGCTGCGCTTGCTGCTTGGCGTGGGCTTGCGCCGAGATGTCGCGCATCACCGAGGAGTAGCGTTCGACGCGGCCGTTGCGGTCGCGGTGCGCAATCACCATGTGGCTGATCGGCACGATGCGCTGCCCGGCCACCAGCACGGTCGTCTCGCCGAGCCACACGCCCTGCGCCTTGGCGGTGGGCACGATGACCGCTGCAAAGCGCTGGTTGGTCTCGGGCGTGTTGAACTCGCTGACGAAACGCTGCGACACATCTTCTTCGGGCGCGAGCCCGAGCGCATGCCGCACGGCCGGGTTCATGTAGCCGATCTGGCCGCGCCAATCGGTCTGCACGACCCAGTCGCTGGTGTTGTCGAAGATGGTCGTCAAGAGCCGCAGATTGCGCTCGGCGACGGCGCGCTCGGTGATGTCTTCGCCGGTGGTGAACAAGCCGCGCACGTGGCCCGCGTCATCGATGTCTGGGATCAGGCGTATTTCGACTCGGCGGGTGGCCGCGCCAATCACTTCGTCCGCCTCGAAGCGCTGCGCTTCGCCCGCGAAGGCGGCGGCGATTTTGGGCGCCAACTGCGCGTCGTCACGGTCGCCGCTGAGCTCGCTGCGGGTGTGGCCGAGGATGTCGTCGCGCGTGCGGCCAAAGCGCTCGCAGAGTGCTTGGTTGGCGAAGCGAAAGCGCTCATCGGCATCCACGTAGCCGATGCCCACGGGCAAGCTGTCGGTGATCTGCCGCATGAAGCGCTCGCTGTGCGCCACGCGCTGCTCCAGCCGCTTGCGCTCGCCGATGTCTTGAAACGCACCGGCCATGCGCACCGCCACGCCGTGGTCGAACTCCACCTCGCCCATCGCCCGCACCCAGGTGTGGCGGCCGGCGGCGGTGATGAATGGCAACTCCAAATCCCAGGGCTCGCCGTGCGCCAAACCTTGCTGCACGGCGCGCTCGATCACCGGCTGCGCTTCGGGTGCGTAAAAGCCGATGGCGGTGGCGAGCGAGGGCACGTAGTCGTCATCGACCTCGTGGATGCGGCGGGTCTCGTCTGACCACGTGATGGTGTTGGTGCCGAGCTCGATCTGCCAGCCGCCCACGCCGGCCACGCGGCCGGTGCGCGAGAGGAAGGTTTGGTTCTCGCGCAACGCGTGCTCATAGTCGCTGCGCACCGAGAGCGAGCGATCGATCAGCTCGCGCCGCATCGTCAGCGCGCCGGTGGCGATCACGGCGAGGCCGCGCAGGAGTTCAATCTGCGTGGGGTCGAGGCGGCGCGGTTGGCGGTCGATCACACACAGCGTGCCGATGCGCTCGCCGCTGGGCACGACGAGTGGCGCACCGGCGTAGAAGCGAATGTCGGGCGTGCCAGCAACGAGCGGGTTGGAGGCGAAGCGCGGGTCTTGCAGCGCATCGGGCACTTCGAAGACGGTGTCGCTTTGAATGGCGTGCGCGCAGAAGGCCACATCGCGCGGTGTTTCGTTCACGCCGGGCAAGCCCACATTGGCCTTGAACCACTGGCGCTCTTCGTCCACCAAGCTCATCAGCGCAATCGGCGTGCCGCAGATTTGCGAGGCCAGCCGGGCGATCGCATCGAACACCGGCTCGGCTGGGCTGTCGAGCACGACGAGCTCGCGCAAGCGGGCGAGGCGGCGGGCTTCGTCGCTGGTCGACTCTGCGCGAGCGGGCGCGCTGGCGTGGGGAGAGTCGGGCGGGGCAGGGTTGGACATCGTGTGCGCGCGAACAGGCGGGCGTGCCCGGGGGTTGTCTGGGTTATCGGCGCCAACGAGCCCAAGCTGAAGCGATTGACCCGCCCGCTGACACATCTGGCCGCACGCGCCCTCTTTTGCGCCATGGGCACGCCGCTGCTGGAGACGTTTGCCAGACGGTCGTCACTAGCCTCGCATTCAGATGACCGCCAAACCCACCCCCGCCCGCGGCGCGCTGCCGCTGGGCCGCCAAGCCGCGCCACCTCGCCAAGCGGCGGGCTTCGTGCCAGACACGGGTGCCGCCAGCGCGATGGCCGGAACGCTGATCGCCGATGCCTCCGAGCAGCACGCCCTGGTGATTGCCCCCACCGGCGCCGGCAAGGGGCGGGCAGTGCTGTTGCCGTGGCTGATGAGCTACCGCGGCAGCGTGATCGTGGTCGATCCGAAAGGCGAGGCCGCGAATGTCACCGCCCGCTGCCGGCGCGAGGCCCTCGGCCAGCGCGTGAGCGTGATCGATCCGTGGGGCATTCATGCCGCCAGCGTTGGCGCACGCGGCGAATCGCTCAACCCCTTGCAAGTGATGCTCGACGCCAGCACCGATCTCGGCGACGACTGCATGACGCTGGCCGAGCTCATCGTCGGCGAGGCGCCAGCGTCAACGCAAGACCCGTTCTGGCGCGCTTTGGCACTCGATCTCGTCACCGCATTGATCGGCTGGGTGTGGGTCTGCGAGCTGGTGACTGGCCGGCGCTGCGCTCACGGGCCGAGCCTGGCCGCGGTCTGGGAGCTGTTGCATGCCGATGACCTGGCCTGTCTGCTCGCCACCTGGCTCGATGCGCACGGCAAACACCCCGCGCTCCCACGCTTCGTGCACAACGGCTTCGTGACCTTTCTGCACCACGAAGCCGAGAGGGTGCGCACCAGCGTGCTCAGCGAGGCCATCTCGCTGCTGCGCGTGTTCGGCTCGGCGCGCGTGCAGGCTGCGACCACCGAGACGACTGTGCCGCTCGCGGCGCTGTGCGGTGATGAGGGTGAGGGTGAGGGTGAGGGCGAGGGCGAGGGCGAGGGCGAGGGCGGCGAAGGTGATGGCGGTGCCGGCGAGGCTGGTGCGGCCGAAGGCGTCAGCCTCTACCTCGTCGTGCCGCCCGACCGCCTCGACTCGCACGCGCCCTACCTGCGCGTGATGCTCGGCACCTTGCTCGGCGCCATGGCACGCCGCACCGCGCGCCCGAGCTTGCCGACGCTCTTTCTCGTCGACGAGCTCGGCCACCTGGGGCCGATCCCGCAGCTGCGGCAGGCCACCACCTTGCTGCGCGGCTACGGCGTGCGCGTGGCCTTGTTCGTGCAATCGATGGCGCAGTTGAAGGGCCTGTGGCCGCGCGAGCACGAAACCATTCTTGAGAACTGCGGGCTCTGGCTCAACTTCGGCAACAACAGCTTGGCCGCGGCGCGGCAGGTGGCCGAGCAGCTGGGCGATGTTGGTGCCGAAGCCTTGTTCCAAATGCCGGCCGATCACCTCGCCATTCACCGCGCTGGCCAGCCCACGGTGATCGCGCGCAAGCTCGATTACTTGAGCGATCCGCTCTTCAAGGGCCGCTTCGATCCGAACCCCCTGCATCCGCACTCTCGCAGCAGGTCGGGCTTGGGGTGATCAGAACTTCGGTGTGCCCACCTCCTCCTCGTTCATCGATTTGCACTGCATCGCAAAGCTCGCGAGCGTTTGCTCGGCTTCGTTGAGCACGGTGCCCTCAAGCGCGCCGGTTTGGCGGTCGATCGAAATGCGGATCTGGTTCAGCCGCGCCAAGTCGGGGTCGAAGACCAGCACCGAGCTGTAGAACCAGCCCGGCAGCGCCAGCACCTGCGTGCCTTGCGCGGGCAGGCGGTAGCTCATGCTGTAGAGCGCCGGAGTGGGCACATAGCGCAAGGTTTCGCCCACCGGCAGCACGTTGGAGCGCTGGATCAGCGCCGTGCGGTTGTTGAAGCGCAGCGCGAAATCGGCATGCGCTGCCAGTGGCTTGGCTGGCGCGGCAAGCGCGCCTTCGCAGTGCAGGAAGCGGCTGAACTCCTGCGCCTGCGCTGCGCCCAGGTGGCATGCCGCGGCGCTGCTGACAAGCACCGCGCGCCATGCGGCACGCCGCCTGGCACCGGCACGCCATGCGGCGTGCCGATTCGCCCCCGCGCGCGGCTTCGGCCTCGGCTTCACTTGTGCACCTGCGATGCGTCTGCCTTGCTGCCCTGCACATTCAGCGTGCCGCCCAGCCCCAGGCCGCCTTTGACCATCTGCGCCTTGTAGCCGCGCATGGCTGGCACGAGCTTGTTGTAGGCGTCGCCAAAGGCCTGGAGCAGCACGGTCGCGGGCGAAGTCTTGGATTCGGTTTTCAAGGTGCCGCCGCCCAGCCCCGCACCCACGCGGCCCAGCACGCCGGTGGCCAGGCCGGTGTTCTTGCCGGAGCCATCGCCCTGCGCCACCGCGAGTTGAATCTTCGCCCGCACGTCTGAGAGCACCAGCTGCACTTTGGCCGTCGTCGTCGACTGGCTGCCGGTCAGCCCGGAGGCGAACTTCGGCAACAAGCTGCCCATGCCGAAGCTCGACGATTGATCCGTGCCGATCGAGAGCACCGACGAGCGCAACACGAAGTCGGCCGCCACCTCTTGGCCGGGGCCCATGTTCGAGCCATCGCGCGTTTCGCTGTTGGGCGAGCGCGTTCGGCTCTTCTCGTCGGTGGCCGCGGCCTCGCTGGCGCCGCGGTCCACGATCACCAGGCAGTTCGATTGCTGGATCAGCAGCCGCAAGGCATCGAGCGAGACGCCTTCGTTGGCGCTTGCGCGGTTGTTGTTGGGCAGCGCATCGCTGATGCTGCCGAGCAGCAGCCGCACCGATTGGATCGTCTCGTTGCTCGCCACCTGGTTGCGCCCGGTGTCAGCCGAGGCTTGGCCGTCTTGAAGGCGCACGGTGCCGACTGGTGCGGCGCAGGTTTGCAGTGACGCATCACCACCGACCGATGTACCGCCGCCAGCCGCGCCGCTGGACGAGGGCGGCGGCGGCGATGACGACTCCGTTGCGCAGCCCGCCAGCACGGCGCAGGCGATGGTGGCGGCCGCAATGGCGCTCAAGCTGGTCGCGTGGGCGGTTTGCAGGGCAGGGCGGCGGCGGGCGGGCAGGGCACTGCGCACCAGATGAGTCGAAGGGCTGTTCATGGGTTCTCCTCGCTGCCGCAAGCCGCGCCGGCCGGACCATCCGGCCGATTCGCCTCGGCGCGGCCAGCGTATCGACGGGCGTCTGGCAAACGTCTCCAGTTGACGCGCAGCAACCGGCGGCGCGGCGCCGTGGCCAACCAGCCGGCGCAAGGCTCAGGGCGTGCGGTCGCGGTCGCGGTCGCGCTCGGGCGCCGGCTTGCCGGAGGCGAGCTCCAGCGCTTCGTGCAGCGACATCGCTTGCCCGCGTGCCCAAGCCGCCCGCCACCTTGCGGCGCCAATGTGGGCGCTGACGAGTTGGCGCAGCTCGGCGACATAGGCTTTGTCGTCGGGTGCGAGTTCGCCGTTGTCGCTGGTCCAGTGCTGGCACGCGAAGGCGAGCAGGCGCGCGGCCAACTCGTGCTGGCCGAGGCGGGCGAGCGGCTGGCATTGGTTCCAGACGCCGTAGCTCGCGTAGTGGTGCAAGCCGTGCTGCCGGGCCAGCCGCGTCTGCCGTTGGCACACCTGCAGCGCCTGCTCGAATTGGCCGGTGGCTTCCAAGGCGTTGGCGAGGCGGTCGAAGAGCTGCAGGCGGGTCGTGGCGTCGCCCAGCGTGGCCGCTTCGCGCTCGCCTTTGGTGGCCACTGTGATCACCTGCCGGTACTGCTGTTGCTGCAGCAGGCAGGCCACGCGGCCCGGCAGCGCGAGCACCGCAGAGCGGCGGTCACCGAGCACGCTGAAGAGGCGCTCGGCTTGCTCGAAGTGCAACGCCGCTTCATCGACCTGGCCCAGGTGCATCAGCGTCAGCGCGCCCTTGGCGAGCAGCTGCCGGCCGCGCAGGCGACGCTGCGTTGGCTCGCTGGCTTCATCGTGCTGCAGGCCTGGGGGCTGGCTGGCGTCGTCAAGCAGGCGCTCTGATTCGAGCAAGAGCGCGAGCGCTTGCGCCATGCCGGCGGCGCTGCGATCGGCACGCCAAAGCACCTGCATTTGCGCGAGCAGGGCTTGGGCGCGCATGGCAGCGTCGTTGCCGGCGAGTTCGAGCGCGAGGTCAGCTTCGGCCTGCGCTTGGCGGCCGTGCCCGGCGTTGATCAACAGCGTGGCGAGCAAGAAGAGCAGGTCCACGCGCGCTGCGGGCGGCAGCTGTGCGCGACGCGTCAATCCGCGCAACGCGGCCACGGCTTGCGCCGAGGTGCCGCGTGCGCTCCAGGGTTCGGCGAGCGCCGCGGCCAGGCCGAGCGCGGTGGCGTCATCGCCATCGGCGCAGGCGGTGTCGAGCGCTTCGGCGCAGTTGGCGTCGTCGGCCTCCGCAGGCCAGGCGCCGGTGGCCGCGAGGCGCTGCACTTCGGCCAGGAACAGCGCGCGGTGGCGCTGGCGCAGATCGAGAAGCTGCGCTGGGCTGCACTGCTCCACAACGAACTCGCGCAGCACGGCCAGCATGCCTTGGCGGGCCGGGCCGCCATCGGCCTCAAAGGCTTGGAGGAGCGAGTCGCGGGCCAGGAGCTTGAGCAGCCCGTCAGCGTCGTGAACAGCGGCGTGGTGAGCAGCGGCATCGTGAGCATCGGCGTGGTCATCGTGGTGGCTTGCCGGGGCGGGCGATGCGATGAGCGCGCGCGCTTGCGCGATCGTCCAGCCGCCGCGGCACATCGCGAGGTGGCGCATGGCCTCTCGCGTGGGTTCGGCGAGCAGGCGCCAACTCCAGTCGAGCGCCATCGCGAGCGACGCGTGGCGCGTGCCTTGGCCCGGGCGCTGCTGGGTGCGCGCGAGCAGCTTGGCGCTTTGCGGGAGCCGCTTGGCGCTGTGCGCCAACGCAAGCGCCATGTCGCGCGGTGCGAAATCGCGAATCTTCGCCGCCGCCAATTCGATCGACAGCGGCAGGCCTTCGAGCTGCCGGCACACGGCGATCACGCCGGCGAGGTTGCGCCGGTTGAGCGAGAAATCGGCCCGCGCGGCCTGCGCCGTGGCCACGAACAAAGCAACGCCCGGGTTGCGCGCCGCCACACCGAGCTCATCGCCCGCTTCCGGCAAGGGGAAGGTGCGCAGATCGATGCGGAAGGCAGCGCCCGCATCGCTGCCTTGATCCGCATCGTCACCCTGTGGCGGCAGCTCGCGCCGCGTGGTGACGAGCAGGCGCGCCGAGGGCAGGGCGGTGCGCAGCCGGCCGAGCTCGGCCAAGCCCTCGGGGCCGACGAGTTGCTCGAAGTTGTCGAGCACGAGCAAGGTGCGCGCGGAGTCGAGGTGGGCGGCGATCTGCTGGAGCGGGTCGCCACCGTCGCGCTGCAGGTCAAGCGCGGCGCGCACGCGGTCGGTGATCCCGGCTGGAGAGGTGCAGTCTTCGAGCCACACCATCGCCGCGATCTCGAAGCCGGTGTGGCGCTCGGCGAGCTGCGCGGCGATGGCCGTCTTGCCGCAGCCGCCCGGGCCAACGAGCATGACGAGGCGATGCGCCTGCAGCGCGCGGCGCACGGCGTCGATCTCGGCGGTGCGGCCGAAGAAGTGCTGGCGGGGTGGCGGCAGCGTGAGTGGTGTGAGCTGAGCCGACGCGGAGTGATGGTCTGCGGTGGCGGCTGGGTCGGCATCGAGATCGCTGTCGGGGTCGTGATCGCTGTCGTGATCGGGGCCGAGATGGGCGTCGAGATCAAGGTCGTTGCGGCCGTCATTCGAGCGGGCTTCGTCAAGTCGCCCGCGCGCTGCGGCCAGGCGGGCGCGCTCGGCGTCGATCCAATCGTCGGCCAGGCCGGGTAGCAGCTCGCCGCCATAGCAGGCGCGCGCAGCCTGGTGTTGGCGGCGCGCGCAGTGGCGGTCGAAGCGGTGCACGTCGATCTCGAACGCAGCCGCGTTCAAGCGCAGCGTCTCGCGCTCGGCATGAATCGGCATGGCGTGTTGCGTGCCGCCGGTGCGGAACAAGCCCATCAGCTTCGACAAGGTCTTGCGCAAACGCTCGCGGCGCACCTCGGCCGCATCAGGGCGTTCGTGGCGGCCATCGGCATCGAGCACCTCGGGCCACAGCGCTTGGGCGAGGCTGTCGCGGCCATGCGCCACATTCGGCTGCAGTGCCAGCCGCGCAAAGAGCAAGCGCGTCGGGCGATCGGGAAAGCGGGTGATGTGGATGTCACCACTGCGCAGCTGCAGCCCGCCAAGCAGCTGCACTTGCCAGCAGCTGCCGGGCAAAGGGGCGGGGTCGGTTGCGGCGGGGCCAGTCATGGTGGGGCTGGCCTATCTTGCCGATGCAGGGGTGTCTGCGCAATTCGTGTCGGCAGAGGCATCGCCTGCGAACGCTTAAAGTTCGTTCGCAACCGATTTCCTCCCATGCCTTCTCCCATCACCGACGCCCCAAACCTCCCCAACCCGCGCCACGCTGCGCGCGTGCCGCGCCACATCGACAAGGCCTCATTTGCCCGTGTCCGCCAAGCGGCCTATGTGCTGCCGCAGGTGGTCAAGCCCGGCGACTTCGTGCCCGAGCACAGCCAGGGCCTCGAAGACCACCTCGATCGCCTCGGCTTCGTGCTGCTGCAAAAAGCAGTGGCCGGCGCGCGGCCGAGCCGCTGGATCGCGCCCGATGCCTTCGATGCCGCCTTGGCGCACCTTGACGCCATCGGCACCGGCCCCACCGTGCGGCCGCTGATGATGGAGCGCGGCGCCGCGATTGAGGCGCTTGGCGTCTCGCGTTCGGCGGGTGAGTGGTCGCGGCTCGTGAGCCACGCGTTGCCGCTGCCGGCATCGGCCGTTGCGCCGGCGGCGCCTTGGCGGGTGCCGGTGCTCTTTCGCGTGCCGGTGGTGGCCGACGCGGTTTGGACGTTCTACCGCGATGGTGACAAGGCCGCGCTGCTCGCCGCCCTCGGCCCGGTGCCGCCGTACCCGCATGCGGCCGAGCTGATCGCCCACCTTGATGCGCTGGTCGCGCGCAGCCGTGATCACCATCCGCGCCGCATGGAGCTGCTGCTGCCGCGCCTGCAATCCGAGTGCGCCACGCCGCAGCCGCTGGCCGAGTTGATGGCCGCGTGCAGCCGCGCGCAAGAGCGCTGGGAGCACCAGGTCGCCGAGCTCGACACGCTCGATGGCCTCAACAGCGAACTCGCGTTTCAGGGCTACCCGGACACCTTCGAGAAAGCCCGCCGCCTGCAGCGCACCGTCACGCTCTACGTGGGGCCGCCGAACAGCGGCAAGACCTACGCCGCCTTCGAGCGCTTGGCGCAGGCGCATGACGGCGCCTACCTCGCGCCGCTGCGCCTGCTCGCGCTCGAAGGGCGCGACCGGCTCGTCGGCCGCGGTGTGCCGTGTTCGCTGCTGACAGGCGAAGAGAACGTGCCTGCGCCGGGCTCGGGGCTGGTGTCGAGCACGATCGAGATGGTCGCGACCAACAAGCCGATCGACGTGGCCGTGATCGACGAAGCGCAGATGATCTTTGACGTCTACCGCGGCTGGGCCTGGACGCAAGCCATCGTCGCGGTGCCGGCCAACGAGGTCATCATCATCTGCTCGGCCTATGCCGTGCCGGCGATCGAGAACCTGCTCGGCCTCTGCGGTGAGCGCTGCGAGATCAAGCACTTTGAGCGCAAGCAGCACGTCGATCTGCTGCCGCAGCCGGTGCCGATCGCGATGCTTAAAAAAGGCGATGCGGTCGTCGCATTCAGCCGGCGCGATGTGCTCACGCTGCGCGACCAGATCGCCGCCAACGGCCACCCGGTATCGGTGATCTACGGCGCCTTGCCACCCGAGGTGCGGCGGCGCGAGGCCGAGCGTTTTGCGCAGGGCGAGTCCGACATCTTGGTTGCGACCGACGCCATCGGCATGGGCCTGAACCTGCCGATCCGCCGCGTGCTCTTCAGCACGATGACCAAGTTTGATGGCCAGAGCGACCGGCCGCTGAACGAATCCGAAGTCCACCAAATCGCTGGCCGCGCGGGCCGCTTCGGCATCCACGAAGAAGGCTTCACCGGCGTGCTGGCCGAGGCCGAGCCAACTGCTGCGCGCATGCTCAAAGAGCTGCTTCACAAGGCGCCCCGCGCCCCGCGCGACTTCAAAGCACCGGTGGCACCCAACGGCTGGCATGTCGACACGATCTCCTCGCGCCTGCAGAAGACGAAGCTGCGCGATGTGCTCGGCGTCTTCATGGAGCAATTGAAGCTCGACGACGCGCACTTCGCGGTGGCCGAGTTGGAGCAAATGCTGCAACTCGCCGAACAGCTCGACCGCACCGCCGCCAAGCTGACGCTCAAAGAGCGCTTCACCTACGCGCAAGCACCGGTCGACACGCGCACCGAATCACAGCTCCAGGAGTTCCTCGACTGGACCAGCAGCCACGCGCTCACCGGCCGCGCCCGCTCTCCGTGGTTCTTGACCGATGTGGATGGCCACAGCCGGCTTGAGCGCATGGAGCAGGCGCTGCGCTCGTGCACGCTGTGGCTTTGGCTCGGCCTGCGCTTCCCCGGCGTCTACGGCCATCTTGATGAAGTGATTGCCTTGCGCGCCGTGCTGAACGACGGCATCGAGCGCCAGCTCAAAGGCAAGCGGCCGCTCGCGCAAGTGCGGCACCGCGCGCGGCGTGCACCGGGATGAGTTGGTGACGATGGCCGCACCGAGCTTGCCCCACGCCGTCAGCGGCGAGCGCGTCGAGTTCGACAGTGCGGCCGGCCGGCTGAGCATCTATGTGGCCGGCAAAGGGGCGCCGCTGTTGCTGATTCACAGCATCAACGCCGCTGGCTCGGCGGCTGAGGTGAGGCCGCTGCACGAGCATTACCGCGCCACCCGCCGCGTGTTCTCGCTCGATCTGCCGGGCTTCGGCTTTTCCGAGCGCAGTGACCGCGTCTACTCGCCGCGGTTGATGACCGATGCGGTTCATGCGGCCACCGAATTCATTCGTGCACGCAGCGGCGATGCCAAGCGCGATGCCCCGATCGACGCACTCGCCTTGTCGCTCTCGTGCGAGTACCTTGCGCGCGCCGCAGCCGAAGCGCCGGCCGTGTACCGAAGCCTCGCCTTCGTCAGCCCGACCGGCTTCAACGCGGGCGCCGAGCGGCGCGGCCCGCCGGGCACGAGCCTCGGGCCGCCATGGGCTTACAAGCTCGTGCGCGGGCCGGGCTGGGCAGCGCCGCTCTACCGTGGGCTCACGCGCCCTGGGGTGATCCGCTATTTCTTGCGTCGAACCTGGGGCTCCAAGCAGATCGACGAGGCGCTTTGGGCATACGACGTCATCACCGCGCGCCAGCCTGGCGCGATGTACGCGCCGCTCTACTTTTTGTCGGCCGCGCTGTTCAGTGCCGACATCCACACCGTCTATGAGCAGCTCACGATGCCCGTGTGGTTGTCGCACGGCGTGCGTGGCGACTTCACCGACTACCGCGGCACGACCCTGATCGAAGACCGGCCCAACTGGCGCGTGAGCCTGTTCCCGACCGGCGCCTTGCCGCACTTTGAAGTGCCGCTCACGTTCGCAACCGCCTACAACGCGTTTCTCGCTGCGCCGTAGGGCGGCGCTCCGCAAGTCGTTCGCGTGCCGCGGCATCCGTTCGTGGATGTGAAGCCTTTTTGGCGAGCCAGTCGAAACAATATTGGCTTCGGGTTGGCCGACTCGGCTCAGAACCCAATATCAGAATTTGTTTGCCTGAATTCCCATGAAAAAAATATCAACCACAGCCGGTATGTTTTTAGCGCTCACTCGACTGGAGAGCGGTATGGAAAAACATGCGAATCCCAATCCGAGTGCGAATGCACGGCCGTCTGCACTCGGCATACTTGGCCCGCTGACCGCGAGGCGAGCACCGAGGAAGAATCTTTTGCCGGAGGTGGGTGACGTCAAACAAGATTCGAATCTTGCGGGTTCTGCTGCGCTTTCCCTCTCAAGCTCCTTCCGCTGGCTGGTGGATGGCAGCCAGGCGCTCGCATCTGCGTTGGATGAAATCTTCCCGGCGATTCGGCTGGCGGGCGCCGATGCGGCAAATACTGAGGCGGAGGCTGGCCGCATGGAGAAATACGCCTACAACAAGGGGGACGATGCTCGCTCCATTGAAGAATACGCGAGCGCCGTCACCAAAGAATATTCCGTTTTCTCGAATAAAAACTGCCGTGACCCGGAGAAGTTCAACCAAAAGGTGATCATGGTGTACGGGGAGATTCACACCGACCCACTCATCCCCAGTATTCGCAGTGGCAAAGGCGCCCTCCTGCTGGAAAGTGCGGATCTGAATCGGTGCCTGAAGAAGCATTCGCTCCACAAAGAAAATATCTGCGCAAACATTGATAAGTTTGACCCCAACGCGTTGATCAAGCAGGTCGCTGCATTGATGGGGGTATTGAAGGGCTTGATCGGCCAATTGGACCGCGCCGAAAGCGCGCGCATCGAAGAACTGGATCGTCAGCACGCAGAAGGTTCGGTCTATACCATTCTCAATGCGATGATCGAGTTTGTGCACTACAACTACGATTCGATCTCCGCGGCTGAAAAGAGTCCCAGCGTTCGAAACCACTTGGAAGAGACGCGGCTGGCTTACGAGCGCGAGCGGGACAAGTTCAACCAAATGGTGGCAACCAGCGTGTCTGGCAGAGATGTCGGCATGGCTGAAGAGGCGAAGAAAGTCATTGCCGCGCAAAAGCCGGGCGAAACCGCGACGATCATCGTTGGCGGCCTGCACGTCAAAGGTGTATTCAACTACCTCGCCAAGGAATTTCCAGATCACGCGGCTGTGGCCTGCTATGCCAAAAAGCACCTCGCTCTTTTAAACGGCAACGAGCGAAAACAGCTGGTGGCCGGTATTCAGGCCCAATTTGTCTCGCCAAAGTCGGCGGTCAAGCAAGAGCTGTGAACACGGCACGCGGATGCGCGGTAGCGCGTCAGCGGAGAATGCGGCGATGAAAGCACCCGCAAGACTCCAAACTCTGATCGATGAAGGCCTGATCGACACCGTCGTGCGCCAGCTGATGAGCGGCAAAGAGGCGATGGTTTTCGTGGTGCGCTGCGGCGACGAGACGCGCTGCGCCAAGGTCTACAAAGACGCCACACAGCGCAGCTTCCGCCAAGCGGTGGACTACACCGAGAACCGCAAGGTCAAGAACACGCGCCAAGCCCGCGCGATGGCCAAGGGCTCACGCTTCGGCCGCGAGGCCACCGAAGCCGCGTGGCAGAGCGCGGAAGTCGATGCGCTCTACCGGCTCGCGTTTGCCGGCGTGCGCGTGCCCAAGCCCTTCAACTTTCACGAAGGCGTGCTGCTGATGGAGCTCGTCACCGATGCCGAAGGCGCTGCCGCGCCGCGCCTCAACGATGTCGCCTTCACGGCCGATGAAGCGCGCACGCACCATGCGGCGCTGCTCCGCGAAGTGGTTCGCATGCTTTGCGCGGGCGTCGTGCATGGCGACTTGTCGGAGTTCAACATCCTGCTCGCCGCCGATGGGCCGGTCATCATCGATTTGCCGCAGGCGGTTGACGCGGCCGGCAACAACCACGCGCAGCGCATGCTGCTGCGTGATGTGACCAACCTCAATGACTTCTTCGGTCGCTTCGCGCCGGAGTTGCTCGCGGTGCAATATGGCCCGGAGATCTGGGATCTGTACCAGCGCGGCACGCTGCAGGCCGACACGCCGCTGACGGGGCGCTTCGAGCGCACGCTCGCGCCGGTCGACGTGGGTGGTGTGATGCGGGAGATTGATGACACGCGGGACGAAGAGGCGGCGCGTCGGTTGCGGATGCAAACCTCACGTTGATGTCGCGCTTTGCGCCCGAGGCGGCAGCGCGCTTGATCTCGCGCTGCGGTTTCTGTTGGACAACGCGCTTGGCGCGGTGAACCGGCCGGGTCAAAACAGCGCCATGCTGAGCTTGCGGCGATAGGCGTCGACCACCGGGTCCGCCGGCGTCGTGATCACTTTGCCAGCGAGTTCGAGCGTGCCCTTCGGCGCGGCGGCTTTGGCGGGTGCGGGCGCAGGCTTGGTCATCAGCTCAAGAATGGCGACGTAGTTCTTCCGTGCGAGCTGATCGCGCCAGGTTTTGTCGCGCATGATGATCTCCAGCAACTCGTCCATCGCCTCGGTCGAGCGCTGTGCAGCGAAGTGCCTTTGCGCGAGCTCGAAGCGCGCATCGAAGTCACGCTTGTTGGCGGCGATCGCAGTCGCGAGCTCGTCCGGCGAGCGCGCCGTGGCGGCGGCATCGCACGCGGCGATCCAGTGGCCACATGCGGCCAAGCGCGGGTCGAGCAGCATGCTGGCGGCCACAGGCTCATAGGCGCGGCGCGCGTCGTCAACGCGGCCGGCGCCGAGCAGCGCGCGGATGTAGTCGTAGCGCGCGGTGTCATTCGCCGGGTTGATGGCCACGGCTTCTTGCAGCTTCTCGAGCGCGCTTTCGGTATCGCCCTCGGCGAGCAGCTCCTCGGCGGCGTGCACGTCTTCTTCGGCAGCCACTTCTTCGGCGCTCGGCACGTGCTTGTCGAGGAACGCGCGAATCTCGTTCTCGGGCAACGCGCCCACGAAGCCATCGACCGGCTGCCCGCCTTTGAACAGCACGCAAAACGGGATGCTGCGCACGCCGAACATCTGCGAGAGCTGGCCGGAAATTTCAGGTTGCTCATCGGCATTGAGCTTGGCGAGCACGAAGCGGCCCGCGTAGCTCACTTCGAGCCGCTCCAGCACCGGCCCGAGGGCCTTGCACGGCCCGCACCAGGGCGCCCAGATGTCGAGCAGCACCGGCTGCTGCAGTGAAGCCGTGATGAGGTCGGATTCGAAGTTTTGGAGGGTGATGTCGAGCATGGTGGCGTGTTCCAGAAGCGGGGAGTTCGACGGGGGCAGATGCTGACCTGCCACCTACAATTCAAGGTTTCACCCAGTATGGAGTGAGCTTTGAGCAGCGCCCCTGTGGTGGTGGGCGTGGTCATGGGGTCCAGCAGCGACTGGGAGACCCTCCGCGTCGCCACCGAGATTCTCGCCGAGTTCGGCATTCCCTTTGAGGCCCGAGTGGTCTCGGCGCATCGCATGCCTGACGACATGTTTGCCTACGCCGAAGCGGCTGCGGGTCGCGGTTTGACGGCCATCATCGCCGGTGCAGGTGGCGCAGCCCATTTGCCCGGCATGCTGGCTGCAAAGACCACCGTTCCCGTGCTCGGCGTGCCGGTTGCCAGCCGGCATTTGCAGGGCGTGGATTCGCTTCACTCGATCGTGCAGATGCCCAAGGGCATTCCGGTGGCCACCTTTGCCATTGGTGCGGCCGGCGCGGCCAATGCGGCGCTTTTTGCCGTCGCGATGCTGGCGACCTCAGATTCGGCTTTGCGTGCGCAGCTGGAGGCCTATCGCACTCGCCAAACCGAGGCAGCGCGCGCGATGACGGCGGAGCTCAAGTGAGCGCCGCGTTCATCGCGCCGGGCGCAACGCTCGCCGAGGGGCCTGCCACGACGCTGGGCGAGGGGCCTGCCACGACGCTGGGCGTCGTGGGCGGCGGCCAACTCGGTCGCATGTTCGTCCACGCCGCGCAGCAAATGGGTTACTCGACGGCGGTGCTCGATCCCGATCCGGCCAGCCCGGCCGGGCTGGTCGCGCATCACCACATCGTGACCGACTATCTCGATGCGGCGGGCATCGCCGCGCTGGCCGATGTGAGCGCCGCCATCACGACGGAGTTTGAGAACGTGCCGGCCGAAGCATTGGCTCGCCTGGCCGAGCGCCGGCCGGTTGCGCCGGGGGCGGCAGCAGTGGCCATCTGCCAAGACCGCGCGGCCGAGAAAGCCCATTTCGTGCGCAGCGGCGTGCCCTGTGCGCCGCATGCGTTGATCGAGTCTGAAGCGCAGCTCGCGCAGGTTGACGCGGCCGCTTTGCTGCCCGGCATTCTGAAGACCGCGCGCCTCGGCTATGACGGCAAGGGCCAGGTCCGCGTGGCCACCAAGCCCGAGCTCGACGCCGCGTGGCGTGGCCTGCGTGGCGTGCCCTGCGTGCTCGAGCGCATGCTGCCTTTGGTGCGTGAAATCAGCGTCATCTTGGCGCGCAGCGCCGCCGGGGAGATCGTCCACTTTCCGGTGCAACAAAACCTGCACCGTGACGGCATCTTGGCGGTCACGCAGGTGCCGGCACCTGATGTCAGCGAGGCGCTTCAACGCGAGGCGATTGCCTCGGCATCGCAAGTGGCGGCATCGATCGGCTATGTCGGCGTGCTCTGTGTCGAATTCTTCGTGCTCGAAGGTGGCACGTTGGTCGCCAACGAAATGGCGCCGCGCCCGCACAACTCTGGCCACTACAGCATCGACGCCTGCGATGTCTCGCAGTTCGACTGCCAAGTGCGCACGATGACCGCTGCGCCGCTCGTCATGCCGCGCCTTCATTCGCCTTGCGTGATGCTCAACCTGCTCGGCGATTTGTGGTTTGACGCCGGCGCATTGAAAACGCCAGATTGGGCCAGCGTGCTCGCGCTGCCCGGCGCGCACCTGCATCTCTACGGCAAGGCCGAGGCGCGGCCCGGCCGCAAGATGGGCCACTTGACCCTCACCGCCGCAACGGCCGATGACGCTGACGCAGTTGCCCGCCTGGCGGCCAAGATCCTCGGCCTCGCGCCGTGGTGATGCGCTGGCGATGCGCCGGTGATGAAGTGGTGATCCTGCATGCGGCTTGATGCCAATGATCGGGCGGTGATCGAAGAAGCCGCCGCTACGCTGGCAAGCGGCGAGTTGCTGGCTTTCCCCACCGAGACCGTCTACGGCCTCGGCGCGCGCGCTGATGACGAAGCGGCGGTGGCAAAGATCTTCGTGGCCAAGGGCCGGCCAGCCGATCACCCGCTGATCGTTCATGTGGTCGATGCGGCGGCCGCCGAGGCGTTTGCCGCCGACTTGCCGCCGCTCGCTCGGCGCTTGATGGCGGCCTTCTGGCCGGGGCCGCTGACGGTGATCGTCCCGCGCCGGCCGGGTATCGCGAGTGCCGCGGCGGGCGGCCACGCGACGATCGGTTTGCGCAGCCCCGCGCATCCGGTCGCGCAAGCCTTGCTGCAGGCCGCACTGTGCCGCGGCGTGGCGGGCGTTGCCGCGCCGAGCGCGAACCGCTTCGGCCGCGTCAGCCCCACACAAGCCGATCACGTGCTGGCCGAGTTCGACGGCAAGGTGCCGGTGCTGGACGGCGGCGCTTGTGATGTGGGCATCGAGTCGAGCATCGTCGATTGCTCGCGCGGCCGGCCGGTGCTGCTGCGGCCCGGCGTGCTGGCGCGTGCCCGCATCGAAGCCGCTGCCGGCATGCCGCTGCAAGACCCTGATGCCAACGCGCCGCGCGCCTCCGGCACGCTGGCCTCGCACTACGCACCCGCGGCCAAGTTGCGGTTGATGCCCTCGGCGGCGCTTCACGCGGCTTTGCAAATGCTCGGCGCCGAGCCGGCCAACTCGGCCATGGCGCTGGCGGTATATTCGCGCACCGTGCCATTGGGCGGAGCGTCCGGCATTCGCCATCGGCGCATGCCAGCGCAAGCCGAGCAATCGGCCCACGAGCTCTTTTCCGTGTTGCGCGAGTTCGATGCCGAAGGCGCACACATCATTTGGGTGGAAGAACCCCCGCCAGGCCCCGAATGGGATGGCGTGCGGGACCGGCTGCAACGCGCAGCGGCTTCCTGAGCCGATTGGCTGCCGCACCCGCAATCTCTGGAGTAATTGAATGAATCTGAAGGGGTATGGATGGCGCCGCGCCGCGCTGATTGGCGGCTTGTTTGCGAGCATTTGGCTGACCTCGTGCGGCGGTGGTGAACAGGTGGCGTCGTTCCGGCCCATTCGCGTGATTGCCTTCGGCGACGAGAGCAGCACGATCGATCAGAGCGGCCGCAAATACACCGTCAACGCCGTCACGGCAGACACCGGCGCTATCGACTGCGCAGGCAACCCGATCTGGGTGCAGTACGTGGCTGCGCTCTATGGCCTCGTGTTCCCGCAGTGCAATCTGAACGGCCAGATCTCGCCGACCAGCCTCATCTACGCGGCGCCGAACGCGTTGGTCGCCGACCTGCCGGCGCAGATCGATCAGCAAGTCAACAACGACGGTTTCAGCGGCACCGATCTCGTCACGATGCTGATCGGCACGCATGACCTGTTGAACCTCTATGCGCAGTACCCAGGCATTGGCCAAGACGAGCTCAATGCCAGCGCCACGTCGCTCGGCGTGGCGCTGGCTGAGCAAGTCAACCGCGTGGCCGAGATCGGCGGCAAGGTGTTGATCGCCACCGTGCCCGATCTGGGTCTCACGCCTTTTGCCGTGAAAGAAGAGCAAGTCAGCCCCGGCGCAGCTGCGGTGCTGACGGCGCTCAGCGCGGCCTTCAACGCCGGCATGCGCGAAAACATCTTGAACGATGGCCACCGGATCGGCCTCGTGCTGCTCGACGAGCGCCTGAGCCTCTACGCCAAGTCGCCAACGAGCTTCGGCATCGTCAACGTGACGCAGGGCGCCTGCTCCGTGGCGCTGCCGAATTGCACGACAGCGACCTTGATCGCCGACCCGTCGTCCACCACCGGCGTGGCTGACGGCAGCACTTGGCTGTGGGCTGACGACACGCACCTGAGCGCCGGCGGCCAACTGGTGCTTGGCCAGCTCGCCGCTCAGCGCGCGCAAGGCAATCCGTTTTAAGCGAGCGCTAAAAATCCATCGCGGGTGCTGGATGGCGACACCGCGTCATTCCAACATCGCGTGATGGCAACAGGCCGGGTTTCTACGGCCTAGTGGGCAAGATCAGCAGACCTATAGTCGGCGTCGGAAAAACGAACGATCGTTCTTTTTAACGTCCAACACAGGGTCCTGCATGAAAACAATCAAAGGCCTCGCGCTCACTGCGCTTTCCTCTTTGCTGCTCGCCGCCTGCGGCGGTGGTGGCGATGGCGACCAGACTCCCAAGACTCATTACTCGAAGCTCATCGTCTTCGGCGACAGCCTCAGCGATGTCGGCACCTACGCCACGCCGGGCATCCAAGCGCTCGGTGGCGGCAAATACACCGTCAACGGGGCCGACGGAAAAATCTGGGTCGAGCTGATCGCCGCTCAGGCGCGCGTACCGGCACCCTGTGCCGCGCAAACCGGGCTCGAAGCCAGCGGCCCGCTCGCGTCGCTCGCAGCACCCATCACCGATACCGCCGGCTGCTTCGGTTACGCCCAAGGCGGCGCGCGCGTCACCGAACTCGTGGGCCCGGCCAACAAGGCTTTGCTCGCCCTCGGCAACACCGATGGCTACCTCGGCCAGCTGACCGACCCCGTCATCAACCAGATGAACCGCCACCTCACGATTGCCGGCGGCAGCTTTGCGGCTGACGACCTCGTCACGGTGCTGGCCGGTGGCAACGACGTCTTCCTCAACCTCGGCACACTGAGCGCCACGATCGCAGCCGGCGGCGACCCCACCGCCGCCGCCACCGCCGCCGTCACCGCCATGGGCACGGCCGGTGCGCAGCTCGCTGGCTACATCAAGGCCTTGGTGCTCGCCAAAGGCGCCACGCACGTGGTCGTCGTCAACCTGCCCGATGTGAGCCAAACGCCCTTCGGCTTGTCGGTCGACGCATCAACGCAAGGGCTGATCCGCACCATGGTCACCACTTTCAACGACCAACTCGCCAGCGGCCTCGGCGAAAGCGAGGGCGTCTTGTTGGTCGATGCCTACACCCAGGGACAAGATCAATACGCCCACCCGGAGCAATACGCGGTGAGCAACCCCACGGCACTCGCCTGTGATCTCAGCAAAACGCCAATCGGCTCCTTGACCTGCAGTGCGGCAACCGTGGCCGCAGGCGATGTGTCGCGCTACGTCTATGCCGACACCGTTCATCCCACGCCCTACGGCTACAAGTTGCTTGCCGAGTTCGTGACCGACCGGATGGTCAAAAAGGGCTGGCTGTGATGGCCGCGCGCACCGTTCTCAACCGCTTCGAAAGGTATCCGATGAGCGCTGGTTTCCAATTCCTGTCGATGGCGACCGCACGCGCCGCACGCGCCGCAAGCGCCGCACGCGCCGCAACTGCCACAGCCGCTGCAGCAGTCGTCGCGGCTTTGGCGTTCGCCCCCGTTGCGGCGCAGGCCCAATCGGCCGGCACCTGGCTCGGCAAGGTCGGCGTCAACAACATTCGGCCCGACGTGAAGAGCGGCAATTTGTCGGCTCCGAGCTTGCCAGGCACGAAGATCGACATCAAAGACGCCACCTCCTTGATCGGCACGCTGGCCTACATGGTGACCGACGACATCTCGGTCGAGTTCTATGCCGGCCTCGGCTACAAGCACGATGTGATTGGCGATGGCGCGATCAAAGGCGCGGGCAAGATCGGCACCGTCAAACAAGTCTCGCCAACGCTCTTCGGCCAGTACCGCTTTCTCGGCTCGAGCGCGGCGTTGCGGCCTTACGTTGGCCTCGGCCTGACGTATGCGTATTTCTACGGCGAAGAAGGCACGAGCGCCTTGACGGCGCTCACCAACCCCGGCGGTCCGCCAACGCGCATCAGCGCCGGCTCGGCTTGGGGGTTGTCGCCGCAGGTCGGGTTGACGTTTGCGTTCAGCGAGAGCTGGTTCATTGATGGCTCGGTGATCAAGACCTACATCAAGAACACGACCAGCTTGTCGACCGGCCAGAAGATCGAGACGCGGCTCGATCCGTTGTCGGTGAACCTGTCGGTCGGCTACCGGTTCTGAGCCGGTGCGGCGGCCATGGTCGCCGTGCTCGTGCTCGTCGAAGTAGTAGTCGTCGTGCCGAGGGCCGCATCGTTGGCGGCCCACTGCACCAGCGCATCGAGCGCGGGCCGCGCGGCACCGGCGTTGGCGTGGTTGACGATGCCGACCACCACGTAGCGCCGGCCTGAGTTGGCCAGCACGTAGCCGGCGATGCCGTTCACGTCGCGCAGCGAGCCGGTCTTCAAGTGCGCGCGGCCGAGTGTGGCGCGCGAGCGTTTCAAGGTGCCGTCGATGCCGCTCACTGGCAATGAACTCATCAGCTCCGGCATCACCGGGCTCGCCCAAGCGGCTTGCAGCAGCTTGGCGAAGAGATCGGCGCTGATGCGTGTTTCGCGTGAGAGGCCCGAGCCGTTGTCGATCACCGCCGAATCGGCCGCGTGGCCGAAGCGCATCGCCATCCATTGATGCAGCACCTCGCGCGCGAGCTCCGGCGTGCCGCTGCCGCGTTGGGTGAGTGCCAGCGTCAAGAAGAGCTGCTGCGCCATCACGTTGTTGCTGTATTTGTTGATGTCGCGCACGACTTCGGCCAGCGGCGGCGAGGCGATCTCAAAGCTCGGCGCAGCGGCCAGCGCTGCGCCGGGCACGCTTGCGGCGGGCGCAGCCTCGCGCACGATGCCGCCGAGCTTGCCGCCCATCTCGCGCCACAGGCCGAGCAGCGCGCGCTCGTTGTAGGTTTTGGGATCGGCATACGCCACCGGCCAAACCTTCTCGCCGCATGAGAGCGCCAGCGGCCCGGCGAAGCGGATGCGCGCCGGGTCGGTGAAATCGGCCTTCAGCGCGGCGCGCCAGTCATCGCACGGTGCGGTGTTGAGCGGCACGCTCGCGTCGATCTTCACACCGGCGAGTGGCGGATCAGCGCCCACGAGCGCCATGCCGCGCGCAGCATCTGGCGTGAAGGTCAGCACCACCGATTTGTAGTTGAGCTGAAGCGCATCGGCACGCACGTTGTAGGGCTTGAGCGGCTCACCGTCGAACTCGGCTGGGTTTTGTTCGGGCACGACGAAGGCGCTGCGGTCGAGCACGATGTCGCCGCGGATCTCGCGAACGCCGAGCTGTTGCACGCGGCGAAACATCAGCCAAAGGCGCTCTTGCACCAGCTTCGGGTCGCCGCTGCCTTTGATGGTGAGGTTGCCGTCGAGCACGCCGTCGCGGATCGGGCCTTGCAGCCAGATCGGCGTCGTCCAGGTCCAGGCGGGGCCGAGCAACTCCAGGCCGGCAAAGGTGGTGAAGAGCTTGGTGAGCGATGCCGGGTTGACCACTTGCTCGGCTTGCCAGGCCAGCCGCGCGCGGCCCGGGTTGATGCTCGCCGCGGCGCCAGCGCTGGGTGCGCTCACCTCTTGCACCACGGCGACCAAGGCCTCACGCGGGATCTTCGCGCGGTCGAGTGCGGTGAGCACATCAGCGGGCAGCGTGGGCGCGGCGGCCAGCGCCGAGGCGCCCGCCACGCTGCCGGCCACGGCGACGATCAGCGTTAGAAATCGGCCCTTCATGCCGCCATGATCGCACGGCCTGCGCAGCCCGGAAGGCGCCGCTAAACTCGACCGATGCCCCTTCAAAACCGCCGCAAAGCATGAACGCCGTGCTCGCTTTCGACACTGCCACCGAGCACATGAGCATCGCGCTCGGCTCGGGCGCCGGCGTCTGGACGCACGAGGCGCCGGGCGGCGCGCAAGCCTCAGCCGCGCTCATTCCGGCGATCCTCGCCTTGCTCGCTGAGGCCAGCATCACGCTGCGCGATCTCGATGCGATTGCCTTCGGCCGCGGGCCTGGCGCGTTCACCGGTTTGCGCACCGCATGCGCCGTTGCGCAAGGTTTGGCGTTCGCGGTGGGCAAGCCCGTGCTGCCGATCGACAGCCTGCTCGCCGTGGCCGAAACCGCGCGCGACGGCAGCGCCCCGCAAACCGTGTGGGTGGCGATGGACGCGCGCATGAACGAGGTCTATGCCGCTTGCTACCACTTCGATGGTGCGGCTTGGCAAGTGCTCGCCGCGCCAATGTTGATCGGCCCCGAGGCGCTCAATGCACGTTGGCTGGCCGAGCCGCCGGCACACGTGGCGGGCAATGCGTTGACCGCGTTCGCCGGCGTGCTGCAAGCCGGCCACGCGCAACGCAGCGACCATGCCTTGCCCCGCGCCAGTGCCATGCTTTCGCTTGCTCGCGCGCTGTGGGCGCAAGGCGGCGCGGTGGATGCCGCCTTGGCGCTGCCGCTCTACTTGCGCGACAAGGTCGCCCAGACCACGGCCGAGCGCGATGCCTTGCGTGCCAGCAACGCGGCCAGTGCGGCCAGTGCGGCTCGCGAGGCCCTGGCATGAGTGCGGTCCGGCCAACACGACGCGCGGCGCATCGTTGCGAATCGCGAAGCCGGCAGGCCTCCCGATGAGCGCGTTGTGGCGTGGCGATGCCGCGGCCCTGCAAGGCATGCTGGAGTTGCAGCCGATGACCACGGCGCAGCTCGATGCCGTCATGGCGATCGAGGTGGCCGTCTATCCGTTCCCGTGGTCGCGCGGCAACTTCATCGATTCGCTGGCCTCGGGCTACGTGGCCCGGGTGCTGTGCACGCCGCATGGTGGCAGCTTGCTCGGCTACTTCGTCGCCATGCCCGGCTTCGAAGAATTGCACTTGCTCAACATCACGGTCGCCAGCGCCGCACAGGGCCAGGGCCACGCGCGAACGATGTTCGAGGCCTTGTTGGTCGAAGGCCGGCGCATCA
>JAYWGR010000167.1:0-4804 GCA_043778145.1 Rhizobacter sp.
CACCTTCACCTACGACAAAGCATCGAGGCGAACCCAGACCAAGCTCGCCAACGGCTCCACGGTGACTTACACCTACGACAACGCCGACCAGCTCACCAAACTCGAACACAGACGAGCCGACGGCACCGTCCTCGGGGACCTGACCTACACCTACGACGCCAACGGCAGACGAACCAGCATGGGCGGCAGCCTCGCGCGGATCAACCTGCCGGGCGCCGACGTGACGGATGCGGCCTACAACGCCAACAACCGGCTCACGAAGTGGAGCGGGGCCACCTTCGCGTACGACGCCAACGGCAACCTCACCAGCGACGGAACCAGCACCTACCAATGGGACGAGAAGAACCAGCTCAAGGCGATCACCGGAGCGGCCACGACCAGCTTCCAGTACGACAGCTTCGGCCGGCGCAGCGGCAAGACCATCGGAGCCGCGACCACGGGCTTCCTGTACGGTGGGCTCCAAGAAGACAACTTCGTGCAGGAGCTCAACGGCACGCTGAACACGAGCACCGTCCGGGCCACCAGCCTCACGGCCGGCATCGACGAAGCGCTGCTGCGAGAAGAGGGCGGTCAACTGCTCAGCGCGTTGATCGATGCGAACAACAACACCGTGCAACTCAGCAACGCCAACGGGCTGTACTACTACCGGAATCGGTACTACATGCCTGGCTGCGGACGGTTCATCAGCGAAGACCCGATCGGGTGGGCCAGTGGGCAGGCGAATAACTATGCATATGTGGGTGGGGATCCGATAAGTTACCGTGACCCGACAGGAAAGTTTATCGCTGCCGGTGTTGCCGGAGCCGTGGCCGGTGCTTTTGGTAATGGTGTTTCTTCATGGACGGCGAGTTGCGGGTTCTGGAACTACAACGCGATGGTGAACGGTGCTGTTGGTGGATTCGTTGGCGGGATGATTGGACAGTTCAAACCGATTGCGGGTGGCGCTGTCGGTGCGGCACTTACAGATGCGATGAATCAAGGGATGAACCCGTTCGATCGCAGTACCTGGAACGCAATAGATCTTCGTGCCGTGGCGATAGCTGGGATCGTGGGTGGTGCTCTTGGTCCAGTAACCCCTGGGACTGTCAGTGATGGACTGAATACATTTGTCAATCAAGCTGTTTCAGTTGGGGTCGGTACCGCAATCGGAAACACCAGGGCGAACGTTCTACGGGGATAAATCAGTGGTAGTAGGGTCTTTATTAGTTTGAACCCCATGGCTACTACGCCGCCTCAATCAACTCGATGTCCTTCTTGAGTAGTTCGTTCACGACTTGAGGCGCCTGGTGGTGATAAAAAACAGTAGGGGACTCTTGCGGACACTGGATTAGGTTTTTTGAAACCAAGCCTCTGGATTAGAGATGACTCAAGCTTACAATTTGGGGCGTCCTTATCGCCATCTTCGTTAATTCAAGCAGCCATCACATCAGGAATCCATGAAACATAAAACTCTTTCCGCATTAGGCGCAGCAGCAGCAGCCGTCGCCGCCTTCTTCGCCGCCAGCACCGGCGCGCACGCAGCCACCTTCTCGACTATCCATGTCTACAACGGCACCGACGGTCGCGGGCCTAACGAACTCATCGAGAACGCCGGCTACTACTACGGCACGTCGAGCGCCGGCGGCGCGTACCTCGACAACGGGGCCATCCTCAAGATCTCGAAGACCACCGGCGCGGTGACGGTGCTCTATTCGTTCAACGGCACCACGGGCTCGCGGCCCTATGGCGCACTCGTGCGCAACGCCGACGGCACCTTCTACGGAACCGCCTCCACGGCCGGCACGTACAACGGCGGCGTGGCCTTCAAGATGACGGCCGCTGGCGCGGTGACCTTTATCCACCAGTTCGGCGCCGCCGGCGAGGGCTCGCTCCCGACCAGCCTCGCCCTCGGCAACGACGGCAACCTTTATGGCACCACCACCTACGGCGGCGCGAACGGCAAGGGCACTTTGTTCAAGATGACGACCGCCGGCGTCGTCACGACGCTGCACTCTTTTAACGGCACGGACGGCAGCAACCCGCAGGGCCAACTGATCTCCACCGGCAACGGCGTGTATTACGGCACGGCTTTCGGCGGCGGCGCGGGCGACTGCGGCACGTACTACAAGATCACGAACGCGGGCACGTTCACGCTGCTCTACACCTTCCCCAAGGCCGCGCCGGCCGGCTGCCAGCCACAAGGCCGGCTGAACTCGGCGACAGATGGCCGGATGTGGGGTACGACGCAGATGGGCGGCGCCAGCAACGCCGGCACGGTCTTCGCGCTAAGCACTGCGGGCGTGCCCACCTGGGTCTACTCGTTCACCGGCGGCGCCGATGGTCGCTGGCCGCACGGCGGTGTCACGCAGGCCAACAACTTCGCGTTCTACGGCACCACGGGCTACGGCAGCACCTACGGCTTGGGCACAACGTTCAAGATCACCCTCAGCGGCGTGTTCACCACGCTGCATGCCTTCGACCCCGCGATGACTGGCGAGACGACGGCCCCGCACCAACCGCTGCTGCTGGATTCCTCTGGCAACCTGATCGGCTCGACGCCCGGCTATAGCCAATCGACCAACGGTGGCAGCTCGTTCCGCCAGACGCCGTGATGCGTCTGCATGGGCACGCCCTGTGTGCCCGTGCGGAGCCGGGGAGGCTCGGCTACACCAGCGGCCTCTTGACCAGCATCACCGACGCCTTGAACCACCAAACACAACTGCTCACCGACGGCGCCGGCACGTGATGACCACGATCGACCCGCTCGGCCGCCGCACCTACAACCCCTAGGACAAACTCAACCGGCTGACCAAGATCACCGACGCCTTGGGTGGCCTGACCCAGTTCAGCTAGGAGTAATCGTATCTTTCCAGCAAATTGACACGGTTGCCGGGAGTGTTCAAAAGCTGGGGGTGTCAGCCGATCTGGCTACGTTTCGGGATCGCAATAGCGAGTGTCGAAGTCGCCCATGTAGATCGTCGTCCACGTTGAGCTGATCACCGACCGCGGCGAAGCGCGCCGAGTGGAGGTGGCCCGAATCGAGCGGCCAAGTCAAACATTGGACGCCTACTCGGTGGGACTGTCTCTTGGGGACGGCCAGCAACAACAACGTGGTGCAGACCGTCGGCTTCGTCTATGACAACGCCAATCGGCTGGGCAAGACCACCTATACCGGGGGGCAGAGCCACTACAAGAAGACGCGCTACAAGGGTCTGACGAAAAACACAGCCCAGCTCTACAGCCTTTTCGGCCTGGCCAATTTGGTGATTGCGAAGAAAAAACTACTCCATGCAGGCATTGAAGGGATGAGTGCGCCTTGAGCGGCCGAAGTGCCTCAGAAAGAGGCAAAAACCGCAAACGGCGCGTCAAACTGAACGAGTTAAACCGCTTTCATTTCGCATTGCAACACTGACCTCGCGGCGACACGAGACCAATCGCCGGAGGATAGATTGTTCAGCGCCTCCTTAAAAATTGGCGGCAAACGATGAAGTCGCCCCAGGCTGGGTGTCCAGAAGTCTGAATGGTTACACTTGGTGGCCACCGTCCGAGCTCGACAGCATGCAAGACGCGCGTCTCAAAAGCGAAACGAATGTGTACGGGTCGGGCGATAAGCTGCCCCCGCGCATCGACAGCGAGGGCCATTGGAGGTCGATTGGTCGCGATCTTTTCAACAATTGCCGCCAGATCGCGCGTGTATGGGTCGTGGTGGGCGTCGCTCTGTGCGTCAGCGGGTGGGCACTTGCGCGCGGCGCTGGCGGGGACACGGCAGTCGATCAGCGAAGCCGCTTACTTGAGTCGGGTGCGCGGCTTTTCGCCGATGCTCGATTGAGCCGTGACGGCAATGTCAGTTGCGCCACTTGCCACACGCCTGCACGCGCATTCACCGACGGACGGCCCACATCCATCGGCACAGGGGAGTTCGCTGGTACGCGCAACTCCCCTTCGCTGCTCAATGTCGCTGCGAACTCCTCGTTCTTCTGGGACGGTCGACGCAGCTCGCTGGACGCGCTGATCCTCGATCCACTGACCCATCCCTTGGAGCACGGCTTTGCCAATGAAACCCAAGTGCTTTCTGCGGTGCGCCGGCTGCCTGATCTCGTCGAGTTATTGACAGCGGCATTCGGTATCAAGGCTGACCAGCTCGAGATCAATCACATCGTCACTCCCCTGGTGGCTTATGTGAGGAGCCTTCGATCCCGCCCATCGGCCTTCGATCGGCATCTGTCTGGCGAGGGTCAGCTTGGTCCCGCCGCGCTGCGCGGTTATCGGTTGTTCACGGGCGCTGCCCAGTGTTCCGCCTGCCACCTCATCGAAGGATCACAGCCCGACTTTACCGATCAGCGCTTTCACGCGGTGCTTCAAGCGCCCTCGGCCATGAGGCGGCTGCCTGCGCTGGTCAAACGCCTCGCCGAAGCCCGCGAGCACGGTCAGCCGCTCGACCACACGCTGCTGACCGACAAAGACATCTCTGCGCTGGGCCGCTTCGCCGTCACGCTCGAACCGGCCGACATCGGTACGTTCAAGACCCCAAGCTTGCGCAACGTCGCGATCACGGCGCCCTACATGCACGACGGCAGCGTCGCGACCCTGGAGCAAGCCATCGAACTCGAGATCTATGACCGTGGCGCGCGCGCAGGTACGCCGCTCGTGCTTTCCCCGGAAGAAAAAGCTGACCTTGCCGCTTTCCTCGAAGCCTTGACCGACGAGGACTACACGGCGCGCTGAAGCTTGCAATGGCTTGTGCACGCAGCCATCGACTGCGGATGACAAACCTTCGAATGAGTAGTTGGCGTTTGCCGGCCAGCCCGTAAAGTGGCGTCCGCAA
>JAYWGR010000168.1:0-4793 GCA_043778145.1 Rhizobacter sp.
TGGAGCGGGCAGTCGCCAAGTCCAGGAAAGTGCCCGCCAACGCGATGCAGCGAGCGCCAATCGACGCCAAACCGAGTCACGACATCGTTCGATTCATCACTCGGAAATACTTGTCATGAAACTCAGCCCCAATCTCGCATCCACTCGGGTCGAGGTCACGGATTCAGGTGTTAGTGAAAAGACCGCTCTCGAAATTACTGACGTGTGACCCAAGATCAAAAACGCTTGGTCCAATTTTGCTCGGCACTCCTGTCTCTAGGCGCCCCAAGGGTAGCAGTGCCGTACCGGCGGCGAAGAGCGTCGAGCCCATCGCGGTGCCATCGCCATTGATCACGCGATTGAAGCCCGTGCGCAAGCCATCAACGCCACTTGCCAGGGAGCCTGCCGCTGTCCCGAGCGGGTCATCCCACAGCCGACCAGCGTAGGACACCCCCCCTCTGCAAGCTGCACCGCCGCCGAGCCGATGGCGCTCACTGTCTCAATCGGCCTTGAGAGCGCCTCGGGTGCAGCCAACCAAGCATTGAAGGCGCCCGTCGCCACGTTGCCAGCGCGGCTGGTGCCAACCAGCGAACTGAACATGGCGGTTGCCGTCTCGCGTGTCGACAAGACTGATGCGGATGCGTATGTCGATCCGCTCGATCCGCCAATAGACGAATCCGAGAGCGCTCTTGCGACGCGTGACTGATAGCCGAAGCCGAGTCGAATGTCGCGCGCGTCACGCCCATCACTGAAGTTGAATCGCTCGCGCGCTTGAGCCGCCAAGAGTTCCTTGTCGATCAACCGAGTGCGTCCGGGCTTTCCAGGCCCGTTGGCTGCAACCCAGGCATCGCTCTGCGCATCAAGCCCATTGCGGTCGCCACTGTTCGCTGCCCAGGCGATGCCCTCGTCGGTCTCACGACTCCAATCGGCCACCGCATCGCGACGTTGCGCGCCGAGCCGCACGGAGCCACTGCCGGCCAAGCCATACATCGCATCCCGGCGCTGTCGATCCGCTGCCGCGTTGTCGCTGTCGATATCCGAGCCGTTGCGATAGTTGTAGGCGGCAGCCGGCGTGTAGCCGTCACTCTCGCGATCCATCTCGTTGCGGTAGTTCGCGTTCGACGGATTCCGATCCGAGCTCATCGCATCCACGAGCGAGCTGCCCAACGCATTGCCAAAGGCATCCACCGCCACCTGCTGCGCACTGACCCGCCCACCGCTGGCCAGGGTGGTCGCGACCCCCGCTGCCGTCCCGGCGCTCAGCCGCTCTGCAAACTCCGCCGCCGCCCCGGTCCCGAACGCCTGCGACACCGCGTTGCTCACCGAGCTGCCCACACCCGCCCCGACTGCCGAGGCGGCCACGGCCGTCCAATTGAAGCTGTCGCGCAATCCGGTGGCCACCGCCACGCCTTGCGACACGGCGCTGCCGACCGCACCGCGCACGATCTGGTTGCCGATCTGGCTCCCGGTGGCGCCGCCCGTCGCGCCGAAGGCCCCACTGGCACCCAGGCCGCCTGAGACTGCACCCCCGACCGCGCTGAGCGCGACCTGGCTCCAACTGAAGCTCTGCTGCTGGCCGATTGCGATGCCGACGCCTTGACTGACGATGCTGCCGGCCGCAGCGCTAACCGCACCCAGACCAATCGCACCCATCGCACCGAGGCTCGAGGTTCCGGCCAACACCGATGCGCCTGCTGCCATCGCGCCTGCGCTCGAGGCCGCTGCAGTGGTGCCGGCTGCCGTTGTCACCGTCGCCGACATCGCCCCAGCCGCAGCCCCCGCCGTATAGATCGTCACCACGATGGCCACGACCACGATGAGGATGGTGCCGAGCGTGCCGCAGCCGCCGCTGGCGTCCACGGGCGGCGCGGCCATGTTGGGCGTGGTGTCGCCGGTGATCTGGCTCGGGTCGTAGGGCTTGAAGGTGGCACTGTTGTTGTTGGTGCCGGCCACCTGGCTGGGGATGCTCAGCGTCTGCCCGACCCGCAGGTCGGCGTCACCCCCCAGGCCGTTGACCTGCGCGATGCGGTACCACTGCCGGGAGTCGCCGTAGGCGCTCTGGGCGATGCCCTTGAGCGTGTCGCCGCTCTGCACGGTGTAGCTGCCCACCAGCGCCGACGGCACTCGCCCGGTGATCTTCTGGTAGCCGAAGTTGAAGTCGGCCACCTGCACGAAGTTGGGGTTGCCGTTGCTCTGCTTGGGCGTCACGGGGTTGATGCCCACGCCGTAGCGGCCGAGCACTTCGCCGCCCACGATCACCTGGCGCTGCGCGTTGACGCCCTGGTTGACGTAGAGCGCCAGGCCTTGCGTGTCGTTGACGAAGCTGCGGTTGTTGGCCGCCAGCGTGGAGTCGGTGAGGCTGGCGAGGTTGCCGTTGAGGTCGTAGTTGTCGGTGGTGGTGCCCGGGCTCTGCTGGGTGCTGGTGCCGGAGACGGTGCCTTCCTTGTAGCCCTCGAAGCGCTTGAGGGCGGTGGTGTAGGTGTTGGTGTATTGGCCGACCTGCTCGAAGCTGCGGCCGAGCACGTTGCCGGCGGCGTCGTAGTTGGTGTACTTGGTGCGGGTCTTCAGGGTGTTGGCACTGTCGAGGCCGTCTTGTTCGGTCAGGCGCCCTGTGGCGGCGTCGTAGAGGCTCCTCAGGGTCTGCAGGCCGATCTCGTCGGCGGCGGCGGTGTTGGCGTTGAGGGCGGCCGCGTAGCCGGTGGGCAGGTTGCCGTTGGGGCCTTGGCTGACGACGCGGCCCGCGCCGTCGTAGTAGCGCTTGTCGACCTGCACGCCGTCGCGCTCGACGGCCGCGAGCCGGCCCAAAGCGTCGTAGCTGTAGTTCTCGGTGACGGTGCCGACGCTGGTCACGTAGGTGACGGGCGTGGTGCTGTAGATGGCGGCGCCGCTTTCGTCGTAGCCGATGATCACCGTCTGGCCGCCGCTGGTGGTGACCTTGTTGCCGGTGAAGATGTCCTGGGTCCGGTTGCTGTTGCGGTCGTAGGTGATCTGGTGGCCGGCACTGGCGTTGAGCACGTCGCTGATGCTCTTCTGACGGTTCATCTCGTCGTAGCCGAACCGCCGGTCGCTGTCTTTGGCGGTGTCGCTCGTGCTCGCGCCCACCGCGAGGACGTTGGCGTGGGTGTTGATGCGCGTTCGGTTGCCGACTTTGTCGTATTCGAGGCCGATGTGAATGCGGTCGTCGGAGACGTCGCGCAGCCGACCCAGGGTGTCGTAGGCCAGGTGGTTGTTCTGGTAGACCATGTCGACCCACTGGCCGGGGTTGACCTGGCTGGTCTGCAGCAGGGTCTCCTGCACGTGGTTGCCGGCCAGGTCGTACATCGTCGAGGCGGTGTTCCAGATCGCCGGCTGGCTGCCGACCGCCGCGCTGATGAGGCTGCGGGTCTTGACCCGTTGGCCCGCGGCGTCGTAGGTGTAGGTCTTGTTCTGGCCGGCCGAGTTGACGCTGGTGACGAGCTGGCGGGCGTTGTCGTAGGTATAGGTGTAGGTGTTGCCGCCGAGGTCTTTGTGGGCCGCGCTGCTGTTGGCAATCAGACGACCGAAGTAGTCGTAGGGGGTCGAGTTCTATTGCCAAGTGACGATGATGTAGGCGGTGCCGTTGCGTGCGTCCTGCTCAGCCGCAATCTGGCCCCAGGGGTACACATACAACGCTTGGGTAATAGTGGTCTTCGATGGCGCACCAAGCTCTTGAGACAAGAAGTCGCGATGTCGGTCAGCAAGCGTTCCAGAAAGAGTCCCGACCTCGTCCAGGAACGCAACGCTGACTCGCTGCAACCTATTACTCTGAAAGCCGAGCGCCGGAGCAACCGTATGGAGCCCGAAGGTGTCTCGACTGGCCGTGCGAAAAACCCATCCGGTCTTCATATCGATTTCTCGCTCGAAGGCAAACCCCAATGCAACCGTGTCGCTCAATGACATGTTTCCGCGCAGCACCTTGCCGCCAATCGCGACCGAACCGCCAACAACATCAAAAATCATCGAAACCTCACTGCTTAAATGGCACGGTGTACAAGGGCTTCAGCGACTGGTAGCCTGGAATGAAGACCTGTTGAGCGCCTCCAGCGCCGAACTGAGAGTTCGCAAGCGCCTGACCAGTAGCTGCTGGCATGCCATCGTCAACTACTTCGTAGAACGTCACGCCGCTGCGGTAAGGCGGGTACGCCGGACTCGTCAGGTTCGGACTAACTTGCAATTTTTGATAGTAGTCGATGGCAGTGCCGTCCATCGCCTTGAAGGCATCAACGGTGGTGTAGTAGGGGGATTGCCCAGGAGTTGCACCGACGACGACGGTGCCTTGCTTGAGCGCAACGTTCGAGTACGAATCGACACCGGGATAGGCCCCGCTACCCTGCCAGCTTCTCGCGAGTTGAGAGGGTGACAAGGGCCCAACCAGTTCAGGGCTTCCGGGGAGGATGGGCCGCGCAGCTAGTTCGGCAGTAGGCGCGGCATTGCCAATCCCGCCAACAACTCGATCAAACGCCCCTTGCGCCAGCCTCGCGCCGCCGAGCACTCCCGCTATCTCTGCCCCTGCCTGCAGCGTAGCGCCAAGCGCGGTCGTGGCCCCATCTCCAAGGTAGCGTTCGGACCATCCGCGTGCGCTGTTTGCCAGCCCACCGATTGCCTGTCCGAGCGGCGCCAGCCCTTGGCCGATCATTTGCGCGCCGAGGCTGCCCGGTGTCAGGCTCAATGCGTTCTGAATACTTCTCTGGACGCTGACGTGAAGTGTAGTAATAGTGTTACCGCTTGCTGAGGGCTCCTTCCTTCGTGCTTCATAGGTGGCTCACTGATCGACGGTTACAGACTTACTACGAATT
>JAYWGR010000169.1:0-13994 GCA_043778145.1 Rhizobacter sp.
TGTGATCCTAGGTACACTGCTCGCCATGATGCGCCTTTCTGGCATCAAGCCGTTGTCGTGGATCGCGGCCGGCTACTCCAATACGCTGCGATCTCTGCCGTTGGTGCTTGTCATTTTCTGGTTCTATTTCCTGATCCCCTATGTCGGGCAGTGGGTAACAGGGGCGTCGCGACCAATGGCGGTTGGCGCGTTCACGTCCGCGCTGGTCACCTTCACGCTATTCGAAGCCGCTTACTTCTCAGAGATCATGCGCGCTGGCATGCAGTCTATCCCGAAGGGGCAGCCGGCAGCCGGCTACGCGCTCGGTCTCACCTACGGGCAAGTCATGCGCTACGTTGTTCTGCCGCAAGCCTTCCGCAACATGCTGCCGGTGCTGCTGACGCAGACCATCATCCTGTTCCAAGACACTTCACTGGTCTATGCCATCGGTGCCTACGATTTACTCAAGGGCTTCGAGGTGGCGGGCAAGAATTTCAATCGGCCGGTCGAAACCTACCTCGTCGCCGCCGTCGTCTACTTCGTGATCTGCTTCAGCTTGTCGATGCTTGTTCGCCAGTTGCAGAAGAAGATCGCCATCATTCGATGAGCATGAGGCCACCATGATCGACATCCAAAACATCTCCAAGTGGTACGGCACATTCCAAGTGCTGACCGATTGCACGACCAACATTCAGAAGGGTGAAGTGGTCGTCGTTTGCGGCCCGTCGGGCTCGGGCAAGTCAACGCTCATCAAGACCGTGAATGCGCTCGAGCCCTTTCAGAAGGGCGACATCCTGGTTGACGGCATCTCCATCGCCAACCCCAAAACCGACCTGCCGAAGCTGCGCTCGCGCGTCGGCATGGTGTTTCAACACTTCGAGTTGTTCCCGCATTTGTCGGTCACCGAGAATCTCACGCTTGCGCAAATCAAAGTGCTCGGCCGCTCGGGCGACGAAGCCAAGGCGCGCGGCTTGAAGATGCTCGACCGCGTCGGCCTCATTGCGCAAAAAGACAAGTTCCCTGGCCAGCTCTCGGGTGGTCAGCAACAGCGCGTTGCGATTGCGCGCGCACTCAGCATGGATCCGATCGTGATGCTCTTCGACGAGCCCACTTCGGCACTCGACCCAGAGATGGTCGGCGAGGTGCTCGACGTGATGGTCAAGCTCGCGGAAGAGGGCATGACGATGATGTGCGTGACCCACGAGATGGGCTTTGCACGCAAGGTCAGCCACCGCGTGATCTTCATGGACGCAGGCAAGATCGTCGAAGACTGCAAACGAGATGAGTTTTTCGGCAATGCCGATGCGCGATCGCCTCGGGCGAAAGACTTTCTCTCGAAGATCCTCCAGCACTGAGCGCAATCAGGGCGTGAATCGACGGATGCCAAAATCTCGCGCATGACTCAAACGCTCGCGATCACTCGGCCTGACGACTGGCATCTTCATCTGCGTGACGGCTCGGCCATGGCGGCTGTGGTGCCACACACTGCGCGCCAATTTGGCCGCGCGATCATCATGCCGAACCTGAAGCCGCCGGTGACGACGACGGCGCAAGCCTTGGCCTACCGCGAGCGCATCGAAGCGGCGGTGCCCGAGGGCCTGGCCTTCGAGCCGCTGATGACGCTCTACCTGACCGACGCGACGCCGCCCGACGAGATCAAGCGCGCCAAGGATGCCGGCATCGTTGCGCTCAAGTTGTATCCCGCAGGTGCCACGACGAACAGCGACGCCGGTGTCACCGATCTGCGCAAAACCTTCGCCACGCTCGAAGCGATGCAGCGCGAAGGCGTGTTGCTGCTGGTGCACGGCGAGGTCACCGATCCGGAGATCGACTTGTTCGATCGCGAGGCTGTGTTCATCGATCGCCAGCTGATCCCGCTGCGGCGCGAGTTCCCTGAGCTGAAGATCGTCTTCGAGCACATCACCACGCGTGAGGCTGCGCAGTACGTGAGCGAAGCCTGCGAGCACACCGCCGCCACGTTGACCGCACACCATTTGCTCTACAACCGCAACGCGCTGTTTCAAGGCGGCATGCGGCCGCACTATTACTGCTTGCCGGTGTTGAAGCGCGAGAGCCATCGCCAGGCACTCGTGGCGGCGGCCACCTCGGGCCATCCGCGTTTCTTTCTCGGCACAGACTCCGCGCCGCATGCGGCCAGACTGAAAGAGCAATCGGTTTGTGGCGCCGGATGCTTTACTGCAATGTCGGCCATCGAGCTCTACGCGCAAGCCTTCGAGGCTGCCAATGCGCTCGATCGGCTCGAAGCGTTTGCGAGCTTCAATGGCCCGGCGTTCTATGGTCTGCCGCGCAATGCCGAGCAGATCACACTGCGCAAAGAGTCGTGGACGCTACCCGAATCGGTGCCGTTCGGCGATGCCGAACTCAAACCACTTTGCGGCGGTGAGACCCTGACTTGGAGACTCGCATGAACCGCGCATCTGCAACCGGCAAGCGGGTGATGCTGCTGATCGACGCCGACAACGTCTCGGCCGACGTGATCGAGCAAGCCATCGATGCGGTGCTCGCCGAGCATGGCGCTGTTCATGTGCGCCGCGCTTACTGCACAGCCGAATCGGCGCTTGCGCACCAGCAATTTTTCAAGCGGCTCTCGATCCGGCCGATCGTCAACCTCTCGACCGGCAAGAACGCGAACGACATTGCGCTGGCCGTTGACGGCATCGACATGGCGCTGGCCGAGAGGCCGGATGTGGCGGTCATCGTGTCATCGGATTCAGACTTCGCGCCGCTGGTCATTCGCCTGCGCGAGAAGGGCTGCCGCGTTGAGGGCTATGGCCAGCAAGGCAAGACAGGCGAAGACTCCAAGCCGGTCTACGACGCGTTCACCGATTTGCCGCACCGCAAGGGCCGAGGCGGGGACGCGCCGGCCGCTCAGGCGCCGCGGCCGCGGGCAACCGCGAAGACCGCGGCTAAACCAGCGGCGAGGGCGCCGGCCAAACGCGCCGCCGCCGCCGCGGGTTCGCGCGCGCGCCGGCCGGCTTCTGAAACTGACGCAATCACCGCAGCGTTGCCGCAGGCGCCGGCCACGCCGCCGCCCTCACAAACTCCGCCACCGCAGCCACCACCACCACCGCCAGCCATGGCGCCCGCGCCCGTTCAGCTGCCGCCCGAAGTGCGCGCGATCCTCGAGCAATTGCCCGAGCTGCGTGCTGGTGAGAAGCTTGAGCTGCGCATCGCTGCCGAGCGCCTGCGCAATGCCGATTTGCTCGCAAAGAGTGGTTCCTCGCCGAAGCTGTTCAAGAAGTATCCCGACCTCTTCATGCTGACGCCTGAGCGCCAGCCGAACAAGGTGCAGTACACCGGGCCGCGTCAACGCTAACGGCGATGGCTGAGGTGAGTGTGGTCGGCGCGCTGCTGGAGCGCATCGATGTTGACGCGCCGTGGCTGGCGCCCTACCGCGCGCTGCTCGATGCGCTCGGCCACCGTGCGCACGCCGATCTCACTGTTGCGGCTGCGCTGAACCGATTGGCTGAGATGAATACTGATTCGTCGTTGCCAGTGCGCTTCGTGTCTCAGGCGTCGCTGCCGCCCGGCGAGCCGTACGAGGCCTTCACCTACCGCAGCCGCCAGGTGCCCACGCGCGACAACCTGCACGACCTTTTCAATGGCCTGGTTTGGCTGCGCCACCCGGCCTTGAAGCGGCGGCTCAACGAGTTGCAAGCAGCGCAGATTGAGCTTGCGCCTGTGGCGCAGCACCGCGGTGCCTTGCGCGATGTGCTCACCGTGTTCGATGAAAACGCGGCGCTTTGGGAGGCGCCAGCCGTGCTCGTGGAGGCGCTCGTCAAACGCGATTGGCACGCGCTGTTCGTGAGCCACCGCAGCCGCTGGTGCGAGGCGCAACTCACGCTCATCGGCCACGCGTTGATGGAAAAGCTCTGCAGCCCACATGCTGCGATCACGGCGCATGTGTGGCTCGCGCCCACGTCGATCGACGCCATGTTGGCGCCAGCCGCATTGGCCGCCAAGCCGTGGCTGCCGCTGCCGGTGCTCGGCGTGCCAGGTTGGTGGGCAGCGAACGAAGAGCCTGCGTTCTATGACGATCGCCGCGTGTTTCGGCCTGCTCGCGCAGCCGCCGACGCCATGGGCACTCCGAAATGAAAACAGCGGCCACGCGGGCCGCTGCTGAGGACTCACCACGCTGTTCGGCGTGGCTCAATCGACTCGCGCCTCGCAGCGCGGATCAACTTAACTTACTTGGCCGGAGCGTCCGGGCCTTCGCCAGCCTTGATGGTCGTGCCATCTTTGACTGCGGCCTTGGTGGCTGCCTTGCGCTCAGCGCGGCTCGTGGTCGACTTGGTGTCAGGGGTCTTGCCGCCAACGGCTTCGCCAGCAGGCTTCAGATCGCCTTCAGCGCGGGCGGCCTTGGTTGTGGCCTTGCGCTCGGCACGGGTCGTGTTCGACTTCGTGTCCGGCGTGCCTGGGGTTTCGGCGGCATCACCGGCCGGGGTCTTGTGGGCTTTGGCTTCGGCTTTCACTTCGGCGCGGGTAGGTGCCGATGCTTGTGCGAATGCGCCTTGGGTGAAGAGGGCGGTGGCAGCAGCCAATGCGGTCAGAGCGATCTTGAAGTTCATCTGTATCTCCTAGTGAGTACGAGGGTGGGGCACTTAAGGGGCCGATGCGTTGGATGCAAACGCCCTCATCAGGTCGACTTGCTTCCGGTCGGCGTGTCGCCGACCGTTGGAGTCAAGCGCCGTATTAGAACGCGTATTCGGCCGATCGGTTGACGTGGCCCCCTCCGCAGCCCGCACCGGCGCGAGTCCGCGCCTCAACTGTTGCATCCACGCCGCACAGGTGTCTCATCGGCGGACGATTCGCCTGCAACGAAACGTGAGCACCGTGAGCAGCCGATAATTGAGAAGTGAAGCAAGCCAGACCGCCGCTGGTGCTACCCGCAAGGGCGTTGCGTCAAGCAACGGGCCGAAAGGCCGCACTGGAGGAAGGTCCGGACTGCACAGGGCAGCGTAGCAGCTAACGGCTGTCCACCGCGAGGTGAGGATCAGAGCAACAGAGACGAGTCGGCTCGTCTGCCGCAAGGCAGTCGTGTCGGGTGAAACGGGCAATCTCTACGCGCAGCAATACCAAATAGGCACATGCAAGGTGCTGCGGCGCAAGCCGCGGTGCCCGATCCGTCGGCCCGACGGCAGTGTGCGGGTAGGTAGCACCGAGCCGGGCAGTGATGCTCGGCCCAGAGGAATGGCGGTCACGGTCGCGCGGGCTCTTGGGCCAGCGCGGCTGCACAGAATCCGGCCTATCGGCTTGCTTCACACTTTGCCGATCACCCCCAGCCCCCATCGAATCTGATGAATCCCGACGCAGGCACTTTGTGGCGCGCACCGCGCTGGGCTCTGGCCGCGCTGCTCGCGTGCTTGGGCATGCTCGGGCCGTTCTCGATCGATACCTACCTGCCGGCCTTCACCGGCATTGCGCAGGCCATTGGCGCCACGCCGGTCGAGATGCAGCAGACGCTCTCGGCCTACCTCTTCGGCTTTGCGGTGATGAACCTGTTTCACGGTGCTTTGTCCGACAGCTTTGGCCGCCGCCCGGTCGTGCTCTGCGGCTTGGCGGTGTTCACGCTGGCCTCGGTGGGTTGTGCGATGTCGCAGCACATCGGCTCGTTGGTGTTCTTTCGCGCGGTGCAAGGCATGTCAGCCGGCGCGGGCATCGTGGTTTCTCGCGCGGTGATCCGCGACATGTTTCCGCCAGCCGACGCGCAACGCGTGATGTCGCAAGTGACGATCTACTTCGGCGTCGCGCCGGCGATTGCGCCACTGGTCGGTGGCTTCTTGTTCGTCAGCCTGAATTGGCACGCGATCTTCTGGTTCTTGAGCGGCGTGGGCTGCATGCTCTGGTTGCTCAACTGGAAGCTCTTGCCAGAGACGCTGCACATCAGTCAGCGACAGGGCTTCAACGCCCGCAACCTGATGCGCGGCTACTGGGAGATGGGCTCGAACCCGCGCTTCATGATGCTCGCACTCGCCAGCGGCATCCCGTTCAACGGCATGTTTCTTTACGTGCTGTCGGCGCCGGTCTTTCTGGGCGAGCACTTGGGCCTCGCGCCCGAGCAGTTCTTCTGGCTGTTCCTGTTGACGATCGCGGGCATCATGGGCGGGGCCTGGACGTCGGGGCGATTGGCCGGTCGCAGCAAGCCGCACCATCAAATTCGCCACGGCTTTTTGATCATGCTGATCGCCTCGGTCGTCAATTTGCTGCTCAACCTGCTTTTCGTGCCGCACGTCTGGTGGGCGTTGCTGCCGATCGGCGTCTTCAGCTTTGGCTGGGCGTTGATGGTGCCCGTGGTGACGCTGAAGGTGCTCGATCTGATGCCCGAGCGCCGCGGCATGGCGTCGTCGTTTCAAGCCTGCATCGGCAGCGTTGCCAACGGCTTGGTGGCCGGCGTGATCGCCCCGCTGGTGATGCACTCCACGCGCGCACTCGCCTTCACGTCGCTGCTGATGATGGGCATCGGCTTGCTGGCTTGGATCTGGGTCAAGCCGCGGGTGACTTGAGATTGGTTCGAGGGCGCTCGATCAAGCCGCTGGACAAAGGTTCGAAGCGGCTGCGCCAAGTTGCAGCGACAAGCGGCGTTGTCCAGCTCGTGACGCCCTGGCGCTGGTGGCATGAAGCGCGAAGCTGCGATGCAAGCTTCAAGTTCGAAGCCCGCGAGTCGATATCTGCGCCAAGACCTTGGCACTTGCGCCGGAGACGATCACCATGCCCAGCCCCGTGCCATTTGCCCCTCACGCGTTTCAATGGAAGTGGGCGTGCGCGCTTGCTGCCATCGTCACTTTGGCGCCCATCGGCAGCGCCATGGCAAGCGACGCGCCAGCCCATGCTCCTGCCGATGCCCATGCCCACGAGCCCAAGGCAGCAGCCCGCGCCAGCGCCGAGCCGAAATCGCCCGCATCGGCCCCGCGCGCCGAAATGCGTGATCCGCTCGATGTCGTTCGTGAGCGGCTTTCGCAAAAGCTCGGCGCCGTCAAAGCGCCCGATACACCCAACCCCAACGTGTTGCGCGTCACGGCAAAGGCAGCCGCCGATGCGCATGAAGCCGCTCCGGCGGCGCGAATGGGCCGCGCCCGTGCCAGTGCGATGCCCGCAGCCGGCCACCTCGCCGAGCCGCCAGCCGCTGCGCCGAGCAGCCACTGGGACTACTCCGGCGCAGGCGGCCCCGACAACTGGGGCCGCATGAAGCCCGAGTTCGCAACCTGCTCCAGCGGCCAGCGCCAAAGCCCGATCGACATTCGCGACGGCATCAAAGTCAACCTCGACCCGGTGCAGTTCGACTACAAGGCCAGCGGCTTTCGCGTGATCGACAACGGGCACACCGTGCAGGTCAACGTTGGCGCTGGCAACTCGATCGAGGTGCTCGGCAGGCGCTATGACCTGATCCAGTTCCACTTCCATCGCCCCTCGGAAGAACGCATCGACGGCAAGCAGTTCGACATGGTCGTCCACCTGGTTCACAAGGACCTCGAAGGCCGGCTCGCGGTGGTGGCGGTGCTCTTGGAGCGCGGCAGCGCGCAGGCGGTGGTGCAAAACGTCTGGAACAACTTGCCGCTGGAAAAAGGCGATGAAGTTGCCGCCAAAGGCGCGCTCGATCTGAACGCGCTGCTGCCCGCCGAGCGCAACTACTTCACCTACATGGGCTCGCTCACCACTCCGCCGTGCAGCGAGGGCGTGCTGTGGATGGTGATGAAAAAACCGGTGCAGATCTCGGCGGAGCAGATCGGCATCTTCGCGCGGCTCTACCCGATGAACGCGCGGCCGATTCAGTCGGCCAGCAGCAGGTTGATCAAAGAGTCGAACTGACGAGCGGCTCTTCTCGCGGCGCGGGCCGCTCACAATGTGCTGAGCGCCTTGATGGGGCGCTCATCGCAATGAGGAGAACGCCGCCATGTTGATTGCCGAGGCCCTGCCCACGCCCTACCGCTTTGATCCGGCGCACACCGCGCTGATCATGATCGACATGCAGCGCGATTTCATCGAGCCCGGCGGCTTCGGTGCGGCGCTCGGCAACGATTTGTCGCAGCTCGCGCCGGTGGTGCCGGCGGCGGTGGCGCTCATCGCCTGGGCACGCGAGCAGGGCATCGTGATCGTGCACACCAAAGAGTGCCACCGGCCCGATCTCTCTGACTGCCCGCCGGCCAAGCGCTTGCGCGGCCTGCCCAGCCTGCGCATCGGTGACCCGGGCCCGATGGGCCGCATCTTGATCGATGGCGAGCCCGGCGCCGACTTCCTGCCCGAGCTCGCGCCCCAGCCTGGCGATGTGGTCATCGCCAAACCCGGCAAGGGCGCCTTCTACGCCACACCGCTTGCAGAAGTGCTCAGCGCGCGCGACATCACGCACTTGATCTTCGGCGGCGTGACCACCGAGGTCTGCGTGCAAACAACGATCCGCGAAGCCAATGACCGCGGCTACGAGTGCGTGATCGTTGAAGAAGCGACTGGCTCCTACTTCCCCGAATTCAAGACGCAGGCGCTGGCGATGATTCGCGCTCAGGGCGGCATCATCGGTTGGACGACCACGCTGGCCGCAATGCAGCGCCTCTGAAGCGCAAGACTAGACTGCGCGCTCCATCACCTTCGGAGTGTCTTCATGGCCCTGTTGATTGCTGGCCTCGTGATCTTCCTCGGCGTGCATTCGGTGGCCATCGTGGCGCCAGCGTGGCGCGATGCGCAAGTTGCCCGCTTGGGCGCCGGTGCGTGGAAGGGCGGCTACTCGATCGCCTCGTTGATCGGCTTCGTCGTGCTGGTGGTGGGCTATGGGCTCGCTCGGCAAACGCCGGTTGTGCTCTGGGTGCCGCCGACCTGGGCGCGCCATGTGGCGCTGCTGGTCATGCTGCCGGTCTTTCCGCTGCTCTTTGCGGCCTACTTGCCCGGGCGCATCAAAGCGGCGGTGAAGCACCCGATGCTCGCGGCCGTCAAGTTCTGGGCGCTCGCGCATTTGATCGCCAACGGCACGTTGCATGACGTGTTGCTCTTCGCCGCCTTCTTGGCTTGGGCCGTGGTTGACCGCATCTCGGTCAAGCGCCGCGTGGCAGCAAGGCCGTTGCCCGGCCCGGCGCCATCACCGGTCAACGATGTGGTTGCGGTGCTCGGCGGCTTGGCGCTCTATGTTGTCTTCATCCTGTGGGCGCACCGCTGGTTGATTGGCGTGTCACCGCTGGGTTGAACCGCGCTGTGCAGGCCGCGCGCGCCTGATGAACGCCATCACGCCCGCGCCGAGCGCGAGCAGCGCTCCGCTGGCTGGCTCGGGCACCGCAGTCGGCAGGCCGACGAATGAGAACTGCGATGCATAGGCCGGATCGATGATGAACTGCGGGTCAACGAAGGCGTGGCCGGTGATGGTCGAGGTGTGCGTGTAGCTTGAGTAGGTTCCGGCGCCCGCTGACAAGCGAATGTCCAGCGGTGTGTTCGACATGATGTAGATCACCTGATCGACATTGAAGCTCTCCGTCAGAAAGCCGGTACTGACGATCGCCGATGCAGCGATCAGCGAGGCCTGCTGCGTGTCCATCGTGAACTGGGCGGCGGCCGAATACTGCTCGGTGCCGCAGCACGGGTCAAAGCCTTCGCCTTCGGCCAGGCCATAGGCGATCACACGAACCGGAACCGACACGCCCACGGGGCCGGCGATGCTGGCCGTGTATTGGATTTGCGTAAAGACCGACACGGCGCCGATGTCGGATGAAAACCGTGCCTCTGCGGTGCCGTTGTTGAGCGGCGAGCCGGAAGTCGTCATCGAATAGCCGGTGCCTGACAGCGAGTACGAGCCGCCGGTGGTGGTGGTGACGTCTTGGTCGTAGGGGCCGTAGGGCTCGGCGCCCCAGTACAGCTGGCTGCGGTAGGTGGCCACTGCTTCTGCGCCGGTGGAAAGCAGCAGCAGGGCGGCCGCTGCGATGACGGCAGAGCCGCTGCGGATGGCGTTGGTCATTCGTTTCTCCTCGGTGTTTGGCAGTGCGGCCGCCTTTCACTGAAGGCGGCCTGCCTCATTGAACGCGTTTCAGCGATGAAACGCATCACTCGTGGAGAAATATTTCCCCGGTGTTCAATCCGCAGCGTTGGGCAGGCGATCTGCAGGGTTCCGCTCGGCGTCAGAAGTCAGACGTGACCGTCACCCCAATCTTGCGCGGGCGCAGGTAGTAAGCCTCGCTCACGAACTGGATCGATGGCTGCTGAATGGCCGTGCGCGTGTTGGTCAGGTTCTTGACGAAAAGCGCGACCTGCACCTTCTCGAAGTTCACGCCCGCGCTCGCATCGGCGGTGAAGTAGGGCGCCCGGAAGTAGTCGGTCTGGCCGCGAATCAAGGTGCCATGGCTGGAGCCGGTCCACTGGCCACTGCCACGCACGAAGCCCTGCGCGGTGTCGGTCGCGGCGAAGCTGTATTCGAAGCCGAGCCGCGCGCTGACGTTCGGCACGCCCTGGATCGGGTCGCCTTTGCGGACATGGAGCGCGCCGCTGTCGTCGCTGCCGAGAGCTGGCACGTCTTCGGAGAAGGCGGCGCGGGTCCAGCCGGCAGAGGCGTTCACGGTCAGCTGTTCGGTGGCGCGAAAGCGTGCTTCGAACTCGGCGCCGTAGCTGTGCGCGCGGCCCACGTTGGTTTCGAAATCGAAGCCCGAGACCGGCAGGATCACATCTTGTTGGATGTTCTTCCAGTCGATGTAGAACGCGGCGACGTTGAGTGACAAGCGGTTGTCGAAGAGGCGCGATTTGCTGCCGAGCTCATAGCTCCAGAGGCTGTCGGATTCAAACGTGGCGGGGATCGTGCCGGGCAGTTTGAGGTCTGCCAGGTCTTTCAGCACGGCTGCACTCAAAGGCACTGGCCGGTTCGCCGATCCGAGGCGAAAGCCCTTGGCGATGTTGGCGTAGAGCGTGGTCTCGGGCGTCACGTCCCAGTCGAGTGCGAAGCGCGGCGTGGTGGCGCTGGCGCTGCCGTCAAGCGCGGTCGAGGTGGGGCCACCGGCGAAGTAGAAGTCGCCTTCGCGGGTGAAGTGCTGCGACGCTTTGAGGTAGCGCAAGCCCGCGATGCCGCGCAGCGTGTCGCTGAAGTGGTAGGTCAGTTCGCCGAACACCGAGCTCTGCTTCTCGGTGTAGTGGCGCGCGCTGTAGTAAGAGTTGTCGTTTGGAAAATCGCCCGGGAACGCGCCTGCGAAATCGGCTGGATTGTTGATGTCTTTGCCCGCGCCGGTGAAGGCAGCAGTGATGCCGTAGACCGGCTCGTTGTCATACACCTCGGTCTTGGTCTTGGAGAAGAAGAGGCCGCCCACCCAGGTGATGGGGCTGCGGGTCACGCTGTAGTCTTTTGACGAAAGGCGCAGTTCGAGCGAGGTTTGTGCAACCTTGTTGTCGAGCAGCACTTCAGACGGCAAAGCGCCAACCGTTGCGCCGAGCGTGGGGTTGGGCGCCACGCCGTTGTCGGGGTCGCCGTCGGCAATCACGCTGCCGATGTAAGACGAGTTCACGCTGGTGCCATCTTGAACGCGGTGAAAGCGCCGGTTGTAGCCGCTCAGAACGCCTGTTAGGTCGGCAAAGCCGAGATCGCCGTTGACGGTGAGGCTGGGCAAGGTGAGTGTGTCTTTGCCCGGCTCGCGGACGATCTTGCTGGTCTGAAAGATCGGCAGCGGCGCGCCCGAGTTCGGGCCGGCTTGGTAGTCGCCCACAGTGAGGTAGCTCGCGTCGATGTCGTCGCTTTTGGTGCGTTGCACGAAGAGTGCGGGCAGCAAGCTCCAGCCATCGGCGATTTGTGCCTTCAGCGCGAGCTTGAGAACATCCCATCGGCTGCTGTTGATGCCCTTGCTGATGACCTTCAGCGTGTTCGGGTCGACCTGGTCGATGTAGCCGCTGTCATGGCCCGATTGCACGCCAACGCGCAGGGCGACTTTGTCAGTGACCAACGGCACGTTGACCACGCCTTGCAGCAGGTAGTTGGTGCCGCCGTGCGAGGTGCTCGATGTTTCGCCGAGCACGTTGCCCGAGAAGCGCTTGGCGTCAGGCTGGTTGCTGATGAAGCGGATCGTGCCGCCGAGTGAGCTGGCGCCGTAGAGCGTGCCCTGTGGGCCGCGCAAGACTTCGATGCGGTCGACGTCGAAGAAGCGGGGTTCGGCCGTGCCTTGGCTGTAGAGGTTGCGCGTGGTGAGCGATACATCGTCCATGTAGACGCTCACCGTGGCCGAGCCCGCCTGCGAGCTGATGCCGCGAATCTCGATCGTGCCGAGGCCGGCGCCCGCCTGCGTGGTGAACGAGACGTTGGGCACGTTGCGGGTGAGGTCGGTGAAGTCGTTGATGTGCGCGTCTTGCAGCGCCTCACCGGTGATGGCCGAGACGGAGAGCGGCACCTTGCGGATGTCTTCCTTGCGCTTTTGCGAGGTCACGACGACGGCGTCGAGCTCAACTTTGGATGCGGCCGAGGCGGCGGCTGCCGGTGGTGCAGCACTGTCGGATGCAGGCGTTGTTGTTTGTGCGAATGCGGCAGAGGTGGTCAGCGCACCCAGCACCAGGCTTGTCTTCAGCATGTGGTTCTCTACTCGTGGGAAGGAAGAAACCATCATGCGAGCATGGAACGTGCCGGCTCTCTGCCGCGCTCAATGCGCAGTCATTGCGCAGTCATTGCGCACTCAATGCGCGATCGGATCGCACCGCTGCCAGCGGCGCACTACAGCGCAGCGGTGGCCGACCGTGCGCTGTGGAGCTTGTGGATCGTGATTTTGCGAACCTCGGACTTGCTGGCTTCGATGTGGCTGCGCAGCAGCAGCTTGGCCGGCTCGGCGCGGCGCGCGAGCACGGCGCGCAGGATCTTCACATGCTCGTCGTAGGTGGCTGCAATGCGCGGCGCCTGCGTGAAGTCGAGCCGGCGCACGATGCGGATGCCGTCGGTCACGTCGGCATGCACGCGCGCCATCTCCGGGTTGCCGGCGGCCGCCACCAAGGTCGCGTGAAAGGCCTCGTCAAGTGCAGCGACTTCGGCCGTCTCGCTCTTGCGCTCTTTCTCGGGTATCAGCCAAGTTGCCTTCAACAAGCCGAGATCAGGCATGGGCTCGGCCGCGCACAGCCGATCAACAGCAGCGCATTCGAGCACCACGCGCAAGTCGTAGAGCGCTTCGAGCTTGTGAAAGTCGAACGGCGAGACGCTCCAGCCGCTGCGGAACGACACCTGCACATAGCCTTCGAGTTCGAGCCGAAAGAGCGCTTCGCGCACCGGCGTTCGCGACATCTCAAGCCGCGCGGCCATGTCGCTCTCAGTGAAGCCCTCGCCAGGCAACAGCACGAAATCAAAGATCGCAGCCTTGATGCGGCGGTAGGCCGATTCGGCTCGGGTGGACTCGCGCGATGTTGGCGTTGTCGCCGCTCTCGGGGTTCCAGCTGCCTTCGTCTTCAAGGGCTTCATGGCCCGAGCTTAGGCCATCAAGCTCACATGTGCCGAGACGACGCGCCAGCCCTCGGGCGTCTTGATCCAGGTTTGCGTCTGGCGGCCCACGCGCGTGCTGCCTTCGCGCTGGAACTCGATGTGGGTGGTGGCAGTGCTTTGGCCATAGGTCGTGATCTGGGTGCGCAGGATCTGGCGCGCGAGGCCCACCGCCGGCCGCGCTGCGCGAAAGGCATGGATCGCGGCGAAGCCGTAGAGGTTTTCGCCAACGCCGTAGCGAATCGTGTGCGGGCTGTCCCAAAACAGCGCGTCGAGCGTGGCCACATCGTTGCCGACGAGTGCGGCCTCGTAGCGCTCGAAAGCGGCCGTGACTTCGGCGAGGACGTCGGGTTGGTTGATGTCGGTCATGGTCACGTTCGCTCAGCGCTTAGGCCATCCGCAACGCCGCCACGGGCGCAGCGGCGATGCCCTGAACTTCGAGTGCGCGGGCAACGCGCAAGCACAGGTCTTCACGCCAGGGCGCGGCGATCACCTGCACGCCGATCGGCAGCGCCTCGCGCCCTTCGGGCCACAGCGGCACGGCCACGACCGGGCAGCCCGCGTAGGAGATCGGCTGCGTCAACAAACCGAGCGA
>JAYWGR010000170.1:0-13822 GCA_043778145.1 Rhizobacter sp.
TGCAGCAGGCCGTTGGCGCGCGCGAGGTCTTCGAGCTTGAACGAGGGTTTGCCGTCAGGATGCGTCGGCCACGCGATGCCTTCGGGCCGCAGCGCGTAAGTGCAGCGCACCACGTCGAGCAGGTCCCAGCGGCCGCAGCGGTTTTGCCATTCGCGCGCGTAAGGGTCGATCAGGTTGCGCCAGAACAAATGCCGCGTCACCTCGTCATCGAAGCGGATCGAGTTGTAGCCCACACCCACCGTGCCGGGCTTGGCGAGCGCCGCCTCGACGGCATCTGCAAAGCGGTGCTCCGGCACGCCGTTGGCCAGGCATGTTTGCGGCGTGATGCCGGTGAGCAAGCAGGCTTCGGGGTCGGGCAGCGTGTCGGGGGCGGGCTGGCAATAGAGCATCACCGGGTCGCCCACCTCGTTCAAATCGGCATCGGTGCGGATGCCGGCAAATTGCGAGGGGCGGTCGCGGCGCGGCACGCGGCCGAAGGTTTCGTAGTCATGCCAGAAGAAGCTGAAGTCGTCCATGCGGGCAATCTAACAGGCGCACCGAAGGCGGACTTAAATCACAAGCTTCGGCTAAGCTCGCCTGCCCCCATGCTCAGAGCCGTTCGATGACCCGAGTCTTCAATTTCAGCGCCGGCCCGGCCGCCTTGCCCGAGAGCGTGTTGCGCCAGGCTGCCGAGGAAATGCTCGACTGGCAGGGCTCAGGCATGTCGGTCATGGAGATGAGCCACCGCGGCCCCGAGTTCATGGCGATCCACGCCGAAACCTTGGGCCTGCTGCGCGAGTTGCTCGCGGTGCCTTCGAACTACAAAATTCTGTTCCTGCAAGGCGGTGCCATCGGCGAGAACGCGCTGGTGCCGATGAACCTGCTGCGCGGCAAATCGAGCGCCGATTACATCGACACCGGCGAATGGTCGAAGCGCTCGATTGCCGAGGCCGGGAAGTACGCACAAATCAACGTTGCGGCAAGCTCCGCCGCGAGCGGCTACACCGGCATACCGCCGCGCGCGAGCTGGCGGCTCGACCCGGACGCAGCCTATGTGCACATCTGTTCGAACGAGACGATCGGCGGCGTCGAATACCACTTCACGCCCGACACTGGAGGCGTGCCGCTGGTGGCCGACATGTCATCGAACATCCTCTCGCGGCCGGTTGATGTGTCTCGCTACGGGCTCATTTATGGCGGCGCGCAAAAGAACATCGGCCCAGCCGGCCTGACCATCGTGATCGTGCGCGACGACCTCTTGGGCGGCGCCATGCCCATCACGCCCTCGGCCTTCGATTACACCGAGCAAGCCGCTGCCGACTCGATGCTCAACACGCCGCCGACTTATGCGATCTACATCGCCGGCCTGGTTTTCAAATGGATCAAGGCACGAGGCGGCCTGGTGGCCATGGAAGCGCACAACCGGCGCAAAGCGGCGCTGCTCTACGACCATCTGGACGAAAGCGCGTTCTACGCGAGCCCGATCGACCGCGACGCGCGCTCGCTGATGAACGTGCCGTTCCGCCTGCGCGACCCCGCGCTCGACGCCGCGTTCCTCAAAGGCGCCGAAGCCTTGGGGCTGCGCCAGTTGAAAGGCCACCGCGTGGTGGGCGGCATGCGCGCCTCGATCTACAACGCGATGCCGATGGAAGGCGTGCAGGCGCTCGTGGCCTACATGAAGGAGTTCGAGGCCCGCCATGGTTGACACCGATCGACTGGCATTGGGCGGCCCCCAAGGTCGTTGATGGCGGGATCACCGGTCGTGCGCAGCTCTTCTCCGCGCCGCATCACCACCCTGGTCCTCGTGGCCATTCTCTGGACGACCGCTGTGGCCGCAGGCGGCTGGTGGTGGTTGCAAGATCGGTCGCAGCGGTATCACGAACAGTCGGCGCTGAGCGCGAGCGTGCGGCTCGGTGCCGTGAAGGACACGCTCTCGTTGACGCTGCGGCAGCTCGCCGCCATGCCGCTCAACATGGCGCACCGCTCTGCTGTCATCAACTTTCTTGCCGAACCGCGCGAGCCCTTCGCGACGACTCGCGACGATCCTCGCGCCACCGCTGACCCCACCTTCGCCGAAGTCATCTTGACGCTCGACCGCGCAAGTGCCGATTTCGGCCTGCCGCTGGTGGCATTGCTCGACCTCGACGGCGTGATGGTCGCCTCCAGCAGCACCGCGCCTCAAGGACCCGCCGGCCCGCACCCGAGCGCGCCAGTTCGCTTCAACACCCGCGACTACTTCATCGAGGCGCTGGCCAAAGGCGCCGCGATGCAGTTCATGCTCGGGCGGGTGAGCCGGTCGCCCGGTGTTTACTTCGCCAGCCGGGTCGACCAGGCGGGCAAGCCGATCGGCATGGTGCTGGTCAAACAAGAAACCGAGGCGCTCAACCGGCTTTTGTCTGACGCCGGAGGCGCGCGCATCTTCGTGACCGATGTCAACGGTGTGGTCGTCATCGGCAACGACCCTGCGCTGCTGCTGCGCCGGCTGCCCGACACGCCGCCGCGCCCTGATGCTTTCTGGCAAGCCATCTACCAGCGCGTTCCCGAGGTGCTGCCCTGGCCTGCCATCGGCAGCGCGTCGCAGCCCAGCCCCCAGCAGGTCGAGATCGGCGGGGTGCCGCACGCGGTGGCGAGCGTTGCGCTCGGTGACACGCCCTTTCGCGTTTGGGTGCTCGACCCCTTCGACGAGGAGCCAGCGCTCGGCGCCAACACCGCGATGGTGGCGGGCGCGATCTGGTTGGTGGGCTGTGTGTTCATCTGGCTCGGGTGGCGCCAGAGGCAGCTGCTCGATGCGGCGCTTGCGGCGCGGCGCGAGATGTTCGAGCTGACGCAGGCACTGCCGCTCACCGTGTTCCGCTACACCCGCCCGGCCCAAGGGCAAGACCGCTTCACGTTCGTCGGCAGTGGCTTCAATGCGCTGTTTGGCGTGGATGTCGGCACGCTGGAGCGCGATCCATCATGGCCTTGGCGGCTCGCGGACGGGAGCGACCGCCCCTCGACCGTGCCGCAAGAGTTCATGGTGCAGCGCGGTGACGAAGCCGTTTGGCTGTTGGCCGACAGCACCGTCACGCGCGGCGACGACGGCAGTTCAACCTACAACGGCTACTGGCTCGACATCACCGCCCGCCGCGAGATGCAGGCCAGGCTCGCCGCCGTGTTCGAGCACTCGCCGAGCAGCTACCTCTTCTTCGATGCCAAGCGCGGCATCACACGCTGCAACCCCGCCACACTGGCGCTCTTTGGTGCCGACGATGCTGCGCGGCTTCTCGGCGGCATACCGTGGTTTCCGCCGCTCTCGCCCGAGCAGCAGCCGGGCGGGCGCAGCAGCCGCGAAACCGCGATTGAGCACCTGCACGAGCACATGGCCACGCGCGAGCGGGTGAAGCTGCGCGAGTGGCGCTTTCAGCGCCTGAGCGGCGCGAGCTTCGATGCCGAAGTCAACGTGATCGCCCTCGAATGGGAAGGCGTGCCGCAGTTCTGCGCGGTCATCCAGGATGTGACCTCGCGCAAGCAAGTCGAAGTGGCGATGCAACAAGCGCGTGCCGCAGCCGAAGCGGCGAGCCAGACCAAATCGAGCTTTCTGGCGAACATGTCGCATGAGCTGCGCACGCCGATGAACGCGATCATCGGCATGACGCACCTGGCCCTCGAAGACGGCCTGCCGCCCAAGCAATCCGACTACGTCGAGAAGGCCCATGGCGCGGCGCGCAAGCTGCTGCAAATCCTCAACGACATCCTCGATGTCTCGAAGATCGAGGCCGGTCAGTTGGAGCTTGAGCGCATCGACTTCGAAGTCGAAGCCGTGATCAGCGACATGGCCGACGTGCTGGGCCTGAAGGCCGAAGAAAAGGGCCTGGAGCTCCTGTTCGCGGCCTCGCCCGATCTGCCGCGCCGCCTGGTGGGCGACCCAACCCGGCTGCGCCAAGTGCTCGTCAACCTCGGCAGCAATGCCATCAAGTTCACCGACCGGGGCGAAGTTACCGTGGGCATGGATGTGGCGCCCGACGCAGCCGGAAGCGACTCGATCCTCCTGCACGCCTGGGTGCGAGACACCGGCCCGGGCATCAGCGCAGACGAAGTCGAGCGCCTCTTCCAACCCTTCATGCAGGGCGACAGCTCCACCACGCGGCGCTTCGGCGGCACTGGGCTCGGGCTCGTGATCAGCCGGCAGTTGGTCGAGCGCATGGGCGGCAAGCTGTGGGTCGAGAGCACGCCCGGCCAGGGCTCAACCTTCTACTTCACCGCCGCCTTCGGCCGCAGCACGCCGCGCGCGCCAGCCCGCGCGTGGCTGGCCGATGAGCTCCGAGGCCGCAGCGCACTGCTCGTTGACGACAACCCGGCCGCACTCGAAGTACTCGACGGCATGCTGACCGGGCTTGGCATTGCGGTCGACCGCGCAGCAAGCGGCGCAGAGGCACTCGCCCTGATCGAGCGCTCACAGACCAACCACACCTGGATATTGATCGACTGGAAGATGCCGGGAATGGACGGTGTGGAGTGCGCGCGCCACATCCTCGCGCGCCGGCCCACGCAGCGGCCTTGCCTCGTGCTCGTCACCTCCTTTTCACGCGACGACGCGCTGCGCGCCAGCACCGGGCTGCCGCTGGCCGGCGTGCTGCAAAAGCCGGTGACGCCGTCGAGCCTGCACGATTGCTTGATCCAGGCCCGCCGCACCGCGCCGCTGCTCGCGCCACAGCGCATGGCTTTCCCCGCGCCCTCGGCGCTCGCGGCCAACGCGGCCACCGCGCTCGACCCGGTTCGCCAGCGCCTGGCTGGCGCGCGCGTCTTGCTCGTCGAAGACCAGCCGATGAACCAGGAGCTGGCCTGCGAGCTCTTGCGCCGCGCCGGCATGATCGTGACAGTGGCCAATGACGGCCAAGAGGCGCTGAACCAGCTCGAGACCGCCGGCCCGTTCGACGGCGTGCTGATGGATTGCCAAATGCCGGTGATGGACGGTTACACCGCCACCCGCCTGCTGCGCCGCGACCCGCGCTGGCAGAAGCTGCCGGTGATCGCGATGACGGCCAGCGCGCTCGTCGAAGACCGCGAACGGGCGCTGGCCAGCGGCATGAATGCGCACATCACGAAGCCGATCGATGTGGGCGTGATGCTGCGCACGATGGCCGATTGGATCAGCGGCCAGACGGCGCTCGCCAATGCTGCTGCCGCTGCCGCACGTGGCGACGCACCCAAACCCTTGGCCGAGGCATCGCCAACTGCGTCTTCAGGCCCGATGGACACGGCCGACGGCCTGGCGCGCTGCCTCGGCAACGGCGACCTCTACAAGCGGCTGCTGCGCGGCTTCCGCCACGGCCAAGGCGATGCCTTGGTTGCCGCGCGCACAGATTTAGCGGCCGGCCGCCGTGATGTCGCAGCGCGCCGCCTGCACGACCTCAAAGGCCTGGCCGGCACCATCGGCGCACGCCGCTTGCAGAGCTTGAGCGACCAGGTGCTCATGGCTGTTCAAGCCGATGCTCACAACACGCCGGAGTTCGACGACATCGAGCGCGAGCTCATCGCCGTGCTCCACCAGATCGACCAGATCGACCAGACGCTGGCGTCTTGAACGCCCGCCGCTGCAAACCCAACCGCCCTACAAACCCAGGAGCCGCACCATGGCCACCGCTTCGACCAAGCACCCCTTCGCCAAAACCCGCAAAACGTTCACGACGGCCTCGGGCAAGACCGGCCAGTTCTTCTCGCTGCCAGCGCTCGCCAAGACGCACCCGAACGTGAGCCGACTGCCGGTGTCGATACGCATCGTGCTGGAGAGCGTGTTGCGCAATTGCGATGGCCGCAAGGTCACGGCAGAGCACGTGGCCGAGCTGGCCAACTGGCAGCCGAACGAGACGCGCACGAACGAGATTCCGTTCGTCGTGGCGCGCGTCGTGCTGCAAGACTTCACTGGCGTGCCGCTCTTGGCTGATCTGGCCGCCATGCGCAATGTGGCCGCGGCGATGGGGCACAACCCGAAGACGATCGAGCCGCTGGTGCCAGTGGATCTTGTGGTTGATCACTCGATCATGATTGACCACTACGGCAAATCAAACTCGCTTGATCTCAACATGAAGCTGGAGTTCAAGCGCAACGAAGAGCGCTACCAGTTCATGAAGTGGGGCATGCAGGCGTTTGATACCTTCGGCGTCGTGCCGCCGGGCTTTGGCATCGTCCACCAAGTCAACCTCGAATACCTCGCGCGCGGTGTTCACAAGGCCAAAGACACGGCAACGAAAGAGACGGTCTACTACCCCGACTCGCTCGTCGGCACCGACAGCCACACCACGATGATCAACGGCATCGGCGTGGTCGGCTGGGGCGTGGGCGGCATCGAAGCCGAGGCGGGCATGCTCGGCCAGCCGGTGTACTTTCTAACGCCTGATGTCGTCGGCTTCGAATTCACCGGCCGCCTGCGCGAAGGCGTGACCGCAACCGACTTGGTGCTCACCGTGACCGAGATCTTGCGGAAGAAAAAAGTAGTGGGCAAGTTCGTCGAGTTCTTCGGCGAAGGCACGGCCGGCCTCGCCCTGCCCGACCGCGCAACCATCGCCAACATGGCGCCCGAATATGGCGCGACCATGGGCTTCTTTCCGGTTGACGATAAAACGATCGACTACTTCAAAGGCACAGGCCGCAGCAAAGCCGAGATCGAGGCCTTCGCCGCGTACTTCAAAGCGCAAAAGCTCTACGGCATGCCCAAGAGCGGCGAGATCGACTACACAGAACTCGTCTCGCTCGATCTCGGCACCGTGGCGCCCAGCCTCGCCGGGCCGAAGCGCCCGCAAGACCGCATCGAACTCGGCCATGTGAAGGAGAAGTTCACCGAGCTCTTCAGCGCATCGCCGAGCGACAACGGCTTCAACCTGCCCGCGGCGCATCTGCACACGCGGCACCTGGCACGCGCCAAAGATGTGGCGCCTGTGCCTTCGCCGTTGGCGGTGGCGGCTGCGCCCGGCGCGGCGCGCGGCGTGGTCGAGATGGCGGGCGGCCATCCGATGATGGATGAGGAATCTTCGGCGTCGAGCGCTGCACCGAAGGGCAAAGACATCTCGCTCGGCAATGGCGATGTGCTGATCGCGGCAATCACTTCTTGCACCAACACCTCGAATCCGAGCGTGCTGCTCGCGGCCGGCTTGCTCGCCAAGAAAGCGGTGGAGGCGGGCTTGAAGGTGGCACCGCACATCAAGACCTCGCTCGCGCCGGGCTCGAGGATCGTCACCGAATACTTGGAGAAGGCGGGCCTCTTGCCCTACCTCGAAAAGCTCGGCTTCAGCGTGGCGGCGTACGGCTGCACCACCTGCATCGGCAATGCCGGCGACCTGCGCCCCGAGTTCAACGACACCATCGTCAAGAACGATTTGATCTGCGCTGCCGTGCTCTCGGGCAACCGCAACTTCGAAGCGCGCATTCACCCGAATTTGAAAGCCAACTTCCTCGCCAGCCCGCCGCTCGTGGTGGCCTACGCCATCGCAGGCTCGGTGACCAAAGACCTGATGACCGAGCCGCTCGGCAAAGGCAAAGGCGGCCGCGAGATCTACCTCGGCGACGTGTGGCCGACGAGCGACGAGATCTACGCGCTGATGAAGTACGCGATGAACGGCAAGGCCTTCAAAGCCAACTACGACAAGGTGGCCTCCGAGCCGGGCAAGCTGTGGGGCAAGATCAAGGGCGTCAAAGGCCAGGTCTATGACTGGCCGAGCTCGACCTACATCGCCAAGCCGCCCTTCTTCGATGGCTTCACGATGGCGCCAGCCGCGGTCAAATCGGGCATACAAGGCGCACGCGCCATGGCGCTCTTTGGCGACTCCATCACCACCGACCACATCTCCCCAGCCGGCGCCATCAAGGCCGCTTCTCCGGCCGGTGCCTGGCTAGAAGCGCACGGCGTGCAGCCGGCAGACTTCAACTCCTACGGCTCGCGCCGCGGCAACCATGATGTGATGATGCGCGGCACTTTCGCCAACGTGCGCATCAAAAATTTGATGATCCCGGCCGGCGCCGATGGCTCGCGTGAAGAAGGCGGCGTGACGGTCTATCAACACGACGGCGAATTGAAAGGCACGAAGCTCTTCATCTACGACGCCGCGATGAAGTACATCGCCGCCGGTGTGCCCACCATCGTCTTCGGCGGCGAGGAATACGGCACCGGCTCCAGCCGCGATTGGGCGGCCAAGGGCACGCAATTGCTCGGCATCAAGGCCGTGATTGCGAAGAGCTTTGAGCGCATTCACCGCAGCAACCTCGTCGGCATGGGCGTGCTGCCACTGCAGTTCAAAGGCGGCGACTCGTGGCAGTCGCTCGGCATCGACGGCAGCGAGTTGTTCGACATCGAGCTCGCCGCAGAAATCCGCCCGCAGCAAGAAGCCACGCTCGTGATCACCAAGCCCAATGGCCAATCGCAACGCGTGCCGCTGGTGCTGCGCATCGACACGGCCATCGAGGTCGACTACTACGCGCACGGCGGCATCCTGCCGTTCGTGCTGCGGCAGTTGCTGAATTGAGGGTGGCCCGGCCGGCCAGGCTCAAGCTGGCCAAGTTTTCGGATCGAATCCGACGGTGATCTTGCCGTCGGCCCACGCAACGACTGGCCGCTTGATGACGCTGGGGTTGGCGACCATCAGGCGCGCGGCGCTGACAGCATCGACCACCTCGGCTTGCGTGGCGGCATCCAGCTTGCGCCACGTCGTGCCTTGGCGATTGAGGAGCTTCTCCCAGCCCACCGCGTTGATCCAACGGTCCAGCGCATCGGCCGGAACGCTGTGCTTCTTGAAGTCGTGGAACTCATGGGCGAGGCCTTGCGCAGAGAGGTGGGCGCGCGCCTTTTTGACGGTGTCGCAGTTGGGAATGCCGTAGAGCGTGATCGCCATGAAGTGGGCCTTCAGTTCAGTTGGATGGGCTGCGATCATCGCCGCCCACGTCGCAGGCCGGATCTTGGCCGTGAGCGGCATCAATGACCGTGCCGTCGCCGCCAATCGAGACTTGAAACCACACGCAGTCGCCCTCGAAATAGCGATAGTTCCAGACACTGGCTCGCTCGGGATAGGCCACGCCAAAGACCCACGCCGGGCGCCCGAGGCGCATGCGAACTTCGCCGCTCGTCATGCCGCGCTGGATGGCGGCGAAGTGGGCGTCGTCAAGCACTTGATCGGTTTTGACGAGGCGGCCTTGCGCATCGAAGTCGAGCATGTAGGTCAGCTTGCCGAACGAGCCGAGCGCGTATTCGAGGCGGCGGCCGCCGCCTGGCAGGTCGTACTCGCCGGTGGGGCGGCCGTTGGTCTGGCGAGCTTCTTCGATCGGCGTGCCTGGCGGCAGCGCGCCGGGCCTGAGCGAACCGCATGCGGCCAGCAGCGCAAGCATTGCCATCGGCCACAAGGCCGACCAGCGTTGGGTAAATCGAGTGCGCATCGCGACATCTCCAAGGGTTTTGCTGCGGGTATGACCGGTCGTAGCGCCGAGAGTTTCGCGCCGCAGCACTTCTAGAATCCGCGCGAATCAGGTTTCGAGGGTTTGCCGATGACCAACACTCTGCCGTTCATGCAAGCGCTTGGCCACGGCATCCACGTGATCGACACCGGCTTTCACCGGCCGATGTTCGATGCGAGCTACCTGATCATCGAACGCGGCCACGGCGCCTTTGTGGATACGGGCACCAACCATTCGGTACCGCGTTTGCTGGCCGCCATCGCCGCGGCCGGCTTGGCGCCTGACGCGATCGACCACGTCATCGCCACGCACGTTCACCTCGACCACGCAGGTGGCGTGGGCCTGCTGATGCAACACTTGCCGCGCGCCACGCTGCTCGTTCATCCGCGTGGCGCACCGCACCTGATCGACCCGGCCAAGCTGATGACCGGCGCGCGCGCGGTGTATGGCGATGAGGAGGTGGCGCGCTCTTACGGCGAGGTGGTGGGCGTGGCCGCCGAGCGCGTGCGGCAAACGCATGACGGCCTCGTGATCGAACTCGCGGGCCGCCCATTGCGCTTCTTCGACACGCCAGGCCACGCGCGCCACCACGACTGCATCTACGACGAAGCGAGCCGCGGTTTCTTCACGGGCGACACTTTCGGCCTCTCCTACCGCGAGTTCGACACGCCTAAGGGCGCGTGGCTGATGCCAACGACGACGCCAGTGCAGTTCGAGCCTGGGCCGCTGCGCAAATCGGTCGAGCGGCTGCTGGCGCTGTCGCCCGAGCGCATGTATTTGACGCACTACGGCGCGGTCACCGAGCCTGCCCGATTGGGCGCGATGTTCCTCGAACACCTCGATGCCATGGTCGCGCTTGCAACCTCGGTTGAACCGGGCGCCGGCCGCCATGCCGCGCTGGTGCGTGGGCTCGCGGCATTGACGCACGCACGCTTGGCAGCGCATGGCTGCGCGCTGAGCACCGCGCGCATCGATGAGTTGCTCGCGCTCGACTTCGAACTCAACGCCCAGGGCCTGGGCATTTGGCTGGATCGGAAACCCGCATGAACGCTGTTCACTTTCACCTCGAAGACCAAGTCGCCATCGTCACCGGCGCGGCGCAAGGCATTGGCGCGGCGTGTGCCGAGCGCTTGTCACAAGATGGCGCGGCGGTTGCGCTGTGGGACATTGACGATGCGCGCGGGCAGGCGCTCGCGGCGAGCCTCGTCGAGCGCGGCCGGCGTGCGGTTTATCTGCACTGCAATGTGGCGCTGGCCGCGGATGTTGAAGCCGCACTCACCGCGACGGTGAAGGCATTCGGCCGCGTGGATGCGCTCGTCAACAACGCGGGCATCTTCAAGGCCTCGCCCTTTCTCGACATCACCGAGGCCGATTGGGATGCGGTGATCGCCGTCAACCTGAAGGGCGCCTTCTTGGTGGGCCAAGCGGTCGCCAAGAAGATGGTTGCGCAAGGTGGCGGCGGTGCCATCGTCAACATGAGCTCGGTCAACGGCGTGATGGCGATCCCGAGCATCGCGAGCTACAACGCGAGCAAGGGCGGCGTGAACCAGCTGACGCGGGTGATGGCGCTGGCGCTGGTGGAGCACGGCATTCGCGTCAACGCGGTCGCACCCGGCACGATCGCAACCGAACTGGCGCGGCAAGCCGTGCTCGGCAGCGACGAAGCCCGCGCCCGCATCATGAGCCGCACGCCGATGAAGCGGCTCGGCGATCCGAGCGAGATTGCCGATGTGTGCGCCTACCTGCTGAGCAGCGCCGCGAGCTATGTCACCGGCGAGATCGTCTATGCCGATGGCGGCCGGATGACTTTGAACTACACGGTGTGACGCGTGGTGAAGCGCTGATCTGGCTCAGCCCAAATCCGCGGGCTCGTTCATCCGCAGCAGGCAATCATCGATCAGCGCATGCAGGCGAGCAACGTTCGCCTCGCCCAGCCGCGAATTGAGCGCCTTCTGCGCGCGCTTCCATTCGGCCTGCGCCTCGGCGCGCTTGTCTCGGCCGGCCGGCGTGGCCTCGACGATGCGGCTGCGCCCATCGCTGCCCGGGCCGACCTGAACCCAGCCTTGCGCCACCAGCGGTTGCAGATTGCGCGTGAGCGTTGACGCATCCATCTCCATCTGACTGGCCAGCTCGCCAGGGCGAATCGGCCCGAGCTTCGCGATGTGCGAGAGCAGCGAATACTGCGTCGTCTTCAAGCCGGCACTGCCAATGATGTGGTCGAAATGCTGGCTGACGCGGCGCGACAGCTGGCGCAACTTGAAACTGCTGCAACCGATGGGGCCGGCGGGTTTGGAGGCCCGTTCCGGCTGCTTGCGCGACGCGGATGCTTTTTCAGATATCGACTTGGCTTGCATATGCAACGATTGTAGCTACACTGCTTGCAGCTACAACTGTTTATTGGCATCATGGAAACCATCGACAAAGTCATTAGAGCAACCACAACCGCAACCGATGCAGCCGCCGTTCTCGCCGAATGGCAGGCCGATGAAGCACGCGTGCGAGCGCGCATGGCGAGCGTTGGCGTGGCCCGCCGAGAGCAAGTCGCCGGCATGACTGGCTTGCAGGTGTTCGAGGCGATGTTTGCCGGTGAGTTGCCGCGCCCGCCCATCGGCGACACGATGGACTTCATCGCGGTGTCTGCTGGCTTCGGCAGCGCTGTGTTTCAAGGCACGCCGATGCTGCGGCATTACAACCCGCTGGGCAGCGTGCACGGCGGCTGGATCGCGGCACTGCTTGACTCTTGCGTGGGCTGCGCTGTGCACACCACGCTGCCCGCCGGCAAGGGCTACACCACCGCCGAGTTGAAGATCAACTACGTGCGAGCCGTGACCATCAAGACGCCACTCTTGCGTGCCGAGGGCAAGGTGATCCACGTGGGCAACCGCATGGCCACGGCCGATGGGCGCCTCGTCGGGCCTGACGGCAAGCTCTACGCCCACGCATCGACCACCTGCTTCATCTTCGACGCACCGTGATGCTCGCCCAACGCACCGCTCTCGCGCTGAACCGGCGCGGCCTTCACTACGCATGGGTCATTGCTGCGGTGACATTCCTCGCGATGCTCACCACCTCGGCGGCGCTCGGGTTGCCGGGCGCGATGCTGCAGCCGCTCTCGAAAGAGTTCGGCTGGACGACCGACCAGCTCTCTTCAGTGTTCGCAGTGCGGTTCGTACTCTTCGGCCTGCTCGGGCCGTTTGCGGCGATCTTCATCACGCGTTTCGGGTTGCGCCGCGTCATGATCACGGCGGCCTCGCTCATCGCCGTGGCGATGGTGCTGGCGACCGGCGTGACGCAGCTCTGGCAACTCTTCTTGCTGTGGGGCTTGGTGCTCGGCTGCGGCACGGGCTTGACGGCGCTCGTGTTGGGCGCGATGGTCGCGAGCCGCTGGTTCACCGCGAACCGCGGCCTCGTGGTGGGCCTGTTCGCTGCGAGCACCGCCACCGGCCAGTTGATCTTTCTGCCGGCAGCCGCCTGGATGATCGAGCACCTGGGCTGGCGCTATGCGGTGATCCCTGTCTTCATCGCCTGCTTGGTGGTCGGCCTGCTTGCAACGCTCTTCATGCGCGACCAGCCGCAAGACCTTGGCTTGCGCTCTTATGGCGAGCCGCAAGGCGCGCCGATCGGAGCCGCTACTGCCGAAACGCCAGCCAAAACGCCAGCCGAACTGCCCAGCTCGCCGCCAGCGCATGCGCCGCTCAACCTTTGGGGGCCGTTCCAGATGTTCGCCGAAGTCTCGCGCAGCCGGACTTTCTGGCTTCTTGCAGGCACCTTTTTCATCTGCGGGCTGAGCACCAATGGCCTGCTGCAAACGCACTTCATCTCGCTCTGCAGCGACAACGGCTTGAGTGCCGTGCCCGCGGCATCGGTGCTGGCGATGATGGGCGCCTTTGATCTGGTCGGCACCACGCTGTCGGGGTATCTGTCAGACCGGTACGACAACCGCAAGCTGCTCTTTTGGTACTACGGGCTGCGCGGGCTGTCGCTCTTTTGGCTGCCGTACTCGACCTTCTCGCTCTATGGCCTCTCGGTCTTCGCGATGTTCTACGGCCTCGACTGGATTGCGACCGTGCCGCCCACGGTGAAACTGGTCGCGCAGGAGTTTGGCAAGGAGCGCGCCGGGCTCATCTTCGGTTGGGTGTTTGCGGCCCATCAGCTCGGCGCGGCGGTGGCGGCCTACGGGGCGGGGCTCACGCGCACGCTGCTGTTGACCTACAACCCGGCGCTGTTCGCGGCCGGCGCGGCGTGCTTGGTGGCCGCGCTGATGGCGATGATGATCGCGCGGCCGGCGGCGCTGCGCTTGGCTGCGGCGCGGTAGTCAAGCGCGGTAGTCAGGCGCGGTAGTCCAGCGCGCGGCGCATTCACCTCAGGAACGCAGCGCCTTCGCTGCAGCGGCGAGCTTGGTGATGCGCGACCAGTCTTTGGAGTC
>JAYWGR010000171.1:0-4623 GCA_043778145.1 Rhizobacter sp.
CCTCCAAGGTGAGTCTCATGCATGCAAGAAACTTGCCAAAAAACCAATCAATTCAACGCGTTGCGAGAGAATTTCACATCGTGCTCACGGATTCAGGTCCACGTGTGCTCGGGTATTCCGAGACTGTTCTTCATGCGCCGAGCGGCACGTTCGTTCACAACGATCTTGCCGGCCACTTGAGCATTACGCTGAGAACCATCCGGGCCGTGAGCGTCGCCAATCTCGCTGACGTGGCGGACTACCGGATCACGCGCGATGAGGAGGGCGTCACTCATTGGGTGCGCTTTCATGGTGGGGGCGGGTTCCATGTCCAATTCGACTCGGATGGCGAGTTGATCTTCTTTGAAGGAGATCGGGTAACCGTCGCGGCCGACGACTCCGTGCTCGTGGCGTCACGTTATCAACCGCCGCCGGACGATCTTCCTGGCCTTTGATGGATCGCTCATCTTGGCGTTGCGTGCTCGGCGGCAAGACGGGCACGCACCAGGTCAATGGTGACGGCTCGGGAGGGATCGGCTTTCAGGGCGTCGTAGGCCGAGCCGACCTGGTTATGTAGCCAGCTTTCACCAGCGATTTCGGCGGATGCTTTCTTCATGAACGCGGCGGACGCGTTCAGCTTCGCGATGTTGATGCTCTTGATTCCTTCGACGGATGTCTTCCTGTCCCGTGTCGTTCCGGTGATGGCCGTCGCTCGATCCGCCGACCCCACTCCGACTGCGACCACCAAAGAAAACAAGCGCTGCCGACGAAGCGATAAAGCCGGCCGCATAAAGCAGCCCAAAGCGGTTGTAGATCAAAACCATGCCGCTGAGGATCGCGACCAAAAAAGCGAACGTGAAAACTACTTTGAAAAGTAACTTCACCAGCTGAAAAATCGGTCGACGGAGAAAAAATATAGCCATCAAAACGACCAGCCCAAGAGCCAAAGCCAGCTGCTCAGATGAAATCCCAGCAGGCAAGGTCACGCGCGCAAGATCACTTTTGATGGTCACTGCTTACGCCAATGCACAACAAGCGTTTGGGTTTCTTCGGTCGAGCAGGGCATTTGTCAAACAACCTTCCAAATTAGCGAACCCAACCCATAAACAATTCCGATTAGGGCCAAGCTTAGCAAGACGGCCCATAATAAATCTGCAAGCTTGGCCAATATGTAGGACGAGCTTACGGCCCCAAAAATCACAAGGCCAAAGCGAAGCCATTTCGGCCAGTCAGAGCCTAGCTTCAAAAGCATTAAATAGCTTAATAGCCCACCAATTAGTAAGCCGATAAAACCAAAAAAATCTGCACGTACCTCGCTGTTTTCCTTGCGCTCGGCTGAAGCCAAGGAATCCTTGCTGTCGTGATATTCAAAGGTGCCATCTGCTGAACGACGGCCAAAACGTGTTCCCATGGTTTGTGGACTTTGCTAATGGAGCGCGGTTGTCAGGTGGGCTACACGGTGGATTTCTGGGTTTGCGCGGCGGGGAGTTATCGGCGCCATCGCAGCGGTGAGTGCGATTGCGTTCAAATCACGATTCGCTCGACCTCGTCCAGGCTCACCTGGTCCCCGCGCCGGTCGTACAGCCCAGTTGTGCGCGCCGACTCGTGGTTGGCCATGGCTTGAGCGATCTCCAGCTTGCCGCCGTTGCGCAGGTACTCGGTGATGCCGGTGGCGCGGAAGCTGTGGCAGCCGATGCTCGTGCGGATGTCGACGGCCTCGGCGCGGCGGCCTACCATCCTAAAAACGTCGGCCTGAGCCATGGGCGTTTCTGACAGCCGGCCGGTGCGGCCGGCGGCAGACCGGAACAGATAGCCCTTCGCGCCGACGAGTTGGGCGCCCTCGATGTACTCGTGCAGCCAGGCCTCCAGGTTGTGATGGCATGGCATCTCGTGCTGCTTGCCGCCCTTTTCGTGCAGCCGCACCCAGGTCCGCCGGCCCTGGATGTAGACATCCTCGACGCGCATCTTGATTGCTGCCCCAACGCGCGCGAAGGTGTAGACCATCAGCCCGATAAGCGCACGGTCGCGCAGGCCAGTAAGCGTGCTGGTGTCGATGGCATCGAGCAGCGCCCTCGCCTCCTCGGCCGTCAACACCGGCGTCTTGCCCTTCTTCACCGAGTGCCGGGGCCCACGAACCGAGCTGGCCGGATTCGTCGGCAGGACCTGGCCGATCACCAGCCAGTCGAACAGCATGCGCAGCGCAGCCAGGCGCTGCTTGATCGACGGTGCCGCGACCGTCAGCCCCTCGATGTAGGCCGCCACATGCACCGGCTGGACCTGGCGCACATCGGCGATGCCGTGAAGCTCGCACCAAGTTGCGAAGTCGGCCGCTGCCCGCGCGTAGGCCTTGCGCGTGTTCGGATTGCGGATGTTGACGGTGAAGAACTCGAAGGCTCGCTTGGCTGCCGGTGCGTCGGGCGCGTAGAGCGCCGGCACCTGGTCGCGGGCGTCGAAAACGCTCACCGAGGTTCGACCCCGGATGACGACGGCGATTTCAGACATTGCCGGACCACACCCCCACGCCACTGGGCTCCCGCGAGGCGATCCAGGCCTGCAGCTTGGTGGCCGACGCCCTCTGCCCGGCCAGCTCATCGGCTTCGGCAACATTGCGGACCAAATGTGCACCGGGCTTCATTCATGAATGATAACGTCCTTTATCATTCACAAGTGGCGGCCATCAAGCCGCGCCACCGAACGTCGATCAAGCAAGGCCAACGCGCCTCTATGCCAGCGCCCCTCTCGTTGGGAGGTCCTACCCCAGATCGCGTTGTTCGGCGTGCCGGCCCGTTGCAGTCCGACCCGCTATCGCGGGCACAGTGGGTACGGCCCGAGTTGTTGCGTCTAGGCCCAGGCCTCGCCCAGCGCCTTGGCCTGCTGCAGCACCAACTCCACCGCCGCATCCTGCTGATCCGGCGGGTACTTGTACTTGCGCAGGATGCGCTTGACCATCAGCCGCAGCTTGGCCTGCACACTCTCGCGCGCCGACCAATCCACCGTGAGGTTCTTGCGCAGGTTCTCCGCCAGTTCGTGGGCGATCTTCTTCAGCGTCTCGTCGGTCAGTTCGCGGACGGCGGATTCGTTGTTGGCCAGCGCGTCGTAGAACCGCACTTCGTCTTCGCTCAGGCCCAGTTGCTCGCCGCGCGCAGCCGCCTCGCGGAACTTCTTGGCCATCTGCACCAGTTCTTCCATCACCTGCGCTGCTTCGATGGATCGGTTCTGGTAGCGCTGCACGACATCGGTCAACATGTCCGAGAACTTCTTGTTCTGGACCACGTTGCCGGCGAAGCGTGACTTGATCTCGCCTTCGAGCAGTCGCTCCAGCAACTCCACCGCGAGGTTGCGCTCGGGCAGGTTGCGCACTTCGGCGAGGAAGGCATCGTCGAGGATGCCAATGTTCGGCTTGTCCAGGCCCACGGCATCGAAAATGTCGACCACCTCCTCCGACACCACGGCCGAGCTGATGATCTGTCGGATGGCTAGCTCGCGTTGCTCGTCGGTCTTCTTCTGCGCGCTGATCTCGCGCTTCGTCAGGATGACCTTCACGGCCTGGAAGAAGGCCACCTCCTCGCGCACCGCCTTGGCTTCGTCGAGCGTGCAGCAGAGCGTGAAGGCCTTGCTCATCGCCAGCGCTAGGTCGGCAAAGCGCTTCTTGCCGTCCTTGATGCCCAATACGAAATTGGCGGCGCCGGCCAGCGTCTTGTGGCCACCGGTCAGAAAGCCGCTGTAGTCGAAGCCGTACCCGTTCGTTCCGGCCAACATGCCGCGCAGCGCGTCGAGCTTCTCTGCCAACACGCTATAGGCCTCGTGAGCGTCCACCGTGGGCCGGCCCCGGCCCTTGCTGGCGGTGTACTCTTTCAGCGCCGACTTCAGTTCGTTGGCAATGCCGATGTAGTCCACTACCAGGCCGCCCTGCTTGTCTTTGAACACCCGGTTCACGCGGGCGATGGCCTGCATGAGGTTGTGGCCCTTCATCGGCTTGTCGATGTAGAGCGTATGGACGCACGGCGCGTCGAACCCAGTCAGCCACATGTCGCGCACGATCACCATGCGCAGCGGGTCATCGGGCTTCTTGAATCGCTTCTCCAACCGTTTTTTGACCTGGGCGCTGTAGATGTGCGGGCGCAGCAGCGCCTTGTCGCTCGCCGAGCCCGTCATGACGATCTTGATGGCGCCCAGCTCCGGGTCGGCACTGGGCCAGTCGGGCCGCAGCTTGATGATCTCGTTGTAGAGGTGGACACAGATGTCGCGGCTCATGCCCACCACCATGGCCTTGCCGGTCTGGGCCTTACCGCGCTCCTTGAAGTGCGCCACCAGGTCCGCTGCCACGCTGGCGATGCGGGGCTCGGCGCCGACGACCTTCTCCAGCGCAGCCCAGCGGCTCTTGAGCTTGGCCTGCTGGCTCTCTTCCTCGTCTTCCGCCAGTTCGTCGACTTCTTCATCGATGGTGGCCAGCTCGTCTGCCTTCAGCCCCAGCTTGGCCAGCCGGCTCTCGTAGTAGATGGCCACTGTGGCGCCATCCTCCTTGGCCTGCTGCATGTCGTAGACGCTGTCAACACCGGACTACTTTTCCCCAATTCCGCCGGAGTAAATTTCCCCACCCTGTAGCGGTTCCGGTGCTCAGCCGGGCAGTGCTGCGGCGGTCTC
>JAYWGR010000172.1:0-107768 GCA_043778145.1 Rhizobacter sp.
CCGCAAGGTCGGCTCCCGATCCCTAGAATGCTCCGCTTCGCTGCTTTCGCAGCCTCGAAAGCAACGCATGTCCACCGGTGTCATCCGCATTCGCGGCGCACGTCAGCACAACCTCAAGAACCTGGACCTCGACATCCGCACCGGCGAGATGACGGTCGTGACCGGGCCGAGCGGCTCGGGCAAGTCGAGCCTGGTGTTCAACACGCTGTACGCCGAAGGCCAGCGGCGCTACGTGGAGACCTTCAGCGCCTACGCGCGCCAGTTTCTCGACCGCATGGACCGGCCGGCGGTCGACCGGGTCGACGGCGTGCCGCCCGCCATCGCCATCGATCAGACCAACCCGGTGCGCACCTCACGCTCGACCGTGGGCACGATGACCGAGCTGAACGACCACCTGAAGCTCTTGTTCGCGCGCGGTGCCGAGCTGTTCGACAAGCAAACCGCGCAAGCCGTGCGACACGACTCGCCCGAGACGATCCACGCCGAGCTGATGCGCCGCACCGCCGCTGGCGACCCGCGGATCGCGATCACTTTCCCGGTGGAGCTGCCCGCCTCGGCGAGCGCCGAGGAAGTTCAGCAGTGGCTCTCGGCGAGCGGCTTCACGCGCGTGCAAGCCGAGCGCGAAGTGGCCACGCCGACCGGGCCACGCAAGCTGCTCGATGTGGTCGCCGATCGCTTTCGCATTCAAGGCATCGAGAAGGCGCGTGCGGTCGAGGCCATCGAGATGGCGCTCAAGCGCGGCAGCGGGCGGGTCAATGTTTATGTGTTGGATGAAAGCGCTGAGCCGATGCTGTGGCGCTTCTCGACCGGCCTGCATTGCCCCGAGAGCGATCTGCGCTATGCCGATCCGCAACCAGCGCTGTTCTCGTTCAACTCGGCTTACGGCGCGTGTGAAACCTGCCGCGGCTTCGGCCGGGTGATCGGCGTCGACTATGGCCTCGTGATTCCGGACCCGCGCAAAACCTTGCGCTCGGGTGCGATCAAGACCTTGCAGACCCCGGCCTGGAAAGAGAACCAGGACGACCTCATGCAATACGCCGGCGAGGCTGGCATTCCGCGTGACACCGCCTGGGCCAGCCTCACACCCGCGCAGCGCGATTGGGTCATCAACGGTTCGCCGAACTGGACCGGCAAGTGGCAGTCGCAGTGGTACGGCATCAAGCGATTCTTCGAGTATTTGGAGTCGAAGGCCTACAAGATGCACATCCGCGTGCTCTTGTCGAAGTACCGCGCCTACACGCCTTGCACCACCTGTGGCGGCGCTCGCCTCAAGACCGAAAGCTTGCTGTGGCGGCTCGGCTCGAAGGCCGATGCCGACGACGTGCTCGCGCCTGCCAAGCGCTTCATGCCGAGCGGCGTGGCGTGGTCGCGCGAGCAACTCGAGGCCATGCCGGGGCTCACCGTGCACGACCTCATGCTGATGCCGATCGACCGCATCCGCCGCTTCTTCGACCAACTCTCGCTGCCGAGCACCATGCTCGATGACGCCCTCAAGCTCTTGCTGGGCGAAGTGCGCACGCGGCTCAAGTACTTGTGCGATGTCGGCATCGGCTACCTCACGCTTGATCGCCAAAGCCGCACCTTGAGCGGCGGTGAAGTGCAGCGCATCAACTTGACCACCGCGCTCGGCACCTCACTCGTCAACACCTTGTTCGTGCTCGATGAGCCCAGCATCGGCCTGCACCCGCGCGACATGAACCGCATCACGCTGGCCATGCACCGGCTGCGCGATGCGGGCAACACGCTGGTCGTGGTTGAACACGACCCGGCCGTGATGCTCGCCGCCGATCGGCTGATCGACATGGGCCCCGGCCCCGGCGAGCGCGGCGGCAGCATCGTCTTCGACGGCACGCCGGAGGCCATACGCACCGCCGACACGCTGACTGGCGACTACCTCGGCGGCCGCAAAACCGTGGGCCTCGGTTGGAAGCGGCCAGTGACAGACGCCAGCAAAAAGCTGATCTTGGAGGGCGCGCGCGATCACAACCTGCAAAACGTGACTGTCGCCTTCCCGCTGCATCACCTCGTCTGCGTCACCGGCGTGTCCGGCTCGGGTAAGAGCACGCTGATGCAAGACGTGTTGTTCCCCGCTTTGCAACGCCACTTCGGCAAGGCGACCGAAACGCCGGGCGAACACGACGCTTTGCTCGGCGCCGAGTGGTTGACTGATGCCGTCTTCGTCGATCAATCGCCGATCGGCAAGACCGCGCGCTCCAACCCGGCGAGTTATGTCGGCGCGTTTGACGAACTCCGCAAGCTCTTTGCGCAGCTGCCGCTTGCGCAAGAGCGTGGCTACGGCGCCGGCATGTTCAGCTTCAACGCCGGCAACGGGCGCTGCCCGACCTGCGGTGGCTCGGGCTTCGAGCACGTCGAGATGCAGTTTTTGTCAGACGTGTATTTGCGCTGCCCGGATTGCGACGGCCGGCGCTACCGGGCCGAGCTGCTCGAAGTGAAGATCGAGCGCCGCTTGGCCGGCGAGCTAACGCGTGAACTGAGCGTGGCCGATGTGCTCGAGCTGACCGTCAGCGAAGCGGTGCAGCTGTTCCAACATGACCGTGAAGTCGTGCGCGTGCTGCAGCCCATCATCGACGTGGGCCTGGAGTACGTGAAGCTCGGCCAGCCGGTGCCGACCTTATCGGGCGGCGAGGCGCAGCGCTTGAAGCTCGCCGGCTTCCTCGCCGAAGCCGCGCAAGGGGCGACGGCAAGCCACCAGCCCGTCGCGAAGAAGGGCCGGCTCTTCATGTTCGATGAGCCCACGACCGGCCTTCACTTTGACGACATCGCCAAGCTCATGCGCTCGTTCCGCAAGCTGCTCGATGCCGGGCATTCGCTGATCGTGATCGAGCACAACCTCGATGTGATTCGCGCGGCGGATTGGTTGATCGACCTCGGCCCCGAAGGCGGCGATGCCGGCGGCTGGGTCGTTTGCACCGGCACGCCGGAGGAGGTGAGGCAGCACCCGACATCGCACACCGGCCAAGCCCTGCGCGACTACGACTTGGCGATGAATGGCAGCCACGAGGTTCGCGAGCGGCTGCCGCTCGCGCTGCACAGCGCGCGCCCCGAGCCCAGCGCTTTGGCAGCGGGTGAGGGCGCCAACTCGATCCGCATCGTCAATGCGCGCGAGCACAACCTGAAGTCGCTCGATGTGAGCATTCCGCGTGGGCAGTTCACGGTGGTCACGGGTGTTTCGGGTTCGGGCAAGAGCACGCTCGCGTTCGACATCTTGTTCAACGAAGGCCAGCGCCGCTACCTCGAATCGCTCAACGCTTATGCGCGCAGCATCGTGCAGCCGGCGGGGCGGCCGGAGGTCGATGCGGTCTACGGCATCCCGCCGACGGTGGCGATCGAGCAGCGCCTTTCGCGCGGTGGCCGCAAGAGCACGGTGGCCACCACGACCGAGGTCTGGCACTTCTTGCGGCTGCTCTACGTCAAGCTTGGGCTGCAGCATTGCACGCTCGATGGCTCGCCGGTCAAGCCGCAAAGCCCGGAGAGCATCGCGGCGCAATTGCTGCGCGATCACAAGGGCCAGCACGTGGGCCTGCTTGCACCGTTGGTGATTGCGCGCAAAGGTGTCTATACCGATCTGGCGAAGTGGGCCAAGTCGCGCGGCCACACGCACCTGCGCGTCGACGGCGAATTTCTCCCAGTCGACCCTTGGCCGCGGCTTGATCGCTTCAAGGAGCACACGCTTGAATTGCCGGTGGGCGACATCGTCATCAGCGCGGCGAACGAAGCCGAGCTGCGCGATTTGCTCGGCCGCGCGATCGTGCTCGGCAAAGGCGTGATGCACTTGCTCGCGCCGCTCGATGGCCTGCAAGGCGCGATGCTCGCCGGCGGCTCCACCGCCCACATCGGCACGGTCAAGGTGTTCTCGACCAAGCGCGCCTGCCCGACCTGCGGCACCAGCTATGCCGAGCTCGACCCGCGGCTCTTCAGCTACAACAGCAAGCACGGCTGGTGCAAGACCTGCGTCGGCACCGGCCTCGCACTCACACGCGAGCAGCGCAAGGCCTATGACGACTCGGTGCGCGATGACGACAACCGCGGCCAGGAGCAAAGCTTTCCGTCGGAAGAGCAGGAGGTCGAAGGCGTCATCGACGAGCCTTGCCCCGAATGCGCTGGCACGCGGCTGAACCCCACAGCGCGCGCCGTCACGTTTGACGGACATTCGATCGCGTGGATTGCGCAGTGGTCGGTGGGCGATGCGCGGCGCTGGGTCGAGTCATTGACGCTCGCCGGCCACTTCAATGCCCGAGACAGCGAGATCGCACGCGACGTCATCACCGAGATCAAGAGCCGCCTGGAGTTCTTGGAGGAAGTCGGCCTCGGCTATTTGACGCTCGACCGCGCGGCGCCCACGCTCTCGGGCGGCGAAGCCCAGCGCATCCGGCTCGCAGCCCAGCTCGGCAGCAACCTGCAAGGCGTTTGCTATGTGCTCGACGAGCCGACCATCGGCCTGCACCCGCGCGACAACCGCATCTTGCTCGACGCGCTCCACAAGCTCGGCGAGAAGGGCAACACGCTGGTCGTCGTTGAGCACGATGAAGACACCATTCGCCGGGCCGATCACATCATCGACATCGGCCCTGGCGCCGGCAAACGCGGCGGGTCGTTGGTGGCCGAGGGCACGGTGGCGAGCGTCTCGGCGAATGCGGCGTCGGTCACGGGTCGCTTCCTCGCTCATCCGATGATCCACCCACTGCAGGCGCGGCGCGAGATCGAGAAGGTCACGGCGGACACGGTGCGCCGCGAGGGCGAATCGAACCGTTTGCTGACGGTTCACAACGCCTCGCTGCACAACTTGCGCGAGCTGACGGTCGATGTGCCGCTGAAGCGGCTGGTGGCGGTCACCGGCGTCAGCGGCTCCGGCAAATCAACGCTGGCGCGCGACGTGTTGCTCGCCAACCTGCAGTTCATCAACAGCCGCGGCGCCAAGCCGAACTGGCAAGGCTGCGAGAACATCGCCGGCTGGGGCTTCATCGACCGTGTGCTCGAAGTCGATCAAACGCCGATCGGCAAGACGCCGCGCTCCTGCCCGGCCACCTACATCGGCTTCTGGGACACGATCAGAAAGCTCTTTGCCGACACGCTCGAATCCCGCGCCCGCGGCTACGCGCCGAACCGCTTCAGCTTCAACACCGGCGAGGGCCGTTGCCCCGCATGTGAAGGCCAAGGCGTGCGCACGATTGCGATGAGCTTCTTGCCCGACGTGAAGGTGCCGTGCGACGTGTGCCGCGGCCAGCGCTTCAACCCCGAGACATTGGCCGTCACATGGCGCGGCAAGAACATCGGTGATGTGTTGACGATGGAGGTGGAAGAAGCGGTCGAGTTCTTCGGCTCGATGCCAAACATCTCGCACCCGCTGCAGCTGCTGAACGACGTCGGCCTCGGCTACTTGACGCTCGGCCAACCGTCACCCACGCTCTCGGGCGGCGAGGCGCAGCGCATCAAGCTCGTCACCGAGCTGAGCAAAGTGCGTGATGACGTCACGCGGCGCGGCGTTAAGGCGCCGCACACGCTTTATGTGCTCGATGAGCCGACCGTCGGCCTGCACATGGCGGATGTGGAGCGGCTGATCCGTGTGCTGCACCGGCTCGTTGATGGCGGCCACAGCGTGATCGTCATCGAGCATGACCTTGATGTGATTGCCGAGGCCGATTGGGTGATCGACCTCGGGCCGGAGGGCGGCGTCAACGGTGGTGCGGTGGTGGCGTCAGCCACGCCGGAAGGCTTGGTGCGGGTGAAGGCCAGCCACACGGGCGTTGCGCTGGCACCGGTTCTGGCGCGGCGTTGAATGCGGCGCTGCGCGAGCCGCTGAGCGCGGCGCTTACTGCGAGATCGGCTCGACGCGCGATTTGGTGATCGCGCCGTCAGATCGGCCTTTGAGGTAGGCGTACAGGTTGTCGATGTTCGACGTGACCTGTGTGTTGGTTGAAAAGCTCGGCATGCCTTTTTCCAAGCGGCCGTTGGTCACGGTGGTGACGAACTCCGCCTTGGTGAGCGTCTTCAAGCTGTTGACCAGCGACGGGCCGACCAAGCCTTCTTGGTTCGGGCCGTGGCAACGGTCGCAAGCCGCTGCGCGCCAGGTCTGAAAGCCTTTGAGGGTTTGCGGGTCGACATGGTTGCCATCAACCACTTTGTAAGGCGCGTCGCCGCTTGGTGCAGCAGCGGGTGTCCCGGTTGCTGCTGGCGCAGCAGTCGGGGAGGGCGCTGCCGGCGCGGCTGGTTTGGTGGTGGCGCTTTGCAAATCGCGCAAGCATGCGGTTTTCGCCGGGCCTTCTTGCCGCTCGCAGTACTGTTGATCGGTTTCTTGGCCGATCGCTTGGCCTGCCAAGCCGGCCAACACGCCGGCCGTCAACAAAGAACAAAGGCCGGCGATGCGGCGAGACGTGATCGTTCGGGAGGGAGTCTTCATGAGCGCTGTCTCCGTCAGTCGGTGTGAATTTGATCGGCCAATACGCAAAAGGCGAACCAAGCATGGCGCGAGGCTTGATTTGCTGGGGTCGGCCCAGGGCGTAGCCCGCTGTAGGCCAAAGTCGACGGTCGAGTGATCAGCGCAAGCGACCGGCGCGGCGAATCACGGCCCTGGAACAAAGTGCGCCGAAGCTGACAACTTCATGCTTCTTGACGTCAACGCGAATTGGTAGCACCAAGGAACACCAAGGAGCGCCCACCGCAAGGTCGGCAGCGCTCAGCTGGTGACGAGCGCCAAGTCGCTTTCTTCGAGCGACGCTGCCATCGTGTCGGCGAGTTCGTCGCCCGAGCGCCATGCGGCCTCAACCTGGCCTGCGCCGAAGAAATCGCCGCAGACGCCAAGGCCGTGCTCTGCGTCCCACCAGCATTCGCGCTGGTCGGCCGGTGGCTCTTGCGGCAGGGCATAGCGCCAGCGATGGACGGCGGTCTGGTGCCAATCGATGGCCTGCTGCGGCAGCAGCTTGGCCAGGGCCACGCAGAGCGCGTCTCGCACTTGCAGCGGGTCTTCTTCGAGGTGAGCGGCGGTCCAGGCCGGTGTGGCGTGGGCAACCCAGTGCGCCAAGCCGAGCCGCGCCGAGCGGCCAGGCTTGCGCTCGTTGCGGGCGACCCAGCCGAGCGCGCCGCGGTCGGGCTCGGCGGCGTCCCAGGGCCAATCGACGTCGTTGGTGATCGCCATCAGCGTCCAGCAGGGTTGCATGGGCACGGTGGCCAATGCATCGGCCCACTCGTCGTGATGGCCGGCGAGCAAGAGCGCTGCTTGTGCTGGGGGCATGGCGAGCATCACTTGATCAAACGGGCCGCGCACCTCGCCATCGGCGATCACGAGGTGCCAGCCATCGCTCTGCCGGTACAAACGCTGCACCGCCGCGCCGACGCGAAGGCTCACGCTCTTCAGCAAGTGGCGGCAGAGTGCCGGCATGGTTGGCGTGGCAACAAAGCTGTGTTGCACCATCGGCGCTGGCCAGCGCGCATGCACGCGCGGTTGCCAGCGCGACACGACCCCGGCCGCTTCAGCACGGGCCATCAGCGCGCGAAAGCGCGGCGTGCTGGCGCTGAAGTGCTGGGCGCCGTGATCGAAGTCGCTCGACTGCTCGGTGCCTTCGGCATCGGTCCAGCGCATGTGCCGCGTCGCCATTCGGCCGCCTGGGCCGCGCGATTTGTCGAACACCGTGACTTCGCAGCCGGCGCGCTGCAAGCCGTCGGCGCATGCTGAGCCGGCAATGCCGGCGCCGATCACAGCCACTGTGGTTGCACGAGTCGAAGTCGTCATGGCGCTTTCTCCCTGGTCGCGGGGGTGTCTCGGGCTGCGAGACAAAAGCGCGATCCAAATCGATCGCGTCTCAACTCAATAATAGTTCACGTTCTCGAAATGACACGGTTTTTCTGAGGTAAAGCGGATATTTCTCAGAATAAGTGAGTCAACTTTGGTCTTTGAGTCGAGTTTTGCGAAGGATGTTGCTTGCGTGAGTCGAGTTTGTAGTGGTTCATCTGATGGCGGCAAATGAATTCCGCGATCCCTGCTGCTCGCTGGGCTGGGTCACTCTTGAGTGCTTCGGCCGAGCGGTGGCGCATAGCGCCGAGCGCGCAGGTTTTTCTTGATCTCTTGCAGCATCGGCCGCAGTTCGCCGGGCAGGCGCAGGGCGACGGCGGTGGTCAGGATGTCGATCACGATGAGGTGCAGCAATCGCGACACCATCGGGCTGTAGCGGTCGTAGTCTTCCGGGTGATCGACTGCCAGCAGGATCTGGCCGTTGCTTTGCGTGGCTTGCGCCAGCACCGAGCCGCTGGCGGTGATGACGATGGTGGTCGCGCCTTTTTTGCGCGCGATCTCGGCCACGTCGATCAAATCGCGGCTGTGGCCGGAGTTGCTGATGACCACGGCGCAATCGCCGGGCTGCAGCATCGTGGCGCTCATCACTTGAATGTGGCCGTCGCTCACGGCAGCTGTCGAGACGCCGAGCCGAAAGAACTTGTGCTGGGCGTCTTGCGCCACGATGCCCGAGTTGCCGACGCCGTAAAACTCGATCCGCCGGCCTTGGCTGCCGGCTTCGGTGAGCGCGACGATCGCGCGCTCGAAAGCGTGGTCGGTTGCATCATTTCGGTACTTCAGCAGCGCGCTGACCGCGTTGTCGATCACCTTGACGACGATGTCGCCGGCTTTGTCGTCTTCGTCGACCGCGCGGTGCACAAACGGCACGCCTTCATTCACGCTGCCGGCCAACTTGCGTTTGAAGTCGGCCAGGCCGTCATAGCCCACGCTGCGGCAAAAACGCACCACCGTCGGCTTGCTGACGTGCGCGCGGTCGGCGAGCTGCGTCACCGGCAGGCTGGTGAAGGTGCGCGGGTCGAGCAACACGAGCTTGGCCACGCGCTGCTCAGCGGGCGGCAGCGCGGGGATTGAAGCGCGGATGCGGTCGAGCACTGGAGCCTCTTGCTTATCGCCTATTGCCTATTGCTTCGTGCCTCGTGCCGCGCGCCTATTGCTCTTCAGACCAAGCGAAGCCATCGCGCGCCACCAACGCGCTGGCCGCCGCCGGGCCCCAAGTGCCTGCGGCATAGGCGCGCGGCCCGGTCGTGTCACGCCGCCAAGCATCGAGCACGGGCTCGACCCAGCGCCACGCCTGCTCCTGCTCATCGCTGCGCACGAAGAGGTTCAGGCGCCCGGCGATGGCGTCCATCAGCAGGCGCTCGTAGGCGCCGATGCGGTCGCTCGCAAAGGCTTTGTCAAAGTCGAGGTCCAGGAAGACCGGCGCGAGTGCTTCGCTTTGCGATGAGCCCTTGGCCGCTTGCAGGTGCAGCTCCAAGCCGTCTTCCGGCTGCAGCTTGATGACAAGCTTGTTCGCGCGGTTCACGCCCGGGAAGATGGTGTGCGGCGTAGGCCGAAAGTTGACGACGATCTGCGCATCGCGCGCCGCCAGCCGCTTGCCCGTGCGCAGGTAGAACGGCACGCCCGCCCAGCGCCAGTTTTGCACTTCGGTGCGCAGCGCCACGAAGGTTTCACACTGGCTGCCCGAGGGCACTTTGTCTTCCTCGAGGTAGCCCAGGACTTTCTGCCCTTCGGAATTGCCGGCGCGGTACTGGCCGCGCACCACATCGCGCGCGACCGATTCTTCGGTGAAGGGCTTGAGCGACTTGAGCACCTTCAGCTTCTCGTCACGGATCGCGTTGGCATCGTTGCTGGCGGGCGGCTCCATGGCCACCATCGTCAGCAGCTGCAGCGCGTGGTTTTGGATCATGTCGCGCAGCGCGCCGGTGCGGTCGTAGAAGTCGCCGCGCGTGCCAACGCCTATGTTTTCAGCCAGCGTGATCTGGATGTTGGCAATGCTCTCGCGCCGCCAGAGCGGCTCGAACAGCACGTTGCCAAAACGCAGCGCCGAGAGGTTTTGCACCGCTGCTTTGCCAAGGTAATGATCGATGCGCAAGGCCTGCTCTTCGCAGAACGACGCACTCACCGCGCGGTTGATCTCTTGCGCACTCGCCAAGTCGTGGCCGAGCGGCTTTTCGAGCACCACGCGCACATTTGGGCCATTGAGACCCACTGCGCCGAGCTGTGCGCAGATCTGCGGGAAGAGGTGCGGGCTGGTGGCAAGGAAGAGCACCACGGTGTCGGCGCCGCGCTCGTCGATCATGGTCTTCAGGCCGGCGTAATCGCTCGGGCGCGACAAATCCATGCGCCGGTAATGGAGCATTTCAGCAAAGCGCGCAAACTCGTCATCGCTCGGGCGCTTGGCACTCTCGACCTCCACAAAGCGCTCTTTGATGAAGCTGCGGTATTGGTCGTCGCTGCGCTCGTCGCGCGCCACCGCGATGATGCGGCCGCCGGCAGGCAGTTTGCCGTGGCGAAAGGCCTGAAACAACGCGGGCATCAGCTTGCGCCAGGTGAGGTCGCCGGTGCCACCGAAGAGGACGAGGTCGAAGGACATGTTGGGTCTCGCTGGTGCGCCTGAAGTAGTTGCTTCGGGATGTAACTAAGTTTCACGCGCGATGATGCCGAAGTTTCTTGCGAGGGTCAATTGCAGCGCTTGTGAGCAGGCTTTCGCCACGATGGTTGGGGCCGCTCGGCGTGGGCCGCGCGCGCCCAGGGTTACGGGTGGAAAACAACTTGAAGCCGCGTTTGCGAGATCGGCGCCGGATCGCGGTCTAATTCGGAGCTTCAGCCGCAAAAAGGGCACACGCCATGAACCAGCTCGACCAGCTCAAACAGTTCACCACCGTGGTCGCCGACACCGGTAACTTCAAGCAACTGGCGCAGTTCGCGCCGCGCGACGCCACCACCAATCCCTCGCTCATCCTCAAGGCCGTGCAGCAGCCTGATTACGCGCCGCTGCTTGCGGCCACGGTGGCCGAGCACCGAGCCAAGCCGCTGGCCGAAATCGTCGATCAAGTTCTGGTGCGCTTCGGCCTCGAAATCTTGAAGGTCGTGCCCGGCCGCGTGTCGACCGAGGTTGATGCGCGCTTGAGTTTCGACACGGCCGCAACCGTCGCCCGGGCCCATCATTTGATTGCGTTGTACGAGGCTGCAGGCATCGGCCGTGAGCGTGTGTTGATCAAAGCAGCTTCAACTTGGGAGGGCATTCAGGCCGCGCGCATCCTTGAGCATGAAGGCATTCATTGCAACCTCACGCTGCTCTTCGCCTTCTGCCAGGCCGTGGCTGCTGGCGAAGCCGGTGCCACGTTGATCTCGCCCTTCGTTGGCCGCATCTACGACTGGTACAAAAAGTCGGCCGGCAGCGCATGGGATGACGCGGCCCATGCGGCTGCGAATGACCCGGGTGTTAAGTCAGTCTCCCACATCTACACCTACTACAAGAAGTTCGGCATCCAGACCGAGGTCATGGGTGCGAGTTTTCGCAACATCGGCCAGATCGTCGCGCTGGCGGGTTGCGACCTGCTGACGATCAGCCCCGAACTGCTCGCGCAATTGCAGGCCGCCGAGGCGCCGCTCGCCCGCGCGCTCGATCCGGCCAAAGCTGCTGATGCGCCAGTGCACGCGGTGAGCTTCAACGAAGCAAGCTTTCGCTATGCCCTCAACGACGACGCCATGGCCAGCGACAAGCTCGCCGAAGGCATACGCGCTTTCGCAGTCGATGCTGGCAAGCTCGACAAGTTGATTGGGGAGTTGGCATGAACGCATTGCGCTGCGACAAAACCGAGGCCTGGGCTGCACTGCATGGCCACTTTGAGGCGCACGGCAGAGGCTTCGATCTGCGCGATGCCTTCGCCCGCGATCTCGGTCGGTTTGACAACCTGTGCATCGAGGCGCCCGAGGTGTTTGCCGATCTGTCGAAGAACCTGATCGACACCGCCACGCTGCACTTCTTGCTCGACCTCGCCCGCGAGACCGGCGTGGAAGCGCGGCGCGATGCGATGTTCCGCGGCGACCCGATCAACACCACCGAAGGCCGCTCGGTGCTCCACACGGCCCTGCGCGCGCCGAGAGGCACTGCACCCTACAGCGACGACGTTCAGCGCATCCTCGAGGCCATGCTCGGCTATGTCGAGACCGTGCGAGATACGGCCACGAGCGGCATCCGCCACATCGTCAACATCGGCATCGGCGGCAGCGACCTCGGCCCGCAGATGGCGGTGCCGGCGCTTGACGCCTTCGTGCACCCAGGGCTCACCTTCCACTTCGTCTCCAACGTCGACGGCCACGACATCACGCCGGTGCTGCGCAAGCTCAAGCCCGCCGAGACGCTCTTCATCATCGCCAGCAAGACCTTCACCACGCAGGAGACGATGGCCAACGCGCATGCCGCGAAAGCTTGGTTCCATGCGCAAGGCGGCGTCGACGTTGCCAAGCACTTCGTGGCCACCACCACCAACGTCGAAGCTGCCGCTGCCTTTGGCATCACCACCACCTTCGGCTTTTGGGATTGGGTCGGCGGGCGGTATTCGATCTGGTCGGCGATCGGCTTGCCGGTGGCGCTGGCCATCGGCGCTGAGCACTTCCGTGCGTTCCTCGCCGGCGCCCACGCGATGGACGACCACTTCGCCCACACACCCGCACCGAAGAACCTGCCGATGCTGCTCGGTTTGATCGATGTCTGGTATCGCAACTTTCACGGCTTCACCAGCCGCAGCATGGCGCCTTATCACCAAGGCTTGAAGCGCCTGCCGGCCTACATGCAGCAGCTCGAGATGGAGAGCAACGGCAAGCAGGTCGATCTGGCCGGTGAACGGCTACCGTACGGCACCAGCCCAGTCGTGTGGGGCGAGCCCGGCACCAATGGTCAGCATGCCTACTTCCAGATGCTGCACCAAGGCACCGACGTGATTCCGGTCGAGTTCATCCTCGTCAAGCACGCCACGCATCCGCTCACCGACCAGCACACCATGCTTCTCGCCAACGGCTTGGCGCAGGCGCAGGCGCTGATGCTTGGCAAGAGCACTGCCGACGCACAAGCCGAGCGCGCGCCCACCGCGTCCAAAGACCTCGACCCGCAGACGCTCGCCCGGCACCGCACCTTCCCCGGCAACCGCCCGAGCACCACGCTCGTGCTCGATATGCTCACGCCACGCTCGCTCGGCGCGTTGATCGCGATGTACGAGCACCGCGTCTTCACCAGCGGCGCGGTGTGGGGCATCAACAGCTTCGACCAGTGGGGCGTGGAGCTCGGCAAAGCGCTGTGCAATGACTTGCTGCCGCGCCTCGGCTCCGGCGATGTGAGCGGGCTGGACGCCTCCACCGCGGGCCTGATGGCGCGGCTGCGCGGCTGAGGGCGGCCGCTGCATGAACATCGTTTTCGACTTTGGCGGCGTGTTGTTCACCTGGCACCCGCACGAATTCATGGCCCGGCTGCTGCCGGCTTACGCGCCGAATCAGGCCGCGACAAATGAGTTGGTGGACAACTTCTTCGAGGGCTTTGGCGGCGCATGGGGCGAATTCGACCGCGGCACCATCGAGCCCGCGCGGCTTGCTGAGGCCATCGCCGTGCGCACCGGGCTGCCGCTCGGCGACGTGTTGCGCGTCATCGCCCAGGTGCCGCACGAGCTGCAGCCGATCGCGGCCACCGTGGCGCTGCTGCACGCGCTGCTTGCCCGCGGCCACTCGCTCTACTTCCTCTCGAACATGCCGGCGCCATATGCCGATCACCTGGAAGCCACGCACCCCATCATCGGCTTGTTCAAGGCCGGCATTTTTTCGGCGCGCGTCAAGCTCATCAAGCCGGAGGCGGCGATCTTCGCGCATGCGCAGGCCGCCTTCGGCATCGAACCGGGCGACACCTTGTTCATCGACGACATGGCCCGCAACGTCGAGGCTGCGCGCGGCGCGGGCTGGCAGGCCTTGCATTTCGAGAGCGCTGCGCAGTGCGAAGCCGCGGCGCGCGCGCGTGGCCTGTTGTGAGCCAGGCCAGCGTTGACCCGGTGACCGAAAACAGCGCGCCGAAAACGCGCTCGAAGGGCGCGTTCGCGGCTGGCCACCAAGGCTGATTTCGCCGCTCGATTTCAGCGTGTTTTTGTCGGTTGCAAAGAATGTCACGTGCACAAGTCACGTGGGACAGATGCGCAGGCCTTGAGCCCCCCGGAGCGCGGGGTGCGTTGCAAGTGGTGCCCGAAACATAGTTCGTTACCGCTGGTTCAATTCCTGAACAGCAGCTTTTGACGGACAGCACTTGACATGAAGAAACTCGCTCTCGCCCTCCTGATTGCAGCTCCTTTCGCAGCCTCTGCAGCCGACCTCGTTCAGAACGGCAGCTTTGAAGCCAACGTTCAGAGCGCTGGCACTTGGAACATCTACAGCAACCTGGCCAGCTGGAGCGGCGCGCCCAACATCGAACTGCGCAACGACGTTGCCGGCACCGCGTTCGACGGCGTCAACTTTGTTGAGCTCGACACCTACCGCAACAGCGCGATGACCCAGATGTTGACCGGCACCGCCGGCCAATACGTTCTGAGCTTCTGGTACTCGGCCCGCCCAGATGTTGCCGCAGGCTCCAACGGCCTGTCGGTCGCGCTTGACGGTGGCGCACCTTTGAATGTGCTGGAGACAACCGCCGGTGGCAGCGTGAACAACTGGCAGCACTATTCCGCACTCGTCAATTTCGACGGCAATGCCGCCCTGACGTTCAGCGCCATCGGCAGGAGCGACAGCGTTGGCGGCTCGCTCGACAAAGTGTCGTTCACCACCTCGCCGGTCCCGGAACCCGAAACCTACGCTTTGATGCTCGCCGGCCTTGGTGCACTTGGGCTTGTCGCGCGCCGCAGCAAAGCCGTCTGAAGTCAGCGCGCGGCGAGTCCGCGCGCAGCGCCCAGCGCGGCGTCGAGCGCCTGCTCGGCAATGCGCTTCTTCCACTCGTCGGTGTCGGTGTAGAACGCATCGCGCGTCTGGCGCTTGATGGTGGCGAGCTGCGCGGCCGGCGCTTCGGGGTGCGTTTCGGCCCACTGGTCGGCGCGCAGCGCAGTCATCATCTCCATGAGCGGCAGCGTGCCGAATTCGAGCGCCATGCCGGTGTATTCGGCTTGCGCACACTCCTCGTAAGCAACTTCCCACATCAGGCCACGAAGCTTGGCAGAGCTTGAGCTGCCGTCATAGATGCTCGTGACCTGCTCGCCCCACCACGCACGCGCGCGCCGCAGCGCCGCGTCGTCGTCGCGGCAGGCAAAGATGCGCTCGCCCACGCCGCTTGGGCCGAGGCCGGTGTGCAGATCGATCCAACCCAGCCGCGTGCAACGCGTGGCGTGCTCACGCAGCACATGGCGCAGCGTGACATGGCTCCACGTCGGGTTGCGCCCCCCGTAGAACAGGCCCTGCGGGTGGTCGTATTGCCCGCCCGAGATGGCGGCCTGCAAAGCTGCTGCGCCATGCGCTTGCAAGAAGCGCTGCATTACCGCGTCGGCCTCGGCTGAAGGCGGCCAGGTGGCCGGCACCAGCGCCGCGGCCAACTCGTCGTAGCCGGGGTTGGCCGGCAACGGTTGGTTGAAATCGTGGAAGTTCCGGTTCAGGTCGACGTTCTCGTGCGTCGTGCGTCGCCACCACGAGAAGCCGTAGGGGTTGAGCGCGTGGATGTAGAGCACCGCCACACCGGCCGCGCGCACGGCCTCGCGCCATGCGGTGTCGTGCAGCAGCAGCGTTTGCACGCCCGAGCCGCAGTAGCCTTCAACACCGTGGCAGGCGCTGCTGATGAGAAGCAGTGCACGAGCGTCTTTCGGGCCGTCGCGCACCACGTCCATCGCGAGGGGCTCGCCCTCGCGGCCGAGCATCGGGTGGATGTGGTTCTGTACGTCGAGCTTCGCAGCTTCGGCCGCAGCGACGAACTTCTCGCGCGCCTCGGCGTACGACTGCGAGAAGTGCTTGCTGGCGTTCATCGCATCGCCAGCATCAACGGGCCGTCGCCAGCCACTTCTCGGCCAAGTTGACCCAGAGCGTGGCGCCGAGCGGGATCAGGTCGTCATTGAAGTCATAGCTGGGGTTGTGCAGCATGCAAGGCCCCATGCCGTGGCCGCCTTCGCGGTGGCTGCCGTCGCCATTGCCGATCAAGAAGTAGCAGCCCGGGAGCTTCTGCAAAAAGAAGCTGAAGTCCTCGGCACCCATCGTCGGCTCGAATGCCTGCACGTTCTCGGGGCCGACGAGCTCGCCCATCACTTGCCGCGCAAACTCGGTTTCGGCCGGATGGTTGATCGTGGGCGGGTAGTTGCGCCTGAACTCAAATTCGGCCGTGCATTCAAACGCCGCGCAGGTGTGCTCGGTGATCGCCTTCATGCGCTGCTCGATCAAATCGAGCACCTCGAGCGTGAAAGTTCGCACCGTGCCTTCGATGACCACGCTGTCAGGCACGACGTTGGTCGCTTCGCCGGCATGGATCATCGTCACAGAGATCACGCCGGCATCGATCGGCCGTTTGTTGCGCGTGATGATCGTCTGAAAGCCCTGCACCAACTGGCACGCCACCGGCACCGGATCGAGCCCCAAATGCGGCATGGCCGCATGCGAGCCCTTGCCGCGGATGATGATCTTGAACTCGTTGCTGCTCGCAAACGCCGGGCCGGGCTTGAGGGCGAACTGGCCGACCGCCATGCCCGGCCAGTTGTGCGCGCCAAAGATCGCCTCCATCGGAAACTTGTCGAACAAGCCGTCTTTGATCATCTCTCGCGCGCCGCCACCGCCTTCTTCGGCGGGTTGGAAGATCAGGTAGACGGTGCCGTCGTAGTTCCGGTGTTTGCTCAAGTGCTTGGCCGCGGCGAGCAGCATCGCGGTGTGGCCGTCGTGCCCACAAGCGTGCATCTTGCCGGGGTGAACGCTCGCATGCGCGAAGGTGTTGTGCTCGGTCATCGGCAGCGCGTCGATGTCGGCACGCAGGCCAACGGCGCGGGCACTCGTGCCGTTTTTCAGGATCGCAACGATGCCGGTCTGCCCCAAGCCACGGTGGATCGGGATGTCCCAATCGGTGAGTTGCTTGGCGATCACGTCGGCCGTGCGCTGCTCTTGAAAGCAAAGCTCGGGATGGGCGTGAATATCGCGCCGCACAGCCGTGATGGCCGCGGCATCGGCGAGGATGGATTCGATGAGTTGCATGGCTCTGGCTCCACGGCACGGGGCGCGAGCGGGTCGCACAGGTCCGGCCGAAACAGGGGTGGTGCGGGTGCCGAGGCAGTTTACTTGCCAGCGCCAGGCCTGCTGACGGCATGCCGTGGAGCCACTGCGCGCTTGTCAACCGCTCGGCACTTGACGGGTGCCGCAGGGCGCGCAGCACCGGCTGGCTGAAAGCCGCCCTGTGACATAGTGCGGCGATGAGCACCACGACCTTCGTTCGCGCCGCTTGCCCTCACGATTGCCCAGACACTTGCGCGCTGCGCGTCACCGTAGAAGGTGGCCGCGCGGTGAAGGTGCAAGGCGATCCGGATCATCCGCCAACGCATGGGTCGCTCTGCACCAAGGTTTCGCGCTACCCCGAGCGCACCTACCACGACGAGCGTGTGCTGCATCCGCTCAGGCGCGTTGGCCCGAAAGGCAGCGGCGAGTTCGTCCGCGTGACGTGGGACGAGGCGCTCGCCGACATCGCCGCACGCTTGACCGCGATCGCTGCACGTGACGCCGAGGCCATCGTGCCCTACAGCTACGCCGGCACGATGGGCTTGCTGCAAGGTGAGAGCATGGCCGCGCGATTTTTCCACCGCATCGGCGCCTCGCGGCTCGACCGTACGATTTGCTCCAGCGCCGGCGGCGATGCCCTGATCGCAACCTACGGCGCCAAGCTTGGCATGCGCACGCAGTGCTTTGCCGAAAGCAAGTTGATCGTGATCTGGGGCAGCAACTCGATCGCCTCGAACCTGCATTTCTGGACCACTGCACAATCCGCCAAACGCGCCGGCGCCAAGCTGATCTGCATCGACCCGCGCCGTACCGAAACGGCCGAGAAGTGCCACCAGCACATCGCGCTGATGCCCGGCACCGACGGCGCGCTTGCGCTCGGGTTGATGCACGAGTTGATCGTCAACGACTGGCTCGATCACGACTACATCGCCCGTTATGTCGACGAAGCCGGCTGGCCGCTGCTGCGCGAGCGCGCGCTGCAATGGCCGCCCGAGCGCGTGGCAGCAACATGCGGCATCACCGCCGACGAAGTGCGCGGCCTTGCACGCGCCTACGGGACCACGAAGCTGGCCGCCATTCGCCTCAACTACGGCATGCAGCGCGTGCGAGGCGGCGGCAACGCGGTGAGGTTGATCGCCTTGCTGCCGTGCCTCACCGGGGCGTGGCGGCACCGCGCCGGTGGGTTGCTTTTGTCAAGCTCGGGTGCGTTCAAGCCGTTCGTGGATGCTGCGGCCTTGCAGCGGCCTGACTTGCTCGCTGGCCGCCGGCCCCGCCTGATCAACATGAGCACGATCGGAGATGACTTGCTGCGCGAGTCTTCGCCCGCATTCGGCCCGAAGATCGAAGCCTTGATCGTCTACAACAGCAACCCGGTGGCGGTGGCGCCCGAGTCGCCCAAAGTGGTGCGCGGCTTCATGCGCGAGGATCTCTTCACCGTGGTGCTCGAGCACTTCTTGACCGACACCGCCGACCACGCTGACTACGTGCTGCCCGCCACCACCCAGCTCGAACACCTCGATCTCCACACGAGCTACGGCCACACCGATGTGCTCATCAACGAGCCGGCGATCGCGCCGCTCGGCGAAGCCTGGCCCAACACGCAGATCTTTCGCGCGCTGGCGGCGTGCATGGGGTTTGACGAGCCCTGCTTCGCTGACAGCGATGAGGCGATGGCGCGCATTGCCTTCAAGGCCCCGATCCGCTTCGACGACCTGCGCGCCCGCGGCTGGGTGACTCTCCCGCTGCCCGATGCGCCGTTTGCCGAAGGTGGCTTCCCCACGCCCGATGGCCGCTGCATCATCGATTCGAAAGCGCACGGCCTGCCCGACCATGTGCCCAACCACGAAGCCGTGGCCAGCACGCCCGAACTCGCGGCGCGCTTTCCGCTCGCGATGATTTCGCCGCCGGCGCGCAACTTCCTCAATTCGAGCTTCGTCAACGTCAAGAGCCTGCGTGCAATTGAAGGCCGGCCGCTGGTCGAAATTCACCCGGTCGATGCTGCGGCGCGCGGCTTGACGAGTGGCCAGCGCGTGCGTGTTTTCAATGACCGCGGCAGCTATGTGTGTGAAGCGCAGCTGACCGATCGCGCGCGGCCCGGCGTCGTCAACGGCCTTGGCATTTGGTGGCGCAAGCTCGGCCTGGCTGGAACCAACGTCAATGAGCTCACCCACCAGCACCTGACCGACATCGGCCGGGCGCCCGCCTTCTACGATTGCCTGGTGGAAGTCGAGCCGCTGCCGCCAACGCCGGCCACCACCTCGGCGTGAAGCGCCGGAGGTTTTGGCCGATGGCCGGAGCGAGCGTTGCCAGCGTGCTCGGCATTGGCGCGCTCGCCGCTGCAGCCGTGTGCCTGACCAGCGGCTGCAGCACGGTCGGCTACTACGCTCAGTCCGTCGGCGGGCACCTCGCCATCTTGCGCAGCGCGCGGCCGGTGCCCGACGTGTTGGCCGACGACGCCGCCAATGCCGCGTTGAAAGACAAGCTCCGCCTGACCCAACGCATCCGCGACTACGCCGTCAGCGAGTTGAAGGAGCCCGACAACGCCAGCTACCGCCGCTACGCCGATTTGAAGCGCCCGGCCGCGGTCTGGAACGTGGTGGCGGCGCCCGAGTTGTCGCTCACGTTGCAAACCTGGTGCTTCCCCGTCGTGGGTTGCGTGGGTTACCGCGGCTACTACGCGCGCGCAGAAGCCGATGCCTTTGCCGCGGGCCTGCGTGGGCAGCGGATGGAGGTGAGCGTCTACGGCGTTCCGGCCTATTCGACGCTCGGCAAGCTGCCCGGAGCCTGGTTCGCCGACCCGCTGCTCAGCACCTTCATCGATTACCCCGAAGGCGAGCTCACGCGCCTCATCTTCCATGAGCTGGCGCATCAAATCGCTTTCGCTCCTGGCGACACCGTTTTCAACGAATCGTTTGCGACTGCAGTCGAGCGCATCGGCAGCGAACGCTGGTTGCGCGAGCGCGCCAGCGCCGAAGCGCGCGACGAGTACGCCCGCTTCGATGCGCAGCGCGAAGACTTTCGCGCGCTTACATCACGCTACCGCGACGAGTTGGCCGCGCTCTATGCGCGCGCGATCAGCGACGACGAAAAGCGCGCCGCCAAGGCGGTCATCATGGCCCGCCTGCGCGCCGACTACACGGCCGTGAAGGCCGATCGATGGAACGGATTCAAGGGTTACGACGGTTGGTTCGCCCGTGCCAACAACGCGGCCTTCGGTGTGCTCGCGGCATACAACCAGCTCGTGCCGAATTTCGAGCGGCTCTTCGAGCGCGAAGGGCGCGACTTTCCCCGTTTCTACGCCGAGGTTAAACGCCTCGCTGCGTTGCCGAAGGCCGAGCGGCTGGCAGAGCTCGATCAATGAGTGGCTTGGCGGCGATTGCTCAGCGCAGCGAGTTGACGAGCGCGATGTAGCGTTGCTTGGCGTCGTCAGGTGCAGTGCCAGCGAGTTCGTGCCAGGCATCCCATTTGGCGCGGCCGACGAAATCTGAGAAGCCCGGGCGCTCGCCCGTGACGTCACCATGCGTGGCCTGCTTGTAGCCCGCGTAGAGCTGCAGCAACACGGCGTTGCCGGGCTTGTCGGGCAGAGATTTCGACGCGGCCACGGCGGCATCGAATTGGGTGGCAAGGTCATCCATGGATGAGGCTCGAGGTTGGCGGAGCTGATTCATTCTGCGGCAGGTTTCTCAGCCTGCCAACTCCGCTTGAGCCCGCGCCACATCAAGATGCTCCATCGCATCCATCGGCACACAGGCGGCGGCTTCTTCGTAGAGGCGGGTCGCGTCGTTTTGGCGCTGCTCGCCACCCAGCATCACCAGCCCGCGCGCGCACTCGATGCGCACGATCGGCGAGCGGGGGTCGAGCCTGAGCGCGGTCTTGAACAAGGCGAGGCCGAGGTCTTTGCTCGCGCCTTGCGTGTGGCCCAGCAAGGCGCCGACCTTGTCGATCACTTCGGCATGAAAAACGCCGAGCCCGAGGTGCGCCTCGGCATGCGTGGGCGCGAGCCGGATCGCCGTCTCGAGCGCCGTCTTGACCTTGTGGCCAAGCCCTTGCGATAGCGCCTTCGCGATGCTGATGCCTTGCCCGTAGCGGCCGAGGGCCGAGGCCAGCATGAAATGCGCGTTCGGGTTCAACGGCTCGCGCGCCAATTGCGCCTCGGCGCGCTCGGCCACTTGCCAGAAGAGCGCCAGTCGCGCGGCCTCGCCAGTTTCGAGGTGGTTCGCATACACCAGTTGCGCCTTGTTGGCCGCGGTGATGCCCGAGCCACCGGCTTGCATGCCGGCGGCCACGGCCTGCTCGAACTGCCCGCCGTGGAAAAACGCCCAAGCGGCGCGCATGGCCGGGTCGGCTGGGAGAGGTTCGGCATCGCCCGCGTGCAACCGCGGCCACAAGCTCGCCAGCGCCGCGTCGCCATGTTGGTAGGCGCTTGCGTTGAAAGGAAACGGGGTCCAGGCGGCCATGCGGCGCGGCTCCAGGTGAAAGACGTTCAGGACTCGGGGAGTCCTGGTGGGCGAATCTAGCACCCTACCACGCAGCGCAGTAGTCACTCGAGCCGCCTGCCTACAATCGCGCCACCCATGCCAGCCATCTCTTTCAAGCACGTCGGCAAAACCTATTCCGGCGCTCGCGGCGAAGTTCATGCGCTCGGCGATGTGAGCTTTGACATCGAAGCCGGTGAGTTCTTCGGCCTGCTCGGGCCGAACGGTGCCGGCAAAACGACGTTGATCAGCATCTTGGCTGGCCTGGCGAGCGCCACGCGCGGTTCGGTTGCGGTGCTGGGGCACGATGTCGTCACCGACTACGCCGCCGCACGGCGAAGCCTCGGCATCGTGCCGCAGGAGCTCGTCTTCGATCCGTTTTTCACTGTTCGCGAAGCCTTGCGCATCCAAAGCGGCTACTTCGGCGTGCGCCGAAACGACGCCTGGATCGACGAGCTGCTGCAGCAACTCGGCCTCGCCGACAAAGCCGATGCCAACATGCGCCAGCTCTCGGGCGGCATGAAGCGGCGTGTGCTGGTGGCGCAGGCGCTGGTCCACAAGCCGCCTGTCATCGTGCTCGATGAGCCGACTGCGGGCGTCGATGTGGAACTGCGTCAAACCCTGTGGCAGTTCGTGGCGAAGCTGAACCGCGAAGGCCACACCGTGCTCTTGACGACGCACTATCTTGAAGAAGCCGAGGCGCTTTGCGGCCGCATCGCGATGCTGAAGCAAGGCCGCATCGTCGCGCTTGACCGCACAACGGCGCTGCTCGCTGGCACCGCCAGCACCATGCTGCGCTTCAAGCTGGACCGCGCTTTGCCGCCATCGCTGCTTGCGCAGTCGCGCGTGACCGGGCGCATCGTGCAGGTCACGGCGCACGATGCGCGCGAGGTCGAATCCATCCTCGCCACGTTGCGTGAAGCCGGCTGCGAGCCCGAAGACCTGGAGATTGGCCGCGCCGATCTGGAAGACGTGTTCCTCGAGATCATGAACAGCGCGCAGGCCACGGCATGAACGGCACCGGCTCTGGCTCCGGCGTGTTGTCGGGTGCGCGCACCTTGCTCTACAAGGAAGTGCTGCGCTTTTGGAAGGTCAGCTTCCAAACAGTTGCTGCGCCGGTGCTCACCGCCATCCTCTATCTGATGATCTTCGGCCACGTGCTCGAAGACCACGTGAAGATTTTTGGTGCGATCGGCTACACGAGCTTTTTGATCCCCGGCCTGGTGATGATGAGCGTGCTGCAAAACGCGTTTGCCAACAGCAGCTCGTCGTTGATCCAAAGCAAGATCACCGGCAACTTGGTGTTCGTGCTGGTGGCGCCGCTCTCGCACTGGGCCTGGTTCGTGGCTTATGTGGGCGCGGCGATCGTGCGTGGCGTGGGCGTCGGCCTTGGTGTGCTTGTGGTGACGGTCTGGTTTGCGCCGCCGGCTTTTGCGCAGCCACTTTGGATCGTCGTCTTCGCGCTGCTGGGCGCGGCCATGATGGGCGCGCTCGGCCTCATCGCCGGGCTTTGGGCCGAGAAGTTCGATCAGATCGCAGCCTTCCAGAACTTCATCATCATGCCGATGACTTTTCTCAGCGGCGTGTTCTATTCGGTGAATTCGCTGCCGCCGTTCTGGAAGGCGGTGAGCCACCTCAATCCGTTTTTCTACATGATCGACGGCTTTCGGTTCGGCTTCTTCGGCATCGGCGATGTCTCGCCTTGGCTGAGCTTGGCGGTCGTCGGTGCAAGCCTCTTGACTGTCTGCGCGGTGTGCTTGCAGCTGCTGCGCACGGGCTACAAGATTCGGCACTGAGCAGCAACGCCTCGGGCTAAAATCGAGGCACCATGGCCGATCCCACTCCCGCCGACGTCCAGCAGCTCATCACGGCTGGTCTTGCTTGTCAGCACGTCGAAGTCGAAGGAGATGGCCGCCACTTCTTTGCGACCATCGTGTCGCCAGAATTCGAAGGCGCGAGCCGTATCGCGCGCCATCAGCTCGTCTACCGGGCCCTCGGCGACAACATGCGCGAGCGGGTCCATGCGCTGTCGATGAAAACCTTGACGCCCGCCGAATGGGCCGCTTCCAGCGACAACGCTTCGGCCTCCACCCACCACCACTGACCGCCCAGCCGCAGCGTGCTGCGGCTCGCGGCCCGGCGTCGCTCATGCTTCGCCTGGTGCCACAAGCCGCCAATCCACGCATGCGCTGATGCGGTTGACGCTCCCGAGCTTCAATCACACCCATGGACAAACTCCTGATTCGCGGCGGCCGCCAACTCCACGGCGAAGTTGCAATTTCCGGCGCCAAGAACGCGGCCTTGCCCGAGCTGTGCGCCGCGTTGCTCACGGCCGAGCCGGTCACGTTGACCAACGTGCCTCGGCTGCAAGACGTCAACACCACGTTGAAACTGCTGCGCAACATGGGCGTGCAAGCCGAGCGCGGCACGCTGCAAACTGACGCGGTCACGCTTGACGCCTCGCAGGTCACGGCGCCCGAAGCGCCATACGAACTCGTCAAGACGATGCGCGCCTCGATCCTCGTGCTCGGGCCATTGCTTGCTCGCTTCGGCACCGCGACCGTGTCGCTGCCCGGCGGTTGCGCGATCGGCTCGCGCCCAGTCGATCAACACATCAAGGGCCTGCAGGCGATGGGCGCCGAGATCACGGTGGAGCACGGCTACATCGTCGCCAAGGCCAAACGGCTCACCGGTGCGCGCATCGCAACCGACATGGTCACCGTGACCGGCACCGAGAACCTGCTGATGGCGGCCACCCTGGCTGACGGCGAGACGGTTCTTGAGAACGCCGCGCAGGAACCGGAAGTGACCGATCTCGCCGAAATGCTGATTGCAATGGGCGCCAAGATCGAAGGCCACGGCACGAGCCGCATCCGAATTCAGGGTGTTGAGCGCTTGCATGGCCTGACTGGCGCGGCGTCGCACCGGATCGTGCCCGACCGCATTGAGACCGGTACGTTCCTGTGCGCCGTGGCCGCGGCCGGTGGCGACGTGGTGCTGCGCGGCGCGCGCGGTGCGAACCTGGAGGCGGTGATCGACAAGCTGCGCGAAGCTGGCATCACGATCACCGTGGGCGACGACTGGATTCGCGTGCAAGGCAGCGAGCGCCCGCGCGCAGTGGGCTTTCGCACCAGCGAGTACCCGGCGTTCCCGACCGACATGCAAGCCCAGTTCATGGCGCTCGACTGCATTGCCGATGGCACGGCAATCGTCACCGAGACGATCTTCGAGAACCGCTTCATGCACATCAACGAGCTGGTGCGGCTGGGCGCAAAGATCGATGTCGATGGGCACACGGCGGTGGTGCACGGCGTCAATCGCCTTTCAGGCGCAACCGTGATGGCGACTGATCTGCGCGCATCGGCCAGCTTGGTGATCGCCGGGCTCGTGGCCGAGGGCGAAACCACGGTCGAGCGCATCTATCACCTCGACCGCGGCTATGACCAGATGGAAGCAAAGCTGCGCCAGCTTGGTGCTGACATCGAGCGCATCGAATGATCACTTTGGCGCTGCCCAAGGGCCGCATCTTTGACGACATCTTGCCGCTCCTCGCATCGGCCGGCATTGCCGTCACGGAAGACCCGGAAGAAAGCCGCAAGCTCATCATCGGCACGAGCCGGCCTGATGTGAGGCTGGTGCTGGTGCGCGCCTCCGATGTGCCGACCTATGTGCAGTACGGCGGCGCTGATCTCGGCGTGGTCGGCAAAGACACGTTGATCGAGCACGGCGGCCAAGGCCTCTACCAGCCACTGGATCTGAACATCGCGAAGTGCCGGGTCAGCGTTGCGGTGCGTGCTGATTTCGACTACGCAACCGCCGTCAAACAAGGCTCGCGGCTGCGGGTTGCGACCAAGTACACGCAGATCGCGCGCGATCACTTTTCTGACAAAGGCGTGCACGTGGACCTGATCAAGCTGTACGGCTCGATGGAACTTGCGCCGCTCACCAATCTGGCCGAGGCCATCGTCGACTTGGTTTCGACTGGCAACACGCTGCGGGCGAATAACCTGATCGAGGTCGAAGAGATCATGAAGATCTCGTCGCGGCTGATCGTCAATCAAGCGGCGTTGAAGCTCAAGCGCGAGCCGATCCGCGCCATCATCGACGCGTTCGCGACGGCCGTGGGAGCGGTCGAATCATGAGCGTCAGCGTGCGCCGGCTGGATACATCGACCGAGGGCTTCGAGGCCGAGTTCCAGCGCGTGCTGTATTGGTCAGCCGAGACTGATCTGGCGATCGAAGAGCGTGTCGCCACCATCGTTGCCGATGTTCGCAAGCGCGGTGATGCGGCTGTGCTCGAGCACACGCAGCGGCTTGACGGCTTGAAGGCCACGACCGTCGCCGAGCTGGAGATCACACGCGCCGAACTGCTGGCCGCGCTCGATGCCATCACGCCAGCGCAACGCACCGCGCTCGAGTTCGCGGCTGATCGCGTCAAGCGTTTCCACGAACGCCAGCTCGAAGCCTGCGGCCGCTCTTGGTCCTACCGCGATGAAGACGGCAGCCTGCTCGGCCAGAAGGTCACGGCGCTGGACCGCGTCGGCATTTATGTGCCGGGCGGCAAGGCGAGTTACCCGTCGAGCGTGCTGATGAACGCAGTGCCGGCGAAGGTGGCTGGCGTCGGCGAGATCATCATGACGGTGCCGACGCCGAATGGCGAGCGCAACACGCTGGTGCTCGCCGCCGCGGCCGTGGCCGGCGTCGACCGTGCCTTCACCATCGGTGGTGCGCAGGCAGTCGCGGCGTTGGCCTACGGCACGCACACGATCCCGGCCGTTCACAAGATCACTGGCCCCGGCAACGCCTACGTGGCGAGCGCGAAGCGGCGTGTGTTTGGCGTCGTCGGCATCGACATGATCGCCGGCCCGAGCGAAATTCTTGTGCTCGCCGATGGCACCACGCCGCCCGATTGGGTTGCCATGGATTTGTTCAGCCAAGCCGAGCATGACGAACTTGCGCAAAGCATCCTGCTCAGCCCGGATGCTGCCTATATTGGCCGCGTGCAGGAAGCGATCGATCGCTTGATCGACGGCATGCCGCGGCGCGATGTCATTCGCGCTTCTCTCGAAGGCCGCGGCGCGTTGATCCTGACGCGCAGCATGGAAGAGGCGTGTGAGATCAGCAACCGCATCGCGCCGGAGCACCTCGAAGTCAGCTCCTCCGACCCGCATCGCTGGGAGCCGCTGTTGCGCCACGCCGGTGCGATCTTCCTTGGCGCGTTCACCAGCGAAAGCCTGGGCGACTACTGCGCCGGGCCCAACCATGTGCTGCCAACTTCGGGCACGGCGCGCTTCTCGTCGCCGCTCGGCGTCTACGACTTTCAAAAGCGCAGCAGCTTGATCGAAGTCAGCGAAGCCGGTGCGCAAGTGCTCGGGCCGATGGCTGCCGAGTTGGCGTATGGCGAAGGTTTGCAAGCGCATGCGCAGGCCGCCGAGTTGCGCCTGAAGAAGCTTTGACGCGGAGCTTGACGATGAGCCGTTCCACCTTGTCCGATCGAATGGCTTTGGCGATTCGCGGCGACATTCAATCGATGCACGGCTATGCAGTTCAACCAAGTGCCGGCCTCGTCAAAGTCGACACGATGGAGAACCCGCACCGTTTGCCACCGGAGCTTCGCCGCGCGCTCGGCGAGCGGCTTGGCGACGTCGCGCTGAATCGCTATCCGGCCGAGCGCACCGAGCTGCTGCGCGATCGCTTGGCTGAGCATGCACGCATGCCGGCTGGCTGCGCGCTGACGTTGGGCAATGGCTCCGATGAGCTGATCTCCATGCTGAGCCTGGCCGGTGCCGTGCCTGCAGCAACTTTCCTCGCGCCCGTGCCGGGCTTCGTGATGTACGAGCTCTCGGCGAAGCTGCAAGGCATCCGATTCATCGGCGTGCCGCTGACCGCGGACTTCGAGCTCGATGAGCCCGCCATGCTTGCAGCGATCGAGGCGCATCGGCCCACGCTGATCTACCTCGCCTATCCAAACAACCCCACGGCAAACCTGTGGGACGACGCGGCGATCGACCGCATCATCCAAGCCGCACCCGGCTTGGTCGTGATGGATGAGGCCTATCAGCCCTTTGCCTCGCGCGACTCGCTCGCGCGGCTGGAGCGCCATCCGCATGTGCTCTTGATGCGCACGATGAGCAAGTTCGGCCTCGCCGGTGTGCGCATTGGCTACTTGATTGGGCGGCGCGAGCTCATTGCTGAGATCGACAAGCTTCGGCCGCCGTTCAACATCAGCGTGCTCAATGCCGAAGCTGCGTTGTTTGCACTGGAGCACGTCGACGAATACGGGCGCCAAGCGGCGTTGATCCGCAGTGAACGCGAGCGGCTGCAAGCGGCACTGAAGGCGATGGCCGGCGTGCGCGCCTACCCCAGTGAGGCCAACATGATCCTGGCGCGTGTGCCCGATGCGAAAGCCGCATTCGACGGCATGAAGCAGCGCGGTGTGTTGGTCAAAAACGTGTCGGCCTTGCACCCGCTGCTGGCGAACTGCTTGCGACTCACGGTCGGCACACACGACGAAAACACCCTGACGATTGCGGCCTTGAAGGCGAGCCTTTGATGAATGAATTTCCAATGACTGCGCGGACAGCAGAAGTTCGGCGCGACACGGCCGAAACCAAGATCCGCGTCGCGATCAACCTTGACGGCACCGGCATTTCCAAGCTCGCCACCGGCATCGGCTTCTTCGACCACATGCTCGACCAGATCGCGCGCCACGGCCTGATTGATCTCGACATCGAGGCACAAGGCGACCTGCACATCGACGGTCACCACACCGTTGAAGACGTTGGAATCACGTTGGGTCAGGCCATGGCCAAGGTGGTTGGCGATAAGAAGGGCTTGCGTCGATACGGCCACGCCTATGTGCCGCTCGATGAAGCGCTTTCCCGCGTCGTCATCGATTTTTCGGGTCGGCCGGGACTGCACATGCGCGTCGATTTCAAGAGCGGAATGATTGGCGCGCTCGACACGCAGCTGGTCTACGAGTTCTTCCAGGGATTCTCGAATCATGCGGGCGTGACGCTGCACATCGACAACCTGCACGGCGAGAACGCTCATCATCAGTGCGAGACGATCTTCAAAGCCTTTGCCCGCGCGCTGCGCATGGCGCTCGAGATTGATCCGCGCGCGGCGGGCGTGATTCCGTCGACCAAAGGCAGTCTGTGAGATGAGAAAGACGGTGGCTGTCGTTGACTACGGCATGGGCAACTTGCGGTCTGTGTCGCAGGCCGTGCTGCACGTGGCGCGCGGCTCGGGTCTCGAAGTCATCGTGACGTCTCGACCTGACGACGTGATGGCGGCGGAGCGCGTCGTGCTGCCCGGCCAAGGCGCCATGCCCGACTGCATGCGAGAGCTCCGCGATTCCGGCCTGCAAGCGGCGGTGTTGCATGCGGCCGCCAACAAGCCCTTGATGGGCGTGTGCGTGGGCATGCAGATGCTGCTCTCAACCAGTGAAGAAGGCCCGACTGATGGCCTCGGACTGATCGCCGGCGCCGTACTCCGATTCCAACTCGCCGGGCAGTTGCAGCCCGATGGCAGCCGATACAAGGTGCCGCAAATGGGCTGGAATCGTGTGACCCAGGCGCAGCCCCACGCGCTTTGGGCTGATGTGCCGGACGAGGCGTACTTCTATTTCGTCCACAGTTTCTATGCCCGGCCGTCGGACTCGCGCCACAGTGTGGGCGAAACCGACTACGGAAGCCGCTTTACCTCGGCGCTGGCTCGCGATAATATTTTCGCAACACAGTTTCACCCCGAGAAAAGCGCCGCCCACGGTCTGGCGCTGTATCGCAACTTCCTCCACTGGAATCCTTGACCGCCTGCCGTCTTCGTCTCGGCGCGATAGAACCCAAGCGATTCTCCCGGGCACCCCCGCTCCCACCACTTCATCCTCGGCCATGCTGCTGATTCCCGCGATCGACCTGAAAGACGGTCACTGCGTACGCCTCCAACAAGGCGACATGAACAAATCGACCACCTTCGACGAAGACCCCGCCAGGGTGGCGCGGCGTTGGGTTGATGCCGGCGCGCGGCGCTTGCATCTGGTCGACTTGAACGGTGCCTTCGCCGGCAAGCCAGTCAACGAGGGGGCCATCAAGGCCATCCTCGCTGAGGTGGGCGACGAGATCCCGGTGCAACTTGGCGGCGGCATCCGCGATCTCGACACGATCGAGCGCTACCTTGATGACGGGCTCTCGTTCATCATCATCGGCACCGCGGCGGTGAAGAACCCCGGTTTCCTGCGCGACGCATGCACCGCATTTGGTGGCCACATCATCGTTGGCCTCGACGCGAAGGACGGCAAAGTCGCCACCGACGGCTGGAGCAAGCTGACCGGCCACGAGGTCATCGATCTGGCGCGCAAGTTCCAGGACTACGGCGTCGAAGGTGTCATCTACACCGACATCGGCCGCGACGGCATGCTCTCCGGCATCAACATCGAGGCGACTGTCAAGCTCGCGCAGGCGTTGACGATTCCAGTGATCGCCTCGGGCGGGCTCTCGAACATCGCCGACATTGAGCAGCTCTGCGCCGTCGAAGATCAAGGCGTCGCGGGCGTGATTTGCGGGCGCTCGATCTACAGCGGCGACCTCGATTTCGCGCTGGCGCAAACCCGCGCCGATGAACTCGGCAACGCCTGACGGCTCCCCTTCTTCCAACGGAGCGGCCCGCCGTCTCACATGCTGGCCAAACGCATCATTCCTTGCCTCGACGTGACCGGCGGCCGCGTCGTCAAGGGCGTCAATTTCGTCGCGTTGCGAGATGCGGGCGATCCGGTTGAGATCGCTGCGCGCTACAACGAGCAAGGCGCTGACGAGCTGACCTTCCTCGACATCACCGCAACCAGCGACGGCCGCGGTTTGATCCTGCCGATCATCGAGGCCGTGGCCTCGCAGGTCTTCATTCCGCTCACCGTTGGCGGCGGAGTTCGCACGGTCGATGATGTGCGCCGCTTGCTCAACGCCGGTGCCGACAAGGTGAGCTTCAACTCGGCTGCGGTCGCGAATCCGCAGGTGATTCGGGATGCGTCGCAAAAGTACGGTGCGCAGTGCATTGTTGTGGCGATCGACGCCAAGAGTCGCAGTGCCGAAGACGCCGCCGTGCGCGGTCCGGGTTGGGATGTTTATACCCACGGCGGTCGAAAAAATACCGGTCTCGATGCAGTCGCCTGGGCGCAAGAAATGGTTGCCTGTGGCGCCGGCGAGATCTTGCTGACCAGCATGGATCGGGACGGTACGCGCATCGGCTTCAACTTGGAGCTGACCCGCGCAGTCAGTGACGCGGTCAGCGTGCCGGTGATCGCTTCGGGTGGCGTTGGCGCCCTTGAGCACTTGTCCGAGGGCATCCGCATCGGCGGGGCCGATGCTGTGCTCGCCGCAAGCATCTTCCACTACGGCGAGTTCACCGTGTCGCAAGCCAAAGATTTGCTGGAGCGCGACGGCATCGCGGTGCGCCGTTGAAAAAGACCCTCGCGAATGAAGTCCGCATCATCGGCGGCGAGTGGAAGCGGAGCAAATTGCCCGTGGCCGACGCCTTGGGCCTGCGCCCGACGCCTGATCGCGTGCGTGAGACGCTGTTCAACTGGCTCGGGCAAAACTTGAACGGCTGGCGCTGCCTCGACGCATTTGCCGGCTCCGGCGCTTTGGGATTTGAAGCAGGCTCGCGAGGCGCCGACGAAGTGGTGCTGCTGGAGCGCGACCGCAAGCTGGCGCAGAGCCTGCAAGCAAGCAAGGAACGGCTAAAAGCGAGCCGGTTGCGCATCGACAATGCGGACGCGATGGCGTGGATGGTGCGCAGTGGCATAGATCGCTTCGAGCTGATCTTCATCGATCCACCGTTTGATTCGTCCCTCGCCGCCCCCGCGCTCGCCGCGGCTGCACGGATAGTCGTGCCGCAGGGATTCATCTACTTGGAGGCTGCGCAGCCCATATCCGCCGACGCAATCGACACGCTTGGCCTGACCGTGCATCGCCAAGGCCGCGCCGGCAGCGTGCACTTTCATCTGCTGCAGCGTCGTTGAGTGCCGCTGAGCATGGCGGCTACACTCCGCCCGAATTCCTGTCCAACCGCGTGGAGATCGCCTTGACCTCTGTCACACGACTGACCGCCGTCTACCCCGGTACCTTCGATCCAATGACCTTGGGTCACGAAGACCTGATGCGGCGGGCAAGCCGCTTGTTCGAGCGGCTGATCGTGGCCGTCGCGGCGGGGCACCACAAGCGCACGATGTTCACGATCGCCGAGCGCATGGAAATCGCGGTTGAGCTGGCAGCGAAGTACCCGAACGTCGAGGTGCTTGCCTTTCGCGGGCTCTTGCGCGACTTCGTCGTCGAGTATGGCGGCAAGGTCGTCGTGCGCGGTTTGCGCGCCGTGAGTGACTTCGAATACGAATTTCAGATGGCCGGGATGAACCGCCAATTGATGCCCGACGTCGAGACGGTGTTCCTCACACCGAGCGATCAATACCAGTTCGTCTCGGGAACCTTCGTCCGTGAGATTGCCACCCTCGGCGGTGATGTCTCCAAGTTCGTGTCACCCTTCGTGCTTGACCGTTTGCATCGCCGCGTCAAACCGGGCGAAGCCTGAATCCGGAACTCATCACGTGGCCTTGCTGATCACTGACCAATGCATCAATTGCGATGTGTGCGAGCCCGAGTGCCCGAACCAGGCAATCTCGATGGGTGAGGACTACTACGTGATTGACCCTGCCAAGTGCACTGAGTGCGTTGGTCACTTTGACGAACCTCAGTGCGTGCAGGTGTGCCCGGTGGATTGCATCCCCATTCACCCGGAATTCATCGAGAGCCGCGAAGCGCTGCTGCAAAAGTACCAGCGGCTACAGCAGCTGGCCGCGCAACGCTGAGTGACTGAATCAGTGCGGTTTGGCGCGCGGCACGACGGCAGTAAATTCGCCGTCACGTGTCAACGCTGTGTAGCGACGTTGCTTGACCTTCGGGCGATGTAGAGCGGCGACCGTCGTGCCGGGCCGAACGACGGTCACCACTCTGGGTGCACTCAACGAAGCCGGTACGGTTGATGCGCGGCTCTCGATCGCCCGGCGCTCGGCCGCCATCTCGTGGCCAAGTCGGCGCTCTTCGGCGACCACCGCTTTGGCTTCCGCCCATTGCGCTGCGGTTCGCGAATCGTCAGTGTCGACGAGCTTGGCCCCAGCGCAAGGCGTTTGCTGGTAGCTGCTGCCGCACCGGTAGACCGGCTCAGCGCTGGCGGCGAACGTAGAGAGCATCAGCAGTGTGGCGATGGCGAACGGCTTCATGTCGGATCTTCGGGGTCAGGTGGCGAAATGGGTGGCTTCGGTGGTGTCGGCTTCGGCCGAGCAGGCCTTGCATGGACTTTCATCAGCGCGTTGTCCATGTCGCCGGCGAGCATCAATTCGAGCGCAGTCAATGATTGCGCGATGCCCTTGTCGATCTCGGCCAGTTCTGCAGTTGGAGGCTTGCGCAATACGTAGTTGATGACTTCGGCCTTCACGCCTGGGTGCCCGATGCCTAATCGCAGGCGCCAGAAATCAGCGCTGCCGAGTTGTGCCTGAATGTCTCTCAAGCCGTTGTGCCCCGCATGGCTGCCGCCAAATTTCATCTTGGTCTGGCCGGGCAGCAGGTCAAGCTCGTCGTGCACGACCAGCACCTCGGCTGGCGTGATCTTGAAGAAGCGGGCGAGGGCGGCAACAGACTTGCCTGAGAGGTTCATGAAAGTCATCGGCTCGAGCAGCCAAATCGGTCCATCTGGACGGTTGATTCGGGCGACCAAGCCAAAGTAGCTGCGTTCCGGGACCAGTGTCGTGCCGAGCTTGCGGGCGACTTCGTCGACGAACCAAAAGCCCGCGTTGTGCCGCGTATTGGCGTACTCGGGGCCCGGATTGCCAAGACCGGTGATCAGTCGAATCATGATTTCATTATGGTTTGCGGTAAACAAAAAAAAGCCCCACCGAAGTGGGGCTGAGTCTCACCCTCGTGGGTGTAAACCAAGATTACTTCTTGTTCTGCTTCTCAGTCTTCTTGCCCTTGGCTGCCGGCGCAGCTGCCGCCACGACTGCCACTGGCGCGATTTCTTGTTCTTCGACCGGCACCACGACGGACACAATCACCGGGTTCGGCTTGCCTTGCGTCATGACCTTTGTGCCTGCAGGCAGCTTGATGTCATTGACGTGCACCGACTGACCCTTGGTGATCTGGCCCAGATCAACCGTCAAGAATTCCGGCAGTTGCGCAGCCAAACACTGGATGCGCAATTCGGTGACGACGTGATTGACCAAGCATTTGTCAGTCTTGACGGCCGGCGAGTCTTCTTCGTTGATGAAGTGCAGCGGCACTTTCTTCGTGATCTTGGTGGTCGCGTCAACGCGCTGGAAGTCCACATGCAGCACGATCGGCCGGAATGGATGCATCTGGTAGTCACGCAGCAGCACTTGCTCTGACTTGCCAGCCAATTCCATCTCGAGGATGGACGAATGGAATGCTTCCTTCTTCAGCGCGAAGAAGAGAGCGTTGTGGTCGAGTTCGACCATGGCAGGCGTGCCCGCGCCATAGACGATGCCCGGTACCTTTTGCGCGATGCGCAGGCGGCGGCTCGCTCCGGTCCCCTGCAGCGTGCGCTCATATGCGGTGAATTTCATTGATTGCTCCAAACGTTGCGAAGCCCCGCGACCAAGGCTTCAAAAAATGAGGTCGAAGACCTCGCGACCGAAAAAGCCTCCTCACGGAGACTGCTCTCGTATCTTAAAAATTACTGTTCTGTTCGGCGAACAACGAAGTCACCGACTCTCCATCCGAGATCCGGCGAATCGTTTCCGCAAACAGGAATGCAACCGATAGTTGCCGCACCTTTGCGCATTGCTGACCGGCTTCGTTTTGCGGAATGGTGTTAGTCACCACAACTTCGTCGAGCTGCGAGCTCTTGATCCGCTCAATCGCCGGCCCGGAGAAAACCGCGTGCGTGCAATACGCATAGACCTTCTTTGCGCCGCGCTCCTTGAGGACTTCGGCTGCTTTGACCAAGGTGCCGGCGGTATCAATCATGTCATCCATGATCACGCAGTTGCGACCTTCGATCTCACCGATCACGTGCATCACCTCGGAAACGTTGGCGCGAGGGCGGCGCTTGTCGATGATCGCCAGATCGCAGCCGGCTTGCTTGGCGAGCGCGCGTGCGCGCACCACACCGCCGACGTCAGGCGAAATGATCACGAGGTCGTCGTAACGCTTCGACTGGAGGTCGGCCAGCAGCACTGGCGACGCGTAGATGTTGTCGACAGGAATGTTGAAGAAGCCCTGTATCTGGTCGGCGTGCAGGTCCATCGTCAGCAGCCGCTCAACACCAACAGCTTCGAGCATGTTGGCGCAGACTTTGGCGCTGATCGGAACGCGGGTCGAACGCGGACGGCGATCCTGGCGGGCGTAGCCGAAGTAAGGAATCACGGCAGTGACGCGGCGGGCCGAGGCGCGCTTCAATGCGTCAACCATGATGCACAGTTCCATCAGGTTTTCGTTCGTCGGCGCGCAGGTAGGCTGCACGACGAAGATGTCGCGAGCGCGAACGTTTTGATGGATCTCGATGTCGACTTCACCGTCGGAAAAGCGCCCGACTTTGGCCTTGCCGAGTTCGATGCCGAGATTGGCTGCTATCTCTTGCGCAAGGGCAGGATTGGCATTCCCGGTGAACAGCACGGTATTGAACAGCACATTCCCTCCGTCGAGGCTTTGCGGGCTTAGCATGACGCTCTCCCTGTGAACCCATTCCATGCCCACGCATCCATTGGCATGTGATCGGACTTTGGTTCCGGCGTGCGGTGCCAACTCTCCGACACCAGGTCAGACAGACGGACAACACAGCGGGATCGATCGATTTGGCAGGGGAAGAAGGATTCGAACCTTCGCATGTCGGAATCAAAATCCGATGCCTTAACCAGCTTGGCGATTCCCCTACACCGGTACACAGCTTGCACTGTGCACCACAACTTTCAGTCTTCTATCCACTCGCAGAGCGGATGGGCCTCGAGACCCATGCACATCCGACCAGTCCAGCTGTTCGGCACCTCTGTCAAGTTCGCATCCAAGTCAGTGACTTGGCCCAACCTCGCAAACACTGCGCTGCCCGAACCGGTCATCCGGCTGTTTCCAAACCGCGCTCGCAACCATGATGAAACTTGGCCGATCTCTTCGCACTTTGCCGCTGCAACTGGCTGCAAATCATTGCGACCGTAGCCATCTGGCAAGTAACCATCGTTTTCGGCGATGGCTTCAGCTAAGCCTTCAACTATAACAGCTTCGCTGTTGCGAACCAAATCGGGATCGGCAAATATTGCGGGTGTTTGCAGGCCTGCCGAAGGCTTTATCACCGCAAACCGCTCTAGCCCGATGGAGATGGGCGAGATGCGTTCGCCGATGCCTTCAACGAATGCGTTGCTTCCGCCGACAAAGAACGGCACGTCAGCGCCGAGTGAGAGGGCCAGAGTCAAGAGCTCTGCGCGGGTCTGGTGGGCCCCCCACAAGCGATTCAGCGCGATCAGCGTTGAAGCCGCGTCCGAGCTGCCGCCGCCCATGCCGGCGCCGGAAGGCAGCTGCTTCATGATGGAGATGTCTGCCCCGAGCGATGTGCCGCTTTGCTTCTGGAGCGCGCGTGCGGCACGCAGGCAAAGATCGTCGTCTGGCAGAGTCGCGCCAAGATCGTGCCGTGCCAAACGGCCGTCGGTGCGCAACTCGAAATGGAGCGTGTCGCACCAGTCGATCAACACAAACAGCGACTGCAGCAAGTGATAGCCATCTGCACGCCGGCCGACGACGTGAAGGAATAAATTCAACTTGGCCGGCGCGGCCACGTCATAGAGCGCCTTCACGCTCATGGCCTGTCGATCTTGGCTCGAAGCGACACGGCAGGCGCGTGCTCGCGCCGCGCTGCGATCCAGGCTTCATCGAAACGCGCGAGGCTGACCGTCCAGCCGAGTTGCTCGAAGCCGGCGTCCGCAGGGGGCGACGTTGCGGCGCTCGCTGCGCCAGCCCAAGGCCGGCCGCGCAACCAATCGAACAGGGCGACGATGGGCAGCGGCTCGCCCAGCACCTCTCGTGTGAGTGCATCCAGATCGGGAAACCGTGTTTCACCTTGCGGCGTGACGAGCACCACTTGCTCGGGCGACCAGCGTGCCCGCGCGAGCACGCTACCCAGCGGAGAGACGAGGTCGAGGCGGCCCGTGTCGGCATTGCCCTGTAACTCGAACGCCGCCGACAAGGATTTCGCCGCCTCGCGCTGCGTGGCGTCGACCTTGACCAGCAATCGGCCCGAAAGCGCATCCGCACTCGCGGGTTCTCGCGGCACGACCGCGCAGCCGACGAGCGTCAAAGCCAGAAGCTGCGTCCAGAGCAACGCCCATGCGCGGCTCAGCCTGGTCACAGATCGACTCGCAACCGAGCCAAGGTTTCGCGCAACACGTCGTTGGCGGCATCGCGGCTGCGCGCCTCGCGCAACACCCGACGCGCTTCGTCGGAGCGGCCGCTGACCCAAAGCACTTCGCCCAGATGGGCGGCGATTTCCGGATCGGGCCGCGATTGGTAGGCGCCACGCAGAAGGCGCAAGGCCTCGTCGTTGTTGCCTAGCCGGTATTCGACCCAGCCGAGGCTGTCGGTGATGAAAGGCTCGCCGGGGCTCAAGTCGAGCGCCTTCTTGATCAGGCTGCGCGCTTCTGGCAGGCGCATGTTGCGTTCGGCGAGCGAGTAGCCGAGTGCGTTGTAAGCGTGCTGATGATCGGGCTTGAGCTCGATGACTCGGCGAAGCAGGCGCTCCATGTCGTCGAGTTGATTGAGTTTCTCGGCCATCATCGATTGCTCGTACAGCATGTCGACGTCGTTCGGAAAGGCCTCATTGGCCTGCCCGAGTACGGCATAGGCATCGGCCCAGCGTTTTGCGTCGCGCAGCAATTGCGCTTCGGCCAGCAGTTTGGCGCGGCCATCGGCTGGCGTTTTTTCGGGCACTTTACGGATCAGCTCACGTGCTTCGGCCAACTTGCCTTGCCGTACGAGCAGCGAGGCGCGGCGGGTTTGAACGTCGAGTGCGGCTTGCGGGCTGTCGATCTTGGCAAGCCACGCTTCTGCGCCCTTGATGTCGCCCTGCTGCTCGGAGGCCTGCGCGAGCAGCAACCAGGCTTGGGTCAGCGCTTGGGCGGGCGTTGCAGGTGGCTCTTCGTCTCCGGCTGCACCGGCGTTTGTGGCGACTGTTGCCGAACCGCCTGCTTCGATCAGCGCCACATACTTCTTGGCCGCGCCAATCGCTTCGGCCGGATGGCGCATTTCGAGATGCAACGCGGCGAGCGTGAGCCAAGGCGGCGCCACATTTGGCTCGCGGGTGGTGAAGATGTCCAGCTGGGCGATGGCGTCGGCAAAGCGTTGCGATCCGGTCAGTGAGCGGACGTAAAGCAGGCGCACCGTGTTGCTGTCGGGCTTGGCTTGAAGGTGGCTGAGGACGATGGCCTCGGCTTGCGCCACGCCGGGCAGCATGTCGAGTGCCAGGCCGGCGGGGCCTTCGGCCGTCGGGTCGTCTTTGTGGGCGCGGTAAGCCATCGCGAGCGCTTCATCGAGGCGCTGTGTTGCGACCAGACTTTGGCCGACGACGACTCTGGCTGCGGTGCGCGTGTCGGGCGAGTCGAGGTAGGGCTGCACGGCTTGCTCGAGCACCGCGGCTGCGTTCGCGCGGTCGGTGCTGCGGGCGAAGAATTGCGGCATCGTCGCGATCAGGTTCGAGCGCTCGCTGGCAGGCGCCAGCTTCAACAGAGAGCGCAACGGCTCGAGCGTATCGGCTGGGCGGTTCATCGCGATGAGAAGCTGAATTTGGTAGCGATGCGCGTCAAGCGAATCCGGCAGCGTTTGACGCCAAGCCTTTGCTGCATCGAGTGCCTGATCGCCAGCGCGGGCCTGCAGCGCGATCTCGGTGGCGCGGCGGAACAATTGCTCGTCTTTGCTGCGGCGTGCTGCATCGAGCATCACTTGATACGCGGTGCCGGCATCGCCCTCGCGAAGCTCGATCTCGCCGATCAGCAACTGGTAAAAAAGCGGCGCATCGAGCGATGAGTTGTTGACCGACGACTCGGCCTTGGTCGCTGGCCGCGAAGCGGCTGGCGCGGCCGGAGCCGCTTGCACAGCTTGGCCTGCAGCGTTTTCCGTTTGCGCCGAGGCGCCTTGTGCAAGCGAAAGAGATGCCAGCAAGGCCGCCAGCACGCTTGCGCGGCTGGTCGAAAAAGAGGTGGCGGGCATCGGCAGGCTCCTGAAGCAGACATCGATTTTAGGGCGGCCGGGTATTCCCCGCCGTGCTCATCGCCAGTGCGATCCAAGCCGGTCGCGATAATTCCCAGCATGCCCGAACTTCCCGAAGTTGAAGTCACACGCCAGAGTTTTGCCGAGCGCATCTTGGGCGCACAGGTCACTGCGGTGCGGGTGGGCAAGCCGTTGCGCTGGCCGCTCGGCTGCGAGCCCGACAGCCTTGTTGCGCAGACCGTGGGCGCCGTCACCCGCCGAGGCAAATATTTGTGGATCGCGCTGGATGACGACGGCGGCTTGCTGCTGCACCTCGGCATGTCGGGTTCGCTGGCCTTTGACGCCGCGCCGGCAGCGCCGGGCCCCCACGATCACTTCGATCTCGTCACCGCCCGCGGCACATTGCGTTTGACCGATCCGCGCCGCTTCGGTGCGGTGGTTTGGTCCGCGGCGCGCGATGCCGGCATGGCGGCGAAGTTGCTCGCGGGCCTGGGCCTCGAGCCGTTCGATCCAGCCTTCACCGGTGCGCACTTGCGGGCAGCGCTGCGCGAGCGTCGTGTTGCGATCAAACAGGCTTTGCTGGGCGGCGCAATCGTCGTCGGCGCCGGCAACATCTACGCGTGCGAGGCGCTGTTCGAAGCGGCCATCGATCCGCGCACGCCCAGCCATCGCCTGAGCCTGCCGCGGTGCGAGCGGCTCGCCGAGGCCGTCCGCACAACACTCGCCCGCGCGCTTGAGCTCGGCGGCTCGACCTTGCGCAACTTCCGCGATGCTCACGGCATGGCCGGGCAGTTCCAGATGCAGGCGCGTGTCTACGGTCGTGAGGGCGAGGCTTGTGTGCGCTGCGGCGGCACCATTCGCCGCATCGTGCAGGCGCAGCGGGCAACCTACTTCTGCGCCGGTTGCCAACGGCGTTGAGCGTGGCGGGCGGGCAGGGCACATTTCGCGTTCCCCGCCCAAGCCGCCGAGTGCGCTGCAGCGCGTCACGCGCAAGGCCTTGAGCTACCATGAAATTCCACCCCACCGCAACGCGCCGACACCCATGACGCCCTTGTTCGCCACCCGCCTCGACGCACTCAGCGCATGGCGCGCCGCCCTCGTCGGGCAGCTCGAGGCGCTGACGCGTTTCATGGTCCAGCATGAATTGGCCGACGCCCGTGCGATCGACCAAGCCGCCGCGCTGCGCACCCGGCTCGGTTCCGACAAGCTCGTGCTCGCCTTCGTGGCCGAGTTTTCGCGCGGGAAATCGGAGTTGATCAACGCGATCTTCTTTGCTGACAGCGGCCGCCGCGTGCTGCCCGCAGCGCCCGGCCGCACGACGATGTGCCCGGTCGAACTCGCCTGGAATCCCGCCGAGCCGCCGAGCTTGCTGCTGCTGCCCATCGAGACGCGGCTGGAGTGCCTCTCGCTTGGCGACTTGCGCTTGCAGCAGCGCGCCTGGACCACGCTCGCGCTTGATCTGAGCGACACCGATCGCCTCGCCGCGGCGCTGCAGGAGGTCACGCGCATCCGTCACGTGACACGCGAGCAAGCGCGCCTGCTCGGCTTCTGGGATGACGAGCAACCCGCTGACAACCCGCCGATTGACGCGCAAGGCCGCGTCGAGGTGCCGGCTTGGCGCCACGCGTTGATCAACTATCCGCATCCGCTGCTCGCGCAAGGCCTGGTCGTGCTCGACACGCCTGGGCTCAACGCCATCGGCGCCGAACCCGAGCTCACGCTCAGCCTGCTTCCCTCAGCGCACGCCACGCTCTTCATCCTCGGCGCCGATACCGGCGTGACGCGCTCTGACATGGCCATTTGGCGCGACCACCTCGGCAGCCCCACGCAAAGCCGCTTCGTCGTGCTGAACAAGATTGATGCGCTGCGCGACCCGCTCGCGACGACGGCGCAAGTCGAGGCGCAAATCGCTTCGCAATGCCGCGATACCGCGCAGCTGCTGGGTGTCACGAGCGACCGCGTGTTTCCGCTTTCGGCGCGGCAAGGCCTCGCGGCCCGCATCGGGCGCGATGCTGCTGGCCTGGCCGATAGCCGCCTGCCCGAGCTCGAACGCGCGCTGGCTGAACAGTTGCTGCCGCAGCGGCGCCGCATGCTTGGCGATGTGGTCACCGAGGCCGCGCGGCAAATCGAGATCGACGTCGCTCGGCGCTTGGGCGATGACCGCCGCCAACTCGCCGAGCAGATGCTTGAGCTGCGTGGCCTGCGCGGCAAAAGCGGCGGCAAGTTGCGGCTGATGTTGCAGCGCATTGATGCCGAGACGGCCGAGTTCGAAGACTGCACCACGCGCCTGCAGGCTTTGCGCACGGTGCACGCCCGCATGCTGCGCGACGCGCTCCAGAGCATCTCCACCGAGCAGCTGCGCCGCGAGGTCAAGCTCATGCAGATCGAGATGAGCACGATGATCTTGCGGCTGGGTGCGCGAAAGTCCTTTGCCGCGCTCTGCCAGCGGCTGCGCGCGAGGCTCGACAAAGCAAGCCTGCAGAGCGTGGAGATTCGCGACATGCTGAGCGGCTCATTCGCGCGCCTCAACGCCGAGTTCGGCTTCGGCCTGGCGGTCAGCGATGGCCCTGACATCGCAGCCTTCATGCCCGAGTTCGACGAGATCGAGCGTGACTACATTCGCTACCTCGGCTTGACGCAAAGCCTGCGCCTCACCAGCGCGACCTTCATGGCGCAGTTTCGGCACCTCCTCGTGTCGCGCTTGCGGGTCGTGTTCGAGAGCGCGAGCAGCAAGATCGACGTTTGGAGCCGCCAAGTGTCGGCACAGGTAGAGACGCAGTTGCGCGAACGGCGGCGCAGCTACATGCAGCGCCGCGAAGCGCTGGAGCGCATTCAGGTGGCGGCTGGCGATCTTGAGTCGCGCATCGCCGAAATCGAAGCGCAAGACCGGCGCTTGCAGCAGTTTCTCGGCCGAGTGCGCGCCATGACGCAGGCCTTGCGCGATCAAGCCCTCGCCGAACCTGCAGAGAGTGCCGGCGATCGGGATGGCGACGATGCTCCCGAGTCAGTCGATCTGCAGCGCGCTCAAGCCTGACCTCGGTTTGAAACGCGACGCGTTTTCGCCTGACTTGGCACCCGCCTTCGCGCCGCAAGTCATCGCCTGGCAGCGCACGCATGGCCGCCACAGCCTGCCGTGGCAGAACACGCGCGATCCCTACCGCGTGTGGCTCTCCGAGATCATGTTGCAGCAGACGCAGGTGGCAACAGTGCTGGGCTACTACGAGCGCTTTCTGCAGCGCTTTCCAGATGTCGCGGCACTGGCGGCAGCCTCGCTCGACGACGTCTTCGCGCTCTGGAGCGGCCTTGGCTACTACAGCCGCGCGCGCAACATGCATGCGTGCGCGCAGGCGGTGGCCGCCGTGCACGGCGGGCAATTTCCGCCCAGCAGCGCGGCCTTGATGACCTTGCCCGGCATCGGCAGATCGACGGCTGCGGCCATCGCAGCCTTCTGCTTCGGCGAACGCGTGGCCATCCTGGACGGCAACGTCAAACGCGTGCTGACGCGCGTGCTCGCGTTCGACGGCGACCTCGCTGAAGCAGCCCAAGAGCGCCGGCTTTGGGCCGAGGCGACGCGCCTTTTGCCCGAGCCCGCCACCGAAGGCGCCATCGAAACCTACACCCAAGGCGTGATGGACCTCGGCGCAACGATCTGCACCACGCGCTCGCCGAGCTGCCTTCTTTGCCCCGTGCAGCCGCTTTGCGGCGCCGCGCGGCAAGGCACGCCAGAGCGCTACCCCATCAAGACGCGCAAGCTCAAGCGTGGCAAGCGCGAGCACCTGTGGTTGTGGCTCGCGTGGCAGGGGCAAATCTGGTTGCAGCAACGGCCCGCAACTGGTGTGTGGGCCGGCTTGTGGAGCCTGCCCGAGTTCGAAGATGAGCCGATGTTCGATGGGGCCAGCCGCGCATGGCCTGGCGAAGGCGAGCAGCTTGCGAGCTTCAAGCATGTGCTCACCCACCTGGACTGGACGCTTCACCCGCGCCGCTGGACGCTGCCCGCCGATGCGCCGCGCTCGCTGGTCGATGCGGTCACGGCAGCCTTGGGCGATGGCCGCTGGTTCTCGATGGAAATGGCACTCGCCGCCGGCCTGCCGGCGCCGCTGCGCAAGCTGCTCTCGGCGCGGTGAGCTTCAGTCCCGCGCGTCGAGCTCGCGGTGGCGGATGAGCGACGCAGCCCGATCGCGAAAGCGCAGCGCCAGCGTCTCCGCGAAATACACCGACCTGTGCTGGCCGCCGGTGCAGCCAATCGCCACGGTCAAGTAGCTGCGTTGATCGTCCTCGAAGGCGGGCAGCCAGCGTGCGATGAAGGTCTCGATCTGCGCCAGCATCTCGCCCACGTCGGGCTGCGCTTGGAGGTAAGCGGCCACGGCCGGGTCGCGCCCCGTTTGCGGCCGCAGCTCACGCACGTAATGCGGGTTGGGCAGCACGCGGACATCGAACACAAAGTCGGCATCGAGCGGCACGCCGTGCTTGAAGGCGAAGCTCTGAAACACCAGCGTGAGCCGATTGCGCCCGGCGCGAACCATGTCGCGCACCCAGATGCGCAACTGCGCGGGGCGCAGCTGGCTGGTGTCGAGCACGGTCGAGACTTCACGCAGATCGGCCAGCAACTCCCGCTCGAACTCGATCGCGTCGATCAACGCGCGCGGTGCGCCGGCTGCGCCTTCTTCGGCCAAGGGGTGAGGGCGCCTCGTCTCGGAGAAGCGGCGCACCAAAGCATCGGTGCTCGCGTCAAGAAAGACCGAAAGAATGGCGATGCCTTCGCCGCGCAATTGCTGCAGCAGTGCGAGCAGTTGCGGCAGCGAACTTGCGCTGCGGCCGTCCACCGCAATCGCCACGCGCCGGTCGCGGCGAACTTGCTCCAGCCGGAGAAAGTCCCGGAGCAACTCGGGCGGCAGGTTGTCGACGCAGAAGAAGCCGGCATCCTCCAGCGCATGCAGCGCCACCGATTTGCCCGAGCCGGAGATGCCGGTCACGAGGATGATCTCGCGCAGCGGGTTGGTGTCCGCGTTCACTGGATTGCCGTCGGGGCTCATAAGCCGACCTCCGTGCTTCGCACTGCGGTCTGTTCGCCTTTCGGGCGGCCGGGCAGGCTCATGATCCTTTGCGCTTCCGCGATGGCGGCGTGACTTCAGCGCCGACCGCGAGCATTTCCTGCGCATGCGCGAGGCTCGTGCCCGAGAGCCGCTCGCCGCCGAGCATGCGGGCAATCTCGGCGACGCGCGCTTCGCCCGTCACGGGATTCACATCGCTGCGGGTGCCGCCAGCTTGCAATTGTTTGGACACGACGAAGTGCTGATCCGCACAAGCCGCCACTTGCGGCAGATGCGTCACTGCCATCACTTGGCGGTCGCGGCCGAGTTGCTTCATCAGCCGGCCCACCGTTTCGGCCACAGCACCGCCAACGCCGGCATCGATCTCATCAAAGATCAGCGTGCCGGCCGTGCCGGTTGAATCGTCGCCGCTCGCGAGTTGGCTTGTCGTCATGGCGGCACTCGAAACCGCGATGGCGAGCGCGATGCGCGAGAGCTCGCCGCCCGAAGCCACTTTGCCCAAAGGCCGCGGCGTGCTGCCCGCATGACCTGCGACGAGGAACTCGGCCGACTCCAGCCCAAAGGATTGCGGCGCATCTTGCGCGGTCAATGCAATCTCAAATTTGCCGCCAGCCATGCCGAGCAATTGCATCGCCTGCGTCACGGCCGCGGCAAGCTTTGGCGCGGCAGCTTGGCGCAGTGCAGAGATGCGAGCGGCCTCGCGCTTGAACGCAGCCGAGGCGTGGTCGAGCGCTTGTTGCAAGCCTTCGAGGTCGGCCGCAGCTTCGATGGCCTGCAGCTCGTTTTTCCACTGCACGAGCAAGGCCGGCAACTCGCCCGGCGGGCGGCGGTAGCGGCGCGCCAGGCTCATCCATGCGGAGAGTCGCTCATCGAGCGCGGCGAGTCGCTCGGGCTCGACCTCGGTGTGGTTGAGGTAGCCCGAGAGCGTGTGCGATGCGTCTTGCAGCTGCGCCATCGCGCTTTGCAAGACCTCAATCGTCTCAGCGAGTCGCACATCAAACGCCGCCACGTCTTGAAGTGCGTCGAGCGCACGGGCGGTCATCGCCTCGGCGTTGTCGTCGCCATCGGCCACGGCGTTCAGCGCAGCACGCGCGGCTTCGATCAGCGACTGCGCGTTCGCTTGCCGCTTGTGCTCGGCCTCGAGCTCGGCCCATTCGTCGTCGCCCGGTGAGAGCTTGTCAATCTCGCCGATCTGCCAGGCGAGCCGCTCGCGTTCACGCTCCAGCGTGGCCTGCTGCCCGCGCGCTGCCGCGAGCGCTTCGCCAGCGGCCTTCCAGGTCGACCAGGCGGCGGCGAGCGGCTGCGTGTCGGCGCCGGCGTAGCCATCGAGCAGGGCGCGCACCGCCGTCCCGCGCGTCAGGCTTTGCCATGCGTGTTGACCGTGAATGTCGACAAGGTGATCGGCAGCCTCGCGCAGTTGCGCCAGCGTGGCGGCGCTGCCGTTGATCCATGCGCGGCTCTTGCCTTGCGCGTCAATCGTTCGGCGCAGCAAGAGGCCGTCGTCATGGGCGAAGCCGGCTTCATCGAGCCAGGGCAAGAGGCTCGCAGGCAGATCGAACTCGGCGCTGATTTCGGCGCGCGAGGTGCCTTCACGCACCACGCCCACATCGCCACGGCTGCCGAGTGCGAGCTGCAGCGCATCGATCAGGATCGACTTGCCCGCGCCCGTCTCGCCTGTGAGCACCGAGAAGCCGCCGCCCAAATCGACTTCGAGCGATTCGACGATGACGAAGTCGCGCAGAGACAAGCGGCGCAGCATGGTCAGGCCTCCAGCCGATTCGCCCGCTGGGGGCAGTCAACGAAGTGAGCTTGGGGCATCAGTTGACGCCAGAGTTCCAGTGGAGCTTGCGCCGCAAGGTGGCGTAGTAACTCCAGCCGCGCGGATGCAGAAACCGCACCTGATGCGCCGAGCGCCTGATGGCCACCAAATCGCCATGGAGCAAGCTCGCGAGCGTCTGCATGTCGAAGCTGACGCTGGCATCGCGCCCGGCAACGATCTCGATGCGAATCTCGCCGGTGTCGGGCAGCACGATCGGCCGGTTCGATAAATCATGCGGCGCGATCGGCACCAACACCCAGCCGGCGATGCCGGGGTGCAAGATCGGCCCGCCAGCCGAGAGCGCATAGGCGGTCGATCCGGTTGGCGAGCCGATGATGAGCCCATCAGCCCGCAGGTTGGCGACGAACTCATCGCCAATGTCGACCTTCAACTCCACCATGCTCGCCGTGCCGCCGCGATTGACGACCACATCGTTCATCGCGAAGCCTTCGAAGATCGACGCGCCATCGCGCCACACCGTGCCCTCTAGCATCGTGCGGCGCTGTTCTTCGTATTCGCCAGCCAACATCGGCGCAAGAGATTCGGCAAACTGCCCCATCGCCACATCGGTGATGAAGCCGAGCCGGCCCTGGTTGATGCCGACCAGCGGCGTGCCGTGGCGAGCGAGTTGGCGGGCGATGCCGAGCATCGTGCCGTCGCCGCCGGCCACCACGGCGAGGTCGCATTGCTGGCCAATTTCATCGGGCGTCAGCGCGCCGCGATCGGTGATGCCGGTGTTCAGTGCAGTCTGCTTCTCGAGCGAGACCTCGAGGCCTTGGCGCTCCAGAAACTGAGCGACTTCTTCAAGCACGCCACGCATGCCTTGTGCCTGGTATTTGCCAACCAGCGCGGCGTGACGGAATCGGCTTGACATGGGCCGGGATTACACCACAGCGCTTCGCCGCAACCCGCCTCGCAAAAGGGCGCCGCCTACAATTGAAACATGCTGGACGAGCGCGCCAAAAAACTGCTGAAAGCCTTGGTCGAGCGCTATATCGCCGATGGTCAACCCGTCGGTTCGCGCACCCTGTCGCGAGCGAGCGGCTTGGATTTGTCACCGGCCACCATTCGCAACGTGATGGCCGATCTCGAAGACCTCGGCTTGATCGCCAGCCCCCACACCAGCGCCGGCCGCATCCCCACCGCCCGCGGCTACCGGCTCTTCGTTGACACCATGCTCACCGCGCAGCCCTTGCCCTTCACCGGCGCCTCGCCGATGGAGGCGCAACTGCCGGCCGATCAGCCCCAGCGCGTTATTGCCAATGCGGCGCAATTGCTCTCCAGCCTGTCGAGCTTCGTTGGCGTGATCACCGCGCCGCGCAAAGCCAGCGTGTTCCATCACATCGAGTTCATGCGCCTCTCCGAGCGGCGCGTGTTGGTCATCCTCGTTGCGCCCGATGGCGACGTGCAAAACCGCGTCATCTTCACCGCGCATGACTACACGCAAGCGCAGCTTCAAGAAGCCAGCAACTACCTCACCGCCAACTACGCGGGCCTCACGATCGAGGCCGTGCGCGAGAGGCTCAAAACCGAGGTCGATGCCTTGCGCGGCGAGATCGCCACGCTCATGCAAGCCGCCGTGCAAGCCGGCAGCGAAGCCCACGCAGACAGCCAGGAGCAAGTCGTGATCTCCGGCGAGCGCAACCTGCTCACCGTGCAAGATTTTTCGAGCGACATGGGCAGCCTGCGCAAGCTCTTCGATGTGTTCGAGCAAAAGACGCAGCTCATGCGGCTGTTGGACGTGAGCAGCCGCGCCGAAGGCGTTCGCATCTACATCGGCGGCGAGAGCATGGTCGTGCCATTCGAAGAGCTTTCGGTTGTCTCGGCGCCCTACGAAGTCAACGGCCAGATCGTCGGCACCTTGGGCGTGATCGGCCCAACGCGCATGGCCTATGACCGCATGATCCAGATCGTCGACATCACATCCCGGCTCGTCACCAACGCGTTGAGCACGAAGTAGCGCGGCGAGCGCCGCTGCCTACAATCCTCGTTGCGTGGGCCGTTAGCTCAGTTGGTTAGAGCAGAGGACTCATAATCCTTTGGTCGTTGGTTCAAGTCCAACACGGCCTACCAGTTTCACTCGTCTTTGCCTGCTGCCGTCACTCGCCATCGAGGGCATGCGCCAGACGGGTCCAACCCGAACTTCACCGGCAAGAACTGCTCGATAACGCGGGCGTTGGTTGATGCGTGCTGAGTGACCTCAGTGCAAGTGAAAGCCGCCTCACCGCCTCGCGCCGCAACGGCCAGTGCCAGCGGCAACATCCACTGATCCGCCAGATGCATCCCGAGCGCGCCTTCGCGCGTTTGGTGCGCCCTGATCTGCTTGACCAAGGCGCCGGCCACCCGCTCGGCACTCACCCCTCGCTCGCCAAAGCTGGTGACAACTTCGGTGACATGCGCATAACTCAGCGTGGCAATCAACGCGTTGCCTGGTCCTTCGTTTTGCCGCACGACTGGCGTGCGAAGTTGTTCGGCAGACCAGCCCATCGAACGCGCCAATGCGGCCAGCTCACGCAGCGCGACGCCGCTCGGCAATGCCGGCGCGAAGCATTCCGCATAGGCCTCCTGCGTCGGGCCGCGTTCGGTCAAATCAATGGGCTGCAGACCCGCGGCACTCGGCTGCACCACGGCCGAAATTTCGCCGCCGCCAGCTGGATAAAAGCCAAGCCGCCGCAGCGCGAGATCGAGGCCCACGCCGAGGCGCAGCAGCAGCGGCGCGAAGCTGCGCTCAAGAAAGTGAAACGGCGGCGCCATCGGGTTGTGCGTGCCGCCGCTGAGCGACACGCGACTGGGCTCAGCGCACAGCATCAGCGCCGGCAGCACCGTCTGCAGCACGAGCGTGCAACTGCCTGCCGTGCCGACATTGAAGGTGTAGTCGCCAGCGCGCACTTGGCCAGGTTCGAAGACCAAAGTCTGCGAGCCGAGTTCCGCTCCCTCCACCTTCGCGTCGCAGACGGCGACGGCCGCCTGCACACACGTCAGGTGCTGGCGCATCAATCCCGGCTTCGGCCGCTTCGCACGGATGCTTCGGATCGCCATAGGCTGGCCCGTGCACATCGACAGGGCCAGCGCCGTGCGCAGGATCTGGCCACCGCCTTCGCCGGCCGAGCCATCGAGTTCAATCAGCTTCATTCTTCTCTCGTTCATTCTTCATGGCGGCGCTGCGGCATCGATCGGGTTCGCGCTGACCAGTGCCTCAGTCGCACGGCGCGTGCCGCCGCAGAGACCGGCCGCGCCGTGCGATTCAACGCCGAGGCCAAGGCCCAGTACCTGCGCTTTGCGAAATCGAGTGATGCGCTCTGGAGCGGGAATTTTCGTGACCTCTCGGCCAGCGTGACTCGCTTGGCCACGCTCGCTGATGGCGGGCGGATTTCAGCGGCACAGGTGAGCGCCGAAGTGCAGCGCCTGCGCTGGCTGTGGCAGCACGCTGCTGCAGGCGCGCCGCTCACGCAGAAGGCTGCGCTCGATGAGTTGCTCTCGGCAGAGTCGCTGGCGAGCCTGGATCTTTTTGACCGCATGCAACTCGAAGTCGTCGTGTCGGTTTGCCGCCAAGCCCGAACACTTTCGGATGCCGGCCGCAAGCTCTTCGATCGGTCGCGCGCACAGCGCACGGTGGTCAATGATGCCGACCGCCTGCGCAAGTATCTGCAGAAGTACGGGTTGAGCTGGGACATGGTCCGGGCTTGACTTGCGACAGCCTTGCGCTCGGATCGCAGCGATCGAAAGTGGCAATCGAATGTGGCAATCAAATGTGGCAATCAAATGTGGCAATCCGCCATACTCGTCGCGCGCTCACCTTTTCGCCGCACGAATGATGGCCGCGCCCGATCCTTCACCGATTCGCCGGTCGCCAGCCTTCTTTTTGGGCAGCAAACGGCTGATGCGCTGGGCACCGCGCGGCGCGCTCTTGCCAACGATCCAAGGCATGCTTGGCTTGCCGCTTCAACCGCTGAGGCCACGCCCGTGAACGTCTTGCACATCGAGGATTTCGCCATCGAGGCGCACCTGGTGCGTCACTCGCTGAGTTGGCGTGCGCCGCACATTCATGTTCACACCGCGTCGAGCGTGGCCGAGGCTTTGCAATCGCTCGATGCCTTCGAGCAGGCGCTCGCGGCGCGCGCGAACGCCGTGCCCGCGCCAGGCCAAATCGATGAACGCGGCGATGAACCCGCCGATGAGCTCGGAGCGCCTCTCGATGCGCCGCACTTTGACGTCGTACTCGCTGATCTGCAGTTGCCCGACGGCAGCGGCCTCGATGTGCTCAAGCATGTGCGCGCGCGCAAGTTGCCGCTGGCGGTGGTGATGCTCACCGGCTCGGGCGATGAGGAAAGCGTTTTCGAGACGCTGCATGCCGGCGCGGACGACTACGTCGCGAAGGAAGGCGACTACCTCACCAACCTGCCGCGCACCTTGCAGTTGGCGCTGAGTCACTTCAGGGCCGACAGCACACGCGCTGGCCGCACGCTGCGTGTGCTCTATGCCGAGCCCAACGCCGCCGATGTGGCGTTGACGATTCGTGCCCTTGCTCGCAGCGCGCCGCACTTGTCATTCGAGGTGGTGAATGGCCCGGGCGACGTGCTCGAGCGCTTGAGCCCGCAGCACGCTGCGGCGCTGCCTGATTTGCTGCTGCTCGACCATCGGCCGCCCGGGCTGATGGCGCTCGAAGTGGTCAAGGAGCTGCGGGCGCGGGGCCTGGATTTGCCGGTCGTGCTGGTCACGGGGCATGGCACCGCGGGCATTGCGCGGCTGGCGTTCAAGCTGGGCGTGTCTGATTACTTGATCAAGACGCCCGACTACCTCGAGCGCCTGCCGGTTGCGCTGGAAGCGGCCTACCACCGAGCCGCCATTGCGCGCGAGCAGCAGGCGTTGCGCAGGCGCGAGCGCGAGTTTCAAAGCTTGGCCGACAACCTGCCCGACGCGATGCTGCGCTTTGGTCGCCAAGGTCGCATCGAGTACGCCAACCCGATGGCCGAGCGCACCCTCGGCGGCGAGGCCACGCTCATCGGCCGCACGTTGGCCGAGGCGGGCCTGCGCGAGGCCACCGTACGCGCGCTCGATGCCGCACTGCGCGCAGCATTTGCGCGTGGCGCACAAATGCAGCTGGCGCTCACGTTGGAGGCGCAGGAGTTCCGCGGCCTTCCGTTCGCCGATCCGTCTGCCCTCGCCACGGCCGAGCGCTACACCGATTGGCGGCTGGTGCCTGAGCGTGGGGCCGATGGCCAAGTCGCCACCGTGCTGGTGTTGGCCCGCGACGTGAGCGACGCGCGTCACGCCGAAGCCAAGGCGCGCGAGTCTGAGCGGCAGGCGCGGGCCACGGTTGATGCGCTCTCGGCCCAGGTGGCGATCCTGGACGAGCAAGGCACGATCATGGCCGTCAACCAGGCCTGGCGAGACTTTTCAGCCGGCAACTCGGATGACCCGGAGCGCGTGCTTGCCAGCAGCAATTACCTCGAGATTTGCGCCGCCGCCGAGGGCCCAGAGGCGGAGGAAGCGCGCGAAGTGGCGGCCGGCATGCGCGCCGTGATCAGCGGCGAGCGAGAGAGCTTTTCGATGACTTACCCGTGCCACTCGCCCGACGAGCGCCGCTGGTACTGCGTGCGCATCACGCGCTTTGCTGGCGTTGGGCCGGTGCGTGTGGTCGTGGCGCACGAAAACGTGTCCGATCGAATGCTGGCGCAATCGGCGCTCGATGAGCATCGCCTGAAGCTCGAAGAGCTGGTGCGCGTTCGCAGCCGCGAGCTGGAAGCCGCGAACGAGCAATTGCGCCGCAACGATGAGCGCCTGCTGGCCATGGTCGAATTGAGCCGGCGCGCGCATGAGCTCGACGAAGCCGCGCTCCTGCATGCCGGCTTGCAGCTGGCCTTGCAAGCCACTGGCAGCGCCACCGGCTGGCTGCAACTCACCGGCGAGGCGCTGGGCGAGCCGCCGCTGCGCGTCGTGTGGCCGCTGGCGACAAATGCAGAAAGCAAGTCCGAGATCGATGCCGACTTGAGCGTGTGCGTGCGCGAGGGCCAGCAGCTGCGCTTGGAGCTGGTCGTGCACGCGAATGCCTTGCCGGCGGGCGGCCAGAGCGCCGGCTTTGCCGATGTCGACCGCCAAGCCCTGCAGCTCATCGTCGATGACCTGTGGCGCATCGTCATGCGCCACCGTGCCGGCGTCGAGCTGCGCCGCGCACGCGATGAGGCCCAGGCTGCACACCACGCCAAAAGCAGCTTCCTGGCCCACGTGAGCGACGAGATCCGCGCGCCGGTGAACACCATCCTGGGCTTGGTGCAACGGCTGCGGCTCGACCCGCAGGCCGCACCCGTGGCCGAGCACCTGAGCCAGATCGAGCGGGAGTCGCAACGCTTGGTGCGCAGCATCGATGAGGTGCTCGATCTGTCCATGGCCGAGTCCGGCAAAGCGGGTGCTCGAAGCGCATGAGTTGAGCTCGGCATCGGCTCCAGCCACGCTGCGGCGCAATATGCCGGCGTTTGCACCCTTCTTTTTTGCGTTTGGTCGCCTCTGGGCGTGGCTCAGAATGGTTTGATGGTGCGCGCCGCAAGGCGCCGCCATTGACTGCAACGACTCTGCCCCGCCACGCCTCCTTGGTGCCAGCCTTTGTCCTCACCGCCCATGTCGCCGCAGCCCCTTGATCACGCCCCATCGACCGCCGACCGCAGCCTCCACGAGCCTGCCGTGCCGATGCTTGACATGGCGCGGCTGCAGCAACTCGTCGGGGGTGACGCGGCAGTCATCGCCACCGTGCTGCAAGCGTTTCGCGAGAGTGCGGAGGAAGTGCGGGCAGCCATGCGCCAGGGTGCTGCGGCCGGCTCGGTGCAAGTCATGGCCAACGCTGCGCATGGCTTGCGGCCGGGCGCACGCTCAATCGGCGCCATGACGGTGGCCGAGGCCTGCGCCGTGGTGGAAGAGGCCGCGCATGCCGCCACTGCCGCGGCACCCGAGGCCTTGCTCGCGCTGTTCGAGACCCGGCTCGACGCCGTGATCCGCTTGCTCGACGCCCGCCAGCAGCCTGCCGCCACGGCGATCGCTGATGGTTAACCCTACATGCTGCGTCAAGGTCACCCGACAGACTTTGCGCCGCCTGCGTGCCTACCATCCAGGCTCGGCCGAACAAACGATCGCGTTGCCGTTTCCAGAGCTATTGCCGGCGCCAGTGCCTGAGCGATTGCCTAAGCGATTGCCTAAGCCTTTGCCATCGCGACAGGACGCCCCATGCAGCTGAGAGACATGAAGTTCGTCCCACCAGCCAATCACCACCACACGACCGTGGCGAGGCCAAGCGGCCCCCGGCTCGCCAAGCGGCACTCGGCGCTGAAGGCCGCGGCATGCGCGCTGGCTTTGTTCTTCGCGCCAGCCTTGGCGATGGCGGCCGAGCCGGCTGCCGCCACGCGCCCACCTTTGACGCTGGCCGTCGCCGACCTGCTGTATGCCGCGCCGGTGCTCATCGCCGAATCGCAGGGCTACTTTGCGGCCGAAGGCTTGCCGCTGAACATCATCCGCTGCCCGGTGGGCCGCATTTGCTTGCAGCACCTGATGGAGGGCCAGGCGCAATTCGCCACCGTGGGCGACACGCCGGTGGCACTGGCCTCTTTCACGCGCCAAGACTTCGCGATCATCGCGACCACCACCACCTCCGGCGGCGAGCTGCGCATGGTGGCCCGCAAAGACCGCGGCATCGACAAAGCAGCCGATCTCCGGGGCCGGCGCATCGCCATCATCCAGGGCACGACCAGCCACTACTTCGTTGACACCTTCCTGCGCTTCCACGGCCTGAAGGCGGCTGACGTCACATTGGTGCCGCTGCAGCCAAGCGCTGTCGCCGCGTCGCTCGTGCGTGGTGATGTCGACGCTGCGGGCCTCTTCGAGCCCTGGGGGCGCGACGCCGTCCGGCAACTCGGTGATCTCGGGCGCGTGCTGCCGAGCCCGCGCTTCTTCACACTCGTCTTCAACTTCGTCAGCGCCGGGCCCAAGGCCGGTGTGTCGGCAGACGATGAGGTGCGCGTGCTGCGCGCACTGCGGCGCGCTGACGCGTTGATCCGCGACGACCCCGAGCGCGCCCGCAGCATCTTGGCCGGCGTGTTGAAGCTCGAGCCGGCCAAGTTGGCCGAGACTTGGGGCGATTTCGAATTCCGCTTGCAACTCGGCCAGCCGCTCATCAACACCTTGGAGGCGCAGGCGCGTTGGGCGCAGCGCGAGGGCCTGGCGCCAGCCAACTCGCGCATGCCGAACTTCCTGAACCTGATCAACAGCGACCCGCTGCAGCGCGTCGACCCGCAGGCGATGCGGCTGATTCGCTGAGCGCCCAAAGCAACTGGCCATGCGCATCCGCAGCCTGCTCATCACCGTCATCGTGCTGGCGTTCGGCGTCGTTGCCACGCGCCTGGCGGTGCTCGAGGTGCGCACCGAGCAAAGCCACCAGCTCGACCGCGTTCAGCTCGATGTGGAGCGCGTGTCGCGCGATGCGGCAAGCCTGCTCGTGCTGAGCCAGGATTACCTGCTTCACGAGAGCCCGCGGGCTGCGCAGCAATGGCGGGCGACTCAGGCGGAGCTTGCGCGCACCTTGCCAAGGGTCGCCACGGCAGCGCCCGCATTGCAAGCTCAGGCCGAGGTGTTGACGGAAGTCACCTCCGGCTTGCCCGAGCTCTTCGAGGCGATCGAACTGGCGGCAAATGACGACGGCGGCAGTGACGCCGACGAGAGCCGCCAACGCCGCGACATGCTCGCCGACCACATGGTGGGCGAAACCCGCCGCATCAGCGACGGCGCGTTCGAGATGGCCGAAACACTCGCGCATCTGCGCCAGCTGCGCGAGCAAACAGAGCGCCGCGTCACGCAGGCGACGATGGCCGCCTTCGGTGCGCTGATGCTGTTGCTGGCGGTTGTGGTCACGCGCCGCGTGCTGCGGCCGATGGTCCAGCTCGAAGCCGCAGCACAGGCCGTGCAAGACGGCAACCTCGGCGCCCGCAGCGGCTGGCAGGCACGCGACGAATTCGGCCGGCTCTCGCGCGTCTTCGATCAGATGACGCAGACCTTGCAAGACCGCGATGCCCATCTCGCCGCCAGCAACCAGCACCTGCAAGCCAGCGAGGCGTCGCTCGCGGCGGCGCGGCGCGATTTGCGCAACATCCTCGATGCCGTGCCGTCGATGATCGGCTACTGGGACAAAGACCTCGTCAACCGCTTTGCCAACCATGCCTACCAAGCGTGGTTCGGCGTTGATCCGGCCGGCCTGCCGGGCACGCACGTTGAGGCCTTGCTCACCCCCGAGCTCTACCAGCGCAACTTGCCCCACATGCAAGCCGCGCTGCGCGGCGAGCCACAGCACTTTCAGGGCGCGATTCCGAGGCCTGATGGCACCGGCCTGCGCCACTCGATGAACGACTACGTGCCCGACATCTCGGGCGGCGAAGTGCGCGGCTTCTACGTGCTGGTGCACGACATCAGCGAGCTCACCGAGAGCCGCGTGCAGCTCAATGCCGCGCAGCGCGACAACGAGGCCTTGCTCAGCACGATCCGCATGCACGCCATCGTCTCGGTCACTGACGCGAAGGGCTGCATCGTTGAAGTCAATGACGTCTTCTGCCAGCTCTCGGGCTACAGCCGCGAAGAGCTGCTTGGCCAGAGCCACCGTGTCGTCCACTCGGGCGTTCAGGGCCCTGGGTTCTGGCGTGCGGTTTGGGCGCGCATCGGCGCTGGTGAGCCGTGGCGCGGCGAGGTCTGCAACCGCGCCAAAGACGGCTCGCTCTACTGGGTCGACAGCATGATTGCGCCTTTCGTCGGCGCGGATGGCCGAATTGAAAAGTACATCTCGATCCGCACCGACATCACCGCCGCCAAGCTCGCCGAGCAAAAGCTGCGCGCGAGCGAAGCCTTCCTCGACCGTGCTGGCGAGATTGCCGGCGTTGGCGCCTGGGAAGTCGACTTGCGCAGCATGGCCCTGACCTGGTCTGCCCAGACCCGCCGAATCCACGAAGCCGAGCCTGGCTACCAGCCCAGCTTGAACGAAGGGCTCTCGTTCTACGCGCCGGAAGGGCGGCTGGCGATCGAGCTGGCGGTGAATGAGGCGATTGCCGAAGGCACGGGCTGGGATCTCGAACTACCGCTCATCACGGCCAAGGGCCGCGCGATCTGGGTGCGCACGGTCGGCGCCGTGGAGTTCGAGGGGGGCCAAGCCGTCAAGCTCGTCGGCGCTTTCCAAGACATCACGCGCCGCCGCCAAGACGACGCCATGCTGCAAGAGGCCCACGACCGCTTCGAGATCGCTGCCGACTCGGCCAACATCGGCGTCTGGGAGTTCGATCTGCTGACCAACTCCTTGGCCTGGGACGAGCGCATGTACCGCCTCTATCAGCGCGAGCGCACGGCGAGTGCCGAGCCCTACACGCTGTGGTCAACGAGCCTGCACCCCGATGACCGCCAGCGTGCCGAGGCCGAGCTTGGTGATGCCTTGCGCGGCGAGGGTCACTTCGATACCGAGTTCCGCATCGTCTGGCCGGATGGCGATGTGCGGCACCTGCGTGCCAATGCCCGCGTGCAGCGCGATGCCGAAGGCCACGCCCTGCGCATGACGGGCGTCAACATCGACATCACCGATCGCAAGCGTGCCGATTTGAAGCTGCTGGAGACATCGTCGTTGCTGGAGTCGGTGCTCGAGTCGGCCTCTGAGGTGGCGATCGTCGCCACCGACCCGAAGTTCAACATCACCGTCTTCAATGCCGGCGCCGAGAAAATGCTCGGCCATCGGCGCGATGAGGTTCTGGGCTGCAAAACCTTGATGCTGAGCGCGCCGTCGGCCGGGCAGCCCGCGCTGGATCTGGGGGATGTGGCGGGTGGCGATGTCGACAGGTCCCCGCCTTGCCCGTTCGATCCAGACGAACTGAGCCAAACCCGCGACTGGACCTACACCCGCAAGGACGGCAGCACCGTGCCCGTCTCCCTCGTGGTCACCGCGCTGCGTGACGGCGGCGGCGCGCTGCTCGGCTACTTGGCCGTGGCGCATGACGTGACGCGCCAGAAGCACTACGAAGACTCGTTGCGCGACGCGATGAACCGTGCCGAGCAGGCCAGCCGCGCCAAGACCGAGTTCCTGGCCAACATGAGCCACGAGATTCGCACGCCGATGAATGCGGTGATTGGCCTGTCGTACCTGCTGCGGCGCACGCCTCTTGACGGCGATCAGGCCGAGCTGCTTTCGCGCGTTGACCTGGCCAGCCGCTCATTGCTCGCCGTCATCAACGACGTGCTCGACCTCTCCAAGATCGAGGCCGGCGAGATGACGGTCGAGCGGGTCGCCTTCAGCCTGCCAGTGCTGCTGCACGACCTGGGCGAGGTGATGACCGTGCCGGCCGATGCCAAGGGCATCGCGCTCGACATCGCCGCCCTCGGCGAACTCAATATCGCCGCCCTCGGCGAACTCAATATCGCTGCCCTCGGCGAACTCAACATCGCCGCGCTCGGCGACCCGAACAGCAGCTTGGCGGAGCGCTTGTCACACGCGCTGGATGGCGATGCCCCGCGGCTGCGCCAGATCCTCACCAACCTGCTCTCCAACGCCATCAAATTCACCGAGCGCGGCCGCGTTGCATTGCGGGTGCTGCCATTGGCCGTGCACGCCGATCGGGTGAAGCTGCGCTTCGAGATTCAAGACACCGGCATCGGCATCTCGCCCGAGGCCGGCGCGCGCATCTTCATGCCGTTCGCGCAGGCAGACACCTCAACCACCCGGCGCTACGGTGGCACCGGCCTGGGGCTCTCGATCGTCAAGCGGCTCGTGGGATTGATGGGCGGCGAGGTCGGCTTCAACAGCACCGCGGGGCAGGGCAGCTGCTTCTGGGTTGAGCTCACATTCGGCGTGGCTTCAGAAGAAGCGGTCGCGCGCGAAGAGGCGCCGCCTGCACCCATCGGCCGAGGCTTGCCCGGCGTGCGGGTGCTCGTGGTTGACGACAGCGACATCAACCTCGCCGTGGCCCGCCGCATCCTCGAACTGGAAGGCGCTGCAGTCACCGTCGCAGGCGACGGCCAACACGCCTTCGATCTGCTGAAGGCCGCACCGACTGACTTCGACGTGGTGTTGATGGACGTGCAAATGCCCGTGCTCGACGGCCACGAAGCCACACGCCGCATTCGCGAGGAGCTCGGCCTGCGCCACTTGCCCATCGTGGCGCTCACGGCCGGCGCGCTCAGCAGCGAACGCCAGCGCGCCACCGCCGCCGGCATGGACGATTTCATCAGCAAGCCCTTTCACGCCAAGGCCCTCATTCGCAGCATTCGCCGGCACGTGCAGCGCGCACTGGAGGCGTCGACTCTGCAAGACGCGCCCGTGTGGGCGAGCGCGGCTTTGGGCACTTCGGGTGCCGAGGCCTCGCGCCAAGAGGCCGCACGGGCCGTGCCTTGGCCCGAGGTTGAAGGCATCGACACCCACGACGTGCGCTCGCGCCTGGGCGGCGATGTGGCGCTCTTTCGCGCCATGCTGAAGCAGCTCTTCACCGAGTTCGCAGACATCGATCAATCAGCTGCAAGCGACACCGCGCAAGGCGTTCGCCAAGCCTCGGCTCAGCGTGCTGAAAGCGCCGCGCGCTTGCACAAGCTCAAGGGCAGCGCCGGCATGCTCGGCGCCAAGGCAATCCAAGAGCTCGCCGGCCTGGCGGAGATGGATTGCCGCGCCCCCGCTGCTGCCACGCCGCGCGTGCCCGATTGGGGCCCGCGGCTCGCGGCCCAGTTGCGCGAACTGATGAATGCCGCCTCGGCAGTCACCGAGGCGCCCATGCTGTGGCTCCCGCCCGCCGAAGACGACGGCTCGCCCCTGCCGCTCGACTCCCTGCTCGAGCTCTTGCGCGGCAACCAGCTTCAAGCCGTCGACGAATTCAAAGCCCTCGCGCCGCGCCTGAGGCAGCGCATGGCCGCGGCATCGCACGACGCGCTCTGCGAGCACATGGGCATGCTCCGCTTCGGCGAGGCCGTCAAACTGCTGATGAGCCTTGAGCAAACCACGCCCGCCTGAACAGGCCGGCGCGATACTGCGGCACGGGCTCTGCCCGGCCGCCTCAAGCGGCATGCACTTTCGGAGAACCCATGCTGATCGAGTCCATTCAACTGACCAACTTCTTGAGCTTCGGCGCGACATCCGCCGCGGTTCCCTTGCGTGCGTTGAATCTGGTGATCGGACCCAATGGGTCGGGCAAATCGAACCTGCTGGAGTCCATTGAGCTGTTGCGAGGTGCGCCAAAGGACTTGACAACGCCGATTCGCGACGGCGGTGGCGTACGCGATTGGCTTTGGAAGGGCGCGACGCCACCGCCGATTGCTTCGATGGAAGCCGTGGTGCGCTATCAGGGTGGGCAGCGGAATTTGCGGTACCGGTTGGCCTTCGCTGAAGTCGGCCAGCGCTTTGAAATTGAGGATGAGGTCATCGAGAACTCGCTTGCGCTGCCCAACGAAGCGCAGCCCTTCCTTCACTACAAGTTCAATAACGGGCGCGCTGTTTTGACCGTGAATGGGAACGAGCGCCGCCTTCAACGCGAGGACATCGATCCGTCGCAGTCCATCCTGTCGCAGCGGCGGGACCCGGATCAGTACCCCGAGATCACCTATCTCGCCCAGACGCTCAGCAAGATTCGTCTGTACCGCGAATGGAGTTTTGGGCGCTATACCGCGCCGCGCATGCCGCAGAAGGCGGACCTGCCGAACGTCACGCTGGAATCAGATTGCAGCAACCTCGGGCTGGTGCTCTCTCGGTTGCGCCGAGATGCGGCCGTCAAGGCGAAGTTGCTGAAGGCGCTGCAGGGGCTGTACGAAGGCATTGACGACTACGACGTTCAAATCGAAGGCGGCACGGTACAAGTCTTCTTCCACGAAGGTTCGCGGCAGATACCGGCAACGCGCCTTTCGGACGGAACACTGCGCTATCTGTGCCTGCTGGCGATCCTCTGCCACCCGGAGCCGCCGCCACTGGTTTGCATAGAGGAGCCGGAACTGGGTTTGCATCCTGACGTGCTGCCGTTGATCGGCGAGCTGCTGAAGGATGCGTCCCAACGCTGCCAGTTGATCGTCACCACGCATTCGGACGTGCTTGTGGACTCGATGACGGACATGCCGGAGGCGATCCTGGTCGCTGAGAAATTGCCGGACGGCACGACCTTGCGGCGCTTGGATGCAGCGCAACTCAAGCCTTGGTTGGAGAAGTACCGGCTGGGCACACTGTGGACGCGAGGTGACATCGGAGGTACACGGTGGTGACGCTGAAGCTGTTCGTTGAGGGCGGCGGCGACGCGACCCTCTTGCGCAACGAGTGCCGCCAAGGCTTCTCCAAGTTCTTGAGCAGGGCAGGTCTGGCGGGCCGCATGCCGCGCATCGTGTCGTCGGGTAGCCGGATGAGTGCGTACAAGGATTTCTGCACAGCCATCGCCAACGGCGAACGGGCATTGCTGCTGGTGGACAGTGAAGGGCCGGTAGAAAAACAACACGCGTCTGGCGACGACCGCTCCAATTGGCGGCCATGGTTGCATTTGGCGCAACGCGTCGGTGACGGCTGGGCGCAGCCGCAAACGGCTGACGATCCACTGTGCCATCTGATGGTGCAGTGCATGGAGACTTGGTTTCTGGCCGATCCAGAGACCCTCAAGTCCTTCTACAGCCAGGGCTTCAAATCAAATGCCTTGCCACCGAATGGCAACCCCATAGAAGGCGTCGCGAAGTCGGAGGTATTCAAAGCGCTCGAGAAAGCCACCAAAGACTGCAACACCAAAGGACCCTACGGAAAGGCCGCACATTCGTTCAAGCTGCTCGGGTTGATCGACCCCGCAAAGGTGGTGGCGGCGTCGCCGTGGGCCAAGCGCTTTGTGGACGAAATCAAGCGCCAGATGGCTTGCTGAACCGGCGACGGCAGTGCGCAGCACGGAGGTATTTCAGTGAGCCTGCCCGGCCGCCCGAAAGGCGAACGCACCGCAATGCGAAGCATGGAGGTTGCCTGATGAGCCTGCCCGGCCGCCCGAAAGGCGAACGCACCGCAATGCGAAGCATGGAGGTTGCCTCATGAGCATGGTGCTGGCTCGCCTCATGGCGGTGGTGATGGGCCGAAGCGCGCGGCGCCGGGTTGCTGATGTTGCGGCCGTTGCCGATATTGATCCCGCCGCCGTTGCTGATGCCGCTGCAAGCGCTGCAAACGCGGCACCGCGGGCTGATGCCGCGGCGCTCGAAGCAAGCCTGCGCATGTTCAACGACATCGCGACCGACTACTCGCTCGTCACGCTCGACGCCGAAGGCACTGTGCTCACCTGGAACCGCGGTGCGCAGCTGATTGAAGGCCACGCGCCGGAGCAGATCATCGGCCGGTCTTGGGACGTGCTCTTTCCCGCCGATGACCGCGAGCAAGGCGCAGCAACGCAGCTGCTGGCCGCAGCACGCCGCGAAGGCAGCACGGCGGTCGAGGCATGGCGCTTGCGCGCTGACGGTGGCCGCTTCTGGAGCGCGGGCACGCTCTACCACCTCGCGGCCCCCGGTGATGCGGGTGCCGACCACTTCGCGCTGATCAGCCGCGACATGACCCAAGCCCGCGAGGCCGTTCACCGGCTCGCTGAAAGCCAAGCCCGGCTTGCGCTCGCGCTCGACGGCGCGCGCATGGGCACCTGGCACTGGGACATCGCGAGCCAAACCTCGCGCTGGAACGCGCGCGAGTACGAGTTGCTCGGCTTGCCGCCCGGTGATGGCTTGGTCGAGGCCGGCCTCTTCTATCGCCAAGTGCACCCCGATGACTTGGTACTGCTGCAGCGTTCGGTGGCCGAGGCCTTGACCAGCGGCGGTGACTTTCACCATGAGTTCCGCGTGTTGGTCGATGGCCAATTGCGCTGGGTGGCTGGTGCCGGGCGCGCTCAGCTTGATGCGGCTGGCCGTGCTGTGGCGCTTGCCGGCATCAACGTTGACATCACCCAGCAGCGCCAAGCCGAACAGGCGCTGCGCGAGAGCGAAACGCGGCTGAACGCCGTGATCGGCACCGCGAGCGACGCCATCATCAGTACCGATGTGCATGGCGTCATCGCGATCTTCAACCCGGCCGCCGAGCGCATCTTTGGGCACACGGCTGCGAGCATGCTTGGCCAATCGCTTGACCGCCTGTTGCCGCGCCGCGAGCGCGGCCGCCATGCGGCGCACTTGGCGGCGTTTGCTGACTCGGGCGTCACGCAGCGCGCCATGCGGCGCGCCAACGAGGTGGGCCAAGGCTTGCGCACGGTGGAAGGGCGCCATGCCGATGGCCACCGCATCGAGCTCGAAGCCTCGATCTCGCAGGCCACAGTCGGCGGGCGCCGCGTGCTCACCGCCATCCTTCGCGACGTGACCGACCGTGCCCGTGCCGACCGCGCACTCGCCCAGTACCAAATGGAGTTGGCCGGCCTCGCGCAGCGCCTCTTTGCGCAGGAGAAAGAGACCACGCAGCGCTTGGCGCAAACGCTGCACGACGAGCTCGGCCAAACCCTCGGCGCACTCCGCTTGACGCACGACGCATTGCGCCTGGCGCATTCAACGCCCTTGCTGGAGCGCGAGGACCGCCTGATCGACGACGCCAACCGCCAAGTGAGGCGCGTGCTCAGCGAGCTGCGTTCGCCCTTGCTCGATGAGCAAGGCCTCGCGGCCGCACTCGACAACGAAATTCAGCGCCAAGGTTCGCCGCTGGACGACACCCGCCTCGCGCTCGAAGTTGCCCCCGAAGTGCAAGTGCAGCGCTGGCCGCCCGAGGTGGAATATGCGGCGTTCATGGTGGCCCGCGAGGCGATAGTCAATGCGCTGCGGCATGCGCGCGCGGCCGCCGTCAACGTGGTGTTGATTGGCAACGCTCGGCGCCTGCAGCTCGAAGTGCGCGACGATGGCCTCGGCCTGCCAGACGAACGCCGCGCCGGCCGGCCCGGGCACCTCGGCCTTGTCGGCATGCGCGAGCGGGCGCTTGCCATTGGCGCCACCTTGACCCTGAGCGCTGCGCCCGGCGCCGGCACCACCATTCAACTCACCTGGAACATACCGGAAGACCCGCCTCTGGTGGATGCCCAATGGCCTGCCTGAACCGAGCTGCCCAATGACTCGCCTCTACCTGATCGATGACCACGCCATGATGCGCGACGGCCTGCGCGCCATGCTCGAGGCCGCGGGCCATCAAGTAGTGGGCGAGGCGGTCGAGTTGACGTTGGCGTTGGCCGAGATCAGCCAGCTGCAGCCCGAGCTGGTGCTGCTCGACTTGAACCTCGGCGTGCGCTCGGGCTTTGAGCTGCTGGCCGAATTGCAAAGGCGCGACAGCCCGGCACGTGTGGTGGTGTTGACGATGTCTGACCAGCCCCGCCACGTGGCCGAGGCCTTGCGCCTCGGCGCCTGGGGCTACGTGCTCAAGGGCTCACCGAGCGCTGAGCTGCTGGCAACGATCACGGCGGTGGTGGGCGGGCGCCGCCACTTGGGCGCCGGGCCGGCGCAACTGGCAGCGCAAAGCCTGGATCAAGCCGCCTCGGCCAGCGCGCAGCTTTCGCCACGCGAACGGCAGATCCTGGTGATGGTGGTGCGCGGCGCGTCGAGCAGCGCCATCGGCGAAGCGCTGCACCTCTCGGCCAAGACGGTCGACACCTACCGCAGCCGCTCAATGGCCAAGCTCGGTTTGACCGACGTGCCGGCGATGGTGCGCTGGGCGATCCGCGAAGGCTTGATCGGCCTGGACGACGCTTGACGCGGCTCCCGACCCCCGCAGCATTCGGCCGAATTCTCAGTGCGGCTCTGATGCGCACCGTCGGTAACTCCTGACAACACTGCCGAGCCGGCCTGCCGAAGATAACGGCATGCCACTGACGCTCAGCCCGACCGGTGGCCCGTGCGCGCCTGTCTTGTCTTCGCAGACGCGGCGTCTGAATGTTGACAAGCAGCAGGAAGGAAGCTCGGCAGTGAACAAACTCAGCTTGCGCCATGCCCATGCCCATGCTTCGGTGCCCGGCACGGTGGCCACGGTCACACCCGCGTGGCCGGGGAGTGGCTTGGTGCTGAGTCGCGAGGGTGCAAGCGTCGTCTTGTGGCTGGCTGCGGCGAGTGCCGTGCTCGCCGGCTGGCCGGTGATTGCGGCCATCGCTTGGGTGGCTTTGGGCGCGTTGAGCGGGTTGCCCCGGGCCCGTGGCTGGCTTCAGCGCAACCCATCGGTTGCAGAGAGCCCCGCTGATGCGACAAACCAAGCCGTGATGGCGCGCCTCGACGAAGCCGCTCGCACCTGGACCACCCACCTCCAAACCGCACAAACCCAGCTGCGTGATGCGACCGAGCAATTGCTCGGCGGCTTTGCACAGATCCTCGACCAGCTCGACACCTTCGTTATCAGCCCCAGCAGCACCGACAGCGGCAACAGCAGCGGCAACAGCAGCGGCAACAGCGCAGCCGTTGACGCGCGCTCGGCCGTGCTCGCGCAGTGCGAGAACCAGCTGCGCGGGCTGATCGCCAACTTCCATGGCTTCGTGCAATCGCGCGAAGAAGTGATGGGCTCGGTGCGCACCTTGTCAGGCGCGTCGGCCGGCCTGCACGACATGGCCGCAGACGTGGCCCAGCTGGCGCGCCAGACCAACCTGTTGTCGATCAATGCCGCGATCGAAGCGGCACGCGCCGGGCCGAGCGGGCGCGGGTTCGCGGTCGTCGCCACCGAGGTGCGCCGGCTCTCGGAGGAGTCGGGCAACACCGGCCGGCGCATTGGCGAGCGGGTCACTGATTTCGGCGCTCAAATGAAGAGCGCACTCGCCAAAGCTGCACAGCACACCGAACACGATGCGCAGGTGATCCATGAATCAGAAGCCACGATTCACCGCGTGGTCGGGCAGGTCGACGAAGCGGTGACCGGGTTGAACGACCGCGCGGCCGTGCTCAGCGAGCGCGGTGCGGCGGTGAAGGTGCAGGTTGAGCAGCTGATGGTGTCGTTCCAGTTTCAAGACCGGATTCACCAGATCGTCGACCAGGTCGACAGCTCGATTCACTCCGCCGTCGCCTGCATGCGCGAGGCCCTGCAAGCGGGCCATGCGCCGCCGGCCGATGCATGGAAGCTGCTCTTGAGCCAGGGCTACACGACCGATGAGCAACGCGCCGTGGGAGAGCAGACACACGCAGTCGACTCACACGGTGCCACCACGCCCGCGGCGACGCTCGTGACCACACCCGCGACGGACACCACCTTCTTCTAACCGCCATCACCACCACCACCACCGCGCCACGCCAACATGACCAAAACCATATTGATCGTCGATGACTCCAGCTCCTTGCGAACGGTCGTGAAGATGGCGCTGGCACGCGCCGGCTATGACGTGGTCGAGGCCAGCGACGGCAAAGAAGGCCTTGCCGTGTTGGAGAAAACGGGCAAGGTCAACCTCATCGTGAGCGACGTGAACATGCCCAACATGGACGGCATCACCTTCGTCACGCACGTCAAAAAACACCCCCGCCACAAGTTCACGCCGGTGATCATGCTGACCACCGAAGGCCAAGACGCGAAGAAGCAAGAGGGCCGCGCGGCAGGTGCCAAGGCGTGGATCGTCAAGCCGTTCAACCCGCCGCAATTGCTCGACGCGGTCTCGAAGCTGATCCTGCCCTGAGCCGCCCCGGTGCCCCGCCATGGCCACGCGCAAGAAAGCTTCCAAAGCCACCGCCGAGCAGCCCAAGGTGAAGCCGCTCGCGCTGCCGGCTGAACTCACGATCTACACCGTCGGCGAACTGCACCTGCAGTGGCGCGAATGGCTGCAACAAGCGGCACTGACCGAAGGCCCGGCGAGCGTGCAAGCCGATGCGGTTGACGAAATCGATGGCGCGGGGCTGCAGCTGCTGCTCTCGCTCGCCAACGGGCTCGAAGGGCGCGGCACGCCGCTTCAGCTGCTGGACCCGAGCGAGGCCTTGCGCACCGGCTGCGCGGCGCTCGGGCTGGTTGACTGGCTGCAACGCCGCACCGCGCAAGGAGCGCCCGCATGACGCGCCGCAAAAACGCCCAGCTGGACGCCGCCGACCAGAGCTTCATCGAAGCCGCGCTGCCCGCGTTCATCAGCGAGGCGCAGGAGCAGATCGAGAGCCTGGAGCAACTGTTGCTGCAGCTCGAAGACGCACCTGGCGACAGCGAATTGCTCAACGCGCTGTTCCGCTGCGCCCACACCGTCAAGGGCTCGGCGGGCATCTTCGGGCTGGACCGCGTGGTGGCCTTCACCCACCACGTCGAGACGCTGCTCGACAAGCTGCGCGAGTGCCAGCTGCAATTGACGCCAGCCATCAGCACCTTGCTGCTTCAGTGCAACGACCAGCTCCGCACGCTGATCGCCCAAGCCCGCGAGGCCGACGTGGCCGAAGCGCCCGACGCCCTGGCGATGCGCGCGGCACTCGTTGAGCGGCTGCAGCAGACGGCGGGCCAGCCGACTGCGGTGGCTTCGCCCGAAGCTGCGACCTTTGCGGTGGCCGAGGCGTTGCCCGAAGCGGTGCCCGCATCGAACGGCCGCGACTGGCATGTCTCGGTGAGCTTCGGTGCCGAGACCTTTCGCAATGGCATGGACCCGCTGGCGCTGCTGAATTACGTGCGCGGTCTGGGCGATGTGCGGCGCCTCGCGTGCGACACCGCCGGCATTCCGCCGCTCGACCAGCTTGACCCAGAGTGCTGCCACCTCGCCTTCGAGATGGGCCTGTTGACCGAGGCCACGCGCGATGAGATCGAAGGCGCTTTCAGCTTTGTGCGCGACGACTGCCGCCTGCACGTGCTCGAACCCGGCGCAACCGCCGATGACTACACCCGCCTGATCGAAGCCATGCCTGACAACCCGCGGCTCGGCGACATCCTCGTCGCCTGCGGGGCGATCACGCGCGCGCAGTTGCAGCAAGGTTTGCGCGCGCAGTCGGCGATGAGCGGCACCGATGCTGTTGTGCCGCCCATCGGCGAGATCTTGCAAAGCACCTCGGGCGTGAGCGCACAAGTGGTGAGCGCGGCCCTCGACAAGCAGCATGCGCAAAAGTCCACGCAGAGGCCTGCCGCCACACGAGACGGCGCATCAGCAGCCGCGAGAGACGACGGCCGCTTCATTCGCGTTCAAGCCGACCGGCTCGATGCCGTGATCAACCTGCTCGGCGAGCTCGTCATCGCCGGCGCTGGCGCTTCGCTGTTGGCACGGCAAACGCGCCAAGGCGCGTTGATTGAAGCCAACGGGCAGATCAGCCGCTTGATTGAAGAGATTCGCGCTGGCACGCTGCAGCTGCGCATGGTGCCGATCGGCGAGACCTTGTCGCGCTTTCGCCGCGTGGTGCGTGACACGGCGGGCGAGCTCGGCAAAGAAGTTCAACTGGAAATCATTGGCGGCGAGACCGAGCTCGACAAGAGCGTGGTCGAGCGCATCGCCGATCCGCTGATGCACCTCGTGCGCAACGCACTCGACCACGGCCTGGAGACGCCCGAGCAGCGCGTGGGCACGGGCAAGCCAGCGCAAGGCAAGTTGACGCTCTCGGCCTGCCATGAGTCGGGCAGCATCCTGATTCGCATCGATGACGATGGCCGCGGCATTCAGCGCGACAAAGTGCTCGAGCGCGCCTGGGAGCGCGGCCTGGTCGAGCGCGGCGTGACGCCGGCCGATGCCGACATTGATCGCCTCATCTTCGAGCCCGGCTTCAGCACCGCAGAGAAGGTCACCAACCTCTCGGGGCGTGGTGTCGGCATGGACGTGGTTCGCCGCAACATCGAGGCCCTGCGCGGCACGGTATCGCTCTTCAGCGAACCGGGCGCCGGCTCGCGCATCGAGATTCGCCTGCCGCTCACGCTGGCCATCATCGATGGCTTCTTGATCGGCGTGGGCAGCAGCAAGTTCATCTTCCCGCTCGATGCCGTGGTGGAGGTCATCGAGAACCGGCCCACCGTGAGCCGGCTCGATGCGCGCGGGCGTGGCTTCGTGGAGCTGCGCGGCCAAGTGTTGCCGGTGGTCAGCTTGCGCGCTTTGTATGCGCTGGGTTCCGAAGCGCCCGAGCGCACCAGCGTGGTCGTGCTGGGTGCCGGTGGCCGCCGCTACGGCGTCATGGTCGATCAACTGCTGGGCCAGCACCAGACCGTGATCAAACCGCTCGGCCAGATGTTTCGCAGCTTGCGCGGCATGTCGGGCTCATCGATTCTGGGCAACGGTGAAGTGGCCCTCATCTTCGACGTCAATTCACTCAGCCAGCTGGCTGCCGAGCCCACCGCATCTGCACGGCGCGCACTCAAACACCACAGCGAAGGACAAGCCTCATGAACCAGCCCCATCTCTCCTTCATCGCGCGCCTGTTGGCGGGCGCCGAAGTGCAACTCGCCGTCGACGAAGCGAACAAGGCTTTGGCCGCACAGCGCGAGGCCGAGGCCGCACGCGCTGCGGCTGCTGCGAACTGCAGCGATGTCGAGGCGACGCTCGCGCAACTCAAGAACCGCTTGGATGAAGTCGAGGCCGAGCTCAAGGTACGCACCGACATCATGAACCTCACGAGCATCGTCTCCGAGGCCGACAAGAAGGGCGACATCCTCTGTGTCAACGAGAAGTTTCTGGAGGTCTCCAAGTACCCGAAGAACGAGTTGATCGGCCGTGGCCACAACACCACCCGGCACCCCGACATGCCGAAGGAGGTGTTCAAGCAAATGTGGTCAACGATCGGCCGCGGCGACATCTTTCGCGGCATCGTGAAGAACCGCGCCAAGGACGGCACGCCGTACTACGTGGATGCCGTCATCGCGCCGATCTTGGGAGAGGGCGGCAAGCCGATCAAGTACCTCGGCGTGCGCTACGACATCACCGAAGCCGAGCTCGAACGCCAGAACGCGCGCGGCATTCTGAGCGCAGTCGACCAGAGCTACGCCAGCATCGAGTTCGACCTCGGCGGCCATGTGCTCAAAGCGAACGAGAACTTCCTGAAGACGCTCGGTTATGCGCTCGACGAAATCAAAGGCAAGCACCACCGCATGTTCTGTGACGCCGCGCTCGCGAGCAGCCCGGCCTACGCGCAGTTCTGGCGCGATCTCAGCGCCGGCGTGCCGCAAAACGATGTTTTCAAGCGCCTCACCAAAGCGGGCAAAGAGATCTGGATTCAAGCCGTCTATGCGCCGGTCAAAGACGAGATGGGCCGCGTCATCAAGATCGTGAAGATCGCAACCGACGTGACCGCCGCGCGCTTGCAGGCCGCTGACCACGCGGGCCAGCTGGCCGCCATCGGCAAGGCGCAAGCGGTGATCGAGTTCAGCCTCGATGGCCACATCTTGGCTGCCAACGACAACTTCTTGAACGCACTCGGCTACAGCTTCAACGAGATCAAGGGCCAGCACCACAGCATGTTCATTGATGCCGCCGATCGCAACAGCACCGAGTACCGCTTGTTCTGGGACAAGCTGGGCCGCGGCGAGTTTGATGCCGGGCAATACAAGCGCATCGGCAAAGGCGGCCGCGAGATCTGGATACAGGCCTCCTACAACCCGATCATGGATTTGAACGGCAAGCCGTTCAAGGTGGTCAAGTACGCGGCCGATGTGACCGCCCAGGTGAACGCGGCGCGCATGTTGCAGCAAGCCGTCGAGCAGGCGCAGCATGTGACCACCGCGGCCAAGAATGGCGACCTCACGCAGCGCATTTCGCTCGAAGGCAAGAGCGGCCCGATCCAGGTGCTGTGCAGCGGCGTCAACGCGCTGATGGAGACCACCTCGGTCATCTTTGACGACGTGGGCCGTGCCTTCGGCGCGCTGTCAGCCGGTGATTTGAGCCAGCGCATCACGCGCGAATATGAAGGCGTGTTCGGCCAGGTCAAAGACGATGCCAACGCCACCAGCGAGAAGCTGGCCGCGATCATCGATGACGTGGGCCGGGTCTTCAGCGGCTTGGCTGCAGGTGATCTTTCGCAGCGCATCACGCGTGATGCCGAAGGCGTGTTCGATCAAGTCAAGAACGACGCCAACAGCACCAGCGAAAAGCTCTCATCGATCATCGAAGAAGTGCGCGCCGCGGCCGAGGCGCTCACAGGTGCAGCCAACCAGGTGAGCGCCACCGCGCAGAGCTTGAGCCAGAGCGCCAGCGAGCAAGCGAGCTCGGTGGAAGAGACCACCGCGTCGATCGACTTGATGAGCGCATCGATCTCGCAGAACAGCGACAACGCCAAGGTCACCGACGGCATGGCCACCAAGGCCAGCAAAGAAGCCGGTGACGGCGGCGCGGCCGTGACGCAAACGGTGCAAGCGATGAAGCAGATCGCGCAGAAGATTTCGATCGTTGATGACATCGCCTACCAAACCAACCTGCTCGCGCTGAACGCCGCCATCGAGGCCGCTCGTGCTGGCGAGCATGGCAAAGGCTTTGCGGTGGTGGCAGCCGAGGTGCGCAAGCTCGCCGAGCGCAGCCAGGAGGCCGCCAAAGAAATTGGCGACCTGGCGGCCAACAGCGTGAGCACGGCCGAGCGCGCCGGCAAGCTGCTCGATGAGATCGTGCCCAGCATTCAAAAGACCAGCGAGCTCGTGCAAGAAATTGCCGCCGCATCGCAAGAGCAAAGCGAGAGCGTGACGCAAATCGGCGGCGCCATGGGCCAGCTGAGCAAGGCCACGCAGCAAAACGCATCGGCCTCGGAAGAGCTGGCAGCGACGAGCGAAGAGCTCTCCGGCCAGGCCGAGCAACTGCAGCAGTCGGTGGCGTTCTTCAACTTGGGTGAGGCCGCACCCGCGCCGCGCCGGGGCGCACGCGGTGAGGCGGCCATCGTTGGCGAGCGGCGCACTGCGAGCTCGCCGATGCGCGGCAACCCGAAGCCCGCGGCCGTGCAGCCGCGCGCTGGCGCCAAGGTGGCCAACGGCAACTTCCGGCCGTATTGAGCCGGCCTTCAAGGAGCCTGCTGTGAACACATCAACGCCCCCCAACGCAGCGGTTGAAGATGCGCCCGCGCAGTACCTCACCTTCGCACTCGGCGAGGAGGTTTTTGCGATGGACATCCGCACCGTGCGCGAGATCATTCAATACGCCGCCATGACCACCGTGCCGCTGATGCCGGATTTCGTTCGCGGCGTCATCAACCTGCGCGGCGCGGTGGTGCCAGTGATCGACCTGCATGCGCGCTTTGGCCGGCCAGCGGCCAAGCTCAGCAAGAAGACCTGCATCGTGATCTTTGATGCCGTGCCGAATGGCGGTGGTGCGGGCGAGCGTGTCGAGCTCGGCTTGTTGGTCGATGCGGTCAGCGAGGTGATCGACATTGCGGCCTCGCAGATCGAGCCGCCGCCGAACTTTGGCACGGCCGTGCGCCGTGACTTCATTCGCGGCATGGGCAAGGTGGCGAGCCGCTTCGTGATCATTCTGGAGCCCGACCGCGCGTTTGATGTGGGCGAGATGGCCGAGCTGTGCGAGGCCGCTCAAGACACAGCACTCGCCTGATGGCGGCCGCCAACAAAGGGAACGATCGTCACCATGTCTGCATTGCAACTCAATGACCACGCCTTCGGCCGCATCAGCGCGCTGATGCATGCGGTGGTGGGCTTGTCGTTCGCGCCGAGCAAGAAGCCGTTGATCTCGTCGCGCTTGGCCTCGCGCGTCCAGCGGCTGGGGCTTGAGAGCTTCGAGGACTACGCCTCGCTGATCGAAGGCGGCGGCGAAGCGGGCGACGGCGGCGAGCTGCAAGTGGCGATCGATCTGCTCACCACCAACGAGACCTACTTCTTTCGCGAGCCCGCGCACTACGAGCTGCTGGAGCGCGAACTCGCGGCCAAGCGGCCACAGCAGCTTGCCGTGTGGAGCGCCGCATCATCGTTTGGTGACGAGGCCTACAGCACCGCGATGCTGCTGGCTGATATGGCGCAGCAAGGCCGCATCGGCGGCGCCTGGAGCGTGCTCGGCACCGACATCAGCGACCGCGTTTTGCAAAGCGCCGCGCAAGGCATCTACCCCGAAGACCGGCTGCGCAATGTGTCGTCCGAGCGGCTCAAGCGCTACTGCCTGCGCGGCGATGGCGAGGCCGCAGGCCTGGTGCAGATGCAGCCCAAGCTGCGCGAGAAGGTGCGCTTTGGCCAGTTGAACTTGTGCGCACCGATCGAAGGGCTGGGCCCGTTCGATGTGATCTTCTTGCGCAACGTGCTCATCTACTTCGATCCGCCCACCAAGCGCGCCGTGGTCGACCGCGTGCTCACCCAGCTGCGGCCGGGTGGCCTCTTCTTCATCGGCACGGCCGAGGGGCGTGTGCCGTGCGACACGCCGCTTCACGTGCTGGCCACGGGCGCGTTTCGGAAGCTCGCATGACGATGTTGGCCTTTGGCAGCGTGCTGCACACCTTGCACCCCGGCGACCTGGCCTGCGGCAGCCGTGGCGACCGCTTCGCCACACTGCTCGGCTCCTGCATTGCCGTGGTGTTGACTGACCCGCGGCGCACCGTGGGCGCGATGTGCCACATCGTCCACTCGACCCACACCGCGCGCGAGATCCCGCGCGACACGGCGTGGGGCGATGTCGCCCTCGATCTGATGTTCGAGCAGCTGCGCGAGCGCGGCATCGCGCCGCAGCTCTGCCAGGCGTATGTGTACGGCGGCGGCAACATGTTCCCCGGCCAGCCGCGGGCGAGCGATGTCGGCGCGAACAACGCCCGCTGGACGCTCGAGGCCTTGGCGCTCGACGGCATTCGCGTGCTGCATCAAGACGTGGGCGGCAACGCCTACCGGCGGCTCTCATGGACGGTCGGCCCCGATGCACCGCACGTCACCGCTGTTGCGGTCTGACGCGGTCTGACGCGAGCGCTTGATGAGCATCCGCGTGTTTGTGGTCGATGACTCGGCCGTGGTTCGGCAGACCTTGGCGCATCTGCTGCAAGGCGATTCTGAGATCACGCTGCAGGGCAGCGCGCCGAACCCGCTGATCGCCGCGCCGATGATCCGCAAGCAGCGGCCCGATGTGTTGCTGCTCGACATCGAGATGCCCGGCATGGACGGCTTGACCTTTTTGCGCCAGCAAATGGCCGAGGCGCCGATCCCGACCGTCATCTGCTCAACGCTGACCACCGAGGGCAGCAAGATGGCGCTGGAGGCGCTCGCCGCGGGTGCGGTGGGCGTGGTGGCCAAGCCGAGGCTGGGGCTGCGGCAGTTCCTCGAAGATTCGCGGCGCGAGCTGCTGAGTGCGCTCAAAAGCGCCGCGCGCTCGCGGCCACGCGTGGCCGCTGGGCCGCGCCCGGCGCCGGTTGCAGGTGCGCCGCGTGTGGCCATCGCCGGGCTGCATGCGCTCTCGGTCAACAAGCCGGTGGTCATCGGCAGCAGCACTGGTGGCACGCAGGCGCTTGAAGTGGTGCTTTCGGCGCTGCCGGCTGACAGCCCGGGCATCGCCATCGTTCAGCACATGCCCGAGAAGTTCACCGAGATGTATGCCCAGCGCATGGATGGCCTCTGCGCGATGCGCGTGCGCGAAGCCCGCCACGGCGACCGGCTTGAGCGCGGCGTGGTGCTGATTGCGCCGGGCGGCAAACACATGGCGATGCGCAAGGCGGGCGGCCAGTACTTCGCTGTGGTGGCCGATGGGCCGCCGGTGAATCGGCACAAGCCGAGTGTCGACGTGCTGTTCAAGTCGATGGCCGAATGTGCTGGCGGCGATGTGCTCGCCATCATGCTCACCGGCATGGGCGACGACGGCGCCCGCGGCATGAAGCTCCTCCACGACGTGGGTGCCCGCACCATTGCGCAAGACGAAGCGAGCTGCGTGGTCTTCGGCATGCCGAAGGAGGCGATCAAGCTCGGCGCGGTCGATCAGGTGCTGCCGCTGGACCGCGTGGCCGCGGCCATCCAGCAGTTTGACGCGCGGGGCTGACCGCGCAGCTTTATGCCGCACACGCAGCTGTATGCCGCACGCGCAGCATCGGCAACTCCTGACACCACTGCCTCGCGGCCCTGCCGAAGATAGCGGCATGGCTCAGACACTCCGTTCGACCCGCACGCTGCCCCAGCCCGCGCTCGACGTGCTCGTGGTGGCCGCCAAAGCGCCTGCACGGGCGAGGCTGGCGGCGCAGGTGTGGAGCGCGCTGCCCTTGGCGCAAATCCATGAGCTTTCGCGGCTGGCCGATCTGGTCTACCGCGTGGCGGGCAGCGGCGTTGACCTCGTGCTGCTCGATGCCGAGCCGCTGCACCCCCAGCCGCTCACGCCGATGCTGGTGCAAATGCTCAAGAGCATCCGGCCGACGCTGCGGATCGTGTGTGTCGCTCGCGCCGCGCCGCCGTCGACATCGGCCACCGATGCCAGCCTGAGCGAGGCAGCCCTGGGCGATTGGCTGCGCGCAACCTATGGCAGCAGCGGCCACGGCCTGACGACCGGCGCACCGCCGGCTGCTCCCGGCGCTTGACCGGCCGGTCATGCGCGCCGCAGCCGGCCGCCATGGCCCTGCGGCTCAACGCTGGAGCCGCAGGCAGGCGCGTTATCCGTGGCAAAAGTCACGCTGCCGTTTCAGAACGCTTCAGCTTTTCACAGGACGGCCGAGCCCCAACTCGGCGACAGTGAGCCCATGGCAACACGCCGGCCAACCGAGACCGCACCATGAATCCACCCGCCGCCCAGACTGACTACCTCATCATCGGCGCAGGCGCCACCGCGCTCGCATTTGCTGACACGTTACTCTCCGAAAACCCCGATGCATCGATGCTGATCGTGGACCGGCAAGACCGCGTGGGCGGCCACTGGAACCACGCCTACCCGTGGGTGCGCGTGCACCAGCCATCGGCCTACTACGGCGTCGCCTCGCGCGAGCTTTCCAATGGCTTGAAAGATGAGACTGGCCTCAACGCAGGCCAATACACCCTTGCCACCGGGGCCGAGGTGCTCGCCCACTTTGATGGCGTGATGCGCGAGCGCTTGTTGCCTTCGGGCCGGGTGCAGTGGCGGCCGATGAGCGAGGTGGCGCGTGGCGCTGACGGCATCTACCGCATCACCTCGCTCGTCAACGGGCAAGTGCAGACAGTCACGGTGCGGCGCAAAACGGTGGATGCCACGCACGCGCGCACGGAGGTGCCGGCCACGCATGCGCCTCGCTACACCGTGGCGCCGGGTGTGACCTGCGTGCCGCTCAACCGCTTGCCGGAGATCACGCGCCCCTACGCGGCCTACACGGTGGTGGGCTCGGGCAAGACCGGCATCGATGCCTGCCTCTGGTTGCTTGCGCATGGCGTGGCTTCGTCGCGCATTCGCTGGGTCATGCCGCGCGATGCCTGGTTCATCGACCGCGGCAACGTTCAGCCGGGGCTAGAGAACTTCGAGCGCACCACGGCTTACGCGATCAATCAATTTGATGCGATTGCCGAATCGAACAGCATTCCGGAACTCTTCGCGCGGCTCGAATCTTCGGGCGCCTTGCTGCGCCTCGACCCGCGTGTGGAGCCGAGCACTTACCGCTGCTGCACCGTCTCGCGCGGTGAGCTGGCGCGCCTGCGGCAGATCGAAAACGTGGTGCGGCTGGGGCGCTTGCAGGCCATTGAGCCCGCGCGCATGCAACTTGCCGAGGGCAGCACCGAAGCCGATCCCGACACGCTCTACATCGACTGCAGCGCCAGCGCGATTCAGCCGCCGCCCGGCCTGCCGGTGTTTGATGGCGACCGCATCAACCTCTTCATGGTGCGCACTTGCCAGCCGACCTTCAGCGCTGCGCTGATTGCGTATGTGGAGGCCCATGTGGAAGAGGCGGCCTACCAAAACGCCTTGTGCGCCGTGGTGCCCAGCCCGGAGCACCCGATCGACTGGCTGCGCATGTGGGCCGTGACCCTGGCCAACGGCGCGCGCTGGCGTCAACACGCCGGTCTGAATGCGTGGGTGTCGACTTGCAGGTTGAATGCACAGGCGGTGTTTGCACGAGGCGTGACGGCCAACGATGCAGCGCGCCTTGAGCTGCTGAAGGCGGTTGGCACACGCGCCGCCGCTGCTGCCTCCAAACTGCCGGCGCTGCTTGCGCAGGCCGGCAGGGCGACTGCTTCGCCTCGGTGATGACGATCACTTCGTCGAAGTGAAGACGATCACGTCACTTCACTTCACTTCACTTCACGTCACTTCAAATCACCTCAGTGATGAAGTCTTGGCGTGGCCGCCGAACCTGCTTCAGCTTGACCAACCAATCGCCGGCTTCCTCGCGGTAGCCGAGCGGCATGATGACGACGCTGCGCAGACCGCGTGCGCCGAGCCCCAAGATCTCGTCGACTGCCTTGGGGTCAAAGCCCTCCATCGGCGTGGCATCAACTTCCTCTTCAGCCGCCGCGATCAGCGCTGTGCCGACGCCGATGTAAGCCTGCCGCGCCGCGTGCTGGTAGTTGACCTCGGCGCCGCGCTGCGGGTAGCTCGCCAGCAGCTGTTGCCGGTAGTTCTCCCAGCCCTCGTTCTTGAAGCCGCGCACTTCGTTTGTTAGGTCAAACATGTGGTTGATGCGCTCGGCGGTGTAGTCGTCCCACGCAGCGAAGACGAGCAGGTGCGACCCATCGGTGACTTGCGCCTGATTCCATGCCACGGCCTTGATCTGCTCGCGAACCGCAGGATTGGTGACCACGATCACCTCATAAGGCTGCAGGCCGCTGGAGGTGGCGGTCAGGCGGATCGCCTCGAGGATGCGCTCGACTTTGTCGGCCGGCACGGCCTGCGCCGGGTTCATTTTCTTCGTGGCGTAGCGCCAATGGAGCTTGTCAATCAAGGTCATGAAGGTCCTTCCTTGTGGGGGTTTACCAGGTGCTCGGAACAAGCGGCGCGATTGTGTCAGCGGCCGCTTTTTCTCGCTGCGCGCCGCTGAGTCCCTGCCCATCAGTGCGCTGCGAACCGCGCAGCGAGCGCCGCTTGGGCGCGCTCCTTGGCGCTCGCGCGCACTTGCCCGGTGATTGCGAGCGACGGTTTGGCCGCGAACATCGCCGCGAAGGCGTCGCGCACGTCGTCAGCGGTGACCGCCTCTAAGCGGGCGCGGAGCTCTTCCACGGGCCGAACGCGGCCATGCACGAAGAGGTCTTGCGCCGCTTCTTCGAGGCGCTTGAACGGCCGCTCTTGCGCATCGAGGCCGCGCACCGCGAGCTGGTTGCGCGCGCGCTGCAGGCCGACGGCATCAACCTCCTCGGCTTGCGCCGCGAGCAGGCTCGCCACGGCAGTGACGAGCTCATCGAGCTGGGCTGGTGAAGTCGATGTTTCGATGACGAACTGCCCGGCCAGGTCATTCACATCGGCCGAACAAGCCGCGTGATAGACGAGCCCGCGGCGCTCGCGCAATTGATCGAGCAGCGGCGAGCTCATGCCTTCGCCAAACAGCGCTGCAGCGACGATGCCCGGCTCGCATCGCTCGGCGCGCGAGGGCATCGGAAAGCCCAGCACCACGTGCGCCTGGTTTGCGCCGCTCTGCCGCTGGGCACGAATGCCGCCGATCCAATCGGGTGCGGCAATGCGGTGCTCATCGCCGCGCGGCATGGTGCCGAACGCGGCTTCCGCCTCGGCCACGATGCGGTCAGCGTCCACATGGCCCGCCACGCCGACAACCACGTTCGCGCCGGTGTATTGCTGCTGCGTGTAGCCGAGTAAATCGGCGCGCGTCAGCTGCTCGATGTTGCGCCGCGTGCCAATCACCGGCTGCGCGAGCGGGTGCGTGCCGTAGCAGCTGCGGTCGAAGAGGTTGAAGGCGAGGGTGAGCGCATCGTCTTCGTCTTCGGCGAATTCGTGCAGGATCACTTGGCGCTCGCGTTCGAGCTCGGCTTCTGGGAAGGTGCTGTGGCGAACGATGTCGCCCAGCATGCGCACGAACTGGCCCGCATGCTCGGCGAGGCCGCGCATGTGGTAGGCGGTGTGGTCTTTGTCGGTGTGGGCGTTGACCTCGGCGCCGAGCCGCTCGGCATCGAAGTTGACCTGCTGGCAGGTGCGCTCGGCCGTGCCTTTGAAGGCCATGTGCTCGATGAAATGGCTGATGCCGTTTTGCCGCGCACTCTCGTTGCGGCTGCCAGTGCGCACGAAGACGCTGACGCAGGCGCTTGCGAGGTGCGGCAAGGCGATCACGACGACGCGAACGCCGTTGGCCAGCGTGGTCACGGTGGTGTGGTGGGAAGAGGTGGCAGTCATCGGGCGGATTGTCTTGGGGGTGCTGACGAGGGAGTGCTGCAGGTGGTGTGCATGCCTCAGGCGCGCAGGTTCAAGCGTGCGCCGGCGCAAGGCCACGCCGCCAATGGCTGCTGAGCGCATCAACGGCAATCACCAGCACACACATCGCGCCGAGCACCGTGGCGGCTTGGGCTTGCTGGAACAGCGAGAGGTGAAAGTAGAGCATCTGCCCAAGGCCGCCTGCGCCAACGAAGCCGAGCACCGCGGCCATGCGGATGTTCATCTCCCAGCGGTACAAGGTGTAGGCGAGCCACTGCGGCAGCACGAGCGGCAGGCTGCCGTAGGCGAACGCGGCAACCGCGCCGCTGCCGGCCTCGCGCAGTGCTCGCTCGGGCGCGGGTGGCGCGTTCTCGAGCGCCTCGCCAAAGAGCCGGCCGAGCACGCCGCTGGTGTGCAGCGCCAAAGCGAGCACGCCAGCAAACGGGCCGAGCCCCGCGGCTAACACCATCAGCACCGCCCAAACGAGCTCTGGCACGCTGCGCAATACGTTGAGCACCCAACGCGCCACATGGCGCGCCAGGGCACCATGGCGGCCCGATGCCGGCAGCGCCAGCAAGCCGCCCGCCGCCACGGCGAGCAGCGTGCCGAGGGCCGAGACGGCGAGCGTTTGCAACGCGCCCCAGGCCGCCTTGGCAAGGAACGATGGCGACGAATCAGGCGGGAAGAACTCCGCCACGAAGCGGCCCATGGCGCGAAACGCCTCGCTGCCGAAGAGCGCGCGATAGTCTGCTCTCGGGTCAAGCGCGAGGCAGGCGAAGCTTGCAAACACCGCGGCGGCGATCAGTGCGGTGACGGCGGTGCAGCCAACGCAAGGCCAGGCCGCGCGCAGGCCGCCAGTTGCCGCTGGCGGGAGCGCGCGGAGGAGCGCGCCGGGTAGAGGGCTGGTGAGATGGCCGGTGAGAGGGCTGGTGAGAGTGTTAGTGAGAAGGTTAGTGAGAGGGTTAGTGAGAGCGCGCTCAGGCGGGCTCGCTGCCAGCACCCGCCGCAATGCCGCGCTCAAGCCATCGGCCATCAACACGAGCAACAAGAACACCAGCAAGATGCTGCTCGCCTCGCCGCCATTGAGCATCTTCATCGATTGGTCCATCAACTGGCCTAGACCACCTGCGCCCACGAAGCCCATCACCACCGAAGCCCGCACCGCGCATTCCCAGCGGTACACGGTGTATGACGCGAGCTCCTGCGCTGCACCCGGCAAGAGCCCGTAGCAGAGCGCGCTAAGGCGCCCGCTGCCGGCTTCGAGCAGCGCGCGGGCGGGGCGTGTGTCGCTCGATTCCAAAATTTCGGCATAGACCTTGCCGAGCATGCCGCCGTAGGTGATGGCCAGCGCCAGCACGCCGGCCGCCGGGCCGAGGCCGAGCGCACGCACCAGCACCAGCGCCCAGACGACATCGGGGATCGCGCGGAGGAAGGTCAGCACGCCGCGGGCGATGACCCGCGCGGTCGCGCCGCGCCAGCGCCCTGGGCCGGGGCCGATGCGCGAGATCGAGAGCGAGTGCGTCATCAACAACGCGAGCGGCACAGCGAGCACGAAGGCCAGCGCGATGCCGGCCGTGGCCATGGCCAGCGTCTCGAGCGTCGCCTTGGCGAGCAGCGCGAGGAAGTCGGGCGAAGTCGCTGGCGGCATGAAGCCGCCGAGGAACCCGGCCATCACCTTGAGCGTGCCCGGCTCGAAGAGGCGCCAAGGCTTGAATTCGGCCAGCACGGCCAGCGGCCAGAGCATCAGGGTGCCGATCAGCAGTGCCGTGAGGCGGCCGCGCGCATGGGGGTCTCGCGCTTGAAGTTTGAGCACCGCGTTGGGCCGCCGTGCTGTGGTCGTCATCGGCGTGGCCGCAGCAGCGGAATGACATTCGCGCCGTGCCCGCTGGCTGCGAGGCCAGGCAGGGCGATGGGATCGCCGCCCTGCGTTGGCAGCACGCTGCCTTCGTTGGCGTAGAGCGCCTGCAGCATGTCGCGTGTGACCGCGCTGGCGGGTGAATCGAAGATCACCAAGCCGCCGCGCATGCCGATGATGCGCGGGAACCACTTCAACGCCAGATCAACCGCGTGCAGCGAGGCCACCAGCGTGGCGAGGTGCGCTTCACTGTGGATCACGAGTTGAGCCAGTGCGGTGTCGGCCAAGGTGGGGTCGAGCGCCGAGACGGGCTCATCCGCCAGCAACAACTCGGGCTGCTGGTAGAGCACGCGGGCGATGCCAACGCGCTGGAGCTGGCCGCCGGAGAGCTGGTCGCAGCGATCGAAAACGCGGTCGGCGAGGTCAAGGCGGGCGAGCACTTGTTGGGCGCCAGCGATGTCATGCGGGTAGAGCAATGAACGCAGCGCGCGGCCGGTACTCCAGGTGCCGAGCCGCCCGGCCAGCACGGCCGTGACCACGCGCAGCCTGGGTGGAATGGGCGGCGCTTGATGGATCACACCAATGCGCGCGCGGTGCCGCCGCAAGGCGCTCGCGGGCAGTTGCCACGGGTTCACACCGAGCGCCTCGGCACGGCCTTCACTCGGCCGCATCGCCGCGGCCAGCAAGCGCAGCAAGCTCGTTTTGCCCGCGCCCGATGGCCCGATGATGGCCAGCCGCTCGCCCGCACTCACAGCGAATGTCACGCCTTGCAAGGCGCGGTGGCCGTTGGCGTGGACGAGGCCGACGCCGTCGAGTGACAAGCTCACGTGAGGCAACTTACTTGATGAGCCCAGCGGCCTTGCCGGCGGCCTCGATGCCGTCGTAGTTCGATGCCTGGGTCGGGATGAACTTCGTGGCGCGCTGCAACGCGAGGATCTCTTTGTGCTCCGGGTTCGCGGGGTCGAGCTTCAAGAATGCGTCGGTCAGCTTCTTGGTGACTGCGGCATCGAGGCCGGGTCGCACCGTCCAGTTGTAGTCGTAGAAGGGCGGTGTGGTCGCGAGCACGCGGACCTTGGCGGCGTTGGGGTTCGCGGCCTCGTTGAGCTTGTCCCAGACGGAGGCGTTGAGCACGCCAGCCTCGGCGCGGCCCGAGGCAACGAATGCGACGGTGGCGTCGTGCGCGCCAGAGAACGCAATCGTCTTGAAATCGGTATCGGGCTGCACGCCGGCCTTCATCAAAAAGTAGCGCGGCATCAAGTGGCCAGAAGTCGACGATGGCGAACCGAATGCGAACGTCTTGCCTTTGAGGTCAGCAAGCGCTTTGAGCGGGCTGTCGATCGGCACGATGAACTTGGAGGTGAATTTTTCGTCTTCGGCGCGCTGCACGATCGGCAGCGCACCGCCGTTGGTGCGCAACTTGGCCTGCACGAAGGTGAAGCCGCCGAGCCAGGCGAGATCGATCTTGTTGCTCGCGAGGCCCTCGACGACGGCAGCGTAGTCGGTGACCGGCGTGAACTGCACGTCAAGCCCCGTCTCTTTGTGCAGGTAGTCGCCGAGCGGCTTGAACTTGCGCTGAAGTTCGGTTGGCGCCTCATCGGGAATGGCGGAGACGCGCAACACGGTGGTCTGCGCGATCGCAGTCGTCGTCAGGCCGGCGAGGGTGAGGGCGCAGCTGAGCAGCGCAGTGGATAAGAGTTTGGTCATGGTGGTGTATGGCGCGGTGCGGCAGAAGTGGTTCGTTGGATTGTCGGGGCGCTCGCATGGGCCGAGCTTCGGGATGCGCACTCCGCAATCCGCCGCGGCGTGGCTTGAAGCAGTTTTGGTGGCGCGCAACGCGCAACGCGCAACGCTCAGCTGGCCGTGGGTGGCGCGGCGTTACCGATCACATGAAGCTACTGCGGGCCAGCCCACAAGCCGTGCGGCGTGAATTAATGCCGGTGCTGCGTGACGCTTTGCCTTCTGACGCCACTGGCAAGTCTGCTTTACTCGCCAAGCGCCGATGTACCCGCAAGCGGCCGGCCACCGACGCGGCTGGCAGCGTGGTTAATGATTCGCTCGACACAAGCGGCAAACGGGCATTGAACGGGAGAGAGAGTGGCATGGGTGTGAACAAGAACAAGCCGACGTTGTACGAATTGCTCGATGTGCCGACCGCGGCGAGCGGCGCGCAGCTCCAGGCGGCATTTCGCTTTCGGATGAACGCGCTGGAAGCCGATCGCGCTGCGTTGTCGCGAGACGACTTCAACGACAAAAGCCAGCTGTTGCGGGTGGCTTACAGCACGTTGGCCGACCCGGTGTCGCGCGCCGGCTACGACGCGTCGCTCGAGGCGGCGGCTGCGCGCGCGTCGTCGCTTGCCGGTGGGGCGCTTTCGGCCAGCGTGCTCAGTGACGGTGGCGCTGGGGCCAGCGTTGAGGCGCGTGCAGATGCGCTCTCGATGCGCGCGGATGCGCTGGCCCTGCGCGCTGACGCGCTGCTGCTGCGTGCGGGTGCGGGTGCCGCAAGCCACAGCGCCGGCCTTTTCGGTGCGGCCGACATCTTCGGTGGTCTGAAGCGGGTGGTGCGTGCCATCGGGCTGCTCGCGGTTCTTGGCGTCGGGTCCTTCGCCCTCACGCGATGTGCGTCAGAGGGCTCGGCGCAGCGGCGTGCGGTCATCGAACAGCAGGCGAGCGAGCAGGCGGCACTGCAGGAGTACTTTCAGACCCACGGCGTCCGGCCGGCCAACATGGCTGACCTGGAAATGCTGGAGGCGAGCCGCCGGCGTCAGGAGAAGGAACGGCGTGATGTCGAGCAAGCGCGACGCCAGCAAGAGCAAAGCGAACGCAACTTCCTGGAGCAATCGCACCAGATCGGCCGTGAGGTGTCGGAGCGTCTTCAACGGGCGGAAGACGCCGAGCGCGAGCGCGTTCAGCGCCAGCAGCAACTCAAGTTCCAGGCTGACCAACTCAAACTGGAAAGTGAACTGGCTTCGAACGATGCGGACCGGCGCCGCCTGGAGCTGCAGCGCAAGCAGGTCCTCGAACAGCTGCAGAAGCCGTGAAGGCGGGTGCATCCGTGAACTTGCGAAGCATCTTCTCTACCGTCGTCTTGGCAACAGGGGCGGTGCTTGCAGCATGCGAGCCGGCGCCGGCGCCCGCCAACTTCGTCGGTACGTGGAAATCGTCGCGGTCCACCAATCCGCTGATCCTCCACGCCAACGGCGACTGGGAGATTCGCGACAGCGACGACCGCGTGCTGCAGTACGGCGGATGGCAGTTGCGCGGGCGCACGTTGATCTGGAGCATCAAGCTCGATCGCCAGCTGCAGCAAGACCCGAACGCCATCGTCTCGATGCAGGCGGATGGCTTCGAGCTTCGCGAAAGCAACGGTTCGGTGACGCGCTTTCATCGCATCAAGTGAAGTGACCCATTACGACACCCTGGAGATCAGTCCGCAGGCCAGTGCGGAGGTGGTTCGTGCGGCCTACCGAAGCCTGATCCAGCGATTTCACCCCGACCGAAACCCTGGCGACGAATCCGCAGGCGCGCGCGCTGTCGCCATCACGCAGGCCTACGAGGTGCTGTCCGACGCGGAGCGTCGCGGCGCCTACGACCGGCAGTTGCTCACCGAGGCGGCACGCGCGCGCGAGCATGTTGCGCCGATGGCGCCCAGAAGGCGGCAATCTCTGCCTTCGGTCAGCGGCCGCGCGAGCGGTTCGGTGATGTCTTGGCGTTGGGCGGGCGTCGCTTTGGCGGTCATCGCCGGCGCGGCCTGGCTGGGGAAGAACCGTGAGAATCCGAGTGCCGAACTCGCCTCCATCCAGCATGCCTTCGCGTCCGCCAATGCGCCTCAGGCACAGCGGCAACAGCTCTTTGCGCGCAAGGAAGATTTGCTGCACCGACACCCGGAATTGCGGCTGCAGAGCGCCGCCGAGACAGCCCGCGAGCGCGCCGCGCGCACGATGGATTTGCTGGACGCGCCGCTGGTGGTGCAGTCGAACAAGCACGAGCTCGTCATTCCGCGAATCAGCCTCGTGCTCGGGACTTTCGATGCACGCCTGCTGCGCCGGCGCATTGACGATCGGCGTGCGCTGCTGGTGGAAGCCATTGCGGAGCGACTGGCCTCTGATCCCCGGCTCGAACGAACGCCTGTGGCCAACGAGTCGTACCTCCGCGAGGTCGTTGCCGCCGCCATCAACCATGCCCTCGGTGCCCGCCTGGACGAAAGTTTTCCCTCGACCTACTTCGAATCTCCGGGGCGCTACGGCGTGGTCGATGTTGCCTTGCCGGATCGCTTCGACCTTCGCTTGAAGTGACCGGCACCTGGCTGCATGGGCTGATCAGCCGGGGGGGGGGCTGGGCGTTGCCCCAGGAGTGCGGCGCTGACGGTGCAGGCGCAGTCGTTTCAGCCGTGCGCGCGCTGCGGCAGGGTGCGCAGGGCCTCGGCCGCTGCGGTCATCGGCTCGTGCCAACTCTTCGCGTGCGCAAGCCGAACGAGTGCACCGTGACGCCAGCCTTGACAGCTGGCAACGGCGGCAATTGCCAAACGGCGGGGCGGTGGCAGCGCAGTGGCAGCGCTGGCTCACGCCGGTGGCGGAGATTCGCTTTGTGTTCGCGTGGGACGGCGCTCCGGCAGATGCGTCGATCGCGTGGCAGGCGCGGCGCTCGGTGGCATGCCGCGGCAAACACACGGCGCCGCAGGCCGAGCGTCAGGAGCTTAGGCGGTGGCTGGCCGACTTGGCTTCGGAGTAAGCCACCACAATAAGCGCCAATTCACGAGGCCCCTATTCATGAGCAATGAAGCCACCACCTGCGCCGCGCCAGCGGCTCCGATCCGGCTGACCAGCTTTTCACACGGCGGAGGTTGCGGCTGCAAGATTGCGCCGGGCGTGCTCTCGGAAATTTTGAAAAAAGGCGCTGGTGGTGTCATCCCGCCGCAGCTGCTGGTGGGCATTGAGACGGCGGACGACGCGGCCGTCTATCAGCTCAACGATGAGCAGGCGCTGATCGCCACGACCGATTTCTTCATGCCCATCGTCGACGACCCGTTCGACTTTGGCCGCATCGCCGCCACCAACGCCATCAGCGATGTCTACGCCATGGGCGGCACACCGATCATGGCGCTCGCGCTGGTCGCGATGCCGATCAATCAGCTGCCGGTTGACGTCATCGGCGAGATCATTCGCGGCGGCGAAGCGGCTTGCCGTGAAGCTGGCATTCCCATCGCGGGAGGCCACACGATCGACTCGGTCGAGCCGATCTACGGCTTGGTCGTGATGGGTTTGGTGCATCCAAAGAATGTGCGCCGCAATGCCGATGCAAAGGCTGGCGACGTGTTGATTCTCGGCAAGCCGATCGGCGTCGGCGTGTTGTCGGCGGCGCTGAAAAAGGGGCGCTTGAGTGACGCCGGCTATGCGCAACTCATTAAGACGACAACGATGCTCAACAAGCCCGGCGCCTCATTTGCGGCCATGCCCGGCGTGCATGCGCTGACCGATGTCACGGGCTTCGGCCTAGCTGGCCACACGTTGGAGATCGCGCGCGGCGCGGGCCTGACTGCGGTGATCGACTGGGCCGCGGTGCCGATGCTGGAGGGCGTCGAAGCGATGGCGGCTGACGGGTTTGTGACCGGTGCTTCGGCCCGCAACTGGTCAGGCTATGGCGCCGAGGTCATTCTCGACAGCGGCTTGCCAACAACGGCGCAGGATTTGCTAACCGACCCGCAAACCTCGGGCGGCCTGCTCGTGACCTGCGAACCCGCGGCGGTCCACGCGGTGTTGAGGACGTTCCGTGACGCTGGCTTTGCCGAAGCGGCGGTGATTGGCCGCATGGAAGCCGGCCCAGCAGGATTGCGCGTCGAACGTTGAAGTGAGGGGCGGGGCCTTGGCAGGCCTCTGCCATCCGCCTCAGCTTTGCTCGTAGATGCTTTCGGCGCCGTAAGTGCCGTAGTAAGACCCGTTCTTGCTGCGCGAGCCGGGAATCGCGGGCTCGAGCTGGTTCAGCACCGTGCCGATGATGTTGGCGCCGGTTCGCTGAATCTTCATCAAGCCTTTGCGCGCCATCGTGTGCGGCGTCGACGTGGCCTTGACCACGAAGATCACGCCGTTGGCCAGCGGTGCGAGCACCAGAGCGTCGCTCACCAACTCGACGGGCGGTGTGTCGATCAAGATGATCTCGAACTGCCGCGTGAGCGCCGTCAAGCACTCCCTGAAGCGCTGCGACAAGAGCAATTCGAGCGGGTTGGGCGGTAGCTCTCCCGCAGGCACCACCCAGAGATTGGCGCGCGTCACGAAGTGCATGCATTCACGCAGATCCGCCGTGCCCGACACCAAGTTCGACAGCCCTTTCGCCGAAGACGACAACCCCAGCCGCCGTGCGACCGATGGCCGGCGCATGTCAGCATCGATCAGCAAGGTGCGACGAGTCTGAGCGTGCGCGATCGCCAAGTTGGTCGATAGCGTCGACTTACCCTCTTCGAGGTGGCTGGATGTGACCACCAAAATCTTGCTGCTCGAATCGACCAACGACAGAAGCACACTCGTTCGTGCGGTGCGGATGGACTCCGCAAAGAACGACCGCGGTTTGTCGAGGAACACAGCGCCGCCCCGCGTATCGGCCGGGCCTTTGAGCGGCGGCAAGCAAGCCAGCACCGGATAACCCAAACGCGCCTCGGCCTCTTCGACGCTCTTCAACGAAGTGTCGAAGCGGCTAAAAATCAATGGCACCAGGCTCGCCGCGACCAGCGCCGCAAGCGTTGCCATGACGATCATCGTGGCTTTCTGCGGCTTCACCGGGGTTCGTGACACAGTGGCCGGATCAACGAGCCGGGCGATGGCGCCTTGAGTCTCATTGCCGATGGAGGTTTCCTTCGAGCGGGTGACCAGCATCTCGTAGAGCTGCTTGTTGGCCTGCACATCGCGCTCGAGCTCGGCCAGGCGGAATTCTTGCCGGTTCACGTCCTGCGCTGAGTCGCGCGCCGAGCCCACGTTTGCCGAGAACGAGCGCTCTGTGGCGAGCGCTGCTTCATATTCGCGCGCCAATGCCTTCACGGTCGATTGGATTTGCTGATCGAGGCTGTCGCGAGCGGCTTTGAGCTGAATTCGCGCCTCGATGATGCTCGAGTGATTGGAGCCGTAGCGCTCTGAAAGCTCAGCAACCTTGGCCTGCGCCGCCTCCGCAGCCCGGCGGGCCGACAGCACGCCGGGGTCTCTGGCCACGGCAGGAATCGAACTCAAATCCGCGCCCGATGCACCTCGGATCTGTTGATACGCGCTCTCCAGCTCGATCCGTTTGGCGCGTGCATTCAGCTGGCGCATCGCGACTTCGCCGACCTGCTGATTGTTCAGGTTTTGCGTCGAGCCGTTCACGCTGATCAACCCATTGCGCTCGCGGTAGCTCTGCAGCGCCTGTTCCGACTGACCGAGCTTTGTCCTCATCGAGGCAATTTGGCCCTGCAACCAGACCGCAGCGCTCTGACTCATGTTCGCCCGGGTTTCACGGTCGATGTTGATGTAAGTCCTGATCAATTCGTTCGCGCCGCGGGCGGCGAGGTCTTTGTCGCGCGAATCAAAGCTCACGCGAACCAGCGAACTCAGCCGGACGGGATCGACTGACACCGCAGATAAGAACATTTCGGTCGCGCCGTTGAGCAGTTCGGACTCCGTCCACTCTGTTCGCTCCGAGCTGGCCTTTGGACTCAAGCCCAACGTTTCCGACAAAGGGCGCCCAAGCTTGCGCGGGTCGAACTCCGGCACTTCCCACAGTCGCATTGCGCTGACCGTGCGGGAAGCGACTTCACGAGACTTCAGTATTTCAACTTGCGTCAGGTAGTTCCCGCGCTCGGTAGTGCTGCCCGAGTACACGTCTTCGATCGACAACACACGCGGCTTGACCGCTTCAATCAGCACGACTGCGGTGGAGCGGTACGTCGGCGTAAGGCGGTACGCGTAGAGGGTGGTGAGCAGGGCAACAATGGTGGCGAACCCCATGATCAACCACTTATGGGACGCTATTGCCTTCCACTGATCCATCAGCCCTCCGGCGTTATCGTCTGCCGAAAAGGCAGCGAAGGGGGCGAAAGGGACCGGCTCAGAGCGTGAAACTTGGACAGGAAATCGTGCCATATGTCCTCCATTATCAAGCATCGGCCTTCCCTGACTGCAGCATGGATCGCGGCTCCAGGCGGCGAAGGCGGTCACTTTTCACAACGAAGTGTCGCGCGTGCGACGACTTCCAATTTCCAGCGTCGTGCCAGCGCGAGAGTTTTTCGCGACATCATTGCCAAGCAGGCCAATCGAGCGACCCGCGACCGTTGGACATTTCTGCCAAGCTCGTTAGAGTGTGTAATATTGTTGTGCGCGGGTGTGTCGAGGGCTCGTTGAGTCAAACGTGAAAACGCGTTGGTCTGGCCCCGAAGGGTTTTTGAGCCGAACACGACTGCTGACGGTGCCAGCAGCTTCCGGTTACCTCGTGGCTGACCTTGGCGATGAGGAGACGCGAGATAACGCTCAACTTGATGGCGCTTGTGAATTTGAAGGCGACTCGATTTGCCATGAATACGGAGAACAGATGCACCTTAACGCCAGCTTGCTCCGCCGACTAAGTTCAGGCGTTGGCGCGAATTTATACGGGCAAGGGGTCAATATTGCGATCCAGTTGGTCTCGCTTCCGCTCTTTCTACACTTTTGGGGCGCTCGCATGTACGGTGAGTGGCTAATACTCTCCGCCGTACCAACCTATTTTTCGATGGCTGACGCTGGGATGGTTGCCGTCGCAATGAACAAGATGACTATGCTGCGGGCGCGGGCAGAGATCCAGGAGGCTAATTCGGTCTTCCAAAGCGTATTTCTGCTGACCTCCATTGCCATCTGCGCCGTCGCCATACCGTGCGCATTTTTGGTCTGGGCGATTAATTTTGAGTTAATCAATTCGCAAGAAAAAAAACTGGCTTTGGTACTTTTGATCTTGGTCGCACTGGCCAACGTCTTCAACGGCTTGTTCGAGGCAGTACTGGTCGCAAGCCGTAGATATGGAACCGCCATCTTCGGAACAAACACAGCGCGCCTACTGGAGTGGATGGCTGCAGTGGCCGCACTCGCTCTAGGTGGTTCGTTTTTGATAGTTGCCGCTGCAATGCTGATCGCGCGCATAGTGGTTTCAACAGCGATCTGGTGTTATGTGAGTCGCGCTCATCGCGAATTTGTTTGGGGCTTCCGACTGGCAACGGCGCAGCAATTGAAAGAACTGGCGATTCCGGCCGTATCTTTCATGGCTTTCCCGGTCGGCAGTGCGCTCAACATTCAAGGCATCACTGTTCTCGTAGGCAGCTTGTTTGGTCCCGTTTTTCTGGCGACCTTTAATACCTACCGCACGCTATCAAGGGTGATTATTCAACTGATTGGGGTGTTTAGCCATGCGATCTGGCCGGAATTTTCGCGGCTATACGGTGTTTCGTCGATGGAAAAACTTCATAAAGCCTTTTCAAGCGCAAACTTAGTTGCTGTTGTATTGAACTTCGGCGCCGCTGGAGTGTTATGGCTTGTCGCAGATCAACTGCTTCAAGTTTGGACCCGTGGAAAAATCCCTTACGATGCGCATATATTTGGATTATTTCTGCTTTGCACGATTGCCGGTGGCCTGTGGCATCTTCCGCGAGTTCTGCTAATGTCAACGAACCAACATCCCGCTTTATCGATTTGGTACCTCGGCTTCTCGGCGCTTGCTATTCCGCTTGCCTGGATACTATCTTCGGTAGCTGGGACCGCCGGGCCCGTATTCGGGACACTCGCGCTTGAGGCCGCAATGGTTGTCGTCACTTACACGCTGGCAGCCAACATGCTTCAGCGGGTAACGTCGCAGCAAGTCATTGCTCATGGTGGCGGCAGCGCTGTCTAGTATATTCCGAGAGCAACACATGTTCACCGATACTCCTGTAATGCCTGTTGAACAGAAATGGAATGCATGTTTCAACCTGTCGTTACCCACCGGTATAAACATCGTAGCATCGGGGCTCTTTCATTATGGGCGTTACATACAGCACCTTAGTAATTTCGGTGTGCCAGTGAACTTCTATTATTCACACAGGCGCAATACAAATTTTCATTTATTTGCTGGAAAGTCTCGGAATTTGTGGTTGAAAGAATATTTGACCGGTGCGCATTTGAGGGTTTTATCGGATCGTGGTCTGGATTTCGGACTGAAGGTCTACCATCGAGTTTGGAAAACACAACTCGCGCGTTGTTTTACACCTCAAGCCATAAACTTTTTTTTGCTGCATGGCAATTGTGGACCTGCGATTCGTCGATGCCGTGAAGAGGGCAAGCTGACCATCGGGGAGGCGGTCAATATGCATCCGACCACCCTTGTCGCGTGCCTAGAACACGAAGCTCGGCGCCTCGGCTTGAAGCAAAAAAAGTTTGTCCACAATGTTGATCAGATCATTGCAGAAGCGAGCGAGATGGATTTGCTGCTCGCGCCGTCCCAGGCCGTCGCAAAATCTTATCAAGACAACGGATTTCCTGCCGCTAGAACTAAAGTAATTCCGTACGGCGTCGGGCAGCCTGCGAACCGGTTGCTGGCGACTGCATTGCCTCTTGCTGCTGAGGATAGTCAGGCGAAGCGCGATGGAATACTGGTGGTTGCACACGTATCTTTGCGCAAAGGACATCACTTGTTGATTGAAGCGGTCCGGAAGCTGCAGGGTCATTCGGCCAACCGCTTAAAGCTACGGTTTGTTGGTCGCGTGGACAAAGCTTACCTGGACGTTCTGCTGAAAATGGGCATTAATTTTGAGCATGAAACTCATGTTCCGCATCAGCAGCTCGTCGCTGAAATGGCACAGGCTCAAATGCTTGTGTTGCCTTCATTAGAAGATGGGTTTGGAATGGTAGTCACCGAAGCCATGCTTGCGGGCACGCCGGTTATCGTTTCTAAGTATGCTGGCGCCAGCGAACTGGTGCGGGAATTCGGTGGGGGATTCGTAGTGGACCCATACGATGCTGGCGCATTTGCTAGCGTATTGGATCGCGTACTCGGAGGGGATGTCGAAAACGTTCATGCGTCTGAACTACCCGACTGGAAAGACTACGCAGAGAAGCTGATAAATCTTTCAAAAGAGATCCAGGGTTTAGTAGCTGCATAACATGCTCATGACATTGTTTCCAGCACTGGTCGCTATCGTTGTTCATTTCTTGGTAATCGTTTGTGCAAAACCAAAGCTGAGGCCGGCCGTAGCTTTATTGTGGATCACATCGCTCTACTATTCTGTCTTAGGGCCTTCGTACTGGCTTTTTTTCAAGGATGGCGAATTTCTAGGTGTGAATTGGACGGATGAGATGCCGCGTGCAACCGCTTACGTAGGAATTTCTGCGCTTTGCCTTGCACTTGCAATAATGGCGTTAGATACGCTGCTTTCCGCGGCGCGGAAGTCTGTCGGTAAGGTTTCGACCGGCTCGCATGACTATTCGCTGATCAACGACATAGACTGGGGAAAGAGCGTTCGCATTTGGCAAGCAGTATTTGCGCTCGGTCTCATTAGTACCCTGGTCGTCTTCGGCCAAATTATGAGGGGGGCTGCCGACGCGGAGTCAATTGAAAAACTTAATCTTGTTGCGTATCAGTTTTCCGACTTGTTGATTCCGTGTATTGTGTTTGTCATTGGGGCGAGGGGATTAGATAAACTAACTCTGCCAATGCTGGTGAGCTTCACGGCATATGCAGCCATCGTCGGCTTTCGTTATAAACTGGTCCTGGTGTATTTTCCTTTGGTGGTGATATATCTTTTCCCGGTCCTCGGCCCAAAGAACGTCTCTAAAATAAAAGGCTCGCTGATTATTATTGGCGCGGCAGTCGGTTTTTCGGTGCTGACCATCACGCGATCGAAATTTTCGGGAATTGACTTTCAAGCCCTTTCGGCTGCATCTGCAGACGACATGCTTTATGGTTTTTTTGCGGAGTCGAACACCATATTTGGGCTGATTGGTGTGCTTCATGAGAGCGTAGATGCAAAAATATATGTGCATCTCGACCCGATTCGCGACACGTTGCTAGAGCTTGTGCCTCGCGCTATCCTTCCAGACCGCGTAACTGGCTCGTATCTCGGTACACCTTTAGAGCGTTTGATCGCCGAAGAGGCGATGAACAGCGGCACGGCTTACCCATACTTGGGTGAACTATTGCTGATGGGCGGCCACTTTGCGCTTGCTTTGGGTACGGTAATTTTGGCTGGCGTTTACTTGAGTGTTTCACGACTATTTGAGCGGCTGCCGGTTGGTGCGTATCGACTTGCCAATGCTGGTTATGGTTTGATAGCGGTTTATTTTGGATATTATTATTTTTCCAGAGGATATTTGCCGCAAACGTTTAAGGCATTCATATTTATCGTAGTGCCATTTGTCGTGATGGTGGCATTTGTTGGGCATAGACGAGCCGTGATGGGCGGTGAAGTTGGCTCGATCTCACCTGGTAGTGCCCATCGATCGTCCAATATAATTGGCGGCCGAACTCGTTTGAATATTTCTGAAAGTCGAAAATGAGCAAAGTATTGGTTACCGGTGGAGCTGGTTTTCTCGGATCGCACTTGTGTAAGCGCCTTTTGGGTGAGGGACATGAGGTTCTTTGTGTCGACAACTTCTACACTGGCGGCCGGCGAAACATTGTTCACTTGTTGGACAATCCGCGCTTCGAATTGATGCGGCATGACGTCACATTCCCGCTGTATGTAGAGGTTGACGAGATTTATAACTTGGCATGCCCGGCAAGCCCAATTCACTACCAAAGTGATCCTGTCCAGACCACCAAGACAAGTGTCCATGGTGCAATCAATATGTTGGGCTTGGCTAAACGCACTAGAGCCAAAATTTTGCAAGCATCCACTAGCGAGGTGTATGGTGATCCGGAGGTACACCCGCAACCTGAATCGTATTGGGGGCGCGTGAATCCGGTAGGAATCAGAAGCTGTTATGACGAGGGTAAGCGTTGTGCCGAAACGCTATTTTTTGATTATTACCGTCAGCACAAGCTTCGCATCAAGGTCATGCGAATATTTAATACCTACGGGCCGAACATGCATCCGAACGACGGCCGAGTTGTGAGTAATTTCATTGTTCAGGCAATTCGGAATCAGCCTATTACTATATATGGTGATGGTAGCCAAACTCGATCTTTTTGCTATGTTGACGATCTGATCGACGGAATGTGCAGACTGATGGTTTCCGATGATTCTTTCATCGGACCGGTAAACATTGGAAATCCTACAGAGTTCACTATGCTAGAACTCGCCGAGACGGTACTTTCGTTGACGAAATCTAAGTCCACGCTGCAGTTCCTGCCGCTGCCTAGCGACGATCCGCGACAACGCAAGCCAGACATCGCCTTGGCCAAAGAAGCGCTAGATTGGCAACCGAAGGTACAACTCGGAGAAGGCTTGCAAAGGACTATTGAATATTTTAGAGCGGTTATAGATTGACAGCTAAATGACTTGGCCGACTCACTCCAAACCGTCTGTCGACTTGGCAGTCGACGCCATGGCGACAGAGCCGCGAAATCTACGTTGGTGCACTATCACGCCGATGCCCTATTTTGACGATTTGTTTTGCCGGCTCGCTCATGACAGCACGTTAGTCGTGGATGTTGTTTATCTTCAAAAGGGTCTTCGCGAATATCCTATGGCCGACGATTTGGCTGGCGGATACCGGTGGCAGGCATTGGAAACGATCCGATCTACGATTAATCTCTTTCGTGATGCTGTAACTCAGCGAAAGAGCCTCTGGTTGATTGGAGGGTGGGGCTCGCCTAAATATGTTTGTTTGCTTTTGATACTGTCTGTACTTGGGCGGAAGTTCTGGATTTTTAACGACGCGCCAATACCTGAAGGGCGGGTGAGGTCGGCGTGGCACCGGGCGTTCAGAAAAATTTTGTTGCGGTATTGGTTTTCACGATCTGCAGGAATTATCGGAACCGGTAGGATGGCCGTTGATCGGTTAAAGACAATGGGTGCCGATGAAGGGAAGCTATTTTCCATTCCATACCCGCTTGATGAATCGAGGTTTGGAATCGGAGACGATTATGTGGTTCGATCCGGCCGGCCCGTTGTGATCATCTGCTCTGGTAGACTTAATATCCGCGACAAGCGATTCGATCTGGCACTGCGTGCATTTGCGAACGTGAAGTTATATTCGGACAGTACGTTTCCTTGCAAGCTGCGCATCGCCGGTTCCGGGCCTGATGAGGCGGTATTGCGAGACTTGGTTGAGGAGCTCGGAATCGCCGCCGATGTTGAGTTTGCCGGTTGGCTCCGGCAGGATCAATTGGCGGAGCTGTACGCACACGGCAATGTCTATTTGCACCCCACCGATTTCGAGCCGTATGGAGTGACCGTGGTTGAAGCGCTTTACAGTGGTCTGTTTACTGTGGCAAGCGACGGGGTAGGTGCCGCGGTCGAATTGGTCGCGGACGATGTCAATGGAAAGGTATTTCCTCACGGCGATCTGGAGCTACTCACTTCCGCGCTACTGCATGCTGTCCAGGCTGTTGGCGCCGGCAAGATCAGCAAACGTTCAGTCCGAAACGCGTCCCTCGCCTGGAACATGGACACGTATGTGGAAACGATTAAGCGCGTTTTCGCGTCCGCTTGACGGTAGGATTTGAATTATTGATGTCGAGACGCCGCGTTTTTTTTCTGGGTCCGTTGCCGCCGCCCGTACACGGTTTTTCCGCGATCAATGCTAAATTGGTAGCGGCTTTGTCCCGCGATGCGGAGGTGACCGTTTTCAATCGCGCGATGCGAAGTTCCGAAGTGGAAGGTCGAGGGCGTAAGGCGGTGGCCGACCTGTTCTCCTCGCTGCAGCTCTGGTTTAGCTTTGTCGGGCAACTTTTCGTTCGCCGGCCTGAGGCACTTTACGTCGGTGTTTCCGGCGGCGGCGGGCAATGGATCGATCTTGTCTTTGTCATTTTTGCAAAGCTTTTTCGTGTTGCTTTGGTGTTGCACCATCATAGTTTTGCATACTTGAATCGACCGACCACAGTTTCTCGAATATTGATGCGCGCATCGCGGGAGGCGACCCAGGTGGTGCTATGTAATGTGATGGGCGAACTGCTGGCTGCGAAGTATTCTTTAGATACATCGTTGATGTACGTATTGTCAAATGCGGCCTTTGTTGACCACAACGATGATCGTGCGTCCGCTCCCAGACGTGTGTTGCGAGTCGGATTTCTTTCGAACATCACCGAAGAGAAGGGTATTTTTGATTTTCTCGCGGTGATTGGCGGGTTGAACGCAAATGGTTTGAAAATCGATGCGCGTATTGCGGGGCCACTTGCGGACAACGTTTCTGATCGGTTTGCCGACGAACTCCGTCGTTTGCCTTGCGCGACGCATGTCGGTCCGATTTACGGCGAGGCCAAACGCAGGTTCCTCGCCGAGTTAGATATCCTGTTATTTCCTACACGTTACGTGAACGAAGCCGAGCCGGTAACCGTGTTTGAGGCGATGAGTGCTGGTCTCGTCGTGTTTGCGGCAAAGCGTTCGTGCATAGACGAAATGATTGCGGAGGACGGAGGCCGCGTGGTGGATATCGACGATTTTCACCGAGTCGTCGTGGAAAATATCATTTGGCTAGATGCTGATCGCGAATCTCTGTTTAAGGCGCAGTGCTGTGCGCAGAAGCGGTTTAGGATGCTGAGCGCAACTAGCCAGGTTCAGCTGGAGACGCTCGTTCTTCGATGGGCTTCCCGCGCTCGACCCGTTGCATCTGACTCCGTCAACGAGCGTACCGCGCCGTGATGCAAGACCTGTCCGCTTTTCGCTTGCCGGCCGGTTTTCGCGGCCGTCCTGGCTGGTATGTGCAATTTTGGTGGCTCATTCAAGCGACGCTATTTCGCGGATCTCCCCAGGCTCTCTATGGATTTCGTGCCTGGTTGCTGCGCTGTTTTGGCGCTGAGGTGGGCGCTGGCACCATCATCCGTCCGTCTGTGGTTGTCACCTACCCCTGGAAGATCAAGATCGGAGCGCGTGCTTGGATTGGCGACGAAGCGGTGCTTTACAGCCTCGGCGAGATTGAAATCGGCGCTGACTCGGTCGTTTCCCAACGTTCTTATTTGTGCGCTGGCGATCACGACTTCAGGGAGGCTGACTTCCCAATCCGTGCCCGTAAAGTGACCATCGGCCGGGAGGTATGGCTGGCCGCTGATGTGTTCGTGGCGCCTGGTGTGAGTATTGGAGATGGCTGCGTTATCGGTTGCCGAAGCACCGTGCTTCGCGATCAACCGGCCGGCATGGTGTGCGCCGGTTATCCATGTGTGCCGCTGAGACCGCGCAAGCCATAAGCGGGTCATGACATCACCGTGTTTCCGTGATGTCACGACCTGGCGGTTTGTCAGGGAGCTTCAACCCACTTCTTTTGCGATGCGCTGTAGGTGAATTTAACGCTGCCGCCGGTGAGCTTGCGTTCGGTAGCCACGTAGTAGCTGGCTTGGCCTACTGCGAACCGCAGCGGGTTGTTCGACGATCCACCAGAGATTTTCACGCTCTGACCATCAACATAGAGCGAGGTGTCAAGCTGGGCAATCATGTTTGGGGCGTCGGTGATGACGAACGCTTCCTCGAACTGAGGGCGAATAAGAGTTTGTGAGGTGCTAATGTGCGTCGTCCCTTGTTGATCACGTGATTCAACAGATGCATAAACGTTCCCTTGAAACTTCGGTCGCGAACCTTGCGTAACCGCGCACGACTGCTCCGGGCTGCGGGTGTGATCGAACGTGTTCCCCGAGATCGTTACGTTGCTGAAATTGGAATTGCAAAGGAAGGTGGCGGTCGTTGAGCCGGTGGTGCCTGTGGTGTTGGTGATGACGTTGTCGCTGATGGTCGAGTCAATCAAACTCGCGCCGAGATAAGCCAGGGTCTGCACGTTGGTCAGCGTGTTGTTCGCGAAGGTGACCAGCTTGTTCTGCGATACGCCCCACGATTTATCGTTGTGGGCGTAGTCAGTCGTGAGGCCAGAGCAGTTCAAGAAAGTGTTCTTGCTAATCGTGATGGGGCCGCCAGCTCCCCCTCCGAGGTAGAACCCGGTATTACCGCAGCTCTGAAACGTGTTGTTCTGAAAGGTATGCGGTGTATTGGCACGACCATCGCCCTGTGCGATGTTGATACCGTAACGTGCCGCGTCCTTGAACGTGTTGTTGGTCCAGGTGCTGCTGTTGTAGGGGCCGGCCGCGCCAATTTCCATCCATAGGCTGCTCTTACCAAAGTACGAATTGGTGACGGTGAAATTCGCCGTGATGTTCATCGTCGAAGCGTTGGTGTCTTCGGAGCGAATACCGTCTATCGCTACCTTTTGGAGGCATTGACCGCCCGCGTAGACTACTTCGCCTTTGTAAGAGTGGGCCCAAACGCGCTGCATGGTGACTGAGCCGACACAGTCGTCCCATGCCAAGATGATTCCCTTGTGCGAAATGTCCCAACCGTCGCCCGTGCTTGTGCTGGCAGGCCAACTGAAATTGCCGGTGTAGCCTGAGCCGCCGTCTATTTCGAAGTCACGCAAAGTGACATTGGTCAGCGGCGTCGTCGGCGAAGTTGTGCCAACAAGGCGCAAGCCATTACCACGGAAAACCGCGCCGTTGACAAGGTTCCAATCGCTTCGCGTGACAAGCCGCGTGCCGCCCTTGGTCGAGTCCATGCCGGCGCCCCAGAGCGTCGTGTTGTTGTGGGTGATCACAACGGCTTCTTGCTGGCCGCCGGCGCGGTTGGTGAGATAAAAAGTGCCGGGTGGCAGGCAGAGGACGCCGCCGTTGACTTGTTTGCCGACGTTATCGAGCGCACTGTTGATCGTGACGGTGTTGGCGGCACGAGTCGTATTGTCGGACGCGCTGGGGGTGAACACGCCGAAGTCAGTGACTCTGCGTGCGCCTGGTGCCGCTTGGCATGCTTCGTAGCTTGTCGGGGGCAGAATGTTCACGGTGAAAGGGACCGCTGAGGTGACGGTGGTCGAGCCCGTACTCAAAGTGATGTTGCCAGTTGTTGCTCCTGCTGGCACTACTGCGGTGACCGAAGTGGCCGTCACGGCGGTGAGCGACTGTGAAGGTACTCCGTTGAACGCAACTTGGGTCAGATTGCCGAGGCCGGTGCCAGTGATAACGATGCTGGTGCCAGGCGCGCCGGTGGTTGGCGTGAATGCGGCGATCGTCGCTGGCGGCGGCGGTGCTGGTGTGGGCGCTGGCGCAGGTGCCGGCGCAGGTGCGGCGGCTGGCGCGATGAAGCGCATTGCACCGGACCAGGGCATGACATTGGAGCCGACCAAGACGTATTGACCATCAGTGGCCTGATACCCCTCGCCGCGGTCATATTTGACGCTCGGGTCAAGTGGGGACAGGACGATGCCGTTGACAGTGATCGTGTCGAGAAAGAGGTTGCGGTCTTGCGGCGTCACCCGTGCGTCGTTGGTAAAGACGATGTCGACCTTTGAGCCGGCAGCGATCGGGTTGACAGTGAAGTCATAGTCCTGGTAACTGCTTGCGCGAACTTCGACCGACGCCACGATCGCGCCGTTCACAATTACTTGCATTTGTGGGCCGACGTTGTCAAACATCGAGCCCTTTGCGCGCACTCTTAGGAGTGTGATGCTGGCTCCGGTGTCGGCTGTGTTGCTTGTCGCGATGTGTCGCAGCTTTCCATCTGCCGTGGCTGCGCTCGAGGATTCATTGCCCGCTGAGGTGGTCTCTTCCGAACCACTTCCACCGCCGCATGCGGCCAAGACAGCAGCCGAGACGGCGCATAAAAGATGCAGACGTACCGCGCGGCTGCAGGTAGGGCTCAATCTGGCCGCAGTTGATGCGTTTGAAGGCTGCGCTTGGGGTGCTGGGGTTGAGCCGATCTGGGCTGCATTGATGACTGTCGTCGTTACCGCGTCAAAGCGTTGCGTGTTCATAGTTTGCTCGTTGTGCATGCCGCGCTCCGCGCTGGCATCCTGCCTGCCTCACACTGCCCGGCACTTGCGTTTCAGGTCAGTTCCCAAAGCCTTCCGTTCGCTCCACCGTGGTGGTCACAAAGCGGCTTCTGTCTCGTTATCGGGGTCGGGTTACCCCGGGTTGAGCTAGACATTGCAACGACTTGCAAGCAAGTCCGTCACGTGGCGCGCTGCTGCCTCGGCCGTGCGGATGGGAAACCGCGTTGCCGCGGCCTTTGTTTGCCGGGCGTCTTGCGTGGTTGTGCCTCCGGTGCACCCGGGGCCGTGAGCTGGTTTGCAACTTGCAACAAACTCGCGTTTGACGCTGTACCGAACTCCCGAAGAAGAAGGACTACGCCATGGCCGACCACGCTGATGTTCAATCGCACGCTTCCGGTGCGACTCGCGATCCCAAGGTTCGCTATCGCGCGCCGGACGAGACGTTAGCTACCGTCAATCCGCGTGTTTCAATAAGCCGCAGAATAGGGATGTCATTTCTGATATTCATTTTGTTCTTTGCTAGCGCCGCCGCCTCGTTCTCGGGTGCATTCGCGAAGTGGGGATTTCGCGATGGACTCGATTATTCGATACCTAATGTCAGCGAAGGCGTTGCGCCCAGGCCGTTCGTTTATCGACGCCTTCTGCCGGATTTGGCTACTGCCTTGGATAGACAGGTTCCGATGAAAATTAGAGAAGCCTATCTTGCCGTCGAACCCAAAGCTTCGCCTGCTTTTACGTACGGCCGAGCCAAAGACGCGCGGCAAAACGGCTACCAACTACGTTACATGCTGATTTACTACATGAGTTTTTCGGCCATGCTTGTGGCGATTTTTGCGTTAAGTGCAGCGCTGAGGTGGCTAGGCTACTCGAGAGTGGTGACAATAATGGCGCCCGTCGCCTTCGCGTTGATATACCCGTATTTGATGACGGGAGGCTTTTATTTTTACGACATCCCCGAGTTGGCGTTTTTCGCAATGGCGTTTTACTTCGCTGTCTCACAGCGGTGGCTGTTACTCATGGCTATGGCGCCGGTAGCCACGCTCAACAAAGAGGCGTTCTTGCTTTACCTGTTGACGCTGACGCCATTTGCGTTGTCGAGCGAGAAGCGCGTCAAGGCTATTTTATCACTTTGCTTCGCAGTTTCGCTGGCTGCGATCATCAACGCGTATACGAAATACAGCTACGCGAAAAATCCTGGGGGCATGGTTGACTACCAGTTAATTCGCAACTTGACTGACTATTTTCATTCGTCAACCTATCTTCTCTATGAGTACACCTACGGTATCGCATCGCCGAAGGGGATGTCTTTCATTTCAATCGCGTGTGTTATTGCGCTGGTGCTCGTTTCGGCGCCGACCACTATGCCCAGGGTCTTGCGCACGCATGCATGCGTCGCATTGATCATTAACATCCCACTGTTTCTTATATTCTGTGGAACCGGCGAGCTGCGCAACTTGAGCATGCTCTTCGTGCTTTTGACGATTTTAATTGCCAGAGCCATCGAATCGCTGGCCCGAATGGATCGGGGCGGCCTATCCGGGGTGTCACCTGCAGTAAAGATTCAGACTTGATGCTGTATCGCCACGGGATCTCGCTCGAAACAAAAGCCCATGTAGCGGGACAAGCTGAATCCCGGGTCCATGGGTAATTCAAGCGCTTTACCGATGTTCGCCCATTGGTCCTTGAGCCTGTATCCCGTGGCTTCGACTTCACGGCAAAACGGGTCGATGGCTTGAACGCGATAAGGGCAGAACGCTGTGCCAATGCTGTTCAAGGTGAAGTAGCTTCGATCCGGGTGAATGGCTGTCGTGTTGATGACCAAGCGCCGCGGTTTTGTCGCCAGCTGGCCGAGCATCTCTGCCAGCGTCATCGGGAGATACTGCAACACGCCGGACGCGTAAAGCACGTCAGCCGTCGACATTTCTGTGGGTTCTGTCGTGAAGTGCAACCGATGCTCGCATTGGCGTTGCCTCGCTAAGTCGCGGCCTTGCTCGACGGCGGCGGAAACGTCGCAAACGGTCCAGACGAGTGAGTCGGGGTAGGGTATGTGCTTCGCGAAAGCGTGGTATTTCATGCCGATACTGCCGCCCCAATCAAATATCGAGCGCATTCCTTCATCCAGCGAGCGCATCAGCCAAAACATCGCTGGATAATCGTGCGGGTCCACTGCCATCCATCGGCGATAGAGTGATGCGGATGCCGGATTGTCGTATCCAATAGGCCGCGACTTTGGTGCGCTTGCCGCCGCGGCAGCAAAGCTGTCGAACACGCCGCGAAACATGTTCGCGGTTGTGTTCGTTTCAAACTGCTTGTCGTAAGCGCGCAGTTGGCTTTGCCGAAATAGATCCAGACGTTCCAGTCGCTCTGCCAGAGCGCGTAGGCGGGAAACCGCGGTCGATTGCATTGTTTCGCTCATGGATCCCTCGGCGAGTTATTCCTTTAAGGGCTTGAAATTCTCGCCCACCCAACCACAAACGGCGTTAACGAGTGTGCGCTGAGCTGCCAGTGAGGTCACGGTGTGATCAACCTCGGCGAGAAACTCGTATTTCAGTCTGTCAATGAAGGAGCCTTTTTCGAAGGCGTCGAGTTGTCGTCGGCCGTTGTCGACAAGTTGCAGGGTTGCAGAATAAATGAAGTATGTGGCGACGCCGCGTGAAAGGAGCGCATTCATGCTGGCTTCAAATTCGGGTGCCGTCAGCGCCAACGAATCGGTGGCAAACATGCCAGCGGGTCGGCCAACCTCGCTGAACTTGCGCTTGAGCCAACGCCATGTGCGTTCGAACATCGCGGGGTTGACGGGCACTGCGCGCAAACGGTGCCACTTACGCTGCCAGCGCGTCCGGGACGACGGAAACATGAAGCCATCGAGCAAAGTCAGCCCGACAACGCGCTCGTCGGCAATCGCGAGTTCGTAGCCATTGATGGCACCGGAGCAAATGCCGAAGACGATGAAACGATCGATCCCGGTGCTCGCCTGCACATGGTCCATGGCCGCTTGCATGTCGTGCACGGCCTGTTCTTTGTAGTGGATGCGCTCGGCGGAGCCCCGGCTGTCGCCCAGGCCAGAAAGATCGAAGCGCAGGCTGGTGAACCCGTTTTGCGAGAGCCGCCGCGCGAGCTTGACGTTGATGCGATGCGGTCCGACCCGGTAGATCGCACCGGCGTTGAGCATCAAAATGGCGACCGGGCGCGCGGCGCTGCCAGCGGCCGGGAGCGTGAGGATGCCCATCAAGCCTCGGTCGGGCCCGAACAGCGCGGAGATTTCCTGGACTTCACTCATTGAACTGCTGCAAAAGGCTGCGAACGACTTCGGGCGGCACCATGGCGCTGTAGGGCTCTGGGTCCGATGTCCAGACGAGTTGATGATCGAGCGCAACGCGGGCCAACTTGGCGCCGGCCGCGGCCTGGCCTTTGACCCAAGCGTCGACTGCGGCGTCTGTGGACGGGGCGACGATCCTGACATCAGCAGACGGCGTCAGTGCCAACCCGTCGGGGTGAAGGGCGATCAACTGCTCGCGCAGTCGCGCCGAAATCGCAAAGCCGATCGCTTCTTGCGTGAACGCCAACGCGTCGGTGGCGAGCTGCTTGCGCCAAGCGGGGTCGGGCACGAAGTAGCGATGCTCCATCGCTTCCACGTGCTTCTCGCGCAGGACCTTCAGGTAATTGCCGCCATCAACGATGGGGTCCCAGAGGAGCAGGCGGCGCACATCGGCCGCCGGCACTTGCGATGCGAGGACGGCCAGAGTTGCGCCGAGTCGGGCGCCGAGCCAGGTCACGTGGGCGCCTGGCGAGCGGCGTTTCAACTCGGCGTGTGCGGTGCGAAGGTCGACAGTCCAACCGGCAATGTCGCCGTCTTCATCGTCGCCGAGGGAATCGCCGGTGCCGAAGTAATCGAAGCGCATCACATCGTGGCCGTCTCGACAAAGGCGCTCGGTCAGCACCCGCATCAGGCGGTGGCTGCGAATGGCCTCGTGGCCGAACGGCGGGCAAAACAACACCGCCGACTTTTGCGGCCGCGGTGATTCCGCGGCATAGAAGAGCCCGAAGAGCCGGCGCGCCGACGAGCCGAAGCTGATCGGCGTCATTGGAGCAACGCGGGCCGATGGCTCCGCACAAAGGCCACCGAGGCGACGAAGCCATCACCGGAGTCGAAAGAGTGCAGCGAGAGCTGGATCGGCTCGCCGGCGCTGACCACTTCGAGATCCATGGTGGCGGCGCTCACGCCGGCCTGCAGGGCGCGCAGGTCGTGATCGAGGCCGATGCCGATGGCCTTCAAGCAGGCTTCCTTGCGAGTCCAGCCGAGCAAGAACGCTTTGTCGCGAGTGGGCGCGTCTTCTGCTTGCTCAAGCGCTGCGAACTCCGCGGGGCTGAAATGCGCCTGCGCCAGCTCGGCCCAATCGGGCATGGGGCGCAGCACTTCGAGATCGACGCCAATCTCTGCTTCAAGGCTGATGGCGATCAGACCGAATCGGTCGCTGTGGCTGAGGTTGAAATGGTATTGCTCGCTTCCGGCCAGATGCGGCTTTCCGGCCGGCCCGATCTCGAAACGCAAGTCGGCAACTGCGCGGTGGGTTGCGGCAGACAACACGTGGCGCAGCGCGACATGGGCGGCAAGGTAGCGTTGCCGGTCGCGATCAAAAGCGAAGCGGGTCGCGCGTGTCCGCTCCTCGCTGGACAAGCTGGCGAGCGCGCTGTCAGCCAGTGGCGCGTCGAGATCGACGAGCCACAGCTGGCATGGAGCGTCGCTCCGTATGGCCGTTAGGGTGGTTGTCAAAACAACCGCGCCTGAGACTGCCGGTTCGGCCGAGCCAGAAGCCGAACCAGCAGCCGAACCAGCAGCCGAACCAGCAGCTAAAGCGGCTGCCACATCAGGCGTCAAACCCATGATTGCCGGCGTCGGGAAAGCAAGCTGTGCTGCACTCACGCCTTGCGCCGCCATGCGGAGAGAACGCGCCCGAACAGGCCGCTATTGCCGGGTGCCGCTGGCGTTGTCGAGCCGGCTGCGTTGCGGGTCGCCAACTGGCCGAGGCTCTCGAATACATAGCGCCGAGCGTCAACGCGGAAGCCCAAAGCCGCAGCCGATTGCTCGACCGCCCGCATCGCCAGCAGCGAATCACCGCCCACATCGAAGAAGTTGTCGGTTGACCTCAGGCGTGAGCTGTCGATGCCGAGCAACCCGGCCCAGACTTTGGCGATCGCGGCCTCGTCTTCTGACATGGGCGCTGCATCTGGGCTGCCTTTCGCATCGGGAGCCGCAACAGGTTGCGATGCGCTCTCGGCGTTTGCCGGTGCTGGTGTTGCTGATGGTGGCAAGGGTGCGCCGTCATGCGCCAAGCGCTTCAGCAACTGCGCGCTGGGCGAGCCGTCGGCCGACATCAACTCGCGCAGTGTGGTAGCCGGATTCGCTGCGGCGAGCCGAGCAATCTCCAGGAAGCGAATGGCAAAAGCCTGTGCGGTGCTGGCTTCGTAGATGTCGGCGTTGTAGATGAAGCCGCCTTCCATCGTGTCGGGCGTGTCGAGCAGCCAAAAGCCGAGGTCGTCGGTTGCGCCCTTCTGGAAGATCTGGATCATCTGGTGGCGCAGGCCGCCCCAATCCCGCTGGCGTTCGCGCACATCCTGGAACGAGAACAACGCCTGGTAGAGGCCCACGCCTTGCGCGCGGTTGGCCACTTCGGGCAGCGCAGCCACGAGCTCGAAGGGCACGTCTTGGTGGTTCATGACCTCCAGCAGCTGCTGCTTTGCATACACCGCGAAATCCGCGAGGCGCTTGTCGGCATCGGCATGAACTTGCACTGCCAACAGGTTGTTGAGGTAGCCCATGACCGGCTCGAGCTCGGCCGAAAGGCGGCCGCGCACCGGCACGGCAATGACCACCGATGGCGTGTTGATCACACCAGCAATCATGGTCGCGTAGAGCGCGAAGGTCAGCATGTTGGTCGTCACGTCGTGCTGCCTTGCGAGTTGGCGCAGCTGGGCGGTGAGCGCCTTGTCGATGCTGACCCACTCGGTGCCGCCTGCGCCGCTCATGCCCGCGCGCCGGGGGCGATCGGTGCGTGGCGCGACGACTGCTGGCGCGCCGGCGAATCGTGACTTCCAGAAGCCCAACTGCGCTGCGCATTCCGGACCGGCGAGCCAGCGCAAATACCACTCCGCGTAGTCGCCATAACTGATCGCCAGCGGCGGCAACCGGTGCGCCTCGCCTTGGACGAGCGCGCCGTAGATGACGGAGAACTCCTCGTAGAGCAAGTCGAACGACCAACCGTCCCAGATCAAGTGGTGCGGCACAAACACAAACACGTGCTGGTCGGCCGCGAGCTTGTAAAGCCCGGAGCGAAAGAGTGGCGGGCGATGAATGTCGAACGGCGTGTCGACCACAGCGCGCATGCGGCGGAACAACTCGGCTTCGCGTTCGGGCGCATCGAGTGCGCTCAGGTCTTCGACAGTGAGGCTGACCTCCACACTCTCAGCGATGACCTGCACATGCTCACCGCTGGCCTCGTCGAAGCCGACGTAAGTGCGCAGCGAGGCCTGGCGATCGATGATCACGCGCAGCGCCTGCTCGAACTTCGGCAGGTCCATCGCGCCAGTCAAGCGGTGGGCCGAGGGCGCGTTGTAGAGCACGCGGTCGGGGTGCAGCTCCTGAACGAAACGAACGCGTTCTTGCATCGGCGAAAGGCGCGCCGTGCGCCGATTCGGCACGACCGTGATCGGCTCGCGGCGCGGCGTTTCCTGTGCGAGCCGGGCTTCGATGGCAAGCGCCAGGCGCTCGACCGTTGGCGACTCGAAGAGCGTGGGCAGGCGCAGATTCACGTCGAACAAGCGGTTGAGCTGCGTCGTCAGGCGCGCTGCCAGCAAGGAGTGGCCGCCGAGCGCGAAGAAGTCATCGTGAATGCCCAGGCCGGGCAGATTCAGCACCTGCTCCATGCAGCCGAGCACGGTTTCCTCGAGTTCGGTGCGCGGGGCAACGCGCTGACGTTTGTCGAGCCGCGAGGAGCGGTCTGGCGCGGGCAGTGCCTGACGATCGACCTTGCCGTTGGGCAGGCGCGGAATTCGGTCGAGCAGCACCACGTGCTGCGGCACCATGTATTCCGGCAAGCGCGCGCGCATGGTTTGCTGCAAAGCGGCTTCGTCAAAGGTGGCGCCAGAAGCAGCCGTGACGTAGACGACGAGGCGCGCATCGCCGGGTTCATCTTCGCGGACGGCGGCAACGCTCTCGCCAACGCTGGCCGATTCATTGCAGCAGGCCTCAATCTCGCCGAGCTCGATGCGGTAGCCGCGCACTTTGACCTGAAGGTCGAGCCGGCCGCCGTGTTCGAGCAGGCCGTCGGAGCGCCAGCGGCCGCGGTCGCCGGTGCGGTAGCACAGGCCTTGGCCCAAGGCGGGTGGCGTCGAGACGAATCGTTCTGCGGTGAGCTCGGGGCGATCGAGGTAGTGAGTCGCCACGCCCGAGCCGCCGATCCAGAGCTCGCCCATCACGCCGATCGGGCAAGGCTCGCCATGTTCGTCAACGACCCACACCGTCGTGTTGGCAACTGGCTTGCCGATGGCCACGCCGCTGCGTTCCAATGCCGCCGCGTTGACTGGCCACATCGTCGAGCAGATGGTGGTTTCGGTGGGCCCGTACATGTTCCAGAGTTGCGCGCTGCGCGACAAGAGAAAGCGCGCCAAATCAACCGGCAAGGCCTCCCCGCCGACCAAGGCGCGAAAGCCTGGTCGGCCGCGCCAGTCGGCATCCTGCAGCATGCGCCACATGCCGGGCGTGGCGAACATGACTGTGGTGCCGGAGCTCTCAACCAAGCCAGCGAGCTGGTTGCCGTCCATCGCGGTCTCTCGCGGAGCGATCACGATTTGCGCGCCCACGGTCAGCGGCAGGATCAGTTCGAACACCGCGATGTCGAACGAGAGCGTGGTCACGGCGGTCAGCACATCGCCAGCCGCGATTCCAGGCTCGATGGCCATGCTGCGCAGGAAGTTGACCACCCCGCGGTGAGGCAGGCAAACGCCTTTGGGCTTGCCGGTCGAGCCGGAGGTGTAGATGACGTAGGCGGCGTCTTCCGGTTGCGCATCGAGCGGTGACGGCGCCAACGCTTCGCCCGAAGCGCTTGATTCGAGCGCGGCCAGGTCGACCCGCAGCGTGCGCTGCTCGGCCTCGGCGTGCCAGCCGCGTGGCGTGGCGGCAGTGGCGCCGTCGGTCAACAGCAAAGCAAGTTTGGCGTCTTCCGCGTAGTAGTCGAGCCGGGCCTGCGGGAAGCCAGGGTCGAGTGGCACATAGGCGGCGCCTGCCTTGAGCACCGCGAGCAGCGCAACCATCATCTCCAGGCCGCGGTTGAAGCACAGGCCAACGCGGTCACCGCGGGCGATGCCGCGCTCGCGCAGCAGGCGTGCGAGGCGGTTGGATTGCGCCTCGAGTGCGCGATAGCTGAGCGTCTGTGTGCCGAAGACCAGAGCAATGCTTTCTGGCGTGGCCAAGCATTGCTGTTGCACCAAACCGTGCATTGACGCAGGGCCCGGCCAAGCCACGGGCGCTGGCTGCAGCGCTCGCAACGCCGCCAACTCATGCGCCGGCAAACCGCCGATTCGGCAGAGCGGCCGAGCCGCCTGCTGCACCGCTGAGCGCAGCAGCGATTCATAGAGCGCCAGCCAGCGCCGCACCGTCGACTCGTCGAACAAGGCGGTGTTGTATTGGCATTCGAGGCGCAGGCCACCACCCACCGGCACCGCGTTGACGAAGAGCTCGAAGTTGTCGAAGTGCCTCGGCACCGCGCTCACTTGCGCACGCAGGCCCGTGAACAACTCGCTCTCATCGCCCATGGCGGAGTCGAGGTTGAAGGTGGCGCTCACCAGCGGCAAGCGCGACGGATCGCGCCGCTCTGGGAGCTTCTTCAGCAAGCTGCCGTAGGTCAGCGTCTGATGCTCGAAAGCGTCAAGCACGACGCCAGCGGTGGTGCTCAAAAGTTCGGCAAAAGATTGCTCGCCCGATATCGCCAAGCGCAGCGGCAGGAAGTTGACGCAATGGCCGACCAAGGCATGCATCTCGCTGGCCGCTTGGCCGGCGGCCGGAACGCCGATCACCAGATCGTCTTGGCCCGTGAGGCGGTGCAGCGTGGCTGCAAAGCCGCTGAGCAGCGTGGCGAAGAGGCTCGCGCGGTTGCGGGCACCGAGCGCGCGCACGGCGTCCACCAGCGCGGCGTCGAGCAGGCTGTCGACACGGCGGCTCTCGAAGCTGCGCATGGCCGGACGGCGCCGATCGGTGGGCAGCTCAAGTGCCGGCAACGTGCCTTTGCTGAATCGCTCCAGCCAGAACGCCACGTGCTCTTGCATCGCCGGGCTCGCCGATTCGG
>JAYWGR010000173.1:0-13610 GCA_043778145.1 Rhizobacter sp.
GCCATTGGCAGCTAACACCACGTTGCCGTGCGACGGCGCCATGACTGGTGTTGTGCTGACCGCGAGCGCATCGCCATCCGAATCGCTGTCGTTGGAAAGTACATTGCCGTAGAGCGCGTTGTCCTCAACGCCAGCTGCGCTGTCAGCCGAAGCGGTCGGTGCCGGGTTCGAGGCGGTGAACGTGAAGCCCTGAGAAGCCGACCCACCGCGGCCATCGTTGGCAGTGACGATCACGGTGTAGACGCCGCCAGAGACTGCAGCTGAAGCGTGACCATCGACCGTGCCCGAAATGACGCCGGTGCTGGCGTTGATGGTCAGTCCTGCTGGCAAGCCGGTCGCGCTGTAGCTGAGCGTGTTGCCATCGGGGTCGCTGAACGCGCCTGACGCATTGATGGCAATGGCCGCACCGTCGTTGCCCGCGCTTGCACTCAAAGATCCAACCGTATTCGGCCCGTTGTTCGGCGCCGCAGCCACCGTCCAGTTGAAGCTTTGGCTGGTGTTCAAGCCACCGGGATCGGTGGCGGTGAGCGTGACCGAGTAGCTGCCCTGGTTGAGCAAGCTGCCCGAGATCACGCCGGTCGATGCATTGACGCTGAGCCCCGGCGGCAAGCCTGTGGCGGTGTAGACCAGCGCATCGCCATCGACATCAGTGAACGATGCCGCCGGATTGACCATGACGCTTGCGCCCACGGCGTTGCTGCGATCAACCAACGCAGTCGACGCGGGCGCATCGTTGACCGATGCAATCGTCAGCGTGACCGTCGCGGTGCTCGTGCTGCCGTCCGCATCGGTGACTTGATACGTGAAGCTGTCGCTGCCGGCGTAGTTCGAATCAGGCGTGTAGGTGAACGCACCATTGGCGCTCAACACCACGCTGCCGTGCAATGGCGCCATGACTGGCGTTGTGCTGACCGCGAGCGCATCGCCATCGGCATCGCTGTCGTTGGAAAGTACATTGCCGGAAATGGCGTTGTCCTCGATGCCAGTTGCGCTGTCTGCCGAAGCAGTCGGTGCCGGGTTCGACGCGGTGAACGTGAAGCCCTGAGAAGCCGACCCACCTCGGCCATCGTTGGCCGTGACGATCACCGTGTAGACGCCACCTGAGGTCGCGGTGGAGGCATGACCATCGACAGTGCCCGAGATGACGCCAGTGTTCGCGGTGATGCTGAGTCCCGCAGGCAGGCCAGTCGCGCTGAAGGTCAGCGTGTCGCCATCGGGATCACTGAACGCGCTCGATGTATTGATGGCGACCGCTGCACCGTCGTTGCCGGTGCTGGCACTCAACACCCCGACAGTATTCGGCCCGTTGTTCGGCGCTGCAGCGGCCGTCCAGTTGAAGCTCTGGCTGGTGCTCAGGCCACCAGAGTCGGTGGCAGTGAGCGTGACCGAGTAGCTGCCCACAGTGAGCAAGGTGCCTGAGATCACGCCGGTCGATGCATTGACCGTCAGGCCAGGCGGCAAACCGGTGGCGGTGTAGACCAGCGCGTCGCCATCGACATCGGTGAACGATGCTGAAGGACTCACGCTGACACTCGCGCCAACCGTGTTGCTGCGATCAACCAGAGCAGTCGACGTGGGCGCATCGTTGATCGCCGCGATCGTCAGCGTGAGCGTTGCGGTGCTCGTGCCACCGTCCGCATCGGTCACTTGATAAGTGAACGAGTCGCTCCCCGAGTAGTTCGGATCAGGCGTGTAGGTGAACGCACCGTTGGCGCTCAACACCAGGCTGCCATGCGATGGCGCCACTATCGGCGTCGTGCTGACCGCGAGCGCGTCGCTATCGGCATCGCTGTCGTTGGAAAGCACATTGCCGGAAATGGCGTTGTCCTCGATGCCAGCTGCGCTGTCCGCCGAAGCAGTCGGCCCCGGGTTCGATGCAGTGAACGTGAAGCCTTGAGAAGCTGATCCACCGCGGCCATCGTTGGCCGTGACGATCACGGTGTAGACGCCACCTGAGGTCGCGGTGGAAGCATGACCGTCAACCGTGCCCGAGATCACGCCGGTGCTGGCGTTGATGGTCAGTCCTGCTGGCAGGCCGCTGGCGCTGAAGGTGAGTGTGTCTCCATCAGGATCACTGAACGCGCTCGACGTGCTGATGGCGACTGCGGCACCGTCGTTGCCGGTGCTGGCACTCAAAGTTCCGACGGTGTTGGGTCCGTTGTTCGGCGCCGCAGCGGCCGTCCAATAGAAGCTCTGGCTGGTGCTCAGGCCACCAGAGTCGGTGGCGGTTAGCGTGACCGAGTAGCTGCCCACAGTGCGCAGAGTGCCTGAGATCACGCCGGTCGATGCATTGACCGTCAGGCCAGGCGGCAAGCCCGTGGCGGTAAAGATCAGCGCATCACCATCGACATCAATGAACGATGCTGAAGGACTCACGCTGACACTCGCGCCAACCGTGTTGCTGCGATCAACCAACGCAGTCGACGTGGGCGCATCGTTGACCGCTGCAATCGTCAGCGTGACCGTTGCGGTGCTCGTGCCGCCGTCCGCATCGGTCACTTGATAAGTGAACGAGTCGCTCCCTGAGTAGTTTGAATCCGGCGTGTAGGTGAACGCACCGTTGGCGCTCAACACCACGCTGCCATGCGCGGGCGCCGTCAGTGGCGCAGTGCTCACCGCGAGCGCATCGCCATCCGCATCGCTGTCATTCGTCATCACGTTGCCGGCAATGACAGCGTCTTCAACGCCCGCGCCGCCGTCGGCCACTGCGGTCGGCGCGGGGTTCGACGCGGTGAAGATGAACACTTGCGCCACCGTGCCGCCGCGGGCATCGTTGGCCGTCACGACCACGGTGTAGACGCCGCCCGAGACCGCGGCTGATGCGTGGCCGTTCACGGTGCCGGAAATCAAGCCGGTCACCGCGTTGATGCTCAGACCAGCGGGCAAGCCGGTGGCGCTGAAGCTGAGCGGGTCGCCGTCTGGATCGCTGAACGCGGTCGCCGTGGCGATGGCGACGGCTGCGCCGTCATTGGCGCTGCTGGGGCTTAGCGAGCCCACTGTGTTGGGCGCGTTGTTGGGTGCCGCAGCCACGGTCCAGTGGAAGCTCTGCGTCGTGGTCAGGCCGCCGGTGTCGGTCGCTCTCAAGGTGACGGTGTAGCTGCCCGCGGCGAGCAGCGTGCCGGAGATCAGCCCGGTCGATGCGTTGACGCTCAGCCCCGTCGGCAAACCGGTTGCGGTGTAGACGAGCGCATCGCCGTCGACATCGCTGAATGCCGAAGCTTCGTTGACGGAGACGCTGCTGCCCACGGTGTTGCTGCGGTCGGCAATGGCGGTCGACGTGGGCGCATCGTTGATGGCGGTCACGGTGAGGTAGACGACCGCCGTGGCGCTCGCGCCGTCGGCATCGGTCACGCGATAGGTGAAGCTGTCGCTGCCGAAGAAGTTGGCGTGTGGCGTGTAAACATAGCTGCCATTGGCATTCAGTGTGAGGTTGCCGTGAGCGGGTGCGACCACGGGCGTGGTGCTCACGCTGAGGGCGTCGCCATCGGCGTCGCTGTCGTTGGTCAGTATGTTGCCGCTGGCGCTGCCGTCTTCAGCCAACGTTGCGCTGTCGTCGGTGGCTGTGGGCGCGGGGTTGCTCACGTTGATGACGAAGCTTCGCGAGACGCTGCCACCGCGGCCATCGCTGGCGGTCACGACCACGGTGTAGGCGCCGCCGTTGACGGTGGAAGCATGGCCATCGATCTGGCCGCTGATGACGCCGGTAGCCGCATGGATGCTCAAGCCCGTCGGCAGGCCGGATGCGCTGTAGGCCAGCGCATCGCCATCGGCATCGCTGAAGGTGGAGGCGGTCGCGATGCTGATGGTTTGCGCATCTGAGGCAGCCACATTGGCGAGCGTGCTCGCGGTGGGGGCGTTGTTGGGCGGCGTGCCGATGACGATGGTCACGGTCGTCGTCTCGGTGGTGCTGTTGCTGGTGACGGTGTAGGTGAAGCTGTCGGTGCCGGTGTAGCCGCTGGTTGGCGTGTAGCTGGCTGCGCCTTGCGCGGTCACGGTCACGGTGCCGTGGCTCGGCGTGGTGTAGCCACTGACCACGCGGCCGCTGTTCTCGAAGTTGTCGTTGGCCAGCACGTTGAAGGCCACGAGTTGGCCGGTGGTGGTGGCGACCGAGTCGGCCACGATGTCGACCACGGCCGTGATGTTGAGTGGCAGCTGCGTGGTGATGGGAATAACGAGCAGCGTGTCGGTCAAGCTGATGGTGAGCGTCACCGGGCCGTTGTAGTCGGCGCCGGGTGTGTAGACGAGCCCATTGAGCGCGGCGTTGACGTTGACGATGCTGCCAAGGAAGGTGACGGTGGTGTCGTTCGTGCCGGTGCCTTGGCTGAAGCTGAGGCCCGTGGTCTGTGACAGCGTCAGCCGACCCGCAGGCACGGAGAGCGTGACTTCGGCAACGCTGCCGTCGATGTCGCCCACGGTGATCTGTGTGCCGAGCACGCTGGCAAAGACGATGGGCGTGTCTTCATAGAGCACACCGAGCGTTGGCAAGTGCAGTGTGGCCAATGCGTTGATGGTGACGGCCACGCTGCCGTCAACCAGCGCGTTGCCGCCGCGCGGGTCTTGGATGCCGTAGGTGATGACATCGGTGCCCGAGTAGCCCACGGTGGGCGTGTAGGTGAGCGTGCCGTCGGGGTTGGTGGTCACGGTGCCGTGTGCGGCGCTGGCGTGGGTGATGCTGAGCGCTTCACCATCGGCATCGGTGTCGTTGGCCAGCACGTTGATGATCACCGAGCTGCCGGCGTTGACGAATGCGGTGTCGGCCACTGCTGTTGGCAGCTGATTCAACGGCGCGGTGACGACGATGCTCACAGTGCCTGTGGCGGTGCCGCCATCGGCATCGGTCACGCGGTAGGTGAAGGAGTCGGTGCCGGTGTAGTTGAGGGTGGGCGTGTAGCTGTAGGCGCCGTTGGCACTGATGACGACCGAGCCGTGGGCCGGCGCCACGACAGGCGTGGTGCTCACGGTCAGCGTGTCGCCATCGGCATCGGTGTCATTCGTGAGCACATTGCCGTAGAGCACGGCGGTGTTGATGCCGGCTGCGCTGTCGGCATTGGCGACAGGGCCGGGGTTGGCGGCCACGAGGTGGAAGCTTTGGCTCACCGAGCCGCCGCGCCCATCGCTCGCGGTGACGATGACGGTGTAGTCGCCACCCGCCACGGCGGTGGAAGCGTGGCCGCTCAAGGTACCGGTGACGACGCCGGTGCTGGCGTTGATGCTCAGGCCCGAGGGCAAGCCGGTGGCGCTGAAGCTGAGGCTGTCGCCATCGGCATCGTTGAAGGCGCCGCTGACGTTGATGTTGACGGCCTGCGCATCGTTCGCCGCCACGCTGCCGATGGTGCTGGCGGTGGGCGCCTGATTGGGCGCCGCGCCGATGGTGATGCTGACGGTGGCGGTCTCGGTCGTGCCGTTGCTGGTCACGGTGTAGGCGAAGGCATCGGTGCCGGTGTAGCCGGTCGTTGGCGTGTAGCTGGCCTGGCCTTGCGCATTGATGCTGACGCTGCCGTGCGAGGGCGTGGTGTAGCCGCTGACGACGCGGCCGCTGTTCTCGAACGTGTCGTTCGTGAGCACGTTGAAGGTGATGCTCTGGCCGAGGGTCGTGCTGACGCTGTCGCCCACGATGTCGGCCACGGCGGCAATGGTCAGCGGCAAGCTGGTTGTCACGGGCACGGCCATCAAGGTGTCGGTCAGGCCGAGGGTGATGGTGACTGCGCCGTTGTAGTCGGCGCCCGGCGTGTAGATCAAGCCGTTGAGCGCAGTGTTGACGTTGGCGATGCTGCCCTGCAAGGTGACGGTGCTGTCGTTCGTGCCGGTGCCCTGGCTCAGCGTGAGGCCGGTGGTTTGCGAGAGCGTGAGGTTGCCGACGGGCACCGAGAGCGTCACGCGCGCGATGTTGCCGTCGACATCGCCCACGGTGATTTGCGTGCCGTAGGCGCTGGCAAAGATCAGTGGCACGTCTTCATAAAACACCGGGATCGACGGCAGGCTGATCGTGGCCGAGGCATTGACCGTGACGGCCACCGTGCCAGACAACCCGGCATGCAAGCCGTAGGCGTCTTGAATCGCGTAGGTGATGACATCGGCGCCGGAGTAGCTGGCCGTGGGCGTGTAGAGCAGCGTGCCGTTGCCGTTGATGGCCACCGTGCCGTGCAGGGCGCTTGCGCTGGTCACCGTGAGGGCATCGCCATCGGCATCGGTGTCGTTGGCGAGCACGTTGATGACGACGCTGCCGTTGGCGTTGACGAAGGCCGTGTCCGCCACTGCCACCGGCGCGTGGTTGGCGGCCGAGATCACGAGCGACACCACGGCGGTGCTGGTGCCGCCGTCGACATCGGTGACGCGGTAGGTGAAGCTGTCAGTCCCGGTGTAGTTGAGTGTGGGCGTGTAGCTGTAGTTGCCGTTGACGCTCAGCACCAGCACGCCGTGGCTGGGCATGACGACGGGCGTGGTGAGGATGCTGAGGCTGTCGCCATCGGGGTCGGTGTCGTTGGTGAGCACGTTGCCGGTGAGAACGCTGCCAGTGACGACGCTGCCGCTGTCGGCATTGGCGATGGGCGCGGGGTCGCTCACGACGAGGTGGAAGCTCTGGTTCACCGTGCCGCCGCGGCCATCGTTGGCCGTGACGACGACGGTGTAGTCGCCGCCCGCGACCGCGGTTGACGCGTGGCCGCCGAGCGTGCCGCTGATCACGCCGGTGCTGGCGTTGATGCTCACGCCGCTCGGCAAGCCGGTGGCGCTGTAGCTGAGGGTGTCCGCATCGGCATCGCTGAAGGCGCTGCTGACGTTGATGCTCACCGCTTGCGCATCGCTCGCGGCCACGTTGCTGATGGTGCTGGCGGTGGGCGCGTTGTTGGCAGGTGGCGAGATCGTCACGGTCACAGTGGCCGTCTCGGTCGTGCCGTTGGTGGTGACGGTGTAGGTGAAGCTGTCGGTGCCGGTGTAGCCGGCGGTCGGCGTGTAGCTTGCTGCGCCTTGCGCGCTGATGCTCACCGTGCCGTGGCTGGCAGTGCCCACGCTGCTCACCACGCGGCCGCTGTTCTCGAATGTGTCGTTCGTGAGCACATTGAAGCTGACGTTCTGGCCGGTGGTGGTGGCGACGCTGTCGGCCACGATGTCGGCCACGGCGGTGACGCTCATCGCGACCGTGCCGCTGACGGCTGTGAGCACGATGTTGTCGGTCACGCTGGCACTCAAGCTCATGCTGCCGTTGAAGTCAGCGCCCGGCGCGAACACCATGCCGTTCAATGCGGCGTTGACGTTGGTGATGCTGCCCTGGAAGGTGACGGCGCTGTCGTTGCTGCCCGTGCCGAGCGTGAATGCGAGGCCGGTCGTCTGCGACAAGCTCAGCGTGCCGTTGGGCACCGAGAGGCTGACGCGCGCGATGCTGCCATCGGCATCGCTCACGCTGATCTGCGTGCCGAGTGCACTCGAGAACACCTTGGACACGTCTTCGTTGAATGCGCTGAGCGTGGGCAGGGTGAGCGTGGGTGCGGCATTCACCGTCACGGCCACGGTGCCGGCGAGCAAGGCGGCGGCGTTGTTCGAGTCTTTGATCGTGTAGGTGATCGTGTCTACGCCTTGGTAGCTGGCCGTGGGCGTGTAGGTGAGCGTGCCGTTGCCGTTGATGACCACCGTGCCATGCATGGCGCTGGCGGTGGTGACGGTGAGCGCATCGCCGTCGACATCGGTGTCGTTGGCGAGCACGTTGATCGTGCTGCTGATGTTGGCGTTGACGAGCGCGGTGTCGGCCACGGCCACCGGGGCGTGGTTGAGGAAGAGGCCGTCCCAACCGGCGGCGTCGATGGCTTGGGTCTGGATGGCGCCGACGTGGCGTTCGAGGTCCCAGTCGCCACCGAGGTGGCTGGCGCCAGTCGCGTCGTCGGAGCTGGCCACGTCAGCGTGGAGCGCGTGCGCAAGGGCCTCGGTGGCCGCTGCGCCTTCTTCGCCAGCGCCGAAGTCGCAGCCGTAGACGAGCACGTCGGCACCGGGCGCCAAGTGCTGGCCGATGGCGGCGAGCAGGTGTTGGTCATCGGCGGTGATGGCGGCTGTGTTCAGTGTGGTGCTGCCGATCTGCAATTCGCCGCTGCTGCCGTGCGAAATGATGTGAATCGCAGCCACGTTGTCATGGGTGGCGAGCGCTGCATCGATTTGCGCAAGGCCGTTGCTCGCCGGATCGATCAACACGACTTGCGCGCCCGCCGGCGCGGCGGCGATCAGATCGGCGCGGTGGGCCAGGGTTTGGTCGATGAAGACGAAGCTCCCGCCGGCGTGCGAGGCGGCGTCTGGTGCGGCGTCTGGTGTGGTCTCCGCGGAGGCGTCAGCTAACGCCGGGTGTGACGAGCACTCGGGCGCGGTGCCTTCGTTCGGAGCGGCGGCGTGCGAGTCATCGGCTGGCTTGTCAGCGTCAGTGGATTGAGCGTCGTTGGCGTGCTCCGCGGGCGCTGGGAAAAGCTGCGCGACGGCCGTGGCGATGGCGGCGCCGTCAAACAGAATGCGCGGCTCAAGCGCTATTCGAAGGTGACTGTGCTTGTTGGTCTGAACGATGGCGCGTTGTCGCGCCGCAGCCAATGGGCTGTCAATTGCCATGAAGACTTTCCGTGGCGCGAAGGCCCACGCTGCGCGGCGGAACTGCGTGGGCGAATCGGCCCAGGCAGCACGCCATGTTGGTACTTGCCGATGCTCAGCGCGTCGCTGTGACTTCCGTGCTGGCTGCGGCGGCGCCCGCGGGTGCGAGATCTGGCGCCGGGACGATCCGCCCGCCGCTGATCTGAGTCAGGTAGACCTTCCGCATGGCCTGGTGATTGGTCGAGGAGAGGCTCATCGGCAAGCCGCCCACATTGGCCTCGGTCATCGAATCGAGCGCGGCCCGCAGGCCATCCCGCGTGAGTGCTTTGCCTGCGCGCTCGAGTGCCATCACCAGCACGCGGGCTGACACGCAGCCCTCGAAATTGATGAAGCTGATCTCGACTTGCGCGTGTTGTTGCAGCAGGCTGCGGCATTCACCGGCGATGGCGAGGTCGCTCTCGCCGGGTATCGGCAAGACCTGCGAGATCAGCAAGCCGCTGCCTTTGCTGCCGACGATCTCGAGCAAATCTTCGCTGCCAACGAACGACACGGTGGCGAGCTGAGATGCCAAGCCAGCCACGCGCGCGGCCGTGACGAACGCGCCGAGCGGCCGGTAGGGGCCCGCCATGACGACGGCGTCTGGGGCGGAGTCGACCATGGTTTTGACGGCCGATTGAATGTCGCGCCGGTTGCGCTGGAAGCTGCCGGTCGATGCCACCGCAAGCCCGCGCCGTTGAAGCGCTTTTTCGGTGCCGGCGAGCACCGCGAAGCCGAAGGCGTCGTACTGATGCACGACTGAAATGCGGCGCGCGCCACCCGCGAAGAGCTGTGCGACCAAGGCCTCGGTTTCGTCGTCGTAGCTAGGCCGAATGTTGTAGACCAGCGGATTGACCGGCTCGCGAAACGCCATGGCGCCGGTGAAGGCCCCGACCAACGGCAGGCCCATCTCACGCACGATCGGAAGCGCCGCGGTGGTGGTTGGCGTGCCGACGAAGCCGAAGAGGGCAAACACGTGGTGCTGCTGCGCCATCTTCAGCGTCTCGCTCATCGTCTCGTCGGGTTCGTAGCCGTCGTCGCCCACGACGAGGTGGATGCGCCGGCCGTGAATCCCGCCGCGGTCGTTCACGTCGCGAAACACGGCCTGCGCACCCTCGCGCATGCCTTGGCCCAGCGCGCGTGCGGGGCCGCTCTGCGCGTTGACCATCCCGATGGTGATTTCCGTGTCGCTCACGCCGTCTTCGGCGAATGCCGCCGGAATGAGTGCTGAACTCAATAAAAGCGCGGCGGTAATGAGTTTGAATTGCATGGCGACGGCCTCTCGGGTCTGATCGAAGAAGGCGCCGCAATAGTGCGCAATTTGTGACTTATCGGGAGGATTCGAGAAGCCTTGAGTCAGGGTTTGCCCGTTCGATGTGCGCGTCATGGCGCCGAGTTGCCCACCAATCCCTGGCGGCTGGCAAAGGGCGCCGCCAGGGCAGCTTGACAAGCGATCGGTGACCTTTGTTGCTTGCCAAACGATGCAAGCGGTATAATCGTAGGCTTTTCGGCAGATTTTGCTGCGCTCTTTGGTGGGCCTGCCCTGTGCAACACAGGGCGGGGCTCGTTAGAAGTGCTGGCGCAATCTCTCGAGAAAGCCAGTGACTTCAAACGGGAACAAGTTACCAATGCCTACCATCAACCAGCTCGTGGCTCACGGTCGCAAGGCCGAGATCACGAAGTCCAAATCGCCAGCCCTGCAAGGCGGCCCTCAGCGCCGCGGCGTGTGCACCCGCGTGTACACGACGACGCCGAAAAAGCCAAACTCCGCGCTGCGTAAAGTCGCCAAGGTGCGCCTCACCAACGGTTTCGAGATCATCTCGTACATCGGCGGTGAGGGCCACAACCTGCAAGAGCACAGCGTCGTGCTCGTGCGCGGCGGTCGTGTCAAAGACTTGCCAGGCGTGCGTTACCACATCGTGCGCGGCTCGCTCGACTTGCAAGGCGTGAAAGACCGCAAGCAGTCGCGCTCCAAGTACGGCGCCAAGCGCCCCAAGAAGGCCTAAGAGCACGTCGCTCAAACGCCATATCGGCCGGCCATCGCGCTGGTCAAGTAAGTGAAGGGTCTTGTGGCCCTTCGTGGAATTGGTGCAAACCGAGTCCAGCTGAACTCAAAAAGGAAGAGAAATGCCTCGTCGTCGCGAAGTCCCCAAACGGGACATCCTCCCCGATCCGAAATTCGGCTCGGTCGATCTGTCGAAGTTCATGAACGTCATCATGGAATCCGGCAAGAAGGCCATCGCTGAACGCATCATTTACGGTGCGCTCGAGCAGGTCGAAAAGAAGTCGGGCAAAGACCCGCTCGAAATCTTCGTCGTCGCGCTGAACAACATCAAGCCGATGGTCGAAGTGAAGTCACGCCGCGTTGGCGGTGCGAACTACCAAGTTCCCGTGGAAGTTCGCCCCGTGCGCCGTGTGGCACTTGCGATGCGTTGGCTGAAGGAATCGGCCCGCAAGCGCGGTGAGAAGTCGATGGCGCAGCGCCTCGCGAATGAGCTGCTCGAGGCCGTTGAAGGCCGCGGCGGCGCGATGAAAAAGCGCGATGAAGTGCACCGCATGGCTGAAGCCAACAAGGCGTTCTCGCACTTCCGCTTCTAAGTTTCTCTTCTGCCTCGGCCGCTCTTCGGGTTGCTACCAGCCCGCGAGCGGCCCTCGTATTTGTCCATGCATTTTGGAGTCAGACCATGGCCCGCAAAACCCCCATCGAGCGCTACCGCAACATCGGCATCTCCGCGCACATCGATGCCGGCAAGACCACGACCACCGAGCGCATCCTGTTCTACACGGGCGTGAATCACAAAATCGGTGAAGTGCACGATGGCGCCGCCACGATGGACTGGATGGAGCAGGAGCAAGAGCGCGGCATCACGATCACGTCGGCCGCGACGACCTGCTTCTGGAAGGGCATGGACCTGACCTTGCCAGAGCACCGCATCAACATCATCGACACGCCGGGGCACGTCGACTTCACGATTGAAGTCGAGCGTTCGATGCGCGTGCTTGACGGCGCTGTGATGGTGTACGACTCGGTGGGTGGTGTGCAGCCGCAGTCCGAGACGGTTTGGCGTCAAGCCAACAAGTACAAAGTGCCGCGTTTGGCGTTCGTCAACAAGATGGACCGCACTGGCGCAGATTTCTTCCGCGTCCGCCAGATGATGGTCGACCGCTTGAATGCCAATCCGGTGCCCATCACGATTCCAATCGGCGCCGAAGACAACTTCAAAGGCGTGGTCGACCTCATCAAGATGAAAGCCATCTTCTGGGACGATGCCACGCAAGGCATGAAGTTCACCTACGAAGACATTCCAGCTGACCTGGTCGAGAGCGCTGGAAAGTGGCGCGAGCAAATGCTCGAGGCTGCCGCTGAAGCCAATGAAGACCTGATGAACAAGTACCTCGAGTCAGGTGACTTGAGCGAAGCCGATATCAAGGTCGGTATCCGCGTTCGCACGATCGCTGGCGAGATTCAGCCGATGCTGTGCGGCAGTGCGTTCAAGAACAAGGGCGTGCAGCGCATGCTTGATGCGGTGGTCGATTTCATGCCCTCGCCGGCCGACATCCCACCCGTTCCGGGCACCGACGACGACGACAAGCCAGTCGTGCGCGAGCGCACCGATGAGGCGAAATTCTCGGCCCTGGCGTTCAAGCTGATGACCGACCCGTACGTGGGCCAGCTGACGTTCGTTCGCGTCTACTCTGGCGTGCTGAAGTCGGGTGACTCGGTCTACAACCCGATTCGTGGCAAGAAGGAGCGCATTGGCCGGATCCTGCAGATGCACGCCAACCAGCGCGAAGAAATCAAGGAAATTCTGGCTGGCGACATCGCCGCTTGCGTGGGCCTGAAAGACGTGACCACTGGCGAAACGCTGTGCGATCCTGCGGCCATCATCATGCTCGAGAAGATGATCTTCCCAGAGCCGGTGATCTCGCAGGCGGTCGAACCAAAGACCAAGCCGGACCAGGAAAAGATGGGCATCGCGCTGGGTCGCTTGGCACAGGAAGATCCCTCGTTCCGCGTCAAGACCGACGAGGAATCTGGCCAGACCATCATCTCCGGCATGGGCGAGCTGCACCTTGAGATCATCGTCGACCGCATGAAGCGCGAGTTCGGCGTTGAAGCCAATGTCGGCAAGCCGCAAGTCGCCTATCGCGAGACGATCCGCAAAGGCGTCAGCGATGTCGAAGGCAAGTTCGTTCGTCAGTCGGGCGGTAAGGGCCAGTACGGCCACGTGGTGCTGAAAATCGAACCGCAGGAACCCGGCAAAGGCTTCGAGTTCGTTGATGCCACGAAGGGCGGCGTTGTGCCAAAGGAATTCATTCCTGCGGTGCGCAAGGGCGTCGAAGACTCATTGCCAGCAGGCGTGCTCGCCGGCTACCCGGTCGTCGATGTGAAAGTCACGCTGACCTTCGGCTCCTACCACGAAGTCGACTCGAACGAAAACGCGTTCAAGATGGCTGCGTCGCTCGGCTTCAAGGATGGGTGTCGCAAGGCAAGCCCGGTGATTCTCGAGCCGATGATGGCCGTTGAAGTCGAGACACCGGAAGACTACGCCGGCAACGTGATGGGCGATTTGTCGTCACGTCGCGGAATGGTGCAGGGCATGGACGACATCGTTGGCGGTGGGAAGATCATCAAGGCTGAAGTTCCGCTGTCAGAGATGTTCGGCTACTCCACGACGTTGCGATCGATGTCGCAGGGCCGCGCGACCTACACGATGGAGTTCAAGCACTACAGCGAAGCGCCTAAGAACGTCGCCGACGCAATCATCACAGCTCGCGGCAAGTAAGCGCGGCAGCAAGAACACAAGCCGGTCTTCGCCGATGTACCGCGTGCTGCCAGTGGCATGCGAAATCCTGCATCGATGGAGACCTTAAACCAATCACTGGCACTGCTCTTTAATCTTTGGAGATCAAGAAAATGGCAAAAGGCAAATTCGAGCGCACCAAGCCGCACGTCAACGTTGGCACGATTGGTCACGTCGACCACGGCAAGACCACGCTGACCGCGGCGATCA
>JAYWGR010000174.1:0-13453 GCA_043778145.1 Rhizobacter sp.
GACCTGGGCAAGCTGTTCATCGGCGAAAGCGCGGTTGAAATCCTGCACTGCGACCTGACGATCGAGAAGGCCTCACACCCCTTGCTCAAAGACGCCATCGCCCACTGCGAGACCGTGCGCGACTACGTTTCGCGTGAAGTGCTGCAGGGCATCCTGGACGACACCGAGGAGCACATCGACCACCTTGAAACGCAGATCGAACTGGTTGCCAAGGTCGGCGAACAGAACTGGTTGCAGACGCAGATGGGCGAGTAGCTTCAACCGCCCGTGCGGCAGCCCGGCTTGCCGCAAACGCCGTACAGCGCCAGCGCGTGGTCCTGCAATTCAAAGCCGTGAGCCTTGGCCACTTCGTTCTGGCGCCGCTCGATGTCGGCGTCGTAGAACTCCTCGACCCGACCGCAACGCAGGCACACCATGTGGTCGTGGTGCTGCCCTTCGTTCAATTCGTACACCGACTTGCCGGTCTCGAAGTGGTTGCGTGACAGCAAGCCGGCCTGCTCGAACTGCATCAGCACGCGATAGACCGTGGCCAGGCCGATGTCGGCACCCTCGTCCAACAAGGCCTTGTAGACGTCCTCCGCGCTGAGATGGCGCCGCTCGGTTCTCTGAAACACTTCCATCACCTTCAGGCGCGGCAGCGTGGCCTTGAGCCCGCTGCTTTTGAGTTCATCGGCCTGGCTTGGGTGCGTTTTGCGCATGAACTGAACCTTGTGGCGAACCTGGATGGCGCGGTCATCATTGCATCGTTGTGGGGCACCAACGACCCTGCTGAATTATTTTTGTGAATACAACTGAGAACGATTATCATTCGATGACATTCCTTAACGTACTCGAGGCAGGGTGATGGATCGAAGAGTCTTTTTGAAGATGGGAGCCTCGGCAGGCACTGCGACATGGCTGGCGGGATGTGGGGGTGGTGGTGAGTCGGTCTCGGCATCCAACAGCTACAAGCAGACCAACCTCGTTGCGAACTCGGCAGCCTACAAGCCGCTAATCGTCGACCCCGAACTGATCGATGCATGGGGCATCGCGATCCGCCCTGCAGGTGCCGGCGGGCACTTCTGGGTGACGGGCATGGGTACGTCCTTCGAGTACGTGGGCGACGTGAACGGTACGCCGTTGACCACCGACAACCTCAAGACCGTGGGCTTGCCCGCATCGGCCGACAACGGCGGCGCAGCCAACGGCGTGGTGTTCAACGGCGGCGGCAACTTCGTCATCACACAGGATCACCCGAACGGCGCGATCACCGGCCCGGCGAAGTTCATCTTCGTGTCCGACAACGGCGTGTTGTCGGCGTGGACCGAGCGCAAGCGCACTGACGGCAGCTTCGACCGCTCCGCCGAAGCGCTGTCCATGGTGGACTACGGCGCGCAGGGCAGTTCCTTCTTCGGGCTGGCCATCAACCCGGCTGAGACCAAATTGTTCGTCGTCGATTTCGGCGCCAACCCGACGCCGCGCATGCGTGTTTTCGACACTGCGTTCACCGAAGAGGCGATCGGTGCCCGCTTCCCCAACCCGTTCCTGAGCGCGGGCGGCTTCAAGGTCGGCGACCTCGTGCCATTCAACGTACAGACGGTGACGTATGCCGGCAAGACCTCCGTCTTCATCGCCTATGTGAACACGCAGGAAGACCCGGACAACAAGGGCCAATTGCTGCCCGCCGTGGAGAGCTCGGGCCGTGGGCGTGGGCGCCTGGTCGAGTACAGCGTCGATGGTCAACAGATCGCCATCTGGGACGACCGCGGTGTGCTCAACGGCCCTTGGGGCGTGGTGGTGGCACCGGGCAACTTTGGCCCGTTCTCGAACCAGTTGATGGTCAGCAACTTCTCTGACGGCAGCATCGTCGGCTTCGACACCTCGAGCAAGCGTGCCACCGAATACCTGCGCGGCACCGACGGCAACGTGCTCAAGATTCAAGGGCTGTGGAACCTGCTCTTCGGCAATGGCGTGAGCCTGGGTGACTCGAACGCCCTCTACTTCGCAGCGGGTCCGGCCGACGAGACGGACGGGCTCTTTGGCTCCTTGCGTCATGTCGGCTGATCTTCGCGGCCACATCCACAGCACCTCGCACTGATCGCATCGAACAGACGCCCACCATGAACAAAACGACGACCCACCGCCTGAGCGCAGTGACGGCCGCACTGCTGTCCACCCTTGCCCTGTCCAGCGCACACGCCGGCGACGCCATCTTCACCCACACCTACCTGGCCGAAACGCTGCCGCAGGGCGCCAAGGAGGTCGAACAGTGGGTCACCTACCGAACCAAGCGTTCGCAAGGCACCTACAACCTCGCGCAGACACGCACCGAATTCGAATACGGCGTCACAGACCGCTGGACTGTGGCGCTCTACGCGAATGCCTACTCGGTGGTGGCGCAGAACAACAACTCCATTGCATCGCGGAACAACTACACGGTGGTGGGGGATGGTGACGAGGTGAGCGGCGGCGGCCCCATCACGGCAGGCCCCTACGTGCCGAATGCCGAGAAGTTGCCGCTGACCTCGGCGCGCTACAAGAAGGCCGACTTCGAGAGCATCTCCGTCGAATCGATCTACCAGTTCCTGAGCCCCTACAAAGACGGGATCGGGCTGGCCGGGTATGTCGAGTTGAGCGTTGGCCCCAAGAGTCGCGAACTCGAATTCAAACTGCTGGCACAGAAGAACCTGCTCGATGACCAGCTGGTGCTGGCCGCCAACGTGGCGCTGGAACTGGAGCGCGAGAAGTGGTCCTTGGTGGTGGCGGAGAAAGAAACCAAGCTGGTCTTCAGCGGCGGTGCCTCGTACCGCTTCGCGCCGGGCTGGCGTGCGGGCGTGGAGTTGCGCAACGAGCGTACGTGGGAAGGCGGCTACACGCTGTCGAACAGCAAGCGCGATTACTCGGCGTGGTTCGCCGGCCCAACGCTGCATTACGCCGCTCAGAAGTGGTTCGCCACGCTGGGCTATCAGCAGCAAATGCCTTGGGCCAAAGCCTATTCAGTAGCCGCACAAGACGAACTCGTCGGTGGCCGCATCTACAAGAGCGGCGAACGCCACACCGTGCGACTGCTCACCGGTTTCTCGTTCTGATCTGAAGTCAACGCCTGGTTCGCCAGGCGGCGCCCGGGGGCCTGACCCAGGCTCCTACGTGTTCACCGCACGATGAGCACGGCAACGTCGCCGTGGCCTTCATCGGCGCCAGCCACGCGCACGCCCGCCACACGGGCGCTCTGCGCCAGCAAGCCCCCCCATCACGCCCTGCCTGCCGACACCACCCCGAACAACGAGGTGGCACCGGCCGGTACGCCTTGCTTCGCGCTTTTTGAACCTTTCGCAACTTTGAAGAGGACTGCCTGAATGAAACGTCTCGCTCTCATCACCTCGGCGGTAGCGCTGCTCTGCGCCTCGCCGGCCAGCTGGGCGCTGAAGGTCGGCGACAGCATCGACCCCGCCGTGCTCGCCAAGCTGCAGATCGACCCGGCCAAGATCACGGTGGTCGACTTCTTCGCCGAGTGGTGCGTTTCCTGCCGAAAGGAGCTGCCGTTGATTTCGGCGGTGCACGCCAAGGCGGACAAGCAGAGGGTCGATTTTGTTGGCGTCGCCACCGACGAAACGCAAAAAATTGCCGACGCCTTTCAGAAAGAAATGCGCGACAAGGGGGCCTTGAGTTTTCGCACGCAGTTCGACGCCGACCAGGCGCTGGTGAAGAGCTTCAAGCCCCGCGGCTACCCGGCGCTCTACATCGTCAAGGCAGGCAAGGTGGTGCGTGAGCACCTGGGCGCGATGCCCAACATCGACACCCTGCTGATGCAGGACCTCAAGGAACTGGGAGCGTACTGATGAAGACCAACTCCTTTCTCATCCCTCTTCCCTCATCACATCGCCTCGCACGTGGTCTCTCCATCCTCACAGCCACGCTGCTGGCATCAGCCCTGACCGGCTGCGCCAACGTGGAGCCTTGGCAAAAGGCCACGCTGGCTCAGGACACGATGAAACCCGCCGGCCCCGTGCCGGCACTGGCCAGGATCGACGGCCACGTTTATTACTCGAAGGAATCGGTGCGTGGCGGCACCGGCGTGGGCGGAGGTGGCTGTGGCTGCAACTGAACACCGCATGCACCGCCCCACGGTCTTCCTGATGGCGCTGGGCGCTGCTGCCCTGACCGCGCCGCTGGGCTCGGCACGGGCCGAGAACAGCATCTCGTACCAGACCTACAAGTACGTTGAGAACAACGATCGCATCAAGGTCGTTGCCGGCGATCTGAGCATCGAAAAAGACTTCGGCCTCGACCTCAGCGCGCGGCTCGAACTCGGCGTGGATGCCATCTCGGGTGCCACGCCCTCATGGCGCCTGAAGCCGGGCTATGTCAACGAATACCAAAGCGGCTACGTCAAGGTGTCCGACGAGACCCGGAACTCGGCGGGCGGTGGCCTGACCTGGCGCGATGCCCGGCGCAACGAATACACCTTCGGCTTGGCGCTGTCGCGCGAGCCCGACTTCTGGAGCCGCGAGTTCTCGGGCCAGGCGCAAATCTGGCAGGACGAAAGCCACAACCGCAGCTGGACGCTGGGCGCGAGCCTGCAACTCAACACCAGTGTTGCCAACGCCAACACCAACAACAAGAGCAACGAAGACAGCCGCGTCTACAACGTGCAAGCGGGCGTCAACCAGGTGCTTGACGCCACCAGCACGCTGGAGGCCAGCGTGTACGTTGCGCGGTCGGTGGGCTTCTTGTCGCACGACTACCTGAAGATCGTTCGCGACGACGGTGCCGGCGCACACACGCTGGCCTTCGATTCGCGCCCAGGCACGCGCAACGCCGGTGGCTTTGCGCTGCGCTGGGTCAAGGCCTGGCAGCCGGATCTGAAGAGCAACCTCTGGTACCGCTACTACAGCGACAGCTGGGGCGTGACGGGTCAGACCGTCGAGGCCAAGCTCTACTGGGACATCAACGAACAGTGGCGCCTGAACCCGGTGCTGCGCTACCACTCGCAGCGCGGTGCTGATTTCTACCGCGCCTACGACGCCACAGTGAACACCTTTGCCGCCACCGGCTACGGCACGAACGACGCGCGCCAGGGCCCCATGAAGGCCGTGACCGGACAACTCAACGTCGAGTACCACGCCGACAAGCAGTGGACGCTCAATGCGGGTGTCGTGCGCTACAAGCAAGACACCGGTCTGGCCGCCACTTGGGTGACGGCCGGCTTCGTCTTCAAGTACTGAAGCGCGCCTTGAGCCAGCCCGTGCTGCCCTACCTGCACAGCTTCGCAGCGATGACCACGCGCTGCGAACTGCAGTTGCATGGCGTCGATGCCGGGCAGGGCGCGGCCATTGCGGCGCGTATCGAAACGCGGGTCGCAGCCCTGGTGCGGCGCTACAACTTTCACGCCCCCGACTCGTGGCTCACCCGGGCCGTCAATGAACGGCGCAGCTCGCGTGTCGCGCTCGATGCGGAAACCGCCTCGGTGCTGGAAGTGGTGCGCCAGCACGCCGAGCGTTGCGGCGGGGTCTTCGACATCACAGTAGGCACCTATGCAGCCCGACTCAAGCGCGTGCGCAGCACCACGGAGGCGGCGCAGGTGCGCCGACAGCTCGGTGCCTACACCGGCTTGTCGAGATGGTCGCTGGACGGGGACGCACTGCAGTTCGACAACGCCGTCACACGCATCGACCTGGGCGGCGTCATCAAGGAGTACGCTGTGGACGAGTCGGTGCGCTTGGCACGCGAGGCCGGTGTGCCGGCCGGACTCATCAACTACGGCGGCGATCTGGCCTGCTGGGGGCTCAAGCCGAACGGCGAGCGCTTCGTCGCCGCCGTGCCCCACCCGCTGGCGCCGCAGCGCATGTTGTTCGGCCTGGACCTGCACAACCAGGCGCTCACCACCTCGGGCCACTACGCGCGCCAGCGCAGCGTCAAGGGCGGTGAGCTGTCGCATGTGGTCGGCCCGGTGGAACGAGACGGCGCAAGCGCAAGCGGAAAAGCAGGCGAAGCCGAAAGACAAGCGCCGAGCCCGTGGTTGTCGTGCAGCGTCGTCTCGCACAGCGCGCTGGTCAGCGGCATCTACAGCACGGCGCTGCTGCTGCGCGGCGACATCGCATTGCCCGCCGAGGCGATGGCTTTGCTCGTCGATGCCCACGGCAAGGTGCACACGCTCGAAGGCCAGGGCGCGCCAGCCGCACACACGCCAGAACACGCGCCCGCGCCCGCACTGGCCGCCTGACCGATCAACCCATGCACACATCCAAGCATTCCGAAGGAGATTCCCATGACCATGAAAATGAAATTGCTGCCCGCCCTGGTGGCCGCTGCCGTCGCCGGCTGTGGCGGTGGCGGTGGAGGCAGTAGCGGCAACAGCGGCACTGGCGGCGAGACCGTCACGACAAGCATCGCCGCCGCTTCGCTGACCGCCTGCGTTGACCTGAACCGCAACTGGCAGTGCGACGATGGCGACACCTCGCGCGCCGCCAGCGCCACCGGCAGCCAGGGCCTCGTGCCCAAGACCAGCCAGGTGGTGCTGCTCGAGTCCCGTGACGCCAACAACCAGCGCACACGCCTGCTGGTGTCGGCCACGGCGAGCGATGTGGTCACCGGCCTCAGCACACTGCGCACGATGCTGGCAGCCAACGGCAAGACGCGAGCCGAGATCGCCGCCATCGAATCCACCCTGAACACCGCCCACGGCAGCCAGCTAGAGGCTCTGTTGCAGACGGGTTTCGCCGACACGCTCAAGACCTACCCGATCGCGCTCGCAGCGCTGTCGACCTACAGCGCTGCGGTGGCTGCGCAGGCCACTGCGAAGCCCACGGTTGCGGCCTACGCGCCCACGCTGGGCAGCAGCTCCACCGAGGTTAGCTGGGCCAGCAACGAAGCGGGCACGGTGCGCCGCCAGCTCAGCGCGCAGAGCAGCATCGTGCTCAATAGCTCCGAGACGAACCGGCTGTACCTGTTCGACGCGGCGGCCGCATCGGTCACCAGCCGCGAGATCGACCTGGTGCCGCCACCCACGCCCGCGCTGGCCAGCTACCCCCAGCTCGTGCGCCGCACGTTCGCGGCGCTGGACAAAGTGCTGTCGGTGTTCATCGACTCGGCATCGGCCGCGACCGGCTTCACCAGCCCGCCGACCACCGGAACGCCGGTGGCGCTGGAGCCCGGCAAGGGCGTGGCGGGCATCCAGCTCGTCGATGGGGGCAACAGTGCCTTCGTGCTGCTGAACATGCTGTCAGGCAAGAACACCAGCAGCGAATGCGTCGGCACCACCGATGGTACCGAAGGCCTGTTCAAGGTCAGCCTGGCCGACACGGCGAGCTACCGCGCATTGAAGAGCGCGCCTGCCTGCGTGCATTCGGGCTTCAGCCTCATCGCGGCAGACAGCGCGGGAAGCCGGGTCGCCGCCTGGGACGCGACGGCCAAGTCGCTGTGGCTGCTCGATGGTGCAACGATGCAGAAGACCACCAGCGTGGACCTGAAGTTCGACGCCGACAAGCCGCCGCAGGCTTTGGCGCTCACCCCCGGTGGCCGCTACCTGGCCGCGGCGGGCTACGGCCGCTTGACGTTGGTGGACATGAGCACCGGGCGTTTGGTCGTGCAACTCAACGGCGATTGGGGCAACGTCGCGCAGATCGGCTTTGCCGGCGGCGCGCGGCGCCTGCTGTTGGCCAGCGACACCCAGGTGCACACCGTGCTGTTCGACGACAGCCTGCAGCTCATCGGCAAGTCGGCCGTGAGCGTCGCTGTCGGTGGCGACACGCTGCGGTCGCTGGCCGTCGCTGCCGACGGCGACAGCTATGTCGCCACAAGCGACGCGCGGGTGCATTGGCGCGCTGCAGCCACCGGTGCGCCGCTGGGCACCGGCACGCTGCCGAGCGGCCTGTCGGTGCAGCAGGCCACGCTCGCCGGCCAGCGCCTGGTGGTGCTGGCGCGCGGCACCCAGGACCAGCAATTCAAGCTCTTGCGCATGCCCGTCGGCCTGCCCGCGACCCCAGCACTCTGAGGCTTCAGCACCTCGCATCCAGAACACATCAGGAAGACCCGATGAACAAGCTCTTTCCCTTGCAAACCGCGCTGCTGCTGGCCACGGCCACCCTGGTCGCCTGCGGCGGCGGCAGCACTGCCGACCCCGTCACTGCCACTTCGGGCGCCAGCGTCAGCACGACCACGCCAACGACCGGTGGCAGCACCGTGATCTCGACGACACTGGCCGTCACCGGCACGGTGATGAACGTCGGCTACCTCGGCAACACCCTCGTCTGCGCCGACTTGAACGGCGACGGTGTCTGCAGCGCCAACGAGCCGCAAGCCACCACCGGCGCGAACGGCAAGTACAGCCTGGTCGTGCCCACCGGTCATCGTGGCAGCAACCTGCTGGCCATCGTGCGCCCGGCCAGCGTGGACAGCGCCGCCACCGCCGCAGCACCCATCACCTTCACACAGGGCTGGACCTGGGCCACGCCGCTGGAATACGAAGACGATGCGACGGCGCATGCCGTCAACATCTCGCCGATCACGGCCACCTACTTCGCCCGCATGCGGGTGCAGGGCCGCAACAGGCTGGCCAACCAGATCGCGATGTTCACCCGCATCGTGTTCGAGACCAACGTCGACACCGCAAGCGGCAAGCTCGTCCTGCCTGTGGACTTCGACTACGTGGCCAACCCGCGCAACGCGATGTCTGTGCGTCTGCGCGCCATCAGCACGGTGCTGTCGGCGCGCGCCCAGACCGCCGGCGCGCCACTGGACATGGTGAACACCGCGGCAGTGATGTACTCCTGGTACAGCACCTACGTGGCGCCCACGGCCACTGTGGCGGGTGTGCCGGTGGACGCGACCAAGATCGCCACCTTCGCCGACACCAGCACCAGTTCGGTCGCCTACTTCCTGGCCAACGACTTCCACTACTTCCACCTCGATGCCGAAGCCGCGCTGCGCCTGCGAGAAGGCCTGACCGACACGGCCGGCTGGTTGCGCACGGTGGGCCAAGGTGCACTCGCTTCGCTCGACAGACGCGCCACCACGCTGTCCAACGGCGCAGTCACCGACAAACTGGCTCGCTGGGTCACCGGCTTGTGGACGGCACTCACGGTGGACGAGGGCGACTACGTCACGCTCGGGCTGTCCGGCAGCCCGGTGCTGAACGCAGGCACCGACTACCTGCAACCACGCACCATCACCTACACCGACGGCAACCGCGTCACCGCACGGCTGCTCAACAGCAACGTGCGCTGGTCCTTTGATGTGAGCGACAACGCCGCGACCAACTTCTACATCGAAGAGTGGGTCAGCGAGCAGCGAGACTACGCGGCTTACTACAACGGCACGGCGCCCACCACCGCCTCGGTGACCACTGGTCCCGCCGCGTGCAACAAGGGCTACACCGGCGCGCCGCAGACGGGTGCCAATACCAATGCGACCACGGGTGTGGCCACCGGCACCACGGCCAGCGCCTGGTTCTCCACCTGCTTCGACTACTACACGGCCGAGTACTACGACAAGGTCAAGGGCGACCTCGCGCTCAAGGGCAAGGACGCCAGCCTGCCCGGCGGCAATTTCTACGACGCCTACTTCAAAGAGGCCTTGTTGGTGGCACCGCTCTGGCAGAGCTGCGGCAGCGACGCGAATCCGCTGGCCAAGGTGACGACGCTGGGCAAGAGCCATTGCAACTGGGCGGTCGATGCGCGCACCGGCCACACCCTGGCCGATCTGTTTGCCAGCAGCGGCGTGACGCTCAATTCATGGAGCAAGCTCTACGGCACCACCAGCTTCACCACCGGCGGCGTCACCACGGCGCGCACCGCCGGCACGGCAGCACAACTCGGCTTGCCACAGCGACTCAAGCTCACGCTGGTGCGCACCAGCGGCGAGACCTCCGGCAGCGGCACGCTGTACAGCGAGTACGGCGCATGGACGGCCACCAGCTTCAGCGCCACGACTGAGGCCATCCGCTGGGAAATCAGCGCGGAGAACCCGAGCATGGTGTTGATTTCCTGGCCATTCCGCGACGTGAACGACCCACGGGTGAAGACCAACACCGCGGCCAATGGAACGGCATCCACCGCCGCACCGGTGCTGCCGGCCGGCCACCTCACGGCCACGTTCACCGGCAACACCTTCAGCGCGACACCGCCAACGCACACCGCGCCGAACCTTCGCAAGGTGGCCATCCTGCTGCAGGACGGCGCCTTCGTCACCGGCCAGTACTACGGCAAGGGCTTCGTCTTCAACGAACGCCGCTTCACGCTGCCGGCGATGGATGAAGGCATCAAGGCGATGAACTATGTGTTCGGCAAGTTGCATGCAGCCGGCTTCAACGACACCACGCGCTGAAGGACATCCCACCATGCCATCCTCACTGCGCAGGCTGCTGGCACTGCTCGCTCTGGTAGCCGGCAGCGCCGCATCGGCAGCCGGCGAAAGCGCCGTCGCCACCGAGCCCCAATTCCTGGAGCCCGAACAGGCGTTCCAGATGAGCGCACGCGCCGTCGACGGCAAGGCGGTGGAGTTGCGCTTCACCGTCGCCGAGGGCTACTACCTCTACAAGAACAAGTTCGTGTTCAGCGCCGATGGGGGAGCGGTGCTGGGCACTGCCACGTTCCCGCCGGCGGTGGTGAAGGACGACGCGCAGTTCGGTCGCACCGAAACCTACCGCGGCGCGCTGCTGCTGCCGCTCGCCGTTCAGCAGGCTGCAGGCCCCTTCACCGTGAGCGTCAAGGCGCAGGGCTGCGCCGATGCCGGGCTGTGCTATCCCCCATTTATTCGCACGGCGAGCTTGACGCTGCCGGGGGCTGCCGCAGCCGAGACATCGGTGCCCACCGCTGTACTTGCTCAGGGCGTGCCGAATGCTGCGCCGCAGGGTCCATCGCAGGACGAGTCACAGCGCGTGGGCGCCATGTTGCAAGGGGCCAGCCTGCCGCTGGTGCTGGCCAGCTTCTTCGGCTTCGGCCTGCTGCTGGCCTTCACGCCTTGCGTGTTCCCGATGATCCCCATCCTGTCCGGCATCATCGTCGGCCGTGGTGAGCAGATCACGCGCCAACGCGGTTTCGTGCTGTCGCTGGCTTATGTGCTGGGCATGGCGGTCACCTACACGGCGGCCGGCGTGGCGGCGGGTTTGTCGGGCACGCTGTTGTCGGCCGCGCTGCAAAACGCCTGGGTGCTGGGCAGCTTTGCGCTGGTGTTCGTCATCCTGTCGCTGTCGATGTTCGGCTTCTATGAACTGCAACTGCCCGCTGCCCTGCAAAGCCGGTTGAACGACTCCGCCAATCGGCAAGGCGGGTCCCTGGCCGGGGTGGCGTTGATGGGCGCGCTGTCGGCCTTGATGGTGGGGCCCTGCGTGGCGGCGCCGCTGGCCGGCGCGCTGCTCTACATCGCGCAGACCGGCGACACCGTGCTGGGCGGCGCCGCGCTGTTCATGATGGCGCTGGGCATGGGCGCGCCGCTGCTGCTGCTGGGCGTGGCCGCCGGCAGCCTGTTGCCACGCGCCGGGGCCTGGATGGAGGGCGTGAAGAAGACCTTCGGCGTGATGCTGCTGGGCGTGGCGCTGTGGCTGGCGCAGCCGGTGCTGCCGGCCTTGGCCGTGATGCTGGGCTGGGCCGCGCTGCTGCTGTTCTCGGGCATCTTCCTGCATGCGCTCGATCCGCTGCCGGCCGAAGCCGGGGGCGCACGCAGGTTCTGCAAAAGCGCGGGTGTGATGATGGCGCTGGCCGGGGCCTCGCTGCTTGTGGGCGCGCTGGCCGGCTCGCGCGACCCCCTGCAACCACTGGCCGCACTGCGCGCACCAGGCAGCGGGGCCGTGGCCGCCGAAGGCATCCGCTTCGACCGCGTGCGCACGGTGGCCGAGCTCGATGCACGTCTGGCTGCGGCGCACAAGCCGGTCATGCTGGACTTCTATGCCGACTGGTGCGTGTCGTGCAAGGAGATGGAGCACCTGACCTTTGCCGACCCCGCCGTGAAGTCCCGCCTGGAACAGCTGCAGTTGATCCAGGTGGACGTCACGGCCAACAGCGCGGACGACCGGGCCCTGCTCAAGCGCTACGGCCTGTTCGGCCCGCCAGGCATCCTTTTTTTTGCGCCGGGCAGCGCCAGCGAAGATCGCCGCGTCGTCGGCTTCCAGAAGGCAGAAGAGTTCACCCGTGTGCTCGATGCGGCCCTGGCCTCGCGCAGCACACGCGTTAGCCAGCTGGGGGCTGCACGGTGAGCGATGGTGCGACACCACGCCATTGCCGCGTGTTGATCCTGGGCTCCGGCCCGGCCGGCTACTCAGCCGCCATCTACGCCGCCCGCGCCAACCTCGGCCCGCTGCTGGTGACCGGCATGGCCCAGGGCGGCCAGCTGATGACCACCACCGAGGTCGACAACTGGCCGGCCGACGTGATGGGCGTGCAAGGCCCCGAGTTGATGGAGCGCTTTCAGAAGCATGCCGAGCGCTTCAACACCGACATCGTGTTCGATCACATCCACACGGTTGATTTGGGCAGCCGGCCGTTCAGCCTCAACGGCGACAGCGGCACCTACACCTGCGACGCGCTGGTGATCGCCACGGGCGCCAGCGCCAAGTACCTCGGCTTGCCCTCGGAACAAGCCTTCATGGGCCACGGTGTGAGCGGCTGCGCCACCTGCGACGGCTTCTTCTATCGCGGTGACACCGTGGCCGTGATCGGCGGCGGCAACACCGCCGTGGAAGAGGCGCTGTACCTGTCCAATATCGCCAGCACCGTGCACCTGGTGCATCGCCGCGACAAGTTCCGCGCCGAGGCGATCATGATCGACAAGATCGACGAGAAGGTGGCCACCGGCAAGATCAAGCTGCACCTGCACAGCACGCTGAACGAAGTGCTGGGCAACGCCAGCGGAGTCACCGGCCTGCGGCTGAAGAACGTGAACGACGGCGCCACCACCGAGCTTGCGCTCAAGGGCTGCTTCATCGCCATCGGCCACCAGCCCAACACCGACATCTTCCGGGGCCAGCTCGAGATGAAGGATGGCTACATCGTCACCCGCTCGGGCCTCGACGGCTTGGCCACCATGACCAGCGTGTCCGGGGTGTTCGCGGCCGGTGACGTGCAGGACCATGTCTATCGCCAGGCCATCACCAGCGCCGGTACCGGCTGCATGGCGGCACTGGACGCCCAGCGCTTCCTGGAGCAGGCGGGCTGACCATGAGACGTGAAGATGAGGGCTGAAAATGAAGATCGCGCTCGATAAAATGCCTCTATGAAACGACACGCCTGGGCGGCCAGCCTGCTTCCAATGGCTGCCCTGGTGGCGCCGAGCTACGCTACGGACTATCTGAGCGTGCCCCAGGCGCAGGTGCTTCTTTTCCCGGGCGCCAAGGCATTCCTGGACCAGCCGCTCAAGTTCAACGAAGAGCAGCGCGACCGCATCAAGGCCGCGTCGGGCTTGCGCCAGCGCCGCGATGACCAAGGCGTCTGGCGCGCCGAGCGTGACGGTGTTTTCCAGGGCTGGTTCATCGTCGACGACG
>JAYWGR010000175.1:0-40404 GCA_043778145.1 Rhizobacter sp.
GGCCGCGTTGACCGGCAAGCGGGTTCGCAAGCTGCCGTTCCCGACAGCAGACGCCTGATCCACCGCCCGCCTTGATTGGCCCCCTCTCCCTCTGGGAGAGGGTTGGGGTGAGGGACGCGCAGGTCAGCTCAGCGCTCACCGCGCCCTCACCCCCGCCCTCTCCCAGAGGGAGAGGGAGCCGAACAAAGTCGGGCCTGCATTTACGCTTTCTTTATGCCGCCCCGCTCAATCTATGCACTGATTTGACGAGCCCCTTCCTACGATTCTCGGCAACGAAACTTTTCGTTGCGAGGATCACATGGATGTCGTCTATCTCGGGGCCACGGCCCTTTTCTTTGCGCTGCTGATCGGGCTCGTGCTCGGCTGTGACGCGCTCGGAGCCAAGTCATGACCTGGCTCTATGTGCTCAGCGCTTCCGCTTCCGTCGGCTTGATGGTCTACCTCGTCTATGCCTTGCTCAAGGCCGAGGAGTTCTGATGACCACGCCCGCCCTCATTCAGCTCGTCGTCTTCCTCGTCGCGCTTGTGGCGCTCGCCTGGCCGCTTGGCCGCTGGCTCACGCTCGTGGCCGATGGTCACATCCCGCGCTGGCTCGCGCCGATTGCGGCGGTGGAAAAAGCGCTCTACCGCATGGCCGGTGTCGATGCCGAGGCCAGCATGGGCTGGAAGGCGTATGCGATCGCCTTGCTCGTCTTCAACCTCTTCGGCGCGCTGGCCGTCTATGCCTTGCAGCGCCTGCAAAGCGTGTTGCCGCTCAACCCGCAAGGCATGAGTGCGGTCACGGCCGACTCATCGTTCAACACCGCGCTCAGCTTCGCGACCAACACCAACTGGCAAGGCTACGGCGGTGAATCGACGATGAGCTACCTGACCCAGATGCTGGGCCTGGCCGTGCAGAACTTCTTCTCTGCAGCGACCGGCATCGTCGTCGTGATCGCGTTGATCCGCGGCTTCGTGGCGCGCTCGTCGGGCAAGCTCGGCAACTTCTGGGTCGACATCACGCGCAGCACGCTTTATGTGCTGTTGCCGCTGTCGACCATCTTCGCGCTCTTCCTCGTCTCGCAAGGCGCGATTCAAAACTTCGATGCCTACAAGGATGTGACCACGCTCGAAGTCAACGCCTACCAAGCGCCCAAGAACGGGCCGGACGGTCAGCCGCTGAAAGACGAGAAAGGCAACGCGGTCACTGAAGACGCGAAGACCGCCACGCAGTCCATTGCGATGGGCCCGGTCGCGTCGCAAGAGGCGATCAAGATGCTTGGCACCAACGGTGGCGGCTTCTTCAATGCCAACTCCGCGCACCCTTACGAGAACCCGACTCCGCTGACCAACTTCGTGCAGATGCTGTCGATCTTCCTGATCCCGGCGGCGCTCGTGTTCATGTTTGGCCGCTTGGTGGGTGACATGCGCCAAGGCTGGGCCGTGCTCGCGGCGATGACGCTGATGTTCGTCGCCATGGTGCTCGTGCTGACGCCGCAAGAGCAGCAAGGCAACCCGCTGATTGGCGCCTTGGGTGTCGATCAAAGCATGAGCGCTTTGCAGCCCGGCGGCAACATGGAAGGCAAGGAATCGCGCTTCGGCATCACCGCGACCACGCTCTTTGCCACCATCACCACCGCTGCATCGTGCGGCGCCATCAACGGCTGGCATGACTCGTTCATGCCGCTCGGCGGCGCCGTGCCGCTGGTGTTGATCCAGCTCGGTGAAGTCGTCTTCGGCGGCGTGGGCTCGGGCCTCTACGGCATGTTGATCTTCGCGATCCTCGCGGTCTTCATCGCCGGCTTGATGATCGGCCGCACGCCCGAGTACCTTGGCAAGAAGATCGAGGCGTATGAGATGAAGATGATGTCGATCGCCATCTTGGTGACGCCGATCTTGGTCTTGGCCGGCACCGCCATCGCGGTCGTCAGTGATGCGGGCAAAGCCGGCATCGCCAACCCCGGCCCGCACGGCTTCTCGGAGATCCTCTACGCCTTCAGCTCGGCGGCCAACAACAACGGCAGCGCGTTTGGTGGCCTCTCGGTCAACACGCCTTTCTACAACCTGTTGCTTGGCATGGCGATGTGGTTCGGCCGCTTCGGCGTGATCGTGCCGGTGCTGGCGATCGGAGGTAGCTTGGCATCGAAGAAGCGCCTGCCAGTCACAGCCGGCACGTTGCCGACGCATGGCCCGCTCTTCGTCGTGCTGTTGATCGGCTCGGTGCTGTTGGTTGGTTTGCTCAACTACGTGCCGGCGCTTGCGCTGGGGCCGGTGGTTGAGCACTTCATGTTGTTCGCGGGCAAGTGAGCGGACGGAAAGAACCATCATGAGTAACGATAAAACCCTGTCCCTGATGGACCCGGCGCTGGTCAAGCCGGCCATTGCTGCGGCCTTCAAGAAGCTCGATCCGCGCGTGCAATGGCGCAACCCGGTGATGTTCGCCGTCTACATCGGCAGCTTGCTCACCACGGTGCTGTGGGTGCAGTCCCTCGGCGGCCATGGCGAGGCGCCGCAAGGCTTCATCCTCACCGTGGCGCTCTGGTTGTGGTTCACCGTGCTGTTCGCGAACTTTGCTGAAGCACTCGCCGAAGGCCGCAGCAAGGCGCAAGCCGCATCACTGCGCGGCATGCGCAAGAAGACGATTGCCAAGAAGCTCAAAGACCCGCGCTACGGCAGCTCGTGGATTCCGGTCGAGCCCGATGAGTTGCGCAAAGGCGCGGTCGTGTTGGTCGAAACCGGCGACACGATCCCGCTCGACGGCGAAGTGATCGAAGGCGTGGCCTCGGTCGATGAGAGTGCGATCACCGGTGAATCAGCGCCCGTGATCCGCGAGTCCGGCGGCGATTTCGCTTCGGTCACCGGCGGCACACGCGTGCTCTCGGATTGGCTGGTGATCCGCATCGGCGTGAACCCCGGTGAATCATTCCTTGACCGCATGATCGCGATGGTCGAAGGTGCCAAGCGCCAGAAGACGCCGAATGAGATCGCGCTCAACATCTTGCTGGTGGCGCTCACGATCGTGTTCCTCGTGGTCGTCGTGACGCTGTTGCCCATGTCGATCTTCAGCGTTGAAGCAGCCAAGGCAGGCTCGGCCGTCACCGTCACCGTCACCGCACTGATCGCGCTGCTCGTCTGCTTGATCCCGACGACCATCGGCGCGTTGCTCTCCGCCATCGGCGTGGCTGGCATGAGCCGCATGATGCAAGCCAACGTGATCGCCACTTCCGGCCGCGCTGTGGAAGCGGCGGGCGACGTGGATGTGCTGCTGCTCGACAAGACCGGCACCATCACGCTCGGCAACCGCCAAGCCAGTGCCTTCCTCCCCGCCAAGGGCATCACCGAACAGCAGCTGGCCGATGTGGCTCAGCTCGCATCGCTGGCGGATGAAACTCCTGAAGGCCGCAGCATCGTCGTGCTTGCCAAGCAGAAGTTCAATCTGCGTGAGCGCGAGATGGCCAGCCTCGGCGCGACCTTCGTGCCCTTCACGGCGCAAACGCGCATGAGCGGCGTCGATCTCGGTGCGCCCGGTGAAGTCTCGACGCGGATGATCCGCAAGGGTGCGGGCACGGCGATCAAGGCGCACGTTGAAGCACTCGGCGGCACCTGGCCGGCCGATGTGCAAGCCGCAGCCGACGACGTGGCGCGCCGCGGCAGCACGCCGCTCGTGGTCGCCGATGGGTCGCGCGCGCTTGGCGTGGTCGAACTCAAAGACATCGTCAAAGGCGGCATCAAAGACCGCTTCGCCGAGTTGCGCCGCATGGGCATCAAGACGGTGATGATCACCGGCGACAACAAGCTCACCGCAGCCGCCATTGCAGCCGAAGCGGGCGTCGATGACTTCCTCGCCGAGGCCACGCCCGAAGCCAAGCTCAAGATGATCCGCGACTACCAAGCCGAAGGCCGCTTGGTGGCCATGACCGGTGACGGCACGAACGATGCGCCCGCGCTCGCACAAGCCGATGTGGCAGTGGCCATGAACACCGGCACGCAAGCCGCCAAAGAAGCCGGCAACATGGTCGACCTCGACTCGAACCCGACCAAGCTGCTGGAGATCGTCGAGACCGGCAAGCAGCTGTTGATGACGCGCGGCTCGCTCACCACGTTCTCGATCGCCAACGACGTGGCCAAGTACTTCGCGATCATCCCGGCGATGTTCGTGACGACTTATCCGCAGCTCGGCGCATTGAATGTGATGCAGCTCGCCTCGCCGCAGTCAGCGATTTTGTCGGCCGTGATCTTCAACGCGATCATCATCATCTTCCTGATTCCACTGGCGCTCAAAGGCGTCAAGTACCGGGCGATTGGTGCGGCTGCGCTGCTGCGCCGCAACGTGTTGATCTACGGGCTTGGCGGCTTGATCGTGCCGTTTGTCGGCATCAAGCTGATCGACATGGTGGTTGGCCTCGTGCATTTGGGGTAGCCGCTTGATCACCTTTGGCGCGCTCAGCCGCGCGCGGCCCTCACCCCCACCCTCTCCCAAAGGGAGAGGGAGCAAGACAGGAGTTTTCTCATGAGTACTTCCCTTCCTCGGCCAGCTCTTTTGCGACCCGCCTTGGTGATGTTCGCTGCACTCACGCTGATCACCGGCGTGGCCTATCCGCTGGTCGTCACCGGCATCTCGAAGGCTGCATTTCCCGAGCAAGCGGCTGGCAGCTTGGTCAACGGCAAAGACGGCAAGCCTGTCGGCTCACTGCTGATCGGCCAGAACTTCACATCGCCGCGCTACATCTGGGGCCGGCCATCGGCCACCTCGCCGATGGCCAACAACGCGGCCAACTCGGCGGGCTCCAACCTCGGGCCGATGAACCCGGCGTTGATCGATGCGGTCAAGGGCCGCATCGACGCGCTCAAGGCGGCCGATCCCACGAACAAGCTGCCAATCCCGGTGGATCTGGTCACGGCATCGGCCAGCGGTGTCGACCCCGAAATCAGCGTGGCCGCAGCGCGCTACCAAGCCGCCCGTGTCGCCAAGGCGCGCGGCCTGCCGCAAGCGCAGGTCGATGGCCTGATCGAGCAGCTGACGCGGCCCCAAGCGCTCGGCTTTCTCGGCGAGCCGCGCGTCAATGTGCTGAGGCTCAACCTCGCGCTTGATGCGTTGAAATCCTGAGTTCAAGCCTTTAACGCGCCGGCACAATCAAACGATGCTGATCAACTGCGTTGCATACGAAAACGGCAAGCGCCTCGATGACCTGAGGCCCGAGCGCATCAAGGAATGCATCGCGCGGCCGGGTTGCTTTGTGTGGGTGGCATTGCGCGATCCGTCGGCCGAAGAGCTCGATGGTTTGCGCAAGCAATTCGGCCTTCATGAGCTCGCTGTCGAAGACGCGCTCAAAGGCCATCAGCGGCCGAAGATCGACGAGTACGGCGAATCGCTGTTCGTCGTGATGCAGCTTGTTGAGCAAGATGTCGACGAACTGCGGATTGGTGAAGTCGCGGTCTTCGTCGGTTCGAACTATGTGGTCTCGGTTCGGCAGCGCAGCGCGGTCGATTTTCTCGGTGTGCGCGAGCGCTGCGAGCGCGAGCCGCATCTGCTGCGCCAGGGCCCGAGCTTCGTGCTCTATGCGCTGATGGATGCGGTGGTGGACCGCTACTTCCCCATCGTCGATCAGCTGGAAACAGAGCTGGAGAGCATCGAAGAACGCATCTTCGAGAAGGGCACGGCGCGCGTCAACATCGAGCGGCTCTACACGCTCAAGCGCAAGGTGGGCGTGCTCAAGCATGCGGTGGCGCCGCTGATTGAGGTGCTCTCCAATCTCTACGGCAGCCGCACGCCTGGTGTGTGTGTGACGACGCAGGCTTACTTCCGCGATGTGGCCGATCACCTCGCGCGCATCGATGCGTCGATCGATTCGATCCGCGACACGATCGGCACGGCCATTGCGGTCAACCTTTCGATGGTGACGATCGAAGAGAGCGAGGTCACGAAGCGGCTTGCGGCCTGGGCCAGTATCTTTGCCGTGGCCACCGCGTTCGCCGGCATTTGGGGCATGAACTTCGAAGTCATGCCGGAGCTCAAGTTCAAGTACGGCTACCCGATGGCGCTCGGCTTGATCACGGCGACATGCGGCTACGTGGGCTGGCGCTTCCGGCGCGCCGGCTGGCTGTAGTTGGCAAGCTGTGGTCGGCAAGCAGATGGCGAGCGATTCGCGCCCAGATCCTGACGAACTGCTCGCGCAAATCCGCGAGGACGAAGCCCGCGCCGCGCGGGGCAAGTTGCGCATCTACTTTGGTTCGTCGGCCGGCGTGGGCAAGACCTACGCGATGCTGAACGCCGCCAAGAAGCTGCGGGCCGAAGGCGTCGATGTGATTGCCGGCGTGGTCGAGACGCACGGCCGCATCGAGACCGCTGCGCAGATCGATGGGCTCGATGTGCTGCCGCCCGTTCAGGTGCCGTACCGCGACCGCACGCTGCCCGAGTTCGACCTCGATGGCGCGCTCAAGCGCCGGCCCGAGTTGATCCTCGTCGATGAGCTGGCGCATTCCAACGTGGCCGGCTCACGCCACCCGAAGCGCTGGCAGGACGTCGATGAACTGCTCGATGCCGGCATCAACGTCTACACCACGCTCAATGTTCAGCACCTTGAGAGCTTGAACGATGTGGTCGGCGGCATCACCGGCATCCGCGTGCACGAAACGCTGCCCGACACCTTCTTCGATTCGGCCTCCGAAGTCGTGCTCGTTGACACGCCGGCCGATGAGCTGCTCGCGCGGCTGAAGGCCGGCAAGGTCTACATGCCGGCGCAGGCCGAGCGCGCTGGCCGCAACTTCTTCCGCAAAGGCAACTTGATGGCGCTGCGCGAGCTCGCGCTGCGCCGCACCGCCAATCGTGTGGAAGACGACGTGCAGGCTTACCGCGCCGATCAATCGATCGAGCGCGTCTGGAAGACCGAGGCCGCGTTGCTCTGCTGCATCGGCCCGCGCGATGATTCAGACCATGTGGTGCGCAGCGCCGCGCGGCTGGCGCAGCAGCTGGCAGTGGCGTGGCATGCGGTGTATGTGGAAACGCCGTCGCTGCAGCGCCTGTCTAACGCGGAAAGAGAGCGGATTCTGCGCACCGTCAAACTCGCCGAAGAATTGGGTGCGACGACGGCGGTGCTGACCAGCCAGGACGTTGCCACCGCGCTCGTCGAGCATGCGCGCCAGCACAACCTCTCCAAGCTCTTGATGGGCCACAACCGCGCGCGGCCCTTCTGGCGGAGCGACACCTTCACGCAACGCCTCGCGCGGCTGGCGCCCGATGTTGATTTGATCGAGATCGGTCAAGGCCAAAGCGCGCCCGAGCTGGCGTCACGCAGCCGGGCTGCTGCCGAGCTGGCCGGCGAGCCAGTGCCGCGCGACACGGTCGCTTACTTCTGGGCTTTGGCCGCCTGCGGCGCGACCACGCTCGTCGCTTTGCCGCTGCAGCGTTACTTCGATCTCGCCAACATCGTGATGCTGTTCTTGCTCGCGGTTGTTGGAGTGGCGGTGCGCTGCGGGCGCGGGCCGGCGGTGCTCGCGGCTTTTCTCAACGTGGCCGCGTTCGACTTCTTTTTCGTCGCACCGCAGATGTCGTTCGCGGTGTCTGACGTGCAGTACCTGCTCACCTTCGTCGTGATGCTCGCAGTCGGCCTGATCACCGGGCAGCTGACGGCCGGCTTGCGCTTCGAGGCGCGCGTGGCCACGAGCCGAGAGTCGCGTTCGCGGGCTTTGTTCGAGGTCTCGCGCGAGCTCTCAAGTGTGTTGTTGACCGAGCAAGTCGTTGACATCGCCGAGCGCGCCATCGCGCAGGAGTTCAAAGCCCGCGCGCATGTGTTCTTGCAAGACATGGAAGATCGCCTGCAGCCACCGCGCTCTGCCGCGAACGAGCTGAGCCTTGACATCGGCACCGCGCAGTGGGCGCTCAGCCACAACGAGCCCGCCGGCCTCGGCACCGACACGCTGCCCGGCAGCGCCTGGCTCTACCTGCCGCTGAAGGCGCCGATGCGCGCGCGCGGCGTGCTCGCGGTGCAGCCCAGCGTGCCGCGGCTCTTGCTCGTGCCCGAGCAGCGCCAACAGCTAGAGACCTTTGCGCTGCTCGCGGCGATTGCGCTGGAGCGTGTTCACTATGTGGAGGTCGCGCAGCACGCGACCGTGCAGATGGAATCCGAGCGCTTGCGCAACTCGCTGCTCTCGGCCTTGTCGCACGATTTGCGCACGCCGCTTGCGGCGATCTATGGCCTGGCGGACATGCTGATCACGAGCACGCAATCCCTGCCCGCGCAAGCGCGTGAAACGGCCGAGGCCATCGGCGCGAGCGCGCGGCGCATGAACGCGATGGTCGACAACCTGCTCGACATGGCGCGCCTGGAAAGCGGCGCCGTGCAGCTCAACCGGCAATGGCAGCCGATCGAAGAGGTGGTGGGCAGCGCACTGCAGGCGATGGCGCCGGCGCTGGTCAATCACCGCATCGTCACCGAGTTGCCGCCTGAGCTGCCGCTGGTCGAGTTCGATGCGGTGCTGATCGAGCGCGTGCTCTGCAACCTGCTTGAAAACGCCGCCAAGTACACGCCGGCCGGCAGCACCGTGACGATCGCCGCCAAGGTGATCGGCGAGGAGTTGGCCGTCAGCGTGGCCGACGATGGCCCGGGCCTGCCGCCCGGCCGCGAGGAGGCCTTGTTCGAGAAGTTCGCGCGCGGGCAGCGCGAGTCGAGCACGCCTGGCGTTGGCTTGGGCCTGGCGATCTGCCGAGCGATCGTCGAAGCGCATGGTGGGCGCATCGGCGTGGAGGCCGTTACCGGCTCGGTGGGCGCGCGCGGTGCGAGGTTTCGCTTCACGCTGCCACTCGGCGTGCCACCGGCATTGCCGGCCGATGAAGAGGCACCCAGCGCGATGGTGATCGACTCATGAGCGAGCCGGCCTTGACCGCGGTGATCGTCGAAGACGAACCGCAGATCCGCCGCTTCGTGCGCAGCGCGCTCGAAGGCGAGGGCTGGCATGTGTTCGAAGCCGGCACCATCAAGCAAGGGCTGACCGAAGCCGGCACGCGCCGGCCTGACCTCGTCATCCTCGACCTCGGCCTGCCCGATGGCGACGGCGTGGCCTATCTCCAAGACTTGCGCACTTGGTCAGACGTGCCGGTCATCGTGCTCTCGGCGCGCACCAACGAGGCCGACAAGATCGCCGCCCTCGATGCCGGCGCTGATGACTACTTGACCAAACCCTTCGGCGTGGGCGAGTTGATGGCGCGCGTGCGCGTGGCCTTGCGCCGTGCGCGCGGCGGAGCAGCGTCAGCGAGCCCGCTGTTTCGCTTCGGCGTGGTCGAAGTCGATCTCGCGGCGCGGCAGGTGCGGCGTGCGGGCGAGCTCGTGCACCTCACGCCGATCGAGTACCGCTTGCTCGGCGTGTTGATCGCCAACGCCGGCCGCGTACTCACGCACCGCCATCTGCTGCGCGAGGTGTGGGGCCCGACGCAAGCGGAGAGCACGCACTACCTGCGCATCTACATGGGCCACCTGCGGCAGAAGCTCGAAGACGATCCGGCGCGGCCCAAGCACCTGCTGACCGAGACGGCGGTGGGTTATCGCTTGATGGTGGAGTGATGCCTGGCTCAGTGGATGAGCTTGCTGATCACGTAGGCGATCAGCGCGATGGCCAGCACGCCCTTGGAGACCGTGCCCAACACGCTGTTGCGCAGGCCTGAGAAGAGCACCAGCGCATAGACCACGCCGCCGAATGCGCTGATCGCGGTGATCAGCATCAGCATGACTTGGTAGGGATCGCTGCTCTCGCGTGACATCCGCCAGGTGAGCCAGCCGAGCACCGCGCCGCCCACAAGGCAAAGCACCCCGAGCGCCAGCCGAATGCGCTGCCGGTTCGCGTGCAAGGCATCGAACCCGCGCCCGGCCATGGCCCAACCGGGCGATGGGCCGCGTGTGAGCCTCGGATTGCCTCGTGGCGTGCTGGCGGCCGCGTCGGCCTGCACGGCTTCACGCATGCGATCGCGTGAGCGCTGCCAGGCCGTGCCCAACAACAGCGCCAGTGCGATCACCACGGTCGGGCCAATGAGCTTGCGCACCGCACCGCTGAGGCGCGGCGGGTCGGTGGTGCTGAACGTGACCGAGCTCACCCGGCCCTGGCTGATGCCAACCGACACATCGCGCCGGCCGCCGCTGCGCACATCGTCAAACGTCACCGACCCATCGCCGCCCGGCCCGCGAAAGTCGTAGCGAATGCGGCGGTTGCGCGCCACCTGCTCGTTGAACGCCTGGCTGCTCATGCCCACCGTGAGGCCCAGGCCGGGTACGGCCCAGCGAGGCGTGGCGACGGGGTCGTCAACCCGCGGCTGCAGCGGCGGGCTGACCGATGCGTTCACCGGCACCGTGGGCACCCAGGGCTCGGTGAGCCGCATCGTGTCGATCTGCGGATCGGCCGCGGGCCGGTGTTCGCGCTCGATGATGAACGCCAGGCCGAGCGCGGGGTAGGCCAAAGTCAAGTGGCCGCCACGCTGGCGACCGTTCTCGATACTTTCGCTGGCAACGTGGGCGACCGGTGGTTCGCCGAGCCGGGCGATGACATTGGCGTAGCGCAGGCTGCCGTGAACCCAGCCGGTCTCATCGACGAAGGGCAATGCTTCAGGCGCGACGGGTCGGGCGTGCGCAGCGATTGGCGCGCCAAGTGCCCCACAAATGACCACACAAATGGCCGCAACAAATGCCGCGCCGAGTGCTGCACTCAGTGCCGCACCCATTGCTGCACCCACTGCCGCACCCACTGCCGCACCCACGTGTGCCCCGGCCTTCAAGCAACGCCGAAACCACAAGCCACACCACCCGATCAGACGAACCCAGCGCAGCGTCATGCGGCCATGTCCACCACCAGGTGCTGCGTGCCGACGCGGCAGCTCGCCACCTCGACGTGCACGCGGCCCACGCCGGCCGTGATGAGCGTGACGAAGCGCTCGTGGGCGTTGCCGCGCGTCCACGGTGAAAAGACGCTCGGGCCGCCGTAGAGGCCGCCGCCCCAGCCGTCGAGATGGCCGATCTCGATGACCGCGGCGGTCGGGGCGAGCAGCGTCACGCCCTCGCTGCGCATGGTGAGCCGCAGTGGCTCCGCATGCGGCAAGGCTTTGGCCGATGGCACGCCGCAGGTGCCGAGGTAGCCGTGGTTGGCGATGCGCAAGTCGGTGCGCGTGTGCCCATCAACTTGAACTTGGCTGACGACCATGATGCTCACGCGCGGCAGCAGCGCGGCCACGCGAAGAAACGCCGCGCTTTGCGTGGCGCAGGTCTCGGCGAGGCGCTCATAAGGCGGGTTCCAGATGCCAACGCGCGGGTCGAAGCCGTTGATTTCCACCTCGCCAATCTGCGGATGGGTGTACTTGGCCCAGGCGCCGAAAACGCGGCTGGCGTTGTGCTGCCGGTCGAATTCAGCGAGGGCGCGCATGTCCTTGCGCGTCAGCTTCGCGTAGTGGTCGACGAAGGGCTTCTTGCGTTCGATGCCGAGCTGCTTGAACAAATCCCACAGCTCGACCACGTAGGCGAGCGCGCCGCGCTGGTGGTAGGCGTAGTCGGAGAGGTCGCCGTGCAAGGGCTTGTCGGGTTCATACAAGAACTCGTGGAAGCCGCTCACCGTCGGGTAGCCGGTGTGCTCGGTCATCCACGCTTCGACTTGCTCGTAGATCGACAGGTCGCCTGCGTCCATCTTGGCGTCGGGTTTGTCGCCCAGCGGCCGGATCAGAACGCCGCCGAAGGTGTGCAGATTGAGCCACACCATGATGGTCGGGTGGCGGGTGGCGAAATCGAGCACCGCGCGTGTCTCCGGCGCGCTGCCGGGATAAGAGCCGGCGCCGGCCTGCTGCGGCTCGGGCGCCCAGGTGTACGGAAAGTTGCGGTTGAAGTCGTACGCGTTGTCGCCAAGGAAGTAGGGCGCGGGGATGGTGCGGCCATCGAAGTTCGCGATGTGGCCTTCGGGATAAAGCCGGAAGTAGGGGCCCGTGTCTTCGGGCATGCGCGCCACCATCACGGCCGGCACGAGTGCGGCGCCGTCGTCTCCGCGCAGCTCGACGAGCTCGCCGTCCGGGTCTTGCTGGCGCATGTAGCCGGCGATGCCGTTGCCGTCGATGTCGGCCGCTTGCCAGTGCGCGTGGCCTTGGTGGGCGCGGTCGTCCACCGGGCTTGAGCGCACATAGCGGCCTTGCTTCAACACGGCCTCGGCGCCATCGGGCGAAAGGCGCGGTGCCACGTAGAAGAGCGTCTCGCGGATCGCCTCGGCCATGTGTGCGGGCAAAGGCTTGCCGCCCGCTTCATTCGCGCCTTGGTGGATCGCAAGGATGTCTTCGGCGATGGCGAGCGCCACGCTCGATCCGCACACCTCGCTCGCATGCATGTTGCCGTCGATCCACACGGCGGGGCGCGCTCGTGCGGGATCGCGGCCGATCGTCAGCAGCGGGATGTCGCGCCCCTCTGCGCTTTGCCCCAAGCTGCTGACGTGGGCGATCTCCGGGTGCTGTGTGGCCCATGCGTTGAGCTGGGCGGCAATCTCGGCGTTGTCGGGATAGTGGGTGCGGAACATCGGCTTCCTCAAGTGCAGGGACAAGGGATTGGATGGTGCCTGATCGTCTGCCGAGATGCCGCTGCGCAGGCGCGCTCAAGGCGCTTGATCGGCGCTCGGGTTGGGCGCAGTCAGTTCGGCTGATCGCTGTTGAAACTCGGCAATTTGCCGGTACTGCGCATCCAACTGCTTGGGCAGCGCCATGAAGATCGGCATCAGCGCTTGATACACCGCCACGTTCTTCGCGATCGGGCTGTGGCGATGCGTTGCGCCCACCATGCCGGCGATCACGTCGAGCGTGTCGATGCGGCCGAGCGCATAGAGGCCGAGCACGGCGGCGCCGAGGCATGAGCTCTCGAAGCTCTCGGGCACCACCACCTCGCGGTTGAATACGTCGGCCATCATTTGCCGCCACAGGCCTGATCGCGCAAAGCCGCCCGTGGCCAAAATGTTGCGGCTCGTGCCGACCAGCGACTCCACCGCCGGCAAGATGCTGTGCAAGTTGAAGATCACGCCTTCGAGCGCCGCGCGAATCATGTGCTCCTTGCGGTGGTGCATGGCGAGGCCGAAGAACGAACCGCGCAGGTTCGCGTTCCAGAGCGGCGCGCGCTCGCCCGCGAGGTAGGGGTGGAAGAGCAAACCTTCCGCGCCGGCGGGCACGCGTTCGGCAATGCGGGTGAGCACTTCGTAGGGGTCGATCCCTAAGCGTTTGGCGGTCTCGCATTCGGCTGCGGCAAATTCATCGCGCACCCAACGGAAGACGATGCCGCCGTTGTTGACCGGCCCACCCACGACCCATTGGCGATCGGTCAGCGCATAGCAAAAGGTGCGGCCCGCGGGGTCGGTCAGCGGTTGATCGACCACCGCGCGCATCGCGCCGCTCGTGCCGATCGTGACTGCCACGTCGCCAGGATGAATCGCGTTGACGCCGAGGTTCGACAGCACGCCGTCATTGGCGCCGATGACGAAGGGCGTGCCCTCAGGGAGGCCGAGTTGCTGCGCCATCTCGCGCGTCAGGCCTTCCACGTGGTGTGTGGTGGGCACGAGTGTGGAGAGTTGCTCGCGGCTCACGCCGGTCATGCTGAGCGCCTCCGCATCCCAGTCGAGCGCAGTGAGGTTGAAGAGCCCGGTGGCCGATGCGATGGAGTGGTCCACCAGCCAGCGGCCGAAGAGCTTGAAGAAAACGTACTCCTTGATGCCGACGAAGCGTTCGGCACGCGCAAACACATCGGGCTGCGCCTCGCGCAACCATGCCAACTTGACCAGCGGCGACATCGGATGAATCGGCGTGCCGGTGCGGCGATAGAGCGCATCACTGCCCGGCTGCTGCTTGATGCGCTCGCCCCACGCCGCAGCGCGGTTGTCGGCCCAGGTGATGCTGCGCGTGAGCGGGCTGCCTTGCGCATCGACCGCGATCACGCTGTGCATCGCCGCGCTGAAGGCCACGCAGACGATCTCGCGCGGCCCTGGCGGGCACTGCAGCAGGCTGGTGCGGATCGTCTCCACCACAGCGCTGAAGATCACATCCGGGTCTTGCTCGGCCGCGGCCGGCGTGGGGCGCAGCAGCGGGTAATCGACCGCGTGGTGCGCGACGACCCGGCCGCCCTGCGTGAACACCACGGCCTTGGTGCTGGTGGTGCCGATGTCGACACCGATCATGAAGCTGGACATGGCGCGCCCCTCAAACGATGACCGACAAACCCATGATCAACACGATCGCGACGACCGAGATGATCGTCTCCATCGCCGTCCAGGTCTTGAAGGTCTCGACCACGGTCATGTTGAAGTATTGCTTGACCAACCAGAAGCCTGCATCGTTGACGTGCGAGAGGATCAACGAGCCCGCGCCCGTGGCCAACACCAGCAGCTCGCGGTTGACGCCCGGCACCATCGTCGCCAGTGGCGCCACGATGCCGGCGCCAGTGATCGTGGCGACTGTGGCCGAGCCGGTGGCAATGCGGATCAGCCCGGCCACCAGCCAAGCCAGCAAGATCGGCGAGACCTGCGCATGCAGCGCCATTTGCCCGATGGCGTTGCCCACGCCGCTGGCCACGAGCATCTGCTTGAAGCCGCCACCGGCGCCGATGATGACGACGATCGCCGCCGTGGGCGCCAGGCTTTCGTCAACGAACTTGAGCAGCTGCTTCGAGTTGAAGCCGCGCGCAATGCCGAAGGTGTAGAGCGCCAGCAGCAGCGCGGCGAGCAGCGCGGTGATCGGGTGGCCGATCAAATCCATCCATTGGCGAAAGAGCGCCTTCTCATCGAACGCGATGTCGGCAAAGGCTTTCAGCAGCATCAAAAAGACCGGCAGCAGCACCGTGATGAGCGTGATGCTGAAGCTCGGCAGATCGCGGGCTTCGGTCTTCGGCGCGAGCTGGTTCATCAGCTCGGGCGAGGGCACGGGCCGCACGTATTTCGAGATCAGGCTGCCGAAGATCGGGCCGGCGATCATGGCGGTGGGCAAGCCGACGATCAGGCCGTAGAAGATGGTCTTGCCGATGTCGGCACCGAACACGCCGATCGCCAGCAGCGGCCCCGGGTGCGGCGGCACCAAGCCGTGAACGACCGACAAGCCGGCCAACAGCGGGATGCCGACCTTGATGAGCGGCACGCCAGTGCGGCGCGCGACGATGAACACCAGCGGAATCAGCAGCACAAAGCCGATCTCGAAGAAGAGCGGAATGCCGACGAGAAAGGCCGCGAACATCATCGCCCAGTGCACGCGCTTCTCGCCAAAGGCCTGCACCAGCGTTCTCGCGATTTGATCGGCGCCGCCCGATTCGGCCATCAGCTTGCCCAGCATCGTGCCGAGCGCGAGCACGATGCCGACGAAGCCGAGCACACCGCCAAAGCCGTCTTGAAACGACTTCATCACGAGTGCGACAGGCATGCCCGAGGTCAGGCCGAGGAAGCCGGCGGCCAAGGTCAGTGCAATGAAGGGGTGGATGCGCAAGCGCGTGATCAACACGATCAAGCCGACGATGGCGATGAGTGCGTCGACCAACAGAAAGGTGTCGTGGCTCAGTCCGAACATGGTTTGTCTCCAGTGGTTTGGGTGTGTCTCGGCGCTGGATTCGGTAGTTGGACAGCGCTATCCAATTGGGCCCAAGAAAACCGCAGCCAAGCTGCGGTGGGTGCAAGCGGCGAGGGTCAATCTCTGGCGCTCGATGCGGGTTTTTGATGCCGCTCTTTGGTGACAGCCTTTTAGTGATGGCCTTTTACTGACGGCCTTTTGATGCAGACGCTTGGCCGGCAACGCCTAGGGAAAAGGAGTGGATCTAACGTGTGTGGATAGCGCTATCCTAGGCGCTGCCAACGCGACATTCCACGGTACTTACCCGAATGCCCTGGCGCACACCATCAGCTCGCTGCAATCGCCCATTCCATGCCTGCTTCATTGAAACGATCACCACCCAAATCGTCGCGCCCTCGCAGCACCGGCCGCGTCACGCTGGCCGAGGTTGCGCAGCACGCCGGCGTCAGCCCGATCACTGCTTCCCGCGCGTTGCGTGCTGACCGCAACGTGGCGGCCGAGTTGGTCGAGCGTGTGCGCGCCGCCGCCGCCGCGCTCGCCTATGTGCCCGACATGGCGGCGCGCAGCCTTGCATCGAGCCGCAGCGACAACGTGGTCGTGCTCGTGCCGTCGCTTTCGAACCGCGTTTTCACCGATCTGCTCGAAGCCGCCCAGGCAGGCTTGATGGCCAGCGGCTACCAAACGCTCTTTGGCGTGACCCACTACGCCGCCGCCGAAGAAGAGCGCCTGCTTCGCAGCTACCTCGCGCATCGCCCGGCTGGCCTGCTGCTGACCGGCACCGACCACACGCCAGCAAGCCGCCGCATGCTGCGCGACAGCGGCGTGCCGCATGTGCATCTGATGGAGACGATGCCCGCCGCCAAGGGTTACTCGGTTGGCTTCTCTCAGGTCGATGCGGGCCGCGCCGTCACGCAGCACCTCGTTGATCGTGGGCGCCGGCACATCGCGTTCATCGCCGCGCAGCTCGATCCGCGGGTGATGCAGCGCGCAGCCGGCTACCGAGCGTGTCTCGCCAAGGCTGGGCTGCAAGACGATGGGTTCGAAATGCTCGATCCGCGGCCGTCGTCCATCGCGCTCGGCGGTGAGATGTTCATGCAGTTGATGCAGGCGCGGCCAGATGTCGATGCCGTGTTCTTCTGCAACGATGACCTCGCCCAAGGCGCGCTCTTCGCCGCATTGCGCCACGGTGTGGCGGTGCCGGGCCAAGTGGCGATTGCTGGCTTCAATGACCTCGAAGGCAGCGACCAACTCCTGCCGCCGCTCACCAGCATCCGCACGCCACGCGCCGAGATCGGCACGCGTGGCGCCGAGCTGCTTGTGGCGTTGATGAATGGCCACGCGCCGCCGCGGCCCTGCGTGGATGTCGGCTACGAGTTGATGGCCCGCGGCAGCACCTAGGCCGAGCGCGAGCCGCGAGTCACTCGCCGAACAAGTCGCTGCTCGACACCTTCGGCGGCGTCACGCCCAAGTGACGATAGGCGGCTGCCGTGGCGATTCGCCCGCGCGGCGTGCGCTGCAAATAGCCCTGCTGAATCAGGTAGGGCTCGATCACGTCTTCGATCGTGTCGCGTTCTTCGCCGATCGCCGCGGCCACGTTGTCGAGGCCGACCGGGCCGCCGTCGAAGCGGTGGATCACGGCTTCGAGCAGCTTGCGGTCCATCACGTCGAGGCCTTCGGGGTCGACATCAAGCATCGCCAACGCTTTGTCGGCGAGCGCCTTGCCGATGCGGCCATCGCCCTTCACGTCGGCGTAATCGCGCACGCGGCGCAGCAGGCGGTTCGCGATGCGCGGCGTGCCGCGCGAGCGGCGGGCGATCTCGAATGCGCCTTCGGCATCCGTCGGCACTTTGAGCAGGCCGGCCGAACGGTGGACGATGCGCGCGAGCTCTTCCGGCGTGTAGAACTCCAGCCTTGCCACGATGCCGAAGCGGTCGCGCAGCGGGTTGGTCAGCATGCCGGCGCGCGTGGTGGCGCCGACCAGCGTGAACGGCTGCAAATCGAGCTTGATCGAGCGCGCGGCCGGGCCCTCGCCGATCATGATGTCGATCTGGTAATCCTCCAGCGCGGGGTACAAGATTTCCTCGACGATGGGTGAAAGCCGGTGGATCTCGTCGATGAAGAGCACGTCGTTGCGCTCAAGGTTGGTGAGCAGTGCGGCCAGGTCTTTCGGCTTCTCGAGCACCGGCCCGGAGGTCTGGCGCATGTTCACGCCGAGCTCGTTGGCGATGATGTGCGAGAGCGTTGTTTTGCCCAGGCCCGGCGGGCCGAAGAGCAGCACATGGTCCATCGCTTCGCTGCGCAACTTGGCCGCGCCGATGAAGATCTCCAACTGCTCGCGCGCTTTGGTTTGGCCGATGTATTCCGTCAAACCTTTCGGTCGCAAGGCGCGCTCGATTGCCTCTTCGTTCGGCGAGGCCGGTGCTGCGCTCAACACCCGGCGCGCGGGCTCGAAATCATCGGTCTGAATGGCCATGGCCGATTATGGGCGTGGGGCTTGCAGCACGATTTAGCGCTATGCCGTGCAGGGCGGGGCGCTTAGACTCGCGGCCGTGAATCGCCTGAGCTCCCGCCGTCTTCGTGCCATCACCTGGCTCGCGCTCTGCGCGATGCTCGGGCTGGCGGTGTTGCCGTCGATTTCGCATGCGCTGATGGCGCGCAAGAGTTCGGCGTTCGCCTCGAACCCATGGGCCGAGCTTTGCTCCACGGGCAGCACCACGGCGGCATCGGGCGAGCGCACTGACCTCAGCCGTCAAAGCCGCACCGCCGCCAAGCACCTCGCCGATTGCGGTGAGTGCTGCCTGATGGCTGCAGCTTCGGTCGGCATGCCGCCAGCACCGGCGGCGGTGGCGGCTGTGCCGGAGCGCGTGGCGTACGTCGCGCCCTTGTTCACGCACGCGCCACGGCCTCTCTTTGCCTGGGCGACGGCTCAGGCGCGCGCGCCGCCTTCGTTCATCTGATCGCTGCTTGAGCTGTTGCCCCGCGTGACTCGTCACGCGTGGTGACCCCGTGAGTCTTTGCTTTCAGGAGAACGCCATGCGCCATGGCCACCGTTCCGTTTTTGCCTTTTCTTCATCCATGTTTCCGGCCGCGTGTTTGACGCTGAGCCTGTTCGCCAGCGCAGCTGTCGCCCACGTCACGCTGGTTCAGCGCGAGGCCGATGCCGGCACCGACTACCAAGCCGCGCTGCGCGTTGGCCATGGGTGTGCGGGGTCACCGGTCACCGAGTTGATCGTCACCTTGCCGCCCGGCGTGCAAGGTGGCAAACCGATGGCCAAAGCGGGTTGGCAGATCGAGGTGCTGCGTGCCCCGGCCGCACCAAAGAGCGTGGCGCCCGATGTCGTGCGCATCCGCTGGCACGGCGGCCGCCTCGATGCCACTCAGTTCGACGACTTCGTGCTGCTCGTGCGACTGCCCGATCAGCCCGGCCCGCTCTACTGGCCCGTGACGCAGATTTGCGAGACCGGCCGCGTCGATTGGGTCGAGCAACCCGGCGCCGGGCAAACGCTGCATGACCTGAAAAACCCCGCCGCATTGCTGACCTTGCGGCCCGCGACTGCCGCTGCGGCAGCTTCCGCGCATGTTCACTGAGGCGCCAAGCATGACCACCTCATTGAACCGCCACGCTCGCAGCTGGCGTAGCCGCTTCTCGCACATCAGCGCCTGCGAGCTGGTGTGCATTGCGCTCGTTCCGGCTGCGCCGCTGGCGAGTGCGGCCGAGGCTGATTCGGCCGTTGCGGTTGCGAGCCACGCTGCCAGCCGAGACGGCGCCCAAAGCCTTGAGCGCGTGAGCATCACCGCCAGCCGCCCGGCATCGCTGCCGGTCGAGATTCCGACGACGCTCGAGAGCATCACCGCGGCCGAGATCGCGCGCAGCATCAACGCCGCCGATTCGGAAGACGCGTTGAAGTACTTTCCGAGCCTCAACGTGCGCAAGCGCTACATCGGCGACTACGACCACGCCGTGCTCGCCTCGCGTGCCTCCGGCACCGGCAACAGCGCGCGCTCGCTGGTCTATGCCGACGGCATTCTGTTGTCCAACCTGCTCGGCAACGGCGCGAGCTACACGCCGCGCTGGGGCCTGGTCACGCCGGAGGAGATTGAGCGTGTCGACGTGCTTTACGGCCCGTTTTCGGCTGCGTACTCGGGCAACTCGGCCGGGGCGATCGTCGACTTCGTGACGCGCAGCCCGAAGCGGTTCGAGGCCCATGCCAAGTTGCAAGGCTTCACGCAGCAGTTTCGAACCTACGGCACCGATGACCGATTCAACGGCGGCACCGCAAGCGTTGCCGTGGGCAGTGCGCACGGCCCTGCTTCTTGGTGGCTCGACCTGAGCCGGCTCGACAACACCGGCCAGCCCATCGCCTTCGCGAACAAGCTCGTCTCGGCAGGCGTGGCCGGCAGCGCGGGCACGCCGGTCACGGGCGCGGTGCCGGGCCGCAACCCAAGCGGCAAGGCGTGGCTGATCCTTGGCGACACCAACCGCATCCACACGCAGCAAGACCACGTCAAGCTCAAGCTCGCGTACGACCTCTCGCCCGTGCTGCGCGCGGCCTACACCTTCGGCCTGTGGCACAACACGGCCGAGCGCAGCGTGTCGACCTACCTGCGCGATGCGCAAGGCCAGCCGGTCTACGGCAGCACTGATGCGCCGCTCGTCAACATCGCCGGGCGCGACTATTCACTCGCCGGCAGCGACTTCGCACCCAGCCGCGGCACGCTCGAACACCGCATCCACGGCCTGAGCTTGAAGAGCAACACCCGCGGCACGTTTGACGGCAGCTTCACCGCCAGCCTCTACGACTACGCGAGCGACCGCGTGCGCGCGCCGCTGGGCAACCGTTACCTGCCCGATTCGGCGCAGGGCGGCGCCGGCCGCATCACCGACCTCGGCGGCACGGGCTGGAACACGCTGGCGCTCAAGGGCATCTGGCGGCCTGACGGCGAAGGCGGCACGCACATCGTCGAAGCCGGCTGGCAGCGCGATGCCTTCAAGCTGCGCACGCTCGTGTCAGACACGCCCGATTGGCTCAGCGCTGCGCCGGCCGCGCGCTTCTCGGCATTCAATGGCAACACCACGCTGCAAAGCCTCTGGGTGCAGGATGCCTGGCGGTTCGACCCGCGCTGGAAGGCCGTGATCGGGGGCCGCTACGAGCGCTGGCACGCATTCAACGGCAGCATCGCCAACGCCAGCAGCACACTGCCTTTCGGTGCGCGCAGCGAGGCCCACATCTCGCCGAAGGCGGCACTCTCGTTCGCAGCGGCAGAAGATTGGCAACTGAAGGCCTCGATCGGCCGCGCCGTGCGCATGCCCACGGTGGCCGAGCTCTACCAAGGCGCAATCGCGGCCAACACGGTCGTCAACAACGACCCAACCCTGAAGCCCGAACGCTCATGGACCACCGAGTGGACGGCCGAGCGCACGCTCGACCAAGGCATGGTTCGCGCCACGCTCTTCCACGAGCGCACGGCCGATGCGCTCTATTCGCAAACCAACGTCAACGTCACGCCGAACGTCACCAACATCCAGAACGTCGATGCAATTCGCACCACCGGCATGGAGCTGGCGGCTCAAGCGGACAACGTGGGTTGGCGCGGCCTGACCGTGTCGAGCAGCGTGACCTTCGCCGCGTCGAAGATCGCGCAGAACGACAAATTCCCGGCGAGCGTGGGCCAATGGCAGCCACGCGTGCCGCAATGGCGCGCCACGCTGCTGGCCACTTATGCGCCGAGCGACACCTGGGCCGTCACCACCGGGGTACGCTACAGCGGCCGGCAGTACGGCACGCTCGACAACAGCGATTCGAACGGCGACGCCTACACCGGCGTCAGCAACTACCTCGTCGCCGATTTGCGCTTGCGGTTGCGCATCGATTCCCACTGGAAGCTCGCCCTCGGCATCGATAACCTCGGCAACACCACCTATTGGGCTTTCCACCCGTATCCACAGCGCAGCCTCTTTGCTGAACTCAGCGTCGACCTTTGAGCCAAACCAACGCCATGAAAAAAATCCACACCTTCTTCGTCTCTGCCGTGCTCGCCTCGGCGGCGCTCGCCTTGTCAGCGCAGGCCCATGAAATCAAAGTCGGCAAGCTGACGATCGCGCACCCGTACGCGCGTGCCACGGCGCCGGCCCAACCCGTCGGCGGCGGCTTCTTCAAGATCACCAATCAAGGCGCGGACGACCGGTTGCTCTCGGCCACGGCCGAGGTGTCAAAGGCCGTTGAGATGCACTCGATGGCGATGGAGGGCGATGTGATGCGCATGCGCCAGGTCGATGCCATCGCGTTGCCGGCAGGTCAATCGATCGAGTTGAAGCCGGGCGGCTTGCACATGATGTTCATCGGCCTCAAAGCGCCGCTGAAAGCTGGCGCGGAGTTCCCATTGAAGCTCAAGTTCGAGAAGGCTGGCGAAGTGACCGTGATGGTTCACGTGGAAGAGGCTGGCGCCGATCACTCGGCCCACAAACCTTGACCGCGTGGTGCGCTTGACGCTTCAGCGCGCCAGCGCTTTCAGCGCGAGCTTGATGCCGTCACTCACGCCAATCTCGGCTGGCAGCGCTTTAAGTGCTGCGGCTGCTTCGCGGTCGTTGTAGCCGAGGGCGAGCAAGGCTTGGAGGATGTCGGTCTGCGCGGCGCTGCCCACGCTCACCGGCGCAGCCAGCGAGTCACCGAGCTTGCCTTTGAGTTCGAGCAGCAAGCGCTCGGCGGTCTTCTTGCCGATGCCGGGCACCTTGATCAGCCGGCCGCTTTCTTGCAGGCTCACGGCTTGAGCCAGGTCGTTGACGCTCAAGCCCGAGAGGATCGACAGCGCCGTGCGTGGGCCCACGCCGCTGATCTTGACCAGCAGGCGAAAGGTGGCGCGCTCGTCGTGCGTGAGAAAGCCGAACAGCACCTGCGCATCCTCGCGCACGATGAAGTGCGTGAGCAGCGTGACGCGTTCGCCGAGCGCCGGCAGGTTGTAGAAGCTGCTCATCGGCACGTCGACCTCGTAGCCGATGCCGCCCACGTCGATGAGCAATTGCGGTGGCGATTTTTCCGCGAGTGTGCCGGTGAGTCTTCCAATCATCGGCCGATTATCGCGATCACCATTGGCGCATCACGCCGGCATTCAACCAGCGTCAAGCCGCCTGCAGCACGTTGACCAGTGGCGGCAACTCGGCCACGCGGCGCAGCAGCTCGCGGATGTCGCGCGCGCCGCACTTGGCGCGCAGGCTGGTGATCTGCGTGCGAACGGTCGAGAGCAGAACGCCGTGGTCGCTCGCCACCGCGCGAGGCGAGCGGCCGGTGCAAAGCGCATCAAGCACGCGCAGCTCGCTGGCCGTGAGGCCATGCGCGCGGCCGAATCCCTGGACCGACAGCTGCTCGCAGAGCGCCGGCTTGGCCAGGGTCAGCAGCGCCCATGGCGAGCCCGTGCCGTGCTGCACCGGAACGACAGCGATCGAGCTCGCGCCTTCGCTCCTGCCGCCGGCATCGCGCACCTGCAGCATCGTGCGCAAGCCTTGTTGGCAGGCAGCAGCCACGGCACGGCTGAGCGCAGCGTGATCGGCGGCATCGCGCAGCCGCAGCCCGCCTTCCGTGGGGCAAAACACCTGGCTGTCGGCCAGCTTGCGGCGCCCGGCCTTGTTCGAGTAGGCCAGCCCCAAGACCGCACTGACCAGCAGCATCGGGTAGTCGACCTCGTCGAGCATCGCGCCGAGCATGGCGCTCACGGCGCTGGGTGCGCGCGGCGCGGGGAGGGGCAGTTCGGTGGCGTGCAAGGGCAAGTGGTCGAGCAAAGCAGCGGTCATGGTGTGGCGTCCAGTGGCGGTGTCGATGGCTGCAGAGTGTTTGCCGAAAGGCGGGCGCTGCACTCCTCTGAACACAGGAGCCGGGGGCGAAACTGGCGCGCGCGCCTCGTCAGTTCGCATGAGGTCCTCGGGATAGCTTGGCGCGGCTGCGCGTGCGACGATGAGGCGATCCTGGAGTTGCGCCATGTCCCTCATCACGGTTGCGATGGTTGAAGACGATGCCCGCATGCGCGAGCGTTTCGCCAACGTGATCGGCGCCGCGCCCACGCTGCGCTTCGCTTTTGCCGCGTCCACGGCGTCGGAGTTGCTGGCCTGGTTCGCCGAAAACGTGGTCGATGTGTTGCTCGTTGATCTCGGCCTGCCCGATCGATCGGGCTTCGAGGTGATCCGCCGCTGCTGCCGCCTGCAGCCGGCGTGCGCGGTGATGGTCATCACCATGTTCGGCGACGAGGCCAACATGCTCAAAGCCTTTGAAGCCGGTGCCCGCGGCTATTTGCTCAAAGACGGCACCCAGGCCGACTTGGCCGCCCATGTGCAGAGCTTGCACGCGGGCGGCTCGCCGATGTCGCCCATCATCGCGCGGCAATTGCTCGCGCGCTGGCAGGCCGATGCACCTGCCCGCTGGCAGGCCGATGCGCCTGCCCGCGCGGCCACCGTGCCGCCGCCGGTGGCCAGGGCCGATCTGCCGGAGGCCCTCTCGCGCCGCGAATCGCAGGTGCTCGATCTCATCGCCCGCGGCTTCACCTACCCGGAGATCGCGCTGCAAATGGCCATCTCGTTGACCACGGTGCAAACCCATGTGCGCAACATCTACGGCAAGCTCGGCGTGCACAGCAAGACCGAGGCGGTCTATGAGGCGCGCCAATTCGGCTTGCTGTCTTGAGCTCGTGGCGGCGCGGTGGCTCCTGCGCTGCCAGCTCATCGCTGCGATGCTGGCTTGCGCGATGCTGGCGGCCTGCGGCGGGCAAGAGGCATCGGCAACCGCTGTGCTCGACACGGCCGAGGCGGTGCTCGTGCCAGAAGCTGCGCCGGCGCGCGAAGAGCGCGTTGCGCTGCGGCATCGGTGGGACAAGGCGTTCCCAGGTCAAGCGGGCCGGGCCACTTACCGCTTGGTGCTGCCAGCTGCGCCTTTGCGTGAGCCCTTCGCGCTCTTCTTCGAGCAGGTGGGCAACCAGGCGGAGGTGCGCGTCAACGGCCGCGTGCTGCAGCGGATCGGCGTGTTGGGCGATGCCCGCGTCGACGGCGGCAAGACTGGCCAAAGCGTGGTCGTGCCAGTGGCGGTGCGGCGCAGCGAGCGAGATGGGCGCGATGAGCTCGTCGTCGAGGCCAGCATGCAAGCGCTGCGCGGCGGCGGGCTGGGGCGCGTGCACGTGGGCTCGCTTGCGGCGATCGAGGCGCTAGAGGCCCGCCGGCGGGTGGTGGAGGTTGCCGCGCCAGCCGCCTATGCGGCGAGTTTGATGTTGATGGGTGGGCTCGCCGCAGGCCTCTGGTGGCGCCAGCGCGTGGCGCTCTACGGCTGCTTCAGCCTCGCCGCCTTGTTCGGCGTGCTGCGCCACATCGATCACCTCTGGCTGGCCGTGCCGCTGCCGTGGCCGCTGTGGGGCGCGCTGCTGGCGATCGGCTACGGCTGCCAGCTGGCCTTCATCGCGCGCTTTGTGCTCTTGCTGCTCGACCGTGACCCGCGCTGGCTGGTGCGTGCAATCCAGGTCGCCATCGGCCTCGTGCTGGTGCTCGCGCCGCTCTCGTTCTGGCTCGGCATGCCGGTGCTCTGGACTGCGGCGCTGGCGCTGCTCGAAGGCGTTGGCCTCGCCGCGTTTGGTGTGGTGCTGAACGAGGCCTGGCGCGGCCGGCAGCGGATCGCGTGGTTCTTGCTCGGCGCAGGTGGCATCGTGCTCGCGGCCGGCACGCACGACTTCCTCTTCGTGCGCCTGGCCTGGCACGGCGGTGCAAGCACACCGCTGACGCCGCATGCGATGTTCTTCTTCGTGCTGATCTTGGCCGGCGTCGTTGTGCAGCGCCACAACCGCTCGGTGGCCGACTACCGGGCCTTGAACGAGCACCTCGCCGAGCGCGTGGCCGAGCGCGAACGCCAGCTCGTCGAGGCGTCCGACGCCCTTCGCGTGCAGCAGCAAGAGCAGGCCGTGCTCACCGAGCGCCAACGCATCATGCGTGAGATTCACGACGGCATCGGCTCGCAGCTCGTCGGCCTGCTCGGCATGGTGGGCCAGCCGCACGCCGATCCGGCTGCGCTCGAAGAGCAAGTGCAATACGCGCTCGATGAGATGCGCATGGCGGTCGATTCATTGCAGCCGGTGCACAGCGACTTGGCCACCGTGCTCGCCACCTTGCGCTACCGCTTGCAGCCGCGCTTGCAAGCCGCCGGCATCGAGGTGGTGTGGGATGTGGCCGCCTTGCCGCCGATGGTTCAGCTCTCGCCGCAGGCCATCCTGCAGATGCAGCGCATCTTGCTTGAAGCCTTCACCAACGTGCTCAAGCACGCCCACGCATCGCGCGTGACCGTGCATGCGCACTGGCACGGCGCTGATGCGGCCAACGCTGAAGCGGCCATCGTGCTCAAGCTCTCGGACGACGGCGTTGGCCTTGAAGCGGGCCTCGCCGCGAACAGCGCGGCAAGCGCTGACCGCGGCCACGGCCTGCGCAACATGCGCGCCCGCGCCAGCGCGATCGGCGCATCACTGCAGATCGACAACCTGACCGGCGGCGGCACCGGGCTCGTTCTCGAATGGCCGATACGCGGCTGAACCCACTTGCCGAGCTGAGGAAACCATCGTCATGAAAATCGCCTTCACGTCTTGCATGAGCACGCAAGTGTTCGCCGATCAGCCGGTCTGGGACCACATCGCCAAGCGCGCGCCCGACCACCTCGTGCTCACCGGCGACTCGATCTACATCGACGCCATCCCCATTCCCACGCACCCGAAGAAGATGGGCGAAGACGAGTTTCAGCGCCACGTTTTCGGCCTCTGGCGTGCGCTCGTAGATCAACCTCAGTTCGCAGCCCTCGTGCGCCAAGTGCCCGCAAGCGCAATCTGGGATGACCACGACTTCCTCTGGAACGAGGCCTACGACGAGAAGGCGATCACCAAGCGCATTTACCGCGACAAAGTGCGCTGGTCGCGCGCGGTGTTCAACGCCTTTCGCCGCGCCTTGGCCGTGCAGCTCGCACCGGGCTTGCCGGGCAGCTTCCCGGCGGTCTACAACGTGGCGGTATTGAACGACCCGAACGAGCCGCCGCCTGGCTACGAGTTCAAAGACCTCGGCGAGGGCGTGGCACTGCACTTGACCGATGGCCGCAGTTGGCGGCTGAAGAATGTGCTGCTCGGCCAGGCACAACGCGACCAGATCGCGTCAAGCATGCAAGCGCTGCCGCCCGAGACCGTGCACCTGCTCGCGTCGGGCTCGGTCATCGAAGACCACAAAGGCGATCGCTGGGGCGACTTCGAAGACTATGCGTGGCTGCTCGATCTGGCTCGGCAGCACAAGATCATCGTGCTCAGTGGCGACATTCACCAGAACCGCTTCGACCCGATCGACCTCGGTGCCGGCAAGACGCTCTTTGATGCCACCGCATCCGGCGCAGCGATTCGCCGTGGCGTGACGATCGGCTCGGAGCGCCGCAACTACGGCTGGCTCGAGATCGGCGCCGATGAAATCATCGTGTCGTTCTCGTCACTGGAGCGGCCGGACGATCCGGCGCCGCGGCGCATCGCCCGCGCCACTTGGGCGCAAGTGGCCTAGGCCACTTGGCAAAAGCGTTCAGCGGCGGAAGAGCCCGAGCCGCTGCGCCTCAAGCGCTGCTTCAGCCCGCGAGCTCACGTTGAGCTTGCGGTAGATCTGCTTCACGTAGTCGGCAATCGTGTGCCGAGAAAGGTTGAGCTGAACGCCAATCTCCGGCAGCGTAAAGCCTTTGGCCACGCGCAGCAGTACTTCGTTTTCACGATCGGTCAATGCCACGTGCGGCATGTTTTGCGGGCGCTCCTGCGGCAGCGTTTGCGCCGCAAAGTGCGAGATCACGCGGCGCGCGATCGAAGGCGACAGCGGCGGCTCGCCTTGGCTCATGCGGTTGAGTTGCTCGGCGATCAACTCGCGCGCTTGCTCTTTGAGCAAGTAGCCGAATGCGCCGGCCTGCAGCGCCGGGAAGAGGTGATCGTCGTCATCATGGATCGTGACCACGACCGATTGCGTTTCGGGTTGCTTCTCACGCAAGGCCGCCACCACATCGACGCCAGAGCCATCGGGCAGGCCGAGGTCAACGAGTGCGAGCTTGAACTTGACGGCGGTGACCAGCGCGAGCGCGTCATGCACACGCGCTGATTCATGAATTTGAGCGTCAGGGAAAACACCTTTGACCAGCACCTTCATCCACGCACGGATCTCGGGGAGGTCTTCCAGGAGCAGGATGTTGTCCATCGTCGGGTCTCGCTTCGCGGTGTGATCAGGCGCACGAATCGCGCTCCAAAACATCGTACCTGCGGGCCCAGTGGCGTGCGCGCCAACTCAGAGCGGGAGCGTGAGCCTTATCACGGTCCCGTAGCCCGGGCCCGACTCCACGAGGCACTGGCCCTGCATCTGTTTGGCACGGTGTTTCATGCTCGACATGCCGTGCCCGCGGTCGAGCCGGCCATCGAGCTCCATGGGGATGCCTTTGCCGTTGTCTTGCACGGTGAGGCCGAATTGGCGGTCGCTGATCGCGCAGCGCACCTTGCAGTGCGAGGCGCCGCTGTGTTTGATGATGTTGCTCACCGCCTCACGCAAGATTCGTGTGGTTTGCACGAACCCGCGCGCCGGCAACAGATGCTCGATCTCGTCGGGCGGGCTGCGCCAGTCGGCTTCGATGTTGGCTTGGCCGAGCCGCAGCACGGTCTCGGCGCGCCAGTCGGCCAGCGCATCGGCCAAGCGCATTGGCTTGCCGGTGAGGCCGCGCACCGAGAGCCGCATTTCTTCGAGCGCCTCGCGGGCGAGCGTGGAGATGCGCTCTGAATCGCTGGTGTGAATGATCGTCAGCAGCTTGGCGCCGAGGTCATCGTGCAGGTCGCCGGCGATGCGTTTGCGTTCTTTCTCGGTGACTTGCTCCACCCGCAGCTCGGCCAGCTGCGCGAAGTTGCGTTCGATCTCTGCCGTGATCTCCTGCACGCGGCCTTCGAGGTTGCTGCGGCCGGCTTCTGCTGCTTGCAACGCGCGGGCAAAGACCTGCAGCAAGCGCGCGCCGATGCCGATGAACAGCAGCGCAACGCAGAACTGCATGAACTGCACCCGCGGCAGGCCGAGCAGCGACAAATGCATGCCGAGTTCGAGTGCCACGAACGTGGCTACACAGCCGAGCATCACCGCCATGGGCCAGAAATCCGCGTGCTTGCGGCGCCAGGTGCTTGCCAAATACAAGAGCATCGCCGCCGTGACTTCGGCGCCGAGCAGCGCATACCACGCGGTGGACGCCGCAAAGAGCCGCGCCGGGCCGAGCAGGATCAATGAGGCCGGCAGCACCACCCACTGCACCGCCAGCGCGATGTCGGTCTTGCGAGAGCGCAGCCCGGCATAGCTCATCAAGAACATCACGGCGAGTGCGGCGATGAATGCAAAGCCGGTCGTGAACAGGAATTCGGTGACCTCTGACGGCCATGGCAAGTCGCGCAGCCACATGCGCATTGACATCGCGGCCCAGCCGAGCGAGAGCCAGCCGAAGATGCCGAGGTAGGCGTCACGCCGGTTGAGCCAGCCGAGCGACACCATCACGCAGCCGAGCACCGCGAGCGCGACGCTGACGATCTGCACCGAGCTCACGCTCCAGAAGAGCCGATCTGCCTGCGTGGCCGCCAGCACCGATTGCGGGCCGACCTGCAGCGCCGAGAGGCCTCCCGCGCGCTGCCGCGAGCCAACGCGCTCGAGCGGCTGGCCGACAACCTGCAGATCAAGCACGTTGCCTTGCGGCCGCAGCAGCGCCGCCGGCAGCGTGACGAGCTGCGGGTAATGGCAGTTGCGCGTGATCGGCTCGATCATCTTGCCGCCGCTGAAGATGCGGCGCCCGTTGAGCCAGACCTCGACATTGCTGCACACGCGCTCGATGTAGAGCGCGAGCAGCTCGTCGGGATCGGTGCCGGGTGCGATGTCAAAGCTTGTGCGATACCACACACTGCCCTGGTAGCGCGGCCGGCTCGCGGCCCAATCGTCCGGCAAGGTGACAACGCGGCCGGCTTGACCGGCGGGGAAGGTGGCGGTGCCCGAGTTGATCGCAAGCGCGCTGTCGAGCTGCTGCACTGCTGCCGGAGCGGCGGCTGCCGAGCCGATGAAGAGCGGTGCAAGCAGCGCCGCCATGAGCATCCAGAGGCCTGGGTAACGCCGCCAAGCGGTGTGCAAAAGGCGAGGGGCAGCGGCAGCGATGAGGCGGGCAAACATCGCCGAGGATTGTGACGGAAGCCTCAGCTGGCGGCGGCTGTTGGCGTGTCGCTTAGCCCTTGATTTCAGCAATGCGGCACGCTTGCGGGCCGGGTGCGCAGCGAGTGCGGTGACAATGCCGCCGTGATTCTTCGCCACGCCTTCATCCCGCCCGACAACCTCCGCCTTGCGCACCTCTGCGGCAGCTTGGATTCCAACCTGCGCGGCATCGAGTCTGCGCTCGGCGTTGCCGTGTCGCGGCGCAACGAATCCTTCCGCATCGAAGGCCCAAAGGCCGACGCCGAGCGCGCCGTCGCCCTGCTGCAAATGCTCTACGACCGCGCGCGCCGGCCGGTCACCGGCGAGCAGCTGCAACTCGCGCTCGTCGAGGCACTGGCCGATGGCGATGGCGCCTCTGCCCGCGCCAGCCAAGCGCCGCAGGCCGGCCCCGAGATCGAGTTGCGCACCCGCCGCAGCGACCTCACCGGCCGCACGCCGAACCAGCTCACCTACTTGCGCAACATCCTCGCGCACGACCTCACCTTCGGCATTGGCCCGGCCGGCACCGGCAAGACTTTTCTCGCCGTGGCGTGTGCGGTCGATGCGCTCGAGCGCAGCGCGGTCCAACGCATCATCTTGACGCGCCCGGCAGTCGAGGCCGGCGAGCGCCTCGGCTTCTTGCCCGGCGACCTGGCGCAAAAGGTCGACCCATATCTGCGCCCGCTCTACGACGCGCTCTACGACCTGATGGGCCTCGACAAGGTCACCCGCGCTTTCGAGAAAGGCACGATCGAAATCGCGCCGCTCGCCTTCATGCGCGGCCGCACCTTGAATCACGCGTTCGTGATCCTGGATGAAGCGCAGAACACCACGCCCGAGCAGATGAAGATGTTCCTGACGCGCATCGGCTTCGGCGCCAAAGCGGTGATCACCGGCGACGTGAGCCAGATCGACCTGCCGCGCGGCAGCGTCTCTGGCCTGATCGACGCCGAGCGCGTGCTGCGCCGCGTGCGCGGCATCGCGACGACGCACTTCACATCGATCGATGTGGTGCGGCACCCGCTCGTTGCGCGCATCGTCGAGGCCTACGACGCCGCGCGGTCGGAATAACGCGATGCGCGTGGCCCGCCCCGCCCTGAGCTTGTCGCTCCAGTTTGCCGACCCGGCCGATCGGCCGCTGCTGCCCCGCCACGTGGTCAGCCGCTGGATTCGTGCGGCGCTCGATCGGGAGGGCGAGATCACGGTGCGCGTCGTCGGTGCGGAAGAGGGGCAAGTGCTGAACCGAGACTTCCGCGGCAAAGATTACGCCACCAACGTGCTGACGTTCGATTACAGCCGCGAGCCAGTTGTCGCAGCCGACCTCGTGCTGTGCGGCCCTGTGCTGCGCCGCGAAGCCGCCGAGCTCGGCGTGCCGCTGGTCGCGCACTACGCGCATTTGCTGGTTCACGGCACGCTTCACGCGCAGGGCCATGACCACGAAATCGAGGCCGAGGCTGAGCTCATGGAAGCGCGCGAGACGGAGATCCTGGCTGCGCTTGGCTTCGCCGACCCATATCGGCGTTAGGCCGTCAGCCGGCTTTTGACCGCACCAGGTACCGTTTGCGCCAAAAGAAGACGCTCGCTCCCACGCCAAGCACGAGCATCACGCCGAAGATCGTCCAGAAGCCGGTGCGGCTGTGGATCAGCGGCAGGCCTTCGAAGTTCATGCCGAAAAAGCCGGTAACGAGGTTGAGCGGCATGAAGATCGCGGTCAGCACCGTCAGCGTGCGCATGATCTCGTTGGTGCGGTTGCTCTGCGCCGAGAAGTGCATCTGCACCGCGTTCTCGGCCGATGATTCGAGCCGGCGCACATGCGTGAGCACGCGTTCGATGTGTTCCAGCACGTCGCGCGAGCGAACACGCAGCAGCTCGCGTTCGCGGCGGGCGGCTTTGTCGGGTTCGTCGGGCAGTTCGTCGAGGCCGTCGATCCATTCGGTGATGGCGGCGCGCTGGTCTTCGCAGGTGTCTTCGAGCAGATGAAGCGTGTTGCGCGATTCGAGCAGCAGCGGCCAGCTGCTGAAATCGGCGCCGGGATTGAAGAGCTGCTGTTGCAAAAAGCCGAGGTTGCGCGTGAGCAACCGCCGAAGCTCGAGGTAGCCATCCACCATGTGGTTGACCATGCGCAGCATCAGGTCGGCCGGCGTGGGTGGCATGCGGGCGGTGTTGCGCACGTCGTTGCGAACCTCATTGCGCAACTCATTGCGCAGCTCACCTCGACCATCCGGCGCGCTCGCCTGGCTTTGCAGCCGCTGCGCGAAGAAGTCGCGCACTTGGCAATCGCCGGGGTGAACGGTGAGCAGCACGCGGTCGAAGAGGGCAAAGCCGACTGGGCTGGTGTCGATCGCGTCGAGCGCGGTGCGCACGTCGGTCGGCGTGAGCGGCAGTTCGTCCGCGGTGCCAGCGTTGCCCGCACTGGTGCCGGGCCCGGCCACCAGCCGACGAAACACCAGGATGTCGTACCACGATGTGTAGTCGTACTGGGAGGGAAGCTGCCGGTTGAGCAGGTCGCTCACGTGGAGGTCGACGATCTGGCTGCCGGTCCAGCGCTGCAATGCGGTCTGCATGTCGGCGAGTTGCGCTTCGAGCTCGTCGCGCCCGGTGCTGGCCCACAGGTAGCCGGCGGGCGGCAAAGTCTCGGGGAGCGCGGCGAGCTCGGCGAATTGGTCGCCCTGGATGTGGAAGATGCGCACGCTCGAATTCAGCGGGCTCAAGGGCTCAGGCAGATTTCAGGCAACGGGCCGCGTCGAGCGCGAAGTAGCTGAGCACGCCATCAGCGCCGGCCCGCTTGAAGGCCAGCAGGCTCTCGAGCATCACCGCGTCGTGGTCGAGCCAGCCGTTTTGGGCTGCGGCTTTGAGCATCGCGTATTCGCCGCTGACTTGGTAGGCGAAGGTCGGCACGCGGAACTCGTCTTTCACGCGGCGCACGATGTCGAGGTAAGGCATGCCGGGTTTGACCATCACCATGTCAGCACCTTCGGCCAGATCGAGCGCCACTTCGCGCAGCGCTTCGTCGCTGTTGCCCGGGTCCATTTGGTAGACCTTTTTGTTGCTTTTGCCGAGGTTCGCGGCCGAGCCAACGGCATCGCGAAACGGCCCGTAGAAGGCACTCGCGTACTTGGCGCTGTAAGCCATGATGCGCGTGTGCACCAGGCCTTTGGCTTCGAGGGCTTGGCGGATCGCGCCGATGCGGCCGTCCATCATGTCGCTCGGCGCAACGATGTCGACGCCGGCTTCGGCTTGCACCAGCGCTTGAGCGCTCAGCACCTTCACGGTGGCGTCGTTGAGGATGTAGCCGTTCTCGCTCGGCTCGGTGGCGAGCAGGCCGTCTTGGCCGTGGCTGGTGAACGGGTCGAGCGCCACGTCGGTCATGATGCCGAGCATCGGGAACTGCTTCTTCAGTGCTTTCACAACCGTGGGCACCAAGCCATTCGGGTTGAGCGCTTCGCGGCCGTCTTCGGTCTTGAGTGACGGCTCGATCACCGGGAACAAAGCCATCACCGGGATGCCGAGCTTCACGCAGTCTTCGGCAACAGGCATCAGGCGGTCGAGGCTCAAGCGCTGCACGCCGGGCATGGAGCCCACGTCTTGGGTCACGCCGTGACCATCGAGCACGAACACGGGAAGGATCAGATCGGATGCATGCAGGCGATGCTCGCGAACAAGGGCGCGGGTGAAGTCATCGCGACGCAGCCGACGCGGGCGGCTGGCGGGGTAGGGCGGTGGGGTGTGCACGGTGGTTTGGTCCGGGTTGCTGCCAGCGGCGATGGGTGGGGCGAAATCGCGTCCTCCAAGCCGCTGAAGAGGGCGCCAAACCTCGCGTTTCTACGGTGTCATGCAAATGTAATCAACACTGTTACACCTGTTAAAATCGCGGTCGGATGATAGCCGCAGGGCTGTCATTCCCTGCTTCCTCCCTGAGCAGGTGCCTCGCCGTGAAGACAGCGATGAGGCCTTCAAAGCCCTGGCCTGGTGGTCGGGGCTTTTTTCTGGTGCGGCGCACTTCATGCGGCTTTGCGGCGGCTTGCCCAGCCCGCAAAACCCCCGCCGCCATAATCGATCGATGCTCTGGATCAAAGCCTTTCACATCGTCTTCGTCGCCAGCTGGTTCGCTGGTCTCTTCTACTTGCCGCGGCTCTTCGTCAACCTTGCAAGCGTGCCCGCTGACAGCCATGCCGAGCGCGAGCGCCTCTTGCTGATGGCGCGCAAGCTCTACCGCTTCAGCAGCCTTTTGATGGTGCCGGCCATCGGCCTTGGCCTCTGGCTGTGGTTGAGCAACCGCGCTGCCTATCCCGGTGGCTGGTTGCACGCCAAGCTTGCGCTGGTGGTGCTGGCGATCGGCTATCACCACATGTGCCGCTCGTTGCTTCGCAAGTTCGAGCAATTCACCAATCGGCGCAGCGAGCGCTGGTTCCGCGTCTTCAATGAATCGGCGGTGTTGATCTTCACGGCGATCGTCGTGCTGGTGGTCGTCAAGCCGTTCTAGGTCATGCCCGCGCCGCGCCACCGCAGCTCCGCGGCGCCGCTGGCGTTTCTCTTCGCCGCGTTGATTGCCTACGCGAGCCTCTATCCCTTCACGGGGTGGCGCGTGCCTGGCGTGTCGCCGCTGGCCTTCCTCACGCTGCCTTGGCCGCGCTGGTGGACATGGTTCGACCTCACCTCCAACCTGATTGGCTACATCCCGCTCGGCGCATTGGTGTTCGGCGCGCTGGTGCGCACGGGCTCGCGCCGTTTGGCCGCTGCGTTGGCCGGTATTGCAGCGGGCGGCGGCTTGTCGTTTGTGATGGAGCTGATGCAGAACTTCCTGCCACTGCGCGTGGCATCGAACGTCGACTTCGGCCTGAACACGCTCGGCGCACTGCTCGGCGTCATCATCGGCTGGGCGGTTGACCGCTGCGGCTGGGTCGATCAGTGGCAGCTCGCGCGCGACCGTTGGTTCATCGGGCGCAGCGCGGGTGGCCTGGCGTTGTTGCTGCTCTGGCCCATCGGGCTGCTGTTTCCGGCGCCGGTGCCGCTCGGCGTGGGCCAAGTGGTGGCGCCAGCGCAAGAGGCCGTGATGGCGCTGCTGGCAGACACGCCCGCCGCCGCCTGGCTGGCCGAGGTGAACCCGTTCGAGGATGCGTCGGATGGGTTGTCGCCGGCCGGCGAGTTGTGTGCCGTTGGGCTCGGCTTGCTCGCACCGTGTTTGCTGGCGTTTGCGGTATCGCACCGGAGCTGGCGGCGCTTGGTGCTCATTGCCGGCGCGGTGGTGTTGGGCATGGCGGTCACCACGCTGTCGACGGCGCTCAACTTCGGCCCGCAGCATGCGTTGGCCTGGAGCACGCCGCGCGCGCTCTCGGGCATGGCCGCTGGCGCCGTGGTGGCGGCGATGCTCTGCTGGCTGCCGCGCCGCGCGATCGCGGGTGTGGCGCTCATCGCCTTTACCGCGCTGGTGATGCTGGTCGGCAATGCGCCAGCCGACCCTTACTTCGCCGACAGTCTGCAAGCCCGGGAGCAGGGCCGCTTCATCCGCTTTCATGGTGCAGCGCGTTGGGTGGGCTGGTTGTGGCCATATGTCGCCATCGCCTATCTGCTGGTGCGCCTTGCGGCGCGGGATGCTGCCCACGGGGGCATGGCTGCCAGCACGGAATCGCCTCCTTAAAATCCCCGAGATGAGCTATTACCAGCGACACATCTTTTTCTGCCTCAACCAACGCGACAAGGGCGAAGACTCCTGCGCCCCGCAAGGCGCACAAGCCGGATTCGACCATTGCAAGAAGCGCGTCAAAGGCGAGCGCCTCGCCGGCCCCGGCGGCGTGCGCGTCAACAAAGCCGGCTGCCTTGATCGATGTGCTGGCGGGCCGGTGGCGGTGGTTTATCCCGAGGCTGTTTGGTACACCTTCGTCGACGAGGCCGACATCGACGAGATCGTCGACTCGCACCTCAAAGGCGGCAAGGTCGTCGAGCGCTTGTTGCTGGCGCCGGAGGTTGGCCGTTGAGGCTGCGCGCGCCGAGGTGCAGCGCATGAACGCGGGCACCGTTCGCGCCAGCGTCGCTGGGCCGGCTGGCGCCATCGAATGCGCCATTGATTTGTCCTATGCGGCGGTTGCGCCCGCGCGCGGCACGGCCGTCATCGCGCATCCGCACCCGCAGTTCGGCGGCACGATGGACAACAAGGTCGTGCAGACCTTGGCCCGCGCCGTCGTCCAACTCGGCTGGCGCAGCGTGCGTTTCAACTTCCGCGGCATCGGCGGCTCCGAAGGCGCTTGGGGCCATGGCGCCGGTGAAGTCGAAGACGCGCTCGCCGTCATCACCGCGCACCGCACAGCCGGCGAGCCGTTGCTGCTGGCCGGCTTTTCATTCGGCGCGTGGGTGATCGCCGAGGCGGCGCAGCGGCTGGCCGCCGATGCCAAGGCCGAGCGGCTGGTGCTTGTCGGCCCGTCGACCGAGAAGCAGGCGATGGCCCATGTGCCGGCCGACACCATCGTGATTCACGGCGAAGCCGACGACGTGGTGCCGCTCGCGGCCACGCTCGCTTGGGCTCGCCCGCAAGCATTGCCCGTGATCGTGTTCCCCGGCGTAGGGCACTTCTTTCACGGCCAATTGGGTCTGCTCAAGCGCGTCGTCGCGCAGCAATTGCAGGCACCCACAGGTTCTTGAGCCGCGCCGCCTCGCGCGGCCCGGCTCCTCACTCGTCATTCAACAGGTTTTCCATGAAACGCATCATTTCTCTCATCGTCTTGTCGCTCGCGTGCGCAGGCTTCGCCCGTGCTCAAGCGCCGCAAGCGCCCGAGGTGGCGGCCAAGAGCTACTTCGTGCTCGATGTCACCAGCAACCAGGTCCTCGCCGAGCGCGACGCTGATGTCTCGGCCGACCCCGCCTCGCTCACCAAGCTGATGACGGGCTATGTCGTCTGGACAGCCATCAAAGAAAAGAAGCTCACGCTCGAGCAGGCGCTGCCGGTATCCAAGCGCGCCTGGGATGAGCGCAAGGGCGGCGGCTCGCTGATGTTCATCGACACCACCATGACACCCACGGTCGACGAACTGCTGCGCGGCCTGATCGTGCAGAGCGGCAACGACGCCGCCGTGGTGTTGGCCGAAGGCGTGGCCGGCAGCGTGGAGCAGTTCGTGGCGATGATGAATCGCCAGGCGCAGGCTTGGGGCTTGAAGAACACGGTGTTCAAAAACGTGGCGGGACTGACCGAGCCGGGCCACAAGAGCACTGCGCGTGACCTCTCGGTGATCGCCGCGCACATCATCCGCGACTACCCGGAGCTCTTCGCGTACGACTCCATCAAGGAGTACAAGTACAACAACATCAACCAGCCCAACCGCAACCTGCTGCTGCGCCGCGACCCGACCGTTGACGGCATGAAGACCGGCTACACCGAGGCGGCTGGCTACTGCATGATCGCGACCGCGCAGCGCGAATTCCCGAATCTCGGCGCCAACGGCGCGAGCCCTGGCAAGCGGCGCCTGCTGACCGTGCTGCTCAACACGAACTCGATGGAAGCGCGTGCCAACGAAAGCCAGAAGCTCCTGAATTGGGGCTTCCTGTCGTTCGACACGGTGCGCCTCTTTGATGACGCCAAACCCATCGCCACGCCCGAAGTCTGGAAGGGCAAAGACAAGCTCGCCAAGCTCGGCACCGCGGGCGGCTTGTTCGTCACCGTGCCCAAGGGCGAAGCCGGCAAGCTGCAGACGAAGATCGAGCGCACCGAGCCGCTGGTCGCGCCGCTTTCCAAAGGCCAACGCGTCGGCACGATCAAGGTCAGCACGGCTGGCGGAGCGGCGCTCGTCGATGTGCCGCTGGTCGTGCTGGAGCCGGTGGAGCAAGCCGGCATCTTCGGCCGCGCCTGGGACGCGCTGCGGCTCTGGATCAAGTAAGCTGATTTGCCGCCTTTTGTTCGTCACACCAGATCGGAGGCTCGATGCAACCCCTGCCTGACACGCTCTGCTACCTCAACGGTGAATACGGCCCGCTGCACGAGGCCAAGGTCTCGGTGCTGGACCGCGGCTTCATCTTTGGTGATGGCGTCTATGAGGCGCTGCCCGTTTATGGCGGCCGCTTGTTCCGGTTTGATGAACACATGGCGCGGCTCGGGCGCAGCCTCGGCAAGATCCGCATCGCCAATCCGCTGTCAGCAGCAGAGTGGCTCGAGCGCAGCCGCCACCTCATCGCCGCGTTGACTGCCAAGACCGGCGCCGCAGACCAGATCATCTATTTGCAAGTGACGCGCGGCGTGGCGCCTCGCGACCATGTGATGCCGGCCGACATCGCGCCCACCGTGTTCATGATGGCCAGCGCCATGAAGCCGCCGACCGCGGAGCAGCGCCACCAAGGCGTAGCGTGCATCAGCGCACGCGATTTCCGTTGGGAGCGGGGCGACATCAAAAGCATTTCGCTGCTCGGCAACGTGCTGGCGCGGCAGATGTCGGCCGACCATGGCGCCGCCGAGACGGTGATGTTTCGCGATGGCTTTCTCACCGAGGCATCGGCGAGCAACGTGTGGGTCGTGCACGAGGGCGCGGTGTTGGGCCCACCGAAGAGTGAGCACGTGCTCGAGGGCATTCGCTATGACCTCGTCCGCGAGCTCTGCGAAGAGGCTGGCATTGCCTACAACCTGCGGCCGATCCCGGAGGCCGATGTGTTCTCGGCCGACGAGTTGATGCTGAGCTCGGCCACAAAAGAGCTGCTGCCGATCACCACGCTCGACGGCCAGTCGGTCGGCCATGGCGCGCTGCGCGGCAAGCCCGGGCCGGTGTACGCGCGCCTGCACGAGGCCTATCAACGCGCCAAAGCGACGCAATCGATCTGAAGCCAATTTGAAAACGCAGCGAGCGACCCGATCCGCTGCCGCATGAGCGCAACAACCATGACCCTGCCCACTGAACCATCGCTGATCGAGTACCCGTCGCAGTTCCCCATCAAGGTGATGGGCTTGAACGTCGACGGCTTCGTGCACGCCATCGTCACCATCGCCAAGCAATTCGACCCGGGCTATGACGCCGCGACCGTCGAGCTGCGCCCGAGCAGCGGCGACAAATACCTCGGCGTGACCGTCACCGTCACCGCCACCAGCCGCGAGCAGCTCGACGAGCTCTACCGCACGCTGTCGACTCACCCGATGGTCAAGATGGTGCTTTGAGGTGAGCGCCCTCGTTGAAGTCAGCGAACTCGTCCACGATTACGGCCGGCAGCGCGCACTGCACGCCGTGTCGTGCCGCATCGAACGCGGCAGCGTGACGGCGCTCGTCGGCCCGAACGGCGCCGGCAAGACGACGCTGATGCGCTGCATCGCCGGGTTGGAGACGCCGCTGGCCGGCCGCATCCATGTGGCCGGCGTCGACGTGATCGCCGAGCCGCGCGAAAGCCACCGGCATCTCGGGTTCTTGGCCGACAGCTTCGGCGTCTACAGCGCGCTGACGGTGCGGCAGGCGCTCACCTATTCGGCGCTGGCTCACGGCGCGAGCGAGGTCGATGCGCGGCACGCAATCGGCCCGGTGGCCGAGCGCTTGGGGCTTGGCAGCTTGCTCGACCGGCTGTGCAGCGCGCTCTCGCGCGGCCAACGGCAACGCGTGGCGATTGGTCAATCGCTGATCCACCGGCCGGCGCTGTTGATCCTCGACGAGCCTGCGTCGGGCCTGGACCCCGAGGCGCGCGCCAGTCTGGCGGCGCTGTTTCGGAGCCTCCGCGATGAGGGCATGACCTTGCTGGTGTCGTCGCACATCTTGGCCGAGCTCGACGAATATTCGACCCACATGCTGATGATGCGAGACGGGCGCGTGGTCGAGTACCGGGCGCTGGGGGCCGCCTCCGCCGAGGTCTCGGCCGGCACGCGGCGCTTGCGGCTGCGCCTCGCCGTCAGCGCATCGGCTGACCATTCACCGCTGCGTGCGCAGCAGTGGCTCGTGCGCGAAGCTGGTCTGGCCGCCATGCCCGATGGCGACGATGCGCAAGCGATCACCTTCGGCTTCAGTGGCAGCGAGCCGCAGCAGGCCGATTTGCTGGCGCGGTTGATCGGCGCCGGGTTTGCGGTCATCGCCTTCGCCGAGCAACGCGAGAACTTGCAGCAGCGCTATTTGCGAAGCGTTGGAGCCGGCTCATGAAATGGAACCTCGTTGCACGCAATCCGGAGTTCCGCCGCCAGCTGTGGCTGGAGTTCTCGGCGACGCGCCTCATCGGCATGCCGGCCGTGCTCGGCTTGATCTTCGCGGCCATCGCGCTCAGGGGCAGCAGCGCGTTGGTCAGCATCGCGGAAGCTGGCTTCGTCGTCCTGGTCTGGGCCTACGGCGCTCGGCTTGCGAGCGCTGCGCTGCTCGATGAAGTGAGTGAGGCGACGTGGGATGCGCAACGCCTGTCCTCACTCACCGCCTGGCAGCTCACGTGGGGCAAGCTCTTCGGCGGCACGGCCTACGCGTGGTACGGCGGCGCAATCAGCCTGATGGTGTGGTGGGCGGCGGCGACATCGGCTGGTGAGGCGCTGCCCATCGTTGCCACCATTGGGCTCATTGCAGGCGGCATCGCGCTGCAGGCGCTCGGCCTGTGCATGGCGCTGGCTGCCGCGCGCCGTGGTGCCGCAGGTGCGCGGCGCGGCGGCGCGTGGTGGGTGACGATGTTGGCGGCGCTGCCTTTGCTCGGCAAGCTGCCGTTCCAGAGCGCCGGTTTCGTGGTGTGGTGGGGTGTCT
>JAYWGR010000176.1:0-4507 GCA_043778145.1 Rhizobacter sp.
CCTCCCCACCCATCGCACGACATCCCTGCTCGGCGTGCTGGTCTCGTGTTGCAGCCTGACTTCGCCTGCCGCTGGACAGTCAGTGGCTGCGCCAGCTGCGTTGGCAGCATCTGGGGCGTCGGGTACATCCGCCACGTCGGGCACGTCAGCCGATGCGCAGCTCGAAACCGTCACCGTCACCGGCGCCCGCAAGCGCGTGGACAACCTGCAAGAAACGCCGCAGTCGGCCACCGTCCTGTCCAAAGAACAGATCAAGGACGCACGCATCCGCTCGGTGGAGCAACTTCAAGCTTTCGTACCGAACTTCCGTGTGTCGAGTTCCGGTGGCCGCGGCAACAAGGGCTCGATCGGCATCCGTGGCTTCTTCAACAGTGACTTCTCCAAAGACCCGTCGGTGGGCCTCTACATCGACGACGTGCCGTTCAGTGACCTCAGCAGCTACAGCAGCATCCTGTTCGACATGCAGAGCATCGAGGTGCTTCGCGGACCTCAGAGCACGCTCTATGGCGCAAACACGCCAGCGGGTGTCATCAACATCACAACCGCTGCACCGTCGACCACCTTCGGCGGCGAGGCGGAGGTCGAGTACGGAAGCTACAACAGCCGACTGGTGCGCGCCCGCATCGCCGGCCCTTTGCTGGGCGCGGACTCGCCCGAGCTGACCGCCAGCCTGGCGGTCGCCAAGGAGAAGTCCGACGGATTCATCACCAACCGTTTCGACGGGAGCCCCTACAACAAACAGGACACCGAAGCCGTGCGCGCCAAGCTGCGCTGGCAGCCCAACGCGCAGTGGGACCTGAATCTGCTGCTGCAACAGCGCGACATCGCCGACACCGGTGGGCCCTACCACTACCTGCCGCTGGACCCGGCCGCTTATGCCGCCGCGGTGCCCGGCGCGCCCTTGCTCGGCCAGCACGAGGTCTGGGTCAACACGCCGGGCGCGGTGGGGCAAAGAGAAACCGCCGGATCCTTCAAGGCCGCCTACAGCGGTGAGGCCTTCCAGTTCACGTCGATCACTTCCAGCCGCAAGCAAAAGAACTTCTTCCGCGGCTACGATCTGGACGACACGGCCGCGCCGGTCGACGCCGGGGCTTTGTTCGGTGCACCGCCCGGCGCCTTCGTTGCGCCAGGTCTGGCAGCAGGCTTTGCCGGTGGCTACAGACAACAGAGCCAAGAGTTCCGGCTGCAGTCGCCGGCCGCAGCGCCGGAACGTTTCGTGTGGGTCGCTGGCGCCTACTTCAGCCACGAACACGAAGACGGCGTGGGCAGCATTGCGGTGCTGCCGGGGAACGAGGCGCCCTTCATCGATCTTCTGTACGAGAACCGCAGCCGTGCCGTTTTCGGCCAGACCACAGTGCGCCTTTTTGACGACGCGCTGGGCCTGACTGGCGGCCTGCGCTTCGAGACTGTCAAGCGTCGCGGCGCCACGGTCAGCGGTGGCCGCGACCAAACCGTCTCATCCGATCAGTGGCTGCCGAGGCTGGGCGCAGACCTGCGTGTCAGTGGCGACGTCCTGGCTTACGTGGACGTGGCGCGTGGGTGGAAACCCAGCGGCATAGTGCCGGAATCACCCGCCGGTCTGCCTTTTGGCTACCGCCCCGAAATCACCACCAGCACCGAGTTGGGCGTGAAGACCGAATGGCTGAACAAGCAGCTCTCGCTGAACCTGGCGCTGTTCTTAGCCAACGCCAAGGAATATCAGGACACGGTGCGTGTGACGCCACTGGTGCGCTACCTCACCAACGTTGACAAAGTACGCAGCCGCGGCGCAGAGATCGAAACGCAGTGGCGGCCCAATCGATCGCTCGAACTGGGTGCCGTGTTTGCATACGTCGATGCCCGTTACCTGCGCTATCGCAACCCGGATGGCAGCAACTTTGACGGCAAGCGCGTGGTCTTGACCCCCGCGCATTCGGTGGGCCTCTCGTTGGCCTGGAAAGCCGACAACGGCGTCTTCGTGCGCGCCGATGCAACGCGCTTCGCCGATTACTTCTATGACCGGGAGAACACGCAGAGGCAACCGGGCTACACGATGGTCAACGGCAAGCTGGGCTTCAAGCGCCAGGCGTGGGAACTCTATCTTTACGGCGAAAACTTGGGCAACGCGCGCTACTTCGAGCGCTCCTTTCCGGGGACGATCTACTCAAACGTCAACTTCGGACCGCCAGAAAAGCCCAGGCGCGTGGGCGTGGGGGCCACGTTCAGTTTCTGACGGTGCCATGGGCCAAACTGCTCGGCGTGGCACCGGCCGTGTCAGCGCCGCCGCCGCCACAGTCACACGCCGCTGGCCCACAGCAGCACCGGCAACGCCGCCAAAATGCCCCAGACCCAACGCTGCGCAGTGCAAATGCTTCTGCGCTACGGCGAACGCGCTGCCGGCAACGTGATCGAGCCTTGCGGCATTGCGCACATGGCCATCGGTACCTCGGCGTTGGCAGGGCGGCAGGGCGCAGCGGCCGGTGCACCGGGTCGTGGTTTGCTGCGGTTCGTGGCGACTGATCGTTTGATGCTCGGGCAGACTGGTCGTATTGATGGTTTTCGAGCGACCATCGGTTTCGCACCGAACATTGGCAAAGGCATGGTCATCATGCTCAACACCGACGACGTGGCCACACTGAAGCAGCTCACCGATGCCGTGGCGGCACAGCTCTGGCAAGCTCGGCCGTTGCCGCCCTTGCCGAACATCGAGCGGCCGGCCGAGAACATCGCCGGGTGGTACCAGCGGGTGTCTTCCGAGCCGCTGTGGCGTGGCCGTTGGGTGACCGGGTTGGACGTGCTGCGCATCGAGCAAGACGAAGGAGGTTTGACGCTGCGCAGCCTGTGGCCCTGGAGCACGCCAAGACGGGTGCTCGGCGTCACGCCGACCGCCTGCAGGGACGAGGCGCTGCCATTGGCCAGCATGGCCTTTGCGCCCGCGTCGCCCGAGACCGAAGGTGTGCGCTGGTGGGTGGACGGCGAGAGCTATCGCGAGATGGCACCTGCGCTCGTGTGGTGCTGGCTGGCCATCTGTGCGATGTTGTTTGCCATGTCGGCAGCGGTTGGCGTTGCGGGCCTCGTCTTGGCTGTGCGTTGCCTGCTGCGTCGAATCGACCTGCACGTGAATCAACAAGTCCCCCTATTTAGCTGAGGAGCAAGTGCCATGGGTCCGCAGGACACGATGTTGAATTCCTCTTTGCAGGCCGTCGAGATCAAGGCCTTTGTTCCGGCAAAGGACTACGCGCTGTCCAAGCGCTTCTACCAAGACCTGGGCTTCACGCTGGCGTCAGACACCGACGGTGTTGCGTACTTCCATCATGGCAACGTGAGCTTCCTGTTGCAGGAGTTCTATGTGCAGATGCACGCCTCGAACTTCATGATGCACCTGCTGGTAGAGGACGTGGAGGCCTGGTGGCAGCATGTGCAAGCCGCCGACTTGTCCGGCCGCTACGGCAGCGCCCTGACACCACCCGAGCAGCGCTCCTGGGCGATGCGCGATTTCACGCTGACCGATCCGTCGGGTGTGCTGTGGCGCATCGCACAGAACACGCCTCGGCCATGACCTTCCACGCTGCGCGCTGGCACGCGCAGTTCACGGCTGCCTACCCCAAACTGCTGCGCTTTCTGCGCCGCCGCAACGGCGATGTGGACCGGAGTTCAACCTGCTGCACGCTGGTTCGAGGGTGAAGCATCAGTTCGGCCATGGCATCGCCTTGGCCTTGGGACCCTTGCCGACCGGCACCAGGCATTGCTCCAAGCCATCCAGGATCACGTCCTTCGGCATGTCCTTGCCGATGAAGACGATCTTGCTGTCGCGCGCCTCACCCTTCTTCCAGGCAGCGCCCTGATCGCTGCCCATCAGCATGTGCACGCCTTGCAGCACGACACGCTTGTCCACGCCCGCCACGGCGATCACGCCTTTGTAGCGCATCAGTTTGGGGCCGTAGACCTGCAGGATCGCGCCAAAGAACTCGTCCAGCCGCCCGTTGTCGAAAGGCCGTTCGGCGCGGAACACGAAGCTCGTCACGTCGTCATCGTGTTCATGGCTCACATCCGTCAGAAATTCGGGCTCGATCTCCAGGATGGCACTCAGGTTGAAGCCGCGAATGTCCAGCAGTTGATCGATCGGCGTCTGTCCGAAATGCGTGGCGCTGATCGGTGCGCGCGCATTCATGCGCTTCAAGCGCTGTTCCAGCGCCCGTGCTTCGTCGGTGGACACCAGATCGGTCTTCGAGATCAGGATGCGGTCGGCAAAGCCCACTTGCTCCTGCGCTTCGTGGTGCTCGTCGAGTTGCGCCATCGCATGCTTGGCATCGACCAGTGTGACGATGGCGTCGAGCAGATAGCGCATGCCGATCTCGTCATCGACGAAGAAGGTCTGCGCCACCGGCGCCGGGTCAGCGAGGCCCGTGGTTTCGATGATCACGCGGTCGAAGGCCAGCATGCCAGCCTCGCGCTTGTGGTGCAGCTCGCCGAGGATGCGCACCAGGTCGCCGCGCACCGTGCAGCAGATGCAGCCGTTGTTCATCTC
>JAYWGR010000177.1:0-13407 GCA_043778145.1 Rhizobacter sp.
TTGATCAACCCGATCGCGATGGAAGAAGGCCTGCGCTTCGCCATTCGTGAGGGCGGCCGCACTGTTGGTGCGGGTGTCGTGGCGAAGATCATTGCCTGATCGTTCTACCAAGGTAACTGAAGGGGCGTAGCTCAATTGGCAGAGCGCTGGTCTCCAAAACCAGAGGTTGGGGGTTCGATGCCCTCCGCCCCTGCCAGATAACACTCTGGCAACCGCAGCAGTAGCCCGCGATGACACCTTGAGTGCAAGCGGGCTTTGCTGCTGAAAGAGGCGGCGCGGCCCAGCGGCGGCGAGCCCGAAACAAACCGAGAACCATGGCGAATCTTCCGCAAGTCGAAACGATCTCCACCGGTGCTGACAAGGCCAAGCTGGCAGTTGCGGCTGTTCTTGTCGTGGCTGCCGTTGTGGCGTTTTACGCCCTTGGCAAGCAAGACCTCTGGCTGCGGGTGGTGGCCTTGGTGGTGCTTCTGGCTGCGGCCGTTGCAACGTTCTTCACGGCCGAGGCGGGCAAGCAACTGATTGCGTATGGCAATGACTCCGTGCGCGAAGTGCGCAAGGTTGTATGGCCGACCAGCAAGGAGGCCATGCAAATGACGGGTTATGTGTTTGCCTTTGTCTTCATCATGGCGCTGTTTCTCTGGTTCACCGACAAAACGCTTGAGTGGTTGCTGTACGACGTGATCTTGGGTTGGCGACGTTGAGAGCCCGAAAGGGGTGAAAGCTATGACTGAAGAAATCAACATCGCTGAAGAAGCTGCCGAGCCGTCGATGGCGCCGGTTGGAAACAAACGCTGGTATGTCGTGCACGCCTATTCGGGCATGGAAAAGGCCGTGGAGCGCAACCTGCGTGAGCGCATTGATCGCTCTGAGATGCAAAGCAAGTTTGGCCGCATCCTTGTTCCCATGGAAGAGGTTGTCGAGCTCAAGAACGGCAAGAAGACAGTCTCTGAGCGGCGTTTCTTTCCGGGCTACGTCTTGGTTGAAATGGAAATGGCCGATGACACCTGGCATCTGGTGAAGCACACCAGCAAAGTGACCGGTTTTGTCGGTGGTGCAAAGAACAGGCCTTCGCCAATTTCCGCCGCCGAGGTGCTGAAAATCGTTCATCAAATGCAAGAGGGCGTGGAAAAGCCGCGGCCGAAGGTGCAGTGGGTGGTTGGTGAGCTGGTGCGGATCAAGGAAGGTCCGTTCACGGATTTCAATGGTGCCGTCGAGGATGTCAACTACGACAAGTCCAAGGTGCGTGTGTCCGTGACGATCTTTGGGCGCGCGACCCCCGTGGAGCTGGACTTCGCGCAGGTCGAGAAGGTCTGATTTCGAACAGTGCTGGCAGGGACTGGCAGGTGGTGACGCTTGCAAATCCTGCCCGTTTTAGCCGGTAACGAGACGCCGGCGGGAGGAGCCAAGGTAAGTCGCAAGACCCAGCCCTTTGCGTTTGTACTCAACAGCCGTGGCAGGCCGCTGCGGTTGAACTGGAGAAATCAATGGCCAAGAAAATCGTCGGCTTTATCAAGCTGCAAGTCCCTGCGGGGAAAGCCAATCCCTCACCCCCGATCGGCCCTGCGCTGGGTCAGCGTGGCCTCAACATCATGGAATTCTGCAAGGCGTTCAACGCGCAGACTTCCGGGATGGAACCTGGACTGGTTCTGCCGGTCGTGATCACCGCTTTCGCAGATAAGTCGTTCACTTTCGTACTGAAAAGCCCGCCGGCTTCCGTCTTGATCAAAAAGGCGCTGAAGTTGGACAAAGGTTCGGCAAAGCCCCACGTTGACAAAGTTGGCAAGCTCACGCGCGCCCAAGCTGAAGAAATCGCCAAGGTCAAGATCAAAGACTTGACCGGCGCAGATCTTGACGCCGCCGTTCGCACCGTTGCGGGCACCGCTCGTTCGATGGGCATCACCGTGGAAGGGGTGGTTTGATCATGGCAAAGCTCACAAAACGTCAAAAGGCGCTCGCCGGCAAAGTCGAGAGCACCAAGCTGTATCCGCTCGACAATGCGCTCGCAATCGTCAAGGAATGTGCAACTGCCAAGTTCGATGAGTCGATCGACGTGGCTGTTCAACTCGGCATCGACGCTAAAAAGTCGGATCAAGTCGTTCGCGGCGCGGTGGTGATGCCCAACGGTACCGGCAAAACCAAGCGTGTTGCTGTTTTCGCGCAGGGTGCCAAAGCCGAAGAGGCCAAAGCCGCCGGTGCAGATATCGTGGGCATGGAAGACCTCGCCGAGCAGATCAAGGCCGGTGTGATGAACTTCGACGTGGTGATCGCCTCGCCCGACACGATGCGCGTGGTTGGTACGTTGGGTCAGATCCTGGGCCCTCGCGGCCTGATGCCGAATCCGAAAGTCGGCACGGTGACGCCTGACGTCGCCCAAGCGGTTCGCAACGCCAAGGCGGGTCAGGTGCAATTCCGCGTCGACAAGGCGGGCATCGTCCACGGCACGATCGGTCGCCGCTCGTTTGATACCGACAAGCTCGTCGGAAATCTGCGCGCGCTGATTGAGGCGCTCAACAAGGCCAAGCCGGCTTCGAGCAAAGGCATCTACCTGCGCAAGGTGGCGGTGTCATCGTCGATGGGTGTTGGTGCTCGCGTCGAAATTGCGTCAATCAACACGGCGCCAGCGGCGGCTTAATTCAATCAAGAGTCGGCACGAGTCTGGTGCCGGCTGAAGGTGTTTGGTGGGCTGCGTTGTTCTAACGAGCGGTGCAGGTCATCCAAGACCGCTGGTGCGATCTTCGTGATCGCTTAATGGACGGCGGGCCGCATGGCTCGCAACAAGCCAGCGCAGATGGCGGTCCCGCCGAATCAGGATTCGCAAGATTCCCGTTCGGATGGTCGCTGAACCCGAGTGGTGCCCCAGGGCCGGCAACGGCCGCAAGGCACCGAATGTGAGGAGCAGACCTTGAGTCTCAATCGCAACGAGAAACAGACCGTGGTGACGGATGTGGCGGCCCAAGCGGCCCGCTCACAAACGCTCGCGCTGGCTGAATACCGTGGCCTCACCGTGGAACACTTGAACGTGCTGCGAAAGACAGCGCGCGAAAAGGGCGTGTACCTTCATGTTTTGAAGAACACGCTCGCTCGCCGCGCCGTTGCTGGTACGCCGTTCGAGGTCGCCTCGGAGAGCATGGTCGGTCCGCTGATCTACGGTTTTTCTGAAGATGCTGTCGCCGCGGCCAAAGTCATCTCCGACTTTGCCAAAAGCAACGACAAGCTGATCGTCAAAGGCGGCGCCTACGCCGGCAAAGCTCTGACTGCAGACGGGGTGAAATCACTCGCGTCGATTCCGAGCAAGGAAGTGCTGCTTGCGCAGTTGCTCGGCCTGATGCAGTCCCCAATCTCGCGCTTCGCGCGGGTGTTGGGCGCAATCGCCGAGAAACGCGCCGAGCCTACAGCGGCCGAAGTTGCGCCGGTTGCCGAGGCCCCCGTGGCCGACGCGCCGCCTGCAGCTGAAGCCTCCGCTGCCGAAGCTCCGGCCGCCTGAGTCACCTGACGATCGATCTTTGTAATCAAACTCTGAACTGGAATCCAAAATGGCATTCGATAAAGACACTTTCCTGACCGCACTCGACAGCATGTCGGTGATGGAACTCAACGAGTTGGTCAAGGCCATCGAAGAGAAATTCGGCGTCTCTGCCGCCGCAATGTCGGCGCCTAGCGGTGCTGGCGGCGGCGCAGCTGCTGCCGTGGTCGAAGAGCAGACCGAATTCAACGTGATGCTCCTCGAAGCCGGCGCCAACAAGGTGCAGGTCATCAAGGCAGTTCGCGAATTGACTGGCTTGGGCTTGAAGGAAGCCAAGGACATGGTCGACGGCGCGCCGAAGGCCGTCAAAGAAGCTGTGTCCAAGGCCGATGCCGACGCTGCACTCAAGAAGCTCGTCGACGCTGGCGCCAAGGCCGAAATCAAGTAACTCGTCTTGTCGTGTGGGCTGGGAGCCAATTTGGCTCCCAGCCTTTTGCACTTCTTGGGGTCGACCCTGATTGACCGGGGATGACCCTTTGAAGCTAGTTGAAAGCGCCTCGACGGATAATCGAGGGTTCTTTCAAGTAATTTCATGAAGCTCTCTGATCCGACTGCAGAGAGCGAGTTTGGTCGGACTCCGGTGCAATGCCGGGGTTGTCCGCCAGCGGTTGGTAGTGGCCAACCACCAAGCTTCGAGGGCCTTGTTGGGCAAACAAGGCCCCATAGACAGTCGCCGACGAGACCTTGACCTGGGCCAGGCACGGGTCTCTGAGACGGAGCAGGAAACACCTTATGGCGCAGCAACCGACCCCTTATAGCTACACCGAGCGCAAGCGAATTCGCAAGAGCTTTGGCAAACGCGAAAGTGTCCTCAACGTCCCTTACTTGCTGACAATGCAAAAGGAATCGTACGTCGCCTTTCTCCAAAAGGACGTACCGCCGCAAAAGCGCAAGCCTGAAGGGCTGCAAGCCGCATTCATTTCCGCGTTCCCGATTGTTTCGCACAACGGCTTCGTCGAGATGAAGTTCATCGAGTTCAACATGGCCAAGCCTGCGTTCGATACGCGGGAATGCCAGCAGCGTGGCCTGACCTACGCCGCCGCGGTCCGCGCGAAGCTGCAAATGATCATCTACGACCGCGAGAGCCCGCAGGCCAAGACGGTCAAAGAAATCAAGGAGCAAGAGGTCTACATGGGCGAAGTGCCTTTGATGACCGACTACGGCTCTTTCATCGTCAACGGCACCGAGCGCGTGATCGTCTCGCAGCTGCACCGTTCGCCAGGCGTGTTTTTCGAACACGACAAGGGCAAGACGCACTCGAGTGGCAAGCTGTTGTTCTCGGCGCGGATCATTCCGTACCGTGGTTCCTGGCTCGACTTTGAATTCGATCCGAAGGACATCCTCTACTTCCGCGTGGACCGCCGACGCAAGATGCCGGTGACGATTCTGCTGAAGGCGATTGGCCTGAATCCGGAAGCGATCCTCGCGAACTTCTTCGTCTTCGACAACTTCCGCCTGATGGATTCGGGCGCGCAGATGGAGTTCGTGGCAGACCGCCTGCGTGGCGAGGTCGCCCGCTTCGACATCACCGACAAGAACGGTGCAGTGGTCGTCGAGAAGGACAAGCGCATCACGGCGCGTCATGTCCGGGCCATTGAGCAATCGGAAACCAAGTTCATCAGCGTGCCTGAGGACTACCTCATTGGCCGCATGCTGGCGCGCAACGTCGTTGATACCGACACAGGCGAGATCATCGCCAAGGCCAACGAAGAACTGACGGAAGCGTTGCTCAAGAAGCTGCGCACGGCGGGCATCAAAGACATTCCGGCGCTCTACACGAATGAGTTGGACGAAGGCGCCTACATCTCGCAGACGTTGGCCTCGGATGAAACGGCCGACCAGCTGGCTGCTCGCGTCGCCATCTACCGCATGATGCGTCCCGGCGAGCCGCCGACCGAAGATGCGGTCGAGGCCTTGTTCCATCGCCTGTTCTACAGCGCCGACACGTATGACTTGTCGCGCGTGGGCCGCATGAAGTTCAACGCCCGCGTGGGCCGCGACATGGCCGAAGGCGCGATGACCTTGTCGAACGAGGACATCCTCGACGTCGTCAAGATCTTGGTGGAGCTGCGCAATGGTCGCGGTGAAGTCGACGACATCGACCACCTCGGCAACCGCCGTGTGCGTTGCGTTGGTGAACTCGCAGAGAACCAATACCGGTCGGGTCTGGCGCGGATCGAGAAGGCTGTCAAAGAGCGCCTCGGCCAAGCCGAGACTGAAGCGCTGATGCCGCATGACTTGATCAATTCGAAGCCGATCTCGGCTGCGTTGAAAGAGTTCTTCGGTGCGTCGCAGCTGAGCCAGTTCATGGACCAGACGAACCCGCTGTCGGAGATCACACACAAGCGGCGTGTCTCGGCCCTCGGCCCGGGCGGCTTGACGCGTGAGCGCGCCGGCTTCGAAGTTCGCGACGTGCACCCGACCCACTACGGCCGCGTCTGCCCGATCGAAACGCCGGAAGGCCCGAACATCGGCCTGATCAACTCTCTGGCGCTATACGCGCAATTGAACGAATACGGCTTTCTTGAAACGCCGTATCGCCGCGTTGAAGGTGGCAAGGTCACCAACCAGATCGACTACCTGTCGGCCATCGAAGAAGGCAAGTACGTGATCGCGCAGGCTTCGGCCACGCTCGACCCCGAAGGCAAGCTGATCGACGAGCTGGTGAGCGCGCGCGACAACGGCGAGTCGATCCTGACATCGGCCGAGCGCATCCAGTACATGGACGTTGCGCCGACGCAGATCGTCTCGGTCGCAGCCTCGCTCGTGCCCTTCCTTGAGCACGACGATGCAAACCGCGCGCTGATGGGCGCGAACATGCAGCGCCAGGCCGTCCCCACTTTGCGGCCAGAGAAAGCGCTCGTGGGTACTGGTGTCGAACGCGTAGCCGCGAAAGACTCGGGCACTGTCGTGGCTGCCAAGCGCGGCGGAGTGGTCGACTATGTCGACACCAATCGCATCGTGATTCGGGTGAATGATGGCGAAACGTATGCCGGTGAAGTCGGCGTCGACATCTACAACCTGATCAAGTACCAACGCTCGAACCAGAACACCAACATCCACCAGCGCCCGATCGTCAAGCGCGGTGACAAGGTGGCAGCCGAAGACATCATTGCCGACGGCGCATCGACAGACATCGGCGAACTGGCGCTCGGCCAGAACATGATGGTCGCGTTCATGCCGTGGAACGGCTACAACTTCGAAGACTCGATCCTGATCAGCGAACGCGTGATCGCCGACGACCGCTACACCTCGATCCACATCGAGGAGCTGGTTGTGATGGCGCGCGACACAAAGTTGGGCGCCGAGGAAATCACCCGCGACATCCCGAATTTGTCGGAGCAGCAACTCTCGCGCCTCGACGAGTCGGGCATCGTCTATGTCGGTGCTGAAGTCAACCCGGGCGACACGCTGGTTGGCAAGGTCACGCCGAAGGGCGAGACGACGCTGACCCCGGAAGAGAAGCTCTTGCGAGCCATCTTCGGCGAGAAGGCATCGGACGTGAAAGACACGTCGCTGCGTGTTGATCAAGGCACGAACGGCACGGTCATCGACGTGCAGGTCTTCACCCGTGAAGGCATCCCGCGTGACAAGCGCGCACAGCAAATCATCGACGATGAGCTGAAGCGTTACCGCCTCGATTTGAACGACCAGCTGCGCATCGTTGAAGCCGACGCGTTCGACCGGATCGAGAAGCTGCTGATTGGCCAGGTCGCCAACGGTGGCCCGCAGAAGATTGCCAAGGGCACGGCGATTGACAAGGCGTATCTCACGAGCGTCGAGCGATACCACTGGTTCGACATCCGCCCGGCGGACGAAACCGTTGCTGGTCAACTTGAGTCGATCAAGAACTCGCTCGAGCAGACGCGCCACAGCTTCGACCTGGCTTTCGAAGAGAAGCGCAAGAAGCTCACGCAAGGCGACGAACTTCCGGCTGGCGTGCTGAAGATGGTCAAGGTGTATCTGGCCGTCAAGCGCCGCTTGCAGCCGGGCGACAAGATGGCCGGCCGTCACGGCAACAAGGGCGTTGTGTCGAAGATCGCTCCGGTCGAAGACATGCCCTACATGGCAGACGGCACACCGTGCGACATCGTTCTCAACCCGCTCGGCGTGCCGTCGCGGATGAACGTTGGCCAGGTGCTTGAGGTTCACCTCGGTTGGGCCGGCAAGGGCATTGGCCAACGCATCGCAACCATGTTGCAGCGCGAGACCAAGGTCGCTGAGCTGCGCAAGTTCCTTGATGAGCTGTACAACAAGTCGGGCGGCAAGACGGAGCGTCTGGATCACTTGAGCGACGCTGAAATCTTCGAGATGGCCGGCAACCTGACCAAGGGCGTGCCATTCGCGACGCCGGTGTTCGACGGCGCGGCCGAAGAAGAAATTCGCTCGATGCTGAAACTCGCCTATCCGGACGAAATCGCCAAAGCCAAGGGGCTGACCGCGACGAGAACACAAGCGACGCTGCACGACGGCCGCACCGGCGATGCGTTCGAGCGCCCCGTCACGGTGGGCTACATGCACGTCTTGAAGTTGCACCATTTGGTCGACGACAAGATGCACGCCCGATCCACCGGCCCGTACTCGTTGGTCACGCAGCAGCCTTTGGGCGGCAAGGCCCAGTTCGGTGGCCAGCGTTTCGGCGAGATGGAGGTGTGGGCCCTGGAAGCCTATGGCGCGTCTTACGTGCTGCAGGAAATGCTGACGGTCAAGTCCGACGACGTGAATGGCCGCACCAAGGTGTACGAGTCCATCGTCAAGGGCGAACACGCCATCGAAGCCGGTATGCCGGAATCGTTCAACGTCTTGGTCAAGGAAATTCGTTCCTTGGGCATCGACATTGAACTCGAGCGCAACTAAAGAAAAGGAACCAGAGCAATGAAGGGTTTACTTGATCTGTTCCGCCAGTTCACGCCCGATGAGCATTTCGATGCCATCAAGATCGGTCTGGCTTCTCCCGAAAAAATTCGGTCCTGGTCCTTCGGTGAGGTTAAGAAGCCGGAGACCATCAACTACCGCACCTTCAAGCCAGAACGCGACGGCTTGTTCTGCGCCAAGATCTTCGGGCCCATCAAGGACTACGAGTGCCTGTGCGGCAAGTACAAGCGCCTGAAGCACCGGGGAGTGATTTGCGAGAAGTGCGGCGTTGAAGTCACGCAAACCAAGGTTCGCCGTGATCGCATGGGTCACATCGACCTGGCCGCACCTTGTGCGCACATCTGGTTCTTGAAGTCGTTGCCGTCGCGTCTGGGCTTGGTGCTCGACATGACGCTGCGCGACATCGAACGCGTGCTTTACTTCGAAGCGTATGTGGTGGTGGACCCGGGCATGACGCCGCTGAAGAAGTTCAGCATCATGTCCGAGGACGACTACGACGCCAAGCGCACGGAATTTGGCGACGAGTTCATCGCGCTGATGGGAGCCGAGGGCGTGCACAAGCTGCTGTCGGAGATCGACCTCGACATCGAGATCGAGCGACTCCGCGGCGACATGACCGGCTCCGAGCTCAAGGTCAAGAAGAACTCCAAGCGCCTGAAGGTGATGGAAGCCTTCAAGAAGTCGGGCATCAAGCCGCAGTGGATGGTGATGGAAGTGCTGCCGGTGTTGCCACCGGATCTGCGTCCGCTGGTTCCTCTGGACGGTGGCCGCTTCGCGACCTCTGACCTGAACGACCTGTATCGCCGTGTCATCAACCGCAACAACCGCCTCGCGCGTCTGTTGGAGTTGAAGGCGCCGGAAATCATCGTGCGCAACGAAAAGCGCATGCTGCAAGAAGCCGTCGATTCGTTGCTCGACAACGGCCGCCGTGGCAAGGCCATGACCGGTGCGAACAAGCGCGCGCTGAAGTCGCTCGCCGACATGATCAAGGGCAAGTCGGGTCGTTTCCGCCAGAACTTGCTGGGCAAGCGCGTCGACTATTCGGGCCGTTCGGTCATCGTGGTCGGACCGACCTTGAAGCTGCATCAGTGCGGCTTGCCGAAGCTGATGGCGTTGGAACTCTTCAAGCCTTTCATCTTCTCGCGCCTGGAAGCCATGGGCATCGCCACGACCATCAAGGCGGCGAAGAAGGAAGTCGAATCCGGCACGCCAGTGGTGTGGGACATCCTTGAAGAAGTCATCAAGGAGCACCCGGTTCTCCTGAACCGCGCGCCGACCTTGCACCGCCTGGGCATCCAAGCCTTCGAGCCGGTGCTGATCGAAGGCAAGGCGATCCAGCTGCATCCGCTGGTTTGCGCCGCCTTCAACGCCGACTTCGACGGCGACCAGATGGCCGTGCACATCCCGCTGTCGATCGAGGCGCAGATGGAAGCCCGAACGCTGATGCTGGCTTCGAACAACATCTTGTTCCCGGCCAACGGTGAGCCGTCGATCGTGCCGTCGCAAGACGTGGTGCTCGGCCTCTACTACGCCACGCGTGACCGCATCAACGCCAAGGGCGAGGGGATCATCTTCTCCGACGTCGGCGAAGTGCAGCGCGCGCTCGACAACGACGTGGTCGAGATCACGACGAAGATCGCCGTGCGTCTGACCCAGTACACCAAGAACAAGGAAACCGGCGAATTCATTGCCGAAACCAAGTTGGTGGACACGACCGTCGGCCGCGCGTTGCTGAGCGAGATCTTGCCGAAGGGCTTGCCGTTCTCGAACATCAACAAAGCGCTGAAGAAGAAAGAGATCTCGCGACTGATCAACGTCTCGTTCCGCAAATGCGGTTTGAAAGAGACGGTTGTGTTTGCCGACAAGCTCCTGCAGTCGGGCTTCCGCCTGGCCACGCGCGCTGGCATCTCGATTGCGATCGATGACATGTTGGTGCCGAAGGAAAAGCCGGCGCTGATCGAGCGTGCCGAGAAGGAAGTAAAAGAGATCGAGCAGCAGTACGTCTCGGGCTTGGTGACTTCCGGCGAGCGCTACAACAAGGTGGTCGACATCTGGGGCAAGACCGGCGACGAAGTCGGCAAGGTCATGATGAGCCAGCTGTCGAAGCAGAAGACAGTCGATCGCCACGGCAAGACCGTGGACCAAGAGTCGTTCAACTCGATCTACATGATGGCCGATTCGGGTGCGCGCGGTTCCGCTGCGCAGATCCGCCAGCTGGCCGGCATGCGCGGCCTGATGGCCAAGCCTGACGGGTCGATCATCGAGACGCCGATCACTGCGAACTTCCGCGAAGGCCTGAACGTTCTGCAGTACTTCATTTCGACGCACGGCGCCCGAAAGGGCCTGGCGGACACGGCGCTGAAGACTGCGAACTCGGGCTACCTCACGCGCCGCCTGGTTGACGTGACGCAAGACTTGGTCGTGATCGAAGACGACTGCGGCACGCAAAACGGCATGAACATGCGCGCGCTGGTCGAAGGCGGTGAAGTGATCGAGTCGTTGCGCGACCGCATCCTCGGCCGCGTGACCGCGATCGAAGTGCAACACCCCGAGACGCAAGAGCAGCTGCTCGACGCCGGCGCGATGCTCGACGAAGACGTGCTTGACATGCTCGAGGCCGCTGGCGTCGACGAAGTCAAGGTGCGCACGGCACTGACCTGCGCCACGCGCTTCGGCATCTGTGCCAAGTGCTACGGCCGCGACCTCGGCCGCGGTGGGCTGGTCAACATGGGCGAGGCGATCGGCGTGATCGCGGCTCAGTCGATCGGCGAGCCAGGCACGCAGCTCACGATGCGCACCTTCCACATCGGTGGTGCGGCGTCGCGTGCGGCGGTGGCGTCTAGCGTTGACGCGAAGAGCGAAGGCCACATCGGCTTCAACGCGACGATGCGTTACGTGACCAATGGCAAGGGCGAGTTGGTGGTGATTTCTCGTTCCGGCGAGATCATCATTTCCGACCAGCACGGCCGCGAGCGCGAGCGTCACAAGGTGCCTTACGGCGCATTGCTCAGCATCAAGCCCGACCAGCAGGTCAAGGCTGGCCTCGTGCTCGCCAATTGGGATCCGTTGACCCGCCCGATCATCACCGAGTTCGCCGGCAAGGCGAAGTTCGAGAACGTCGAAGAGGGCGTGACGGTCGCCAAGCAGCTCGACGAGGTGACTGGCTTGTCCACCCTCGTCGTGATCGACCCGAAGCGCCGCGGCGCAACCAAGGTCGTTCGCCCGCAGGTCAAGCTGCTCGATGCTGGTGGCAACGAAGTCAAGATCCCTGGCACCGATCACTCGGTGACGATCGCGTTCCCGGTCGGCTCGCTGGTTCAGATTCGCGACGGGCAAGACCTGATGCCTGGCGAGGTGATGGCGCGTATCCCGGTTGAAGGCCAGAAGACGCGAGACATCACCGGCGGCTTGCCGCGGGTGGCTGAGCTGTTTGAGGCCCGCACGCCGAAGGACAAGGGCACGCTGGCTGAGATGACCGGCACGGTGTCGTTCGGCAAGGAGACCAAGGGCAAAGTTCGCCTGCAGATCACCGACCCGGAAGGCACGGTCTACGAAGAACTCGTTCCGAAGGAAAAGAACATCGTGGTCCACGAGGGCCAGGTGGTCAACAAGGGCGAGTCGATCGTCGACGGGCCGGCCGATCCGCAGGACATCCTGCGCCTGCTGGGCATCGAGGAACTGGCGCGCTACATCGTCGACGAGGTGCAGGACGTCTATCGCTTGCAGGGTGTGAAGATCAACGACAAGCACATCGAGGTGATCGTTCGCCAGATGCTGCGCCGCGTGCAGATCACGAACCCGGGCGACACGAACTACATCTTGGGCGAGCAGGTCGAGCGTTCGGAGCTCTTGGGCAAGAACGACAAGGCGATCTCCGAAGGCAAGCTGCCGGCCACGCACAGCGATGTGCTGTTGGGCATCACCAAGGCGTCGCTGTCGACCGACAGCTTCATCTCGGCCGCTTCCTTCCAGGAAACCACGCGCGTGCTCACCGAGGCTGCCATCATGGGCAAGCGCGACGAGTTGCGTGGCTTGAAAGAAAACGTCATTGTGGGCCGATTGATTCCTGCCGGCACTGGCATGGCCTATCACGAGGCACGCAAGGCCAAAGACCTGATGGACGACGCCGAGCGCCGCGCGATTGCTGATGCAGAAGCGGCTGAGCTTGAGGCTTTGCCTGCAGGTGTAGACGGTGAAAGCGCAACGGCTGAATAAGTTCGGCGCCTGACTTTAGCTACTCCAGCAAAGCCCTGTACCTCGCAACGAAGTACGGGGCTTTTTTAATACCATCTATATTTTGATCAATAAATACGGGCGCAATCAGCTATAAAATTAATAGTGAATAAAGTTGAGCACTAATTGCGGGTGGCATGTTTGACCAAGGAGAATGCATGGCAACAACAACTGTTGTGATGGTGGGCAGCATCGCGGTATTGATATTCTGGGCGGTTGGGGCTTACAACCGACTGGTCAGACTAAAAAGCGCCATCGCCAGTGCGTTTGTCCAAATTGATGCGCAGCTCAAGCATCAATACGAGTTAATTGTTAATCTGGTAGAAGCTGCCAAGCCCCACGTTGGGCAAGGGCACGAAACGCTGCAGGCGATCCTCGCTGCTCGCAACGTGGCTAAGTCCGCTGCTGACGCTGTGCGCGTCAGGCCAACCAGCCCAGCGGCAGTCACGACACTGGCTGCTGGCGAACAAGCCTTGAGCAGCAGCCTTAGCCAGTTGTTTGTATGGAATGAAACTAATCCCGATCTGACAAGTGACGTGACGATTCAAAAGTTACGCGAGGCACTCGCCAGTTCGGAGAATAAAGTCACTTTTGCCCGGCAGGCCTTTAACGATGCTGTGCTCAATTACAACCATGCGCAAGGCCAGTTCCCAGCGTTGCTGGTAGCCAAATCGTTCAGTTTCGAGCCAGCAGCGACGCTGCCAGCGACATAAAACGCTGTGGAGCAAACCAACTCTATATTGACTAAAGACCTTGGCAGAGCCGTGCAGAAAAAG
>JAYWGR010000178.1:0-4499 GCA_043778145.1 Rhizobacter sp.
GCGCGTGCTGATGATCTGCGTGACAGTGATGCCAAACTGGGTACCGCCGTCGTTGATGATCAAAGCCGGTGAGGCGGCACGGTCCAGCGGCAACGCAACGGAATCTCGCACAGTGGACGGCCCAAACAACGGCCAAACGATGTATGCGCCAGCGCCAACGCCCCATCGCCCCAGCGTTTGCCCGAAGTCCTCGGAATGGCGCTCGAGGCCGAGCTCGGTGGCTACGTCGACGATGCCGAGCAGGCCAAAGATGGTGTTGAAGCCGACACGCAAAACGCCCTCGAAACCGTACTGCACCTTGCCTTGCAGGAAGTTGTTGACGGTCGACCACGCGTCGTTCGCATTGCCAAAGAAATTCTCGACACCGCGACGAACGGGCTGCGGAACGACGTTGTTGTAGGCGGTTGCCACCGGCTTGAGGACGTTCTCGTCGAGCGCCTCGTTGAACGCAAAGACCTTGCGGTTCCAGTTCTCCCAAGGATCGAGCCGCTGGCCCGGCCCACCGCGGGCCTGCTGCACCGTGGCGCATCCGGCCACGAGCGCGAGCAGGGCGACCGGCCCCAACGCAAGCCAACGCGGCACGGCGTGCTCGTTCATTTCTTTGCTCCCGTTGCAGATGCTGCAGGCGCAGCACCGGACCCAGCGGGCGCTTTCGCCGCGCCCGAGTCTTCGGCTTTGCTGAAGAGGAATTGGCTGATCAGGCTTTCGAGCACCACCGCCGACTGCGTCTGCGAGATCGTGTCGCCGGCCGCAAAGAATTTGTCTTGGCCGCCGGGCTCAAGGCCAATGTATTGGTCGCCCAAGAGGCCCGAGGTCAAGATGCGCGCCGATGAATCACTGGGGAATTGAACGTGGCGATCCATGTCAAGGTGAACGACGCCCTGATAACTCTTTGCATCGAGCGTGATCGAGGCGACACGGCCGACAGTGACGCCCGCGCTGCGCACCGGCGCGCGCACTTTAAGGCCGCCGATGTTGTCGAACTTGGCGATCAACGGGTAGGTGTCGCCCGAGCTGAAGCTGCCCAGGTTGGCGGCCTTCAAAGCCAGGAAAACCAAGCCCGCAAAGCCGAGCAGAACGAACAGCCCGACCAACATTTCAACGCTTTTCTTGCCCATTACTTGCCCATTGCTTTCTTGCTTCGTTCCCGATCCTACGGCGTCGAGAACATCATTGCCGTGAGGATGAAGTCCATCATCAGCACGCCCAGCGAAGCGATGACCACGGTGCGCGTCGTCGCATGCGCGACGCCTTCTGGCGTGGCCTGCGTCTCATAACCTTGGTAGACGGCGACAAAGGTGCAGATCACCCCGAACACGGCGCTCTTGACAATGCCGTTGCCAACATCGCGCTGCACATCGACGCCCGTTTGCATGATGGACCAGAAGTTGCCCGCATCGACGCCGATCAACAACACCGCCACCACATAGGCGCCGAGGATGCCGACCGCTGAGAACAGGATTGCCAGGATCGGCATCGCGATCACCCCGCCGAGGAAGCGCGGCGCGAGCACGCGGCTTTTCGGGTCGATGGCCATCATCTCCATCGCCGCGAGTTGTTCGCCGGCTTTCATCAGGCCCACTTCGGCGGTGAGCGAGGTGCCGGCACGCCCGGCAAAAAGCAGGGCAGTGACCACCGGCCCGAGCTCGCGCACCAGAGACAGGTTGACGATCAGCCCGAGCGATTCAGCCGCGCCGTAGGTCACAAGCGCGTAATACATCTGCAGCGCGAGCACGAAGCCCACCGCCAGGCCCGAGGCCATGATGATGAGCAGCGACAAGTTGCCGATGGCGTGAATCTGCGCGACGACGAGGTAGGGCCGGCGCAGCGCCGCGGGCAAACTGCGGAGAAGGTCCAGGCCGAAGAACGCGTGATGGCCGAGGCCGCGCAAGGCCTCGAGCGTGCGCCGCCCAATCGCTGCGACCAGGTTCATGCGTGCATCCCGAGGTCATCGGCCAGCGGCCGCGCGGGGTAGTGAAAGCGAACCGGCCCATCGGGCTCGCCGCGCACGAACTGGCGAACTTCCGGGTCTTCGGACGCACGCAATTCCTCCGGCTTGCCATGCGCCACAACTCGGCCTTGGGACGAGAGCAGGTAGGCGTAGTCGCAGATGCGGAAGCATTCGTCTACATCATGCGAGACCACCAGCGAGGTTGCACCCGTCGTGTCGTTCAGTGTGCGGATGAGGTTGGCAGTCACCGCCATGGAGATGGGGTCGAGGCCTGCAAAAGGCTCGTCGTACATGATGAGTTCGGGGTCGAGCGCAATGGCGCGGGCCAGCGCAACACGGCGCGCCATGCCGCCCGAGACTTCGGCGATGCGCAGCTGTGCCGCGCCACGCAAGCCGACGGCATTGAGCTTCATCAGCACGATGTCGCGGATCATCGGTTCGGTGAGATCGGAGTGTTCGCGCAGCGGGAACGCGACGTTATCGAACACCGACAAATCAGTGAACAAGGCGCCGAACTGGAACAGCATGCCGAGGCGGCGGCGGAACGCGAAGAGCTTGTCTTTGTCGCGTGAGTCAACGATTTCGCCGTCGAAATGGATGCTGCCGCTGCTCACCGCATGCACGCCGCCGATCAAGCGCAGCAGGGTCGTCTTGCCGCAGCCCGAGCCGCCCATGATCGCGGTCGTCTTGCCGCGCTGAAAGCTGAGCGACACATCATTCAAGATCGTTCGGCTTGCGTCGTAGCCGAACGTGACACGGTCGATCGCGATCAGGGCATCGGGGTTCGAACGGTCGTTTTCACTCGGCATGCGAAGGCGTTTTTCTGATGGCGTTCAGGCCGATCACCAAGCTGCATTGCCGTGGGACCGCTGTGTCAAAAGATTGTCGCATGCGCGCTGTGAACAAACGCACACGCGCATCGGCAACGCAAGCCGCCTTGCGGCGATCAGCGCGGCAACTCGCTGCGCCCCATCAAGAACTCATCGACCGCACGCGCTGCCTGCCGGCCCTCGCGAATGGCCCAAACCACGAGTGACTGGCCGCGGCGCATGTCACCGGCCGTGAACACTTTGTCGACGTTGGTTTTGTAGCCGCCCGCCGCGTCGGTGCTGGCGCGCGCGTTGCCGCGCCCGTCGCGCTCGACGCCAAAGGCATCGAGCACGCTCGCGACCGGGCTCACGAAGCCCATCGCGAGGAGAACGAGATCAGCCGGCAAGACTTGCTCACTGCCGGCCACTTCAACCATCTTGCCGCCCTGCCACTCCACGCGAACCGCTTTGAGCGCTTTGACTTTGCCTTTGTCTTTGCCCTCGCCGCCGATGAACTCTTTGGTGGCGATGGCGAACTCGCGTTCACAGCCCTCATGGTGGCTGGATGATGTGCGCAGCTTGATCGGCCAGTAAGGCCAAACCAGCGGCTTGTTCTCATGCTCGGGCGGCATCGGCATCAGCTCGAATTGCGTGACGCTGCTGGCGCCGTGGCGATTGCTGGTGCCCACGCAGTCGCTGCCGGTATCGCCGCCGCCAATGACGACAACGTGCTTGGCATCGGCGCGCAACTGATTCTTGATTTGGCCGCCCGCGTTGATCTTGTTCTGCTGCGGCAAGAACTCCATCGCGAAGTGAATGCCTTCGAGCTCGCGGCCAGGCACCGGCAAATCGCGCGATTGCTCGGCGCCGCCGGTCAAGATGACCGCATCGAAATCAGCGTTCAACTCAGCCGGCGTGATGGTCTCGCTCGCCCAGTTGGTGACCTTGCTGCCCTCTGGCATGGCACCGATCAGAACGCCGGTGCGGAACCGCACGCCCTCGGCTTCCATTTGCGCAACACGCCGGTCGATGTGCAGCTTCTCCATCTTGAAGTCGGGGATGCCGTAACGCAGCAGGCCGCCGATCGCATCGTTCTTCTCGAACAAGGTCACGTCGTGACCAGCGCGCGCCAGCTGCTGAGCGGCCGCAAGGCCTGCGGGGCCGGAGCCAACGATGGCAACCTTCTTGCCAGTCTTCTGCTTCGGTGGCCGTGGAGCGACCCAACCTTCGGCCCAAGCTTTGTCGATGATCGCGTGTTCGATGCTCTTGATGCCGACCGCGTCGTCATTCACATTGAGCGTGCAAGCGGCCTCGCACGGCGCGGGGCAGATTCGGCCGGTGAACTCGGGAAAGTTGTTGGTCGAGTCGAGCACCGCGAAGGCCGATTGCCAGTCTGCGCGATACACCAGGTCATTGAAGTCGGGAATGATGTTGTTGACCGGGCAGCCGTTGTTGCAGAACGGCGTGCCGCAGTCCATGCAGCGCGCGCTCTGCACTTTTGCGTCGGCGTCTTTCAGGCCGATCACGAATTCGCTGTAGTTCTTCAGGCGCTGGGCGACGGGCGCGTAGCCCTCTTCCAGGCGCTCGTATTCCATGAAGCCGGTGACTTTGCCCATGATGTCTCGTGTGTTCGTGTTGCTGGAGAAATGCGGTACTTACTTCGCCGGAACGGTATTGCTCTTCGACTCGGCACCCTTGGCCTTGGCGACCGCACTGCCGGCTTCCTGCACCGCCTTCGA
>JAYWGR010000179.1:0-40052 GCA_043778145.1 Rhizobacter sp.
CGCTCGATTGCCGCCCTTCGCGACGCCGGCGCCGTGGTCGACGAATTCTTTCTGCCCGAGATCGATGAGCTTCCCGCGCTCAATTCAGGCGGCGGCTTCGCGAGCTCCGAAGCTTGGGGCTGGCATCGCCAACTGCTCACCGCCGAGGGCGCTCGCTACGACCCGCGCGTGGCCTCGCGCATCCGCCGCGGCGAGAGCATGAGCGCCGCCGACTACATCGATCTGCTCCATGCGCGGCGCAGCTGGATCGCCCGCATGACCCGCCACCTCGCCCGATTCGACGCCATGCTCAGCCCGACCGTTCCCTGCGTCGCCCCGCCGCTCGCCGACTTGATCAATGACGACGCTGCTTTTTTTGCCATCAATGCGCGCCTGCTTCGCAACCCGTCGGTCGTCAACGTGCTGGACGGCTGCGCGCTGACGCTGCCAATGCACGCCTCCGGCGAGCTGCCCACCGGCCTGATGGTGTGGAGCCACGCCATGCAGGACGACACCGTGCTCGACGCTTCGCTGGCGATCGAGACAACGCTGCGCCGCCTCTTGACCAGCACGCACTGACGTGACGGTCGCGCCGTCATGAAAGTGGCCGTCATCGGTGCCGGCATCGCGGGCGTGACCACGGCTTACGAGCTCGCCTGCGATGGCCACCAAGTCGTCGTCTTCGAACGCCGAGACAGCGTTGCCGCGGAATCGAGCTTCGCCCACAGCGGCTTGATGAGCGCGAGCGCGCTCGTGCCCTGGGTGGTGCCTCGCGGCTTCGGCTCCCGCCAACCAGCGCCGTGGCGACCGGCGCTGCCGAATCGCGCCACGGCTTGGTTTGCTGGCCGAACGCAGGCTCGTCAAGCACAGGCGCATGAAGCCAATTGCGTGCATTTGCGGCGGCTCGCCGCATTGAGCCGCGAGCGGCAACTGGCGCTCGTGCGCAGCTTGAACCTCGACCATGAACGCGCCGACGGTCACCTGATGCTGTTGCGTACGCCAAAGGACATGGCGCATGCGCAGCCGGCACTCGATGTGCTCGCCCGGCTCGGCACCCGCTTCGAGCAGCTCGACCGCGAGCACTGCCTGCGCATCGAGCCCGGCCTCGGCGATGCGACGCCGCTTCAAGCCGGCATCTTTTTCCCCGGCGACGAGGTCGGCAATTGCCGCGAGTTTGCGCACCTGCTTCGCTTGGCGGCGCAACGGCTCGGGGTGCGCTTTCGCTTTCACACGCAGGTTCAAGCGATCAACCCTGGGGCGCCGCTGCAGCTGGTTCACCGCAGCAGCCCGCCGCAGACCGCGGCGACAACTTTTCAGCGCGCTGCCACCAGCTCAACCAACAACGGCCATTTCGCCGACACCCAACCGGTGGCCGACGAAACAATCACCGAGAGCGTCGATGCGGTTGTCGTTTGTGCAGCGCTCGATGCGCCGGCCTTGTTGGCACCGCTTCGCATCCAGCTCGCGCAGCAGGTGGCGTACGGTCACTCAATCACTGCGCCACTGCGCACGAGCGAGATGTTTCCGAACCAGGGCCCTCGCGCGGCGCTGACCGACGCGCGACACGGCGTGTCGATCAGCAGACTTGGGCAGCGCGTTCGCATTGCCGGGTCATTCGAGACAGGTGGCTCGCTCGCTGAGCCTCAGGACGGCGCATTCAAAGTCCTTTACGAGGTGCTTCATGACTGGTTCCCAGGCGCCGCACGCATGACCCACGTGCAGCGCTGGAAAGGCGCGCTCGCGTTCACACGCGATGGCTCGCCAGTGCTCGGCGCGAGTGGCGTTGCCGGCGTATGGCTCAATCTCGGCCACGGCGCCAATGGCTGGGCACTGGCTTGCGGCTCGGCGCGGGTGGTGGCCGACGCGGTCAGTGGCCGACCGGCATCGATCGATACCGACGGGCTCGGCATCTCGCGCTTGCCGGGTTGACGGCTCTGGCACGATCGAGAGCCGACCATGCGAATCGTTCTCCCCGTCCATCAGCCGCTGCCTTTGTTCGACCTCGCCTCAACCCGGCGCATCGAACAACAAGCGCTCGCAACGAGCCCGCCGCAAGCGTTGATGCAGCGAGCCGGCAGCGCCGTTGCGCGGCTCGCGCTCGCGCTGGCCCCGCACGCCGATCGCGTTTGGATTGCTGCCGGCCCCGGCAACAACGGCGGCGACGGGCTCGAAGCGGCTGTCCATCTTCATCAGGCCGGCAAGCAGGTCGATGTGAGCTTGTTCGCCGATCCTGCCGCCTTGCCCGCCGATGCCGCCGCGGCGCTGGCGCGAGCACAAGCTGCCGGCGTGAAGATTGGCGTGCCCACGTCAGTGACACCAACGCTCGGCGCTGACGACCTCGCCATCGATGCGTTGCTCGGCATCGGTGCCAGCCGTCCGCCGTCAGGTCAGATGGCCGAGGTGATTCGCGCGTTCAACGCCCTGCCCTGTCGGCAACTGGCGATCGACTTGCCTTCGGGCATGAACATGCGCACCGGCCAGCCGCTCGGCGAGATTTGCGTCGTCGCAAGCGACTGTTTGGCGCTCCTCACCTTGAAGCCCGGCCTTTTCACCGGCGCCGGGCGCGACCACGCGGGCCGCATCTGGCTGAGCACGCTCGGCGTTGACACTGCGCAAGACGCACCCGATGCGTGGCTCATCGGCGCTCCCGCGTCGATCTCGACCCGGCAGCATGCCCAGCACAAAGGCAGCTTCGGCGATGTGGCGGTGGTGGGCGGCGCACGCGGCATGGTCGGCGCGGCAGTGCTCGCCGCGCGCGCAGCGCATGCGGCAGGCGCGGGGCGCGTCCACATCAGCCCGCTCGATGAGCTTGCGGCATCGCATGATTTCATTCGGCCCGAGCTGATGTTCCGCGCGCGTTGGTGGCAAAGCGAGCCGGCGGTGTTGGCCGCGAGCACCGTCGTGTGTGGTTGCGGCGGCGGCGATGCGGTTCGAACAGCGTTGCCGCGCCTGATCAGCTTGGCCGCGCGCTTGGTGCTCGATGCCGACGCGCTCAACGCCGTCGCCGCTGATTCATCGCTGCAAACGATGCTCGCGCACCGGGCCGCACGCGGCCAGCCAAGCGTGCTGACGCCGCACCCACTCGAAGCCGCGCGCCTGCTCGGCAGCAAGACAGCCGAGGTGCAAGCGGATCGACTGAGAGCCGCGCAAACGCTGGCCGAGCGATTTACATGCGTTGTCGTGCTCAAGGGCTCGGGCAGCATCGTTTCCGCGGCTGGCCACGTGCCGCTGATCAACAGCACAGGCAACGGCTCGCTGGCCACGGCCGGCACTGGCGACGTGCTCGCTGGCTGGCTGGGCGGCACATGGGCGCAGGCAAGAGCCAATGGCACAGCCGACGGCATGCGCGCCGCCTTCGAGAGCGCCAGTCGCGCAGTCGCCGAACACGGCGCCGCGGCCGAACCAGATCGACCAGGGCCAATGCGCGCTGGCGACTTGGTCGAGCGCCTCTATCGCCAGCTGCGCGGCGCTTGAATCAGCGCGCCTGCGCTGAGCGTTGTAAGCGAATCGGCAGCGAGATCGACGCAGAGCTCAGCGCCGGTTGGATGGCTTGGTCGCCGATCTGCCGGCACCTTTGCGAGCGGCCGATTTCGCGGCTCGAACTGGGTGGGCTTTGTCGCCTCCGCTGCGCGCACGGGCTTTTGTTGCAGCCTTGATGGAGCGATCGGCCTCTTTGACTGCGGCAAGCTCATTGCCAGCCTTGGTATCGCGCCGCGTGCGCATCGAGGTGAGGTCGTCATCGCCTTCGCGGACCATGCGGAAGTCGATCTTGCGACCATCAAGGTCAACGCGGCTGACCTGCACCCGTACACGTGAACCAACCACGTAGCGAACGCCGCTGCGCTCGCCGCGCAACTCTTGGCGAATCTCATCGAAGCGGTAGTACTCGCCACCAAGCTCGGTGATGTGAATCAGGCCTTCGACGTAGAGGCCATCCAGCTGCACAAAGAGGCCGAAGCTTGTCACTGCGCTGACCGTGCCGCCGAACTCCTCGCCGAGGTGCTCGCGCATGTAGCGGCACTTGAGCCAGGCTTCGACATCGCGCGAGGCCTCGTCAGCCCGGCGCTCGTTGACGCTGCAATGAACGCCGGCCGCCTCCCACAACTCGTTTTCAGCGGTCGCCGGCTTCGGCGTTTTCGCGCCTTTGCGCGGCGCGGCCACGGCGTCGAGGCTGCCGTTGGTCAATCGATACCGCTTGCCTGAGAGCAGCGCTTTGATCACGCGGTGCACGAGCAAATCGGGATAGCGCCGGATCGGGCTGGTGAAGTGGGTGTAGGCGTCGTAAGCCAGGCCGAAGTGGCCGCTGTTGGTGCCGGAGTAGATCGCCTGTTGCATCGAGCGCAGCAACATCGTGTGGATCTGCGCGGCATCGGCGCGGTCTTTGGTCGCGGCCGCGATGGCCTGGAACTCGCCGGGCTTGGGATCGTCGCTGACCGATAGCCCGAGGCCAAGCGCCTTCAAGTAGTTCTGCAGCAGCGTGCGCTTCTCGGGCGTCGGGCCCTCGTGCGAGCGGAAGAGCGCTGGGTGCTTGGAGGTCTCGATGAAGTCGGCCGCGCAGACGTTGGCGGCGAGCATCGCCTCCTCGATCAGCTTGTGCGCTTCGGTGCGCGTACGCGGCACGATCTTCTCGATGCGCCCGTTCTCGTCGCACACGATTTGCGTCTCGGTGGTCTCGAAGTCGATTGCGCCACGCTTGACCCGCTCCTTGAGCAGCGCGCGATAGACCTCGTGCAAATTGAGCAAGTCAGGGACGCACTGTTGCCGCTTGGCCGCTTCTGGCCCGCGCGTGTTGGCGAGGATCGCCGCGACCTCGGTGTAGGTGAAGCGCGCCTGCGAGCAGATGATCGCCGGGAAGAACTGGTACGCATGGATTTCACCCGAGGCGGTGATCAGCATGTCGCACACCATCGCGAGCCGGTCTTCGTTCGGGTTCAGCGAACACAGGCCGTTGGAGAGTTTCTCCGGCAGCATCGGGATCACACGGCGAGGAAAGTAGACCGACGTGGCGCGCTCGTAAGCGTCTTCGTCGATCGGCTCGCCGGGTTTGACATAGTGGCTCACATCGGCGATCGCCACGATCAAACGAAAGCCGTTGGGCGCCTTCGTCTTACCAACACTTTTGCCGATGAAGGCCGGCTCGCAATAGACCGCATCGTCGAAGTCGCGAGCGTCTTCGCCGTCGATCGTGACGAGCGGCACATCGGTCAAGTCGATGCGATTTTTGCGGTCGGCCGGGCGAATTTTCTCGGGCAGGCCTGCAGCTTGCGCCAGCGTCTCGGGCGAGAACCGATGCGGCACCTCGTACTTGCGCACGGCAATCTCGATCTCCATGCCAGGGTCATCGATCTCACCCAACACTTCGGTAACGCGGCCGACTGGCTGCGAATACATCGACGGCGGCTCGGTCAGCTCGATGGCAACCACCTGCCCTGCAGTCGCGAACGCAATCGCATTTTTCGGGATCAGGATGTCTTGGCCGTAGCGCTTGTCTTCAGGCGCGACGAGCCAGACGCCGCTCTCGTGCAGCAAGCGGCCAATGATCGGCGCTCGACGGCGTTCGATGATCTCGAGAACCCGACCCTCAGGGCGGCCTTTGCGGTCATAGCGAACGACGCGCGCTTTGACGCGGTCGCGGTGCAAGACGGCGCGCATCTCCTGCTGCGAAAGGTAGAGATCGGCTTGGCCGTCATCACGAACAATGAAGCCGTGACCATCACGGTGACCTTGCACCGTGCCTTCCACTTCACTCATCAGCTCAGCGCCGACGGAGGTGGGATTTTTGAATGTGTTCGTTTTAATGATATAGTCCGAGACTGTCCTGAATTGCCCAGGTGGCGGAATTGGTAGACGCATACGGTTCAGGTCCGTACGCCGCAAGGTGTGAAGGTTCGAGTCCTTTCCTGGGCACCAAAGAGAGTATCCAAAGAGGTACCGGAACAGGTATCAAATAACAAACGCGCTCAGGCGCGTTTTTTATTGCCCGTGTCAGATGCGATGCCGAAAAGCACGCCGCGCGACAAGAGTCTCCAGCACGCCGGCTTGCGGGCAGATCTGGTCGCGACTTCAATTCGCGAACTCAGATCGCAAACTTCTTCGCCAAACCCTCTGGCCGCAATTCATCGTATTCCTCGAATGGCTGATGAATCCAAGGGCTCGTCGGCAGCAGCTCGACGTAATAGTCGGGCATGTAAGTCGACACGCCTTTGGTCCAGATGACAGCCGAACGCAATTCGCTGATCGAGGGCATGCCGCGCAGTCGCTCCACCACCGCACGCAGAGTCACGCCAGAGTCGGACAAATCATCGACGAGCAGCACGCGCCCGGCCAATTCGCCCTTGGGCAGCGTGATGTACTTGGCCAGATCGAGACGCCCTTGAATCGTGCCGGCGTCGGCGCGGTAGGAACTCGTCGACATGATGCCCAGCGGCTTGTCAAAGACACGCGAGAGCACGTCGCCCGGCCGCATTCCGCCGCGCGCAAGGCACAGAATCTGATCGAATTCCCAGCCCGACGCGCTGATCTTCAGCGCAAGGCGCTCGGTGAGCATGTGGTACTCGTCCCAGCTCACGTAGAGGTGTTTGCCGTCATCGGTCAGCATGCGAGGCCTTGTCGTTTGAGAGAAGTGTGGGTGAGCATCGAGCGGATTGTCAGGCCGTGTAGGGGTGGCGCAGCAAAATCGTGTGGTCGCGATCCGGACCGGTCGAAACCATGTCGATCGGCGCACCAATCAGGGCTTGCACGCGTTCGAGGTACAGGCGTGCGTTCGCTGGCAGCTTGTCCCATTGGGTGATGCCGAAGGTGCTGTCAGTCCACCCAGCGAAAGTCTCGTAGACGGGCACGCAATCGTAGGTCTCAGCCGCATCAAGCGGAAGAATGTCAATTCGCCGACCATGAAGTTCGTAGCCAACGCAGACCTTGATCTCGGGCAACCCATCGAGCACATCGAGTTTCGTGATGCAAAGGCCGGAGATGCCGTTGATGATCGCCGAGCGCTTGAGCAGCGCAGCATCGAGCCAACCGCAGCGCCTTGGCCTGCCAGTCACGGTCCCGCGCTCCTGCCCGACGGTCGAAAGATGGTGGCCAACCGTGCCCGGCACATCCATCGGCAGCTCAGTCGGGAATGGGCCACCGCCGACGCGTGTCGTGTAGGCCTTGGTGATACCAAGAATGTAGTGCAATTGATCAGGGCCAACGCCAGCGCCAGCCGCCGCATTGCCCGCGACGCAATTGCTCGACGTGACGTAGGGATAGGTCCCGTGATCAATGTCGAGCAAAGTGCCTTGCGCACCCTCAAACAGGATATTGGCGCCCTGACGATTGGCCATGTGCAGCGCATAGCCGACGTCGGCCATCATCGGCTTGATCTGCTCGGCAACCGCCATGGCCAAGTCGTAGATCGGCTGAAACTCAAGTGTCTTTGAATGCAAATAGCCGCCGAGTGCGGCGTTGTGTACCTCAAGCAACTCGCGCAGCTTGCTCGCAAATCGCTCGGGGTGTTTCAAGTCTTGCACGCGCAGTGCACGGCGCGCGACCTTGTCCTCGTAAGCCGGGCCGATGCCCTTGCCGGTTGTGCCAATCTTGCCGGCCCCGCTGGTCTCACGGAGCACTTCACGCGCGTGATCAACCGCAACATGGAATGGCAAGATGAGCGGGCACGATTCGCTCACGAAGAGCCGAGAGCGCACATCCAGCCCAATGGCCTCGAGCCGCTCGATTTCAGAAAGCAAATGCGTCGGATCAACGACGACGCCATTGCCGATGTAGCACTTGACGCCGTCGCGCATGATGCCCGACGGGATCAGTTGCAGAGCCGTCTTCACGCCCTTGATGACCAAGGTGTGGCCGGCGTTATGGCCGCCTTGGAAGCGCACGACCGCCTGCGCATGGTCGGTCAACCAATCGACGACCTTGCCCTTGCCCTCATCACCCCACTGGGTACCGACGACGACGACGTTGCGTCCAGCCGAGACGCTGGTGTTCATCTGTTGCATGACTGAAAAAATCCGATGCTGAAAAATGATGTGGTCGTGACGCTCAAAGCGCGTGCACGTGCCATTCGGCGCCATGGCAAACGAGTTCGCGGTCGCAGCCGAACTCCTGGCCTTCCGGCTCGTGGCCTGGAAGCGTGCAAACGACGGTTTCGCCTTGCTCGCGCAAGCGCCGGATCGCTGAACGCAAGGCCGATTCTTCCGCCCACGGCGCCCGGATCGCCCGGCGCGGTGGATCAGTTGGCACGAGGGCGGCGAGCTCTTTCAAATCAAGGCTGAAGCCAACCGCTGGGCGATTGCGGCCGAAGACTGCGCCGACCTCGTCGTACCGGCCGCCACGCGCAACTGCGTCACTGGACCCCGAGGCATAGGCGGCGAAGCGTGCACCGCTGTAGTAAGCATTGCCGCCAACATCGGCGAGATCGAATCCGACCTGCACCTCCGGATGCGCGTGACGCGCGTGGTTGGCGAGCCATTGCAAATCATCGAGTGCAGCCACTACCAACGGCCTTGGCGGCAGCTCGCGCCGGGCTGCGGCGATCACGTCGCTGCCGCCATAGAGCCTGAGCAACACGAGCAAGCTGCTGCGCACATCGCCAGGGAAATCACGAGACAACTCGCGCAGCAGCACAGCATCTTTTGCGCCGAGCGCGGCATGTATCGCCGCGAGTTGATCAACATCGGCGACCACGCCAGCGAGCACGCCGCGGGCGATGCGCGCATCGGAGAGATCAAGCGTGGGCCGAGCAAGCCCAGCGCTGCGCAAGCAATCGAGGGCCAAGTCTTGAACTTCGAGATCAGCTTCTAGCCCGGCGTGGCCGTAAATCTCAGCGCCGAACTGCAGCGGCTCGCGCGTCGAGTTCATGCCGGCCGGCAGCGTGTGCAAGACAGGGCCGCAGTAGCAGAGTCGCGTCACACCTTCGCGGTTGAGGAGGTGCGCGTCGATGCGGGCAACTTGAACGGTCGCGTCAGCACGCAGGCCGAGCGTGCGGCCACTCAGCTGATCGACGAGCTTGAAAGTCTTCAGGTCGAGCTCGCGGCCGGTTCCCGAGAGCAGCGAATCAAGGTGTTCGAGCAGCGGCGGCATGACGAGCTCGCAACCGTAGGAGCGCGCGACGTCCAGCAGACTGCGTCGCAACTCCTCAATGTGCCTCGCCTGAGCAGGCAGCACATCAGCAATGTGCTCGGGCAACAGCCACGCAGAGGACATGTCAAAACCGCCGGGGATTAAAAACAGAATTGTACGGGCGACCCTGGCCGCCAACTGCCACGCGCAGGACCGACTAAGACCAGAACAGATAGAGCAGCAGCAGCCCGGTCAGCATGCTCGAGATGCCGAGAAAACGCAGTTGACCATCGCTCAGCTTGACCGCCTGCTCGAACACCCGGCGCCAAGCCGGCGGGCTGACAAAGGGAAGCAAGCCTTCGACCACCAACATCAGCGCACAGGCGCCGATCAATGCATCCCAGAAGTCAGGCTGCGTCAACGTGATTACTTTTTCGGAGCACCGGCGCCGACAGCGCCGCCGCGCATCGCCTTGAAAAATTCGCTGCTCGGATCAACGACCATGAGGTCCGACTTGCTTCGAAAGCTGGACCGATAGGCTTCGAGGCTCCGATAGAACTGCGCGAACTGCGCGTCGCGGCCAAACGATTCGGCATAGATGGCCGACGCTTTGGCATCGCCCTCGCCTTTGACCTTCTGCGCATCGCGATACGCCTCGGCCACGATGATTTCGCGTTGCCGATCGGCGTCAGCGCGGATCTTTTCGCCTTCGGCACCACCGGTCGAGCGCAATTGGTTGGCGACCTGTTTGCGTTCGGAAGCCATGCGGCTATAGATCGACTCGGTGATGTTGGCAACAAAGTCAACGCGTTTGATGCGCACGTCGAGTATCTCGATGCCAAAAGACTTGGCTTCATCGCCCAGGCGACCACGAACGTCTTGCATGACTTTGTCGCGGCCACTCGAAAGCACTTCACCAACCGTTCGCTTCGTCACCTCTTCGTTGAATGCCGCATGCACGATGGGCGAGAGTCTTGTGTCGAGACTGCGCATGTCGGCACCGTTATTGCGAATGAACTGACGCGGATCAGTCACTCGCCACTTCACCAACCAATCGATCACAAGACTCTTCTTCTCAGCAGTGAAGATTGGCCGAGTCTCGGGGCTGTCCATCGTTTGAATGCGACGGTCAAGGAACACGACGTTTTGAAACGGCTGTGGCAGCTTCCACTTGAGTCCCGGCTCTTGGATCACTTCCTTGATTTCGCCGAGCGCGTAAATCACCGCGACCTGGCGCTGATCAACGACGAACAGCGTCGAAGCGAGCAACATCAGCGCGAGCACAGCCCCGCCGACCATCAATGCAATGCGATTCATCTCTCTGTCTCCTGCGGCGCGAATTCAGCGACCATCGCGGTCACGGCCGCGTTGCCCATCGCGTGATCGAACGTCGACCGTGCCACCCGCGTTTGCCGTATCGGCCGCAGAGGGCGCGACCGGCGGAGTTGCAGGTGAGACGGCCGATGCTGCGCCAGTCTGCTGCAGCAGCTTGTCGAGCGGCAGGTACAGCAGATTCGAGTTGTTGCGGTTGTCGATCATGACTTTCGAGACGTTCGAGAACACCTCTCGCATCGTGTCGATGTAGAGCCGGTCGCGGGTGACTGCGGGCGCCTTTTGATACTCGGCCAAGACGCTGTCAAAGCGCTTCGCATCACCATCGGCTTGCGCCACGATCCGGCCTTTGTAGCCCTCTGCCTCTTCGCGCAGGCGCGCGGCACTGCCTTGCGCCTTGGGGATCACGTCACTGGCGTAAGCGAGACCCTCTTTCTTCAGACGATCACCGTCTTGGCCGGCCTTGAGCGTGTCTTCGAAAGCGGCTTGAACCTGCTCAGGCGGCTGCACGCTCTGCACGTTGACGGCAACCACGACGATGCCGGCCTTGAGCCGATCGAGCTGGCCTTGAACCGATTTGACGAGGTCAGCGGCAATGGCGTCGCGCTGTTCATAGAGAACCGAGTCGATCTTGCTTTTTCCGACGATCTCACGCACTGCCGACTCGGCAGCGAGTGTCACAGCCTCTTCGGGATCACGGTTTTCGAACAGGAATGCGCGCGCGTCCTTCAGTCGGTATTGCACGGTGAAGCGAATGTCGATGATGTTTTCGTCTTGCGTGAGCATCGACGAATCTTTCAGCCCCGTTGACTGCGACACCGCATTGCGGCCCACCTCCTTCGAGCGGAGTTGCGTGACGTTCACGGTCTCATGCGCCTGAAATGGCGCTGGCATGCGCCACTGAAACCCGGCGTCGGCCGTGTGGCTGTACTTGCCGAAGGAAGTAACCACCGCTTGCTGCCCTTCTTGCACGATGAAGAAGCCGCTGCCCAGCCAGATCAGCGCAACCACACCGGCAATCAGGCCCGCGCCGATGCCAGCGCTTTTCAAGTCGGGCTGGAAGTTTGGCCCGCCGCCATCACCAGACCCATTGTTCGGGCCCGTGCCGCGTGGCGTGCCGCCTTTGCCGCCGAAGAGGCCACTGAGTTTGCGGTTGAAGTCTCGCCAGAGTTCGTCGAGGTCAGGCGGCCCATCTCCGCGACCACCGGTGTTGAAGATGGGGCGCATCGCACCTGCGACCAACGCGCGCGCGGCGTGCGCCAAAGCGTGGAGCCGCGGGCGGCTGACGGGCTGAACGGAGATCGGAAGGCTCATGGTCATGCGATTGAATGAAAGGTTCCGGTGTGCCGCTCGGCGGGGAGATTTTCGGCGTCGACATCCGAAAGAGAGTTCTCTTCCGAATCGTTCGAATCTTGGGCCAGCGGGAGCGCGTTCAAGCTGACCAGCGTGCCTGCGACGGCTTCGGACAGGATTGCGCGCAGCTCGCTCATGCCGAGGCCTTCCACTGCGCTGATGAACACGCGCGGCAAGGTGATGCCAACATCGACTTCGAAGCTATCGCGCAGGTTGCGCGGCCGCTCGTCGAGCGCGAGTTGGTCGAGCTTGTTGAAGACAAGCACCTGCGGGATTTCGCTGGCGCCAATCTCGGCCAACACGCGGCGCACCTCTGCCATCTGCTCAAACAGAACAGGCGACGCTGCATCGACAACATGCAGCAGCAAATCAGCGTCGTTCGCCTCTTGCAACGTGGCCTCGAACGCTTCAACGAGCTTGTGCGGCAGGTCGCGAATGAAGCCGACGGTGTCTGAGAGCGACACCGACTTTCCTGCGTCTTCGAGGTGGAGCTGCCGAGTCGTGGTGTCGAGCGTTGCGAAAAGTTGGTCAGCCGCGTAGGCACGTGCATTGACCAACACGTTGAACAACGTTGACTTGCCCGCGTTGGTGTAGCCGACGAGCGAGACGCGAAAGGTTTGGTTGCGCTCCCGCGCACGTCGCTGCGTGCTGCGCTGCTTTTTGACGCGATCGAGCTGCTTCTTCACGGCTTTGATGCGCTCGCCAATCATCCGGCGGTCAAGCTCGATTTGCGCCTCGCCTGGGCCACCGCGCATGCCGATGCCGCCGCTCTGCCGCTCGAGGTGACTCCAGCGACGCACCAAACGCGTTGAGAGGTATTGAAGCCGCGCAAGCTCAACCTGCAGCTTGCCTTCATGGCTTTTCGCTCGCTCGCCGAAGATCTCGAGAATCAACATCGTTCGGTCGGCCACAGCCACGCCCAAATGCTGCTCCAGATTGCGCTGTTGCGCCGGCGACAAAGCCTGGTCGAACAACACAGCTTCGGCTTGGTGCGCAAGAACCATCGCCTTGATTTCGTCGGCCTTCCCCGAGCCGACAAAGAGCGCGGCATCGGGCGCTTTGCGACGGGCAACGATGCGTGCGACTGCGACGTCGCCAGCCGATTCAGCAAGAAGGGCCAACTCGTCAAGCGTCGCGTCGAAGGCTTTGCCGCCGCCGAAATCGACACCCACAAGAATGGCTCGCGCTGGGCCCGATGGCCCAGTGGCGACACCCGATTCCGAGGAACTCAAGGAGGACTTTGCCCGCGCAATGCTTTGCGCTTTCAGGGTTGTTGCTCGGCGGGTTCGGCAGCGTGGAAATTCACCGCACGACCAGGGACCACGGTCGAGATGGCGTGCTTGTAAACCATCTGCGTGACGGTGTTGCGCAGCAACACAACGTACTGGTCAAAAGACTCGATGTGCCCCTGCAGCTTGATGCCGTTGACGAGGTAGATCGAGACCGGAACATGCTCCTTGCGCAGCAGGTTCAGGAATGGGTCTTGTAGGAGTTGCCCTTTATTGCTCACGATATGCTCCGTGATGAAAGTTCAGAAGTGAAAGACCTTAACACAGCGTTTGCGATTGCTCGGGTCTGTGTCTTTTATATCCTCAGAAACCCGCATTCAGTCTTTGTCGCTGAAGGGGTTCTTGGATGAACGCAATTCGATTCGCATCGGCGTGCCCGTCAGCTTGAAGTGCGCGCGAAAGCGCCCTTCGAGAAAGCGTTTGTAGGCTTCTGTGACGTGGTCCAACGAATTGCCGTGAATCACGATCAGCGGCGGATTCATGCCGCCTTGGTGCGCATAGCGCAGCTTGGGCCGGAACGCACCTGCGCGCTTGGGCGCCTGATGTTCCACAGCCTCCAGCAACAACCGCGTCAACACCGGCGTGGGCATCTTGCAGATCGCTGACGCGTGCGCGTCTGCGATGGCTTTCCAGACTGGCGCCAGGCCCTGGCGCTTGATCGCAGAGATTTGCAAGACGGAGGCGAACTTCAAGAATGCGAGGCGCTGCTCGATCGAGCGCTGCAATGTTTGCTTTTGGTAGTCGTCGACCGCGTCCCACTTGTTCACCGCGACCACCACCGCACGGCCACTCTCGAGGATGTAGCCGGCAACGTGGGCATCTTGATCGGTCACGCCTTGGGTTGCGTCCAGCAGCAGCAACACGACGTTGGCATCGGCAATCGCTTGCAGTGTCTTGACGACCGAGAACTTTTCGATCGCCTCGAAGACTTTGCCGCGGCGCCGGAGACCCGCCGTGTCTATCAACTCGAACTTCTGACCATTGCGCTCGAAAGGCACGGTGATTGCGTCGCGAGTCGTGCCGGGTTGGTCGAAGGCCACGAGGCGCTCTTCGCCGAGCCACGTGTTGATCAATGTCGACTTTCCGACATTCGGCCGGCCTGCAACCGCGAGCCGGATCGGCGCGTTTTCGTCGAGCACCTCATCGCCGTCTTCGGGAAACTCGAACTCCGCAAGCGCAGCATCAGTCAGGCTGCGGATGCCCTGGCCATGGGCCGCTGAGACGGGGTGAGGCTCCCCCAAGCCGAGCTCATAAAACTCGCCGAGCAAGGGCGAATCAACCATGCCCTCAGCCTTGTTCACCGCAAGGATGATCTTCTTGCCGACGGTACGGAGATAGCGCGCGATGTCGTGGTCTTGGCCCGAGACGCCAGCGCGCACGTCAACCACGAAGATCACCGCATCGGCCTCGGCAACCGCCTGCCGCGTCTGCTTGGCCATCTCCTTGACGATGCCGGTGGTGCTGTCGGGCTCAAAGCCACCGGTGTCGACGACGATGAACTCGTGCTCCCCGCTTCGGCCGTCGCCATAGTGGCGGTCGCGCGTCAAGCCAGAAAAATCCGCAACGATGGCGTCGCGGCTTTTCGTCATTCGATTAAAAAGCGTCGACTTGCCGACGTTGGGCCGGCCGACGACCGCGATGACTGGTTTCATGAAGCGGTGCTGCTCACTGCGGACGGAACGCGAACAAGCCGCCGCCATGGGTGACGACCAGCATGGTCGTTCCCGCCAATACCGGCGCGCTCGCGACGCCACTGCTGTCGGTCGGCAAGCGCAACTGCGTCTCGCCGTTCTCGCGCGAGAGCCAAATCACATTGCCGCTCGCATCCCCAAAGACCACGGAGGTGCCGACGACCGCCGGTGCGCTCAAGCCGCGGTAGAGCAGCTTCTCGGAAGTCCAGGCGACTTCGCCGGTGGCCGTCTTCCAGGCGCTGATCCGGTCGGTCGCGTCGCCTGCGAACACCTGGTTGGCATCGGCGGCGACGCCGTCGGTGCCGCCGAAGTTCTTGGTCCAGACGAGGCTGCCGCGCTCGGCGTTGACGCAGCCCACCGCCGCCTGAAACGAGCGCGCGCAGAGTGTGTCGCCAACGCGAACCGCCGGTCCGACCAGATCAGCCAAGCGCTCAACTTCGTTGGCGCCGCGCGGCGAGCCAACGGCCACTTCCCAGCGCACCGTGCCGGCCAGCGGGTCAATGCCGGCCATGCGCGGGCCTTGCCCAGCGACGAGCGTGTCTTTGAATGCCGTAAGCACGCCAGCTTGCGCCAGCGTGAGTGGGTCGCTCGGGCGCTGTAACGACCAGAGCTTGCGGCCATCTTGCGCATCGAAAGCTTGCACGACCCGGTCGACACCGAGCACGAACACGCGTTCACCGGCCACGAGGGGTGGCGTGGTGACGCGCGCGCCAAGCGACTTGCGCCACTTGACCTGGCCGGCCTCGAGCGTGACCAGTTCGCCGTCACGAGTAACCACGGCGGCGTAGCGACCGTCGCTACCGACGCCGGCACTGAGCTTTGCGCCAACATTGGTGCGCCATACGGTCGCGCCGCTTTCGGCTTGAAGCGCAAGCACGGTGCCATCGGTGCCGGCGACTGTGAAGGTGCTGCCGTTGACAGCCACTACCAACGGGAACTTGACGCTGTCGACACGCTGATTCCACACCGCTTGGCCAGCAATCTTCGGCGTGTAGGCTTCGAGCGGTGTCGGCTTCGGTTTGTCTGGCCCGAACCAAGACGAGCAACCGGTGAGTGACGCGAGCATCACCAGCGCCGAAATGCGCCCTGCTCTCGTCAACGCCCTCATTTGGTGACCTCGGCAGGCGCTGCCGCCTCCGCAGGCGCAGCGCCGAGCACGGTCAATTTGGCCTCGATCAAACGGCGGTAGTCGACCTTGGCATCCATCGCCTGCCAAGCCTTGTTGTAGGCGGCTTTCGCCTCCTCTTTTTTGCCTTGTGCGAGCAGCACGTCGCCGCGCCGATCGGCAACCAGCGCCTCAAAGTCTTTGGCGGCCGCTTTCGGGCTGACCGCGTCGAGTTGCTTCAGTGCCTCGTCGTACTTTTTCTGGTCGAGCAACACGCCGGCAGCACGCAACCGCGCGATCGATTGGTACTCGGTTTCCGTGGCATTGGCGGCAACCCACGCGAGCGTGGCAAGGGCAGCATCGGGTTGGACTTTGTCGAATTGCACCTTGGCGGCGAGCAAGCCGCCCTGTTGGGTGAATGCGGTGCGCGGATACCGGTCTTTCATGTCGGCAAAGACACGTGCCGCGGCAGCCGCGTCGCCCGCTTGCGCTGCTTTGTCGAGCTCGTCGAACATGGCGCCTGATTTGACGGCTTGGTCACGCTGCCAATAGTTCCAGCCGTTCCAAGCCGCAAAGGCTGCCAGCACCGCGAGCAAGACCCAAGTGATGAGGTTGCCGTATTGCTTCCAGAAGCCCTTGAGCTGGTCGAGTTGTTCTTGTTCTTCGAGGTCGAGATGGGTTGCCATGGGCAGGATTCGCAGGTGAGGCCAGCTAAAAGGAGGCAGGATTATGCGGTGAGCAGTTCGGCAGCCCAGTGCGCAGCATCTGCCAGCGAAACGGTGCGCTGCGGCTCGGCGGCGTCGCGCAGCGACTTGATGGCCACCAGGCCTTGCGCGACCTCTTCGTCGCCGAAGATCAACGCGTAGCGCGCACCGCTGGCGTCAGCGCGCTTGAACTGCGATTTCATGCTGCCCCAAGCTTCGCGGCCAGCACCGTGCATCAAGACCGAGACGCCGGCGGCACGCAGGGCCTCGCAGGTGCTCATCGCAGCGCCCAAAGCCGTGCTCGACGGCACGACCGCGTAGACCTGCGGTGGCACGACGGGCACTTCTGCACCAATCGCCTCGAGCAACAGCAGCAAGCGCTCGATGCCCAAACCCCATCCGATGGCGGGGGTTGGCTTGCCGCCGAGTTGTTCGAAGAGGCCGTCGTAGCGACCGCCGCCGCAAACCGTGCCCTGCGAGCCGAGCTTGTCGGTGACCCACTCGAAAACGGTCAGGTTGTAGTAGTCCATGCCGCGCACGAGGCGCGTGTTCAGGCGGTATTCGAGGCCAGCCGAATCGAGCACGGCGCGCACGGCATTCAGGTGCGCCAGTGAAGCCTCGCCGAGGAAGTCCATCAACTTAGGCGCGGCTTCGACCACGGCTTGCATCGCCGGATTTTTTGAGTCGAGGATGCGCAGCGGATTGCTGTGCAGGCGACGCTTCGCCTCGTCGTCGAGCACATCTAAGTGCGCTTCGAAATGCGCGATCAACGCGGCGCGGTGCGCCATGCGCTCAGCGGGTTGGCCGAGACTGTTGAGTTCGAGTCGCACGTCGTCAGCGCCGAGGCCGAGGTCACGCCACAGCGCGCGGCACATCAAGATTTGCTCTGCGTCGACATCAGGGCCCGCGAATCCAAGCGCTTCAACGTCGATTTGGTGGAACTGGCGATAGCGGCCCTTCTGCGGGCGTTCATGACGGAACACCGGGCCAGTCGCCCAGATTCGCATCGGCCCGTTGTAGAGGGCGTTGTGCTCGACCATCGCCCGCACGATGCCGGCGGTGTGCTCCGGCCGCAGCGTGAGCCGGTCGCCGTTCATGGAGTCTTCGAAGGAGTACATCTCTTTCTCGACGATGTCGGTCACCTCGCCGATGCCGCGAACGAACAGCGCCGTCGGCTCGACGATTGGTGTGCGCAGGTTGGCGTAGCCGTAGCGTGCCATCAGCGCGCGCACCTTCGCTTCGAACCACTCCCAGCGAGCCGATTCGGGCGGCAGGATGTCGTTCATGCCCTTGACGGCTTGGAGTGCTTCGGGCTTGCGGAGTTTGGAGTCGGTCATAAAGAGTCTCGGTCGAATGCGATCACCGCTGCCCGCGCGCGGGCAGCACATCGGCGGTTGCGCAAGCGCTCAGGCTTGCGCGGTCGGATGCTCGGCAGCCGCAGCGCCGAAGCGCTTGTCGATGTAGTTCTCGACCAGCGCGTGGAACTCGGCCGCGATGTTGTCGCCGCGCAAGGTGAGCGCCTTTTCGCCATCGATGAAGACGGGCGCTGCCGGCGCTTCGCCCGTGCCAGGCAAGCTGATGCCGATGTCAGCGTGCTTGCTCTCGCCAGGCCCATTGACGATGCAGCCCATCACCGCGACCTTCATCTTCTCGACGCCGGGATAGCGCGCCTTCCAAACCGGCATTTGCGCGCGCAGGTAATCGTCGATCTGTTTGGCAAGTTCTTGGAACGTCGTGCTCGTCGTGCGGCCGCAGCCTGGGCAAGCGGTGACACTGGGATTGAATGCCCGCAGGCCGAGCCCTTGCAGGATCTCGAGCGCGACGACGACTTCCTGCGTGCGCGCTTCGCCCGGCTGCGGCGTGAGCGACACCCGGATCGTGTCGCCAATGCCTTCTTGCAACAGCACCGACAAAGCCGCCGTCGACGCGACCGTGCCCTTCGTGCCCATGCCTGCTTCGGTGAGGCCGAGGTGCAGCGCGTAATTGCAGCGCTTGGCCAACGCGCGGTAGACGCTGATCAAATCCTGCACGCCCGACATCTTGCAAGACAGGATGATTCGGTCAGCGGCGAGGCCAACCGCCTCCGCTCGGCGCGCCGACTGCACGGCCGACGTGATGATCGCGCGGTACATGATCTGCTGCGGTGGGTGCGGCTCGGCGAGCTTCGCGTTGGCATCCATCATCTCGGCGAGCAGTTCCTGGTCCAGGCTGCCCCAATTGACGCCGATGCGCACCGGCTTGTCGTACTTGGCCGCCACCTCGACCATCTGTGCGAACTGGCGGTCATGCTTCTCGCCCTTGCCGACGTTGCCCGGATTGATGCGGTACTTCGAGAGCGCTTCTGCGCACGCCGGGAAATCGGTGAGGAGCCGATGGCCGTTGTAATGGAAGTCGCCGATCAGCGGCACATCGATGCCCATGCGGTCGAGTTGCTCGCGGATGTAGGGCACCTGCGCTGCCGCTTCAGGTGTGTTCACCGTGATGCGAACCATCTCCGAGCCGGCGATTGCAAGCTCTTTGACTTGGATGGCTGTCCCGATGGCATCGACCGTGTCGGTGTTGGTCATCGCCTGCACACGAACAGGAGCGTCGCCGCCGACGGTGACGATGCGCGAGCCCCAGCGCACCGGCACCTGCATGCTGCGGCGCGCAGCCGGGGTGGCGGGCTCGATGAAGGCGTCGAGGTTGAGATCGTTCATGGTGACCACACGCTCCACTATTTGAGTTCGAACCGGGCAATGTTGTCGCGGTTGTAAGGGGCCAGCGAGGTGGGCTGGCCGCGCACCGAGATGCTCGTCGCTTGCACGTTGCCGATTTTCACTTTCATCGGCATGGCACCGTCGAGTGCCACGTCTTCGCCGGGCTTGATGGTCCGTGAGACCAATATCTTGCCGGCCGCATCAACGACTTCGACCCACGATTCAGCGGTCGTACGGACATGCACCTCCGCCTGCGAAGCGGCCACAACGCTTGACGCTGGCGCCACCGCGTTGGTTGTTGGCAAGCCCGCACTGACTGCGGCATCCGGCGCGTCTTGCACGGTTGGCACGGTTGGCAAACCGTCCGAGAACACGGAGGTCGCTGCGGCGTCTGCCGACGAGGTCGTACTGGTAGCTTGGTCGGCATTGGACACAACCGTTGCAGACGCCGAGCCGCTGGCAGACGCGACAGTGGTCCTTGCGAACCAGCCTGCCGGCGCGAGGTAGACGATCGCCGTCGCGATCAGCACGATCACCAAAATGCCCAACGCCGGCGTCGAAAGGCGCGCCCATTCCTGCGGCACAAGGCGGCCGGGTCGCTCTCGGAACGGCGTATTGAGGCCCTCAGCGACTTGCTCCAAGCGGTGGCCATTGGGCGGTGGCAGCAGCGCGAGAACCGGCCCGGCATCGACCTTCAGCGTGCGGCACACAGCCTGCGCCAATGCGCGGGTGAATGTGGCATCGGGAAGTTCGTTGTATCGGTCCGCCTCCAGGGCCTCAAGCTTGCGCTGTGTGACCTTCATGGCGGCAGCCAACGCGGCGATGTGCAGGCCCTGCGCTTGCCGAGCTTGGCGCAGCAACGCGCCCGCTGTGCCTGTGGCGAGCGTTGGCTTTGTGGCGGCATCACTCATCGAAGGCCCCTCGCAAATACTTCGCCGTCTCCGGCGCATTGGGGAAGCGGCTGCGCAACTGAAAGCCGAAATCTTGCACGCCGGACGAGTTGCCCATGCGGTTCTCGATGCGCATCGCAAGCCACAAGGTCTGCGCGTTCGCGACCGATGGCTGCCCATTGATGCGACGAATGTAGAAACGCGCCCGCTCATACTCGCCACGGCGATACAGCACCTCAGCGAGATTGACCGCAGTCGCGGCGTTGGACGGATCGATCTCGTACGCGCGCGTCAGGCTGCGCTCAGACTCGAGGAGTTGCCCCGCATACGCGCGACACACACCCTGGCTTTGGAGCGTTCGCACCGTGTCCTGATAGCGCGGCTCGGCGAGCGCCTGTTCGAACAGCGCATCGGCCTCGGCGTAGCGCTTGATGCGGCACAAGAAGAAACCGTAGTTCTGCATCGTGTCGGCGTCGCGCGGGTTGATCTGGAGGGCGCGTCGGAAGCTCTCTGCAGCGAGCGCTTCGTCGCCAAGGTTGGCGTAGATCAGCCCGCGCAGGTTGAAGGCCTCGCCAAAGTTCGGATCGGCCGCGATCGCCAGTTTGATCTGGTCAAGCGCGGTCGTCATCTGGCCTTGGCCAAAGTAGGCCGTCGCAAGCTCCATGCGAACGCGCGCGCGCTTGCTTCCATCGGACTCATCAGAGGCCGTGACGCGGTCTTTGCCATCGGAGCCAGCACCTGAAGCGGTGCTGCGAGGCGAGACGCAAGCACCGAGCAAACAGCAGAGCGTGAACGCGGTGACAGCCCCCACCGAACGCATCAACAAATCCATCATGCGCGCGGCTCGATCCTGTGAATGGCAATGGGAGAACGCACCATGCGCTCGCGCACATGGGTGCGGTCCTGAACTTCACCGGCCAGTTGACCGCAAGCAGCGTCGATGTCGTCACCGCGCGTTTTGCGGGTCGTCGTGATCACGCCAGCCGCTTGCAGCACACGCGCGAAGGCTTGGACGCGCGCATCCGCCGAGCGGGTCAGGCCAGATTGTGGGAATGGGTTGAAGGGAATCAAATTGACCTTGCAAGAAATACCGGGCGCCGTGGCTGAACCCTGGATCACGCCCAACAACTCACTGGCATGCGCATCGGTGTCATTGACGCCATCGAGCATGCAGTACTCAAAGGTGATGAAGTCACGCGGCGCTTTGTCGAGATAGCGCCGGCACGACTCGATCAGTTCGGCGATCGGGTATTTGCGGTTGAGCGGAACGAGATCACTGCGCAGCGCGTCATTCGGTGCATGCAGTGACACCGCAAGCGCGACGGGGCAATCGTCACGCAAACGATCAATCATGGGCACAACGCCGGAGGTCGAGACGGTCACGCGGCGGCGCGAGAGGCCGTAGCCATGATCGTCGAGCATCACGCGCAGCGCCGGCACGAGTGCGCTGTAATTCTGCAGCGGCTCGCCCATGCCCATCATGACTACGTTGGTGATGACTCGGCCTTCCCGGGCGTACTTCAGATCAGGTTGCGAAGCGAACAACCGGCGCAGCTGATGCTCGGCGAACCACAACTGCGCAACGATCTCGCCGGTGGTCAGATTGCGGCTGAAGCCCTGGTGGCCAGTCGAACAGAAGCGGCAACCAACAGCACAGCCCGCTTGAGACGACACGCACAACGTGCCGCGATCGTCTTCGGGGATGAACACGGTCTCGACCGCGTTGCCGCCGCCCACGTCGAACAGCCATTTGACGGTCCCGTCACTCGATCGTTGTTCGCTGATCACCGGCATGGCCGCGATGATTGCGGTGCCGGCGAGCTTGTCGCGGAGTGATTTGGCCAGGTCCGACATGTCGTCGAACCCCGCAGCGCCGCGCTGGTGAATCCAGCGGAACAACTGGGTGGCGCGAAAGCGTTTCTCGCCGAGTTGCTCGCAGAACGCAGCGAGGCCGTCCCGATCGAATTCCAGCAGGTTGGTGATGGTCATCGTGGGATCGCCAGAGCCTCGATCACCGAGGCTCGCTCGGTTTTCAGCGGCTGTAGACGTTCATGCCGGGGAAGAAGAACGCGATCTCGACGGCAGCGGTTTCAGCAGCGTCGGAACCGTGAACGGCGTTGGCGTCGATGCTGTCGGCGAAGTCGGCGCGGATCGTGCCCTTCTCGGCCTTCTTCGGATCGGTCGCGCCCATCAGGTCGCGGTTCTTGAGAATTGCACCTTCGCCCTCGAGGGCTTGGATCATGACCGGACCGGAGATCATGAACTCGACCAAGTCCTTGAAGAATGGCCGCGCCTTGTGCACTGCGTAAAAGGCTTCAGCTTCGCCACGCGAAAGGTGCGCCATGCGGGCTGCGATGACCTTGAGGCCAGCACCTTCGAAGCGTGCATAGATCTGACCGATCACGTTTTTTGCAACTGCATCGGGCTTGATGATCGACAGGGTACGTTCAATCGCCATGTTCTTATCTCCTGGAGTGCCGCACTGGGCAAAGCCTTGAATTGTATCTTCGGTGTGTGTCGATCTCAGCGACCGCGGCGTCCGCCGCCGCCACCGAAGCCACCGCCGTTGCCACCTCCATTGCCGCCGCCGTTGCCGCCTCCGAAGCCGCCGCCGCGGTTGCCGCCCCTGTTGCCGCCGCCATTCCCGCCCCCACCACCACCCCCGCCGCTGCCACCGCGCCCTTTGCGATGGAACGCATCGGCGCCGATGAAGCCAAGCGATGTCTGCAATGGGTCGGGTTGTTTCGGCCCGCCGCCTTTTTGCGGCTTGGCCGGCGCCGGCGCGCTGCCACCGGCACCGAATCCACCACCGCCACGACCAAAGCCTCGGCCACCAGCGGGGCTGCGCGGGTTCTGCACGAATCGCTTGTCAAAGGTTTGCTCGAGCGGGTTCGGGATCGATGCAGGGTCGAAATCGAGATCGGCATCGTCACGGTCGCGGTCTGCGTCTCTGGGCCGCGCAACCTCCGCGCCAGGAGCAAAGCCTGCGGAGTCTTGTGGCCGGCCGCGAGGTCCGTTGTTGTTGGCGTTGTTGTTGTTGTTGTTGTTGTTGTTGTTGTTGTTGTTGTTGTTGTTGTTGCGACCACGATCATTGTTGCCACGCCCACCTTGCCGGTCGTTGCGTTGAGACTGCGGACCACCGGCGCGTTCGGTGTTGTTGCCGCCGCCGTTGCCGCCGCCGTTGCCGCGATCGTTCTGCCGATCGTTGTTGCGCGCCGGTCGGGCCGGATCGCGAGGCGCTTGCTGCGGCACGCTCGCAAGCCGGCGGATCGCTTTCACATCACCTTCTTCGAGGTCGACGCACACGCCGCGCTTGAGGCCGAGGGGCAACACCACCGTGCCGTAGCGAATGCGGATCAGGCGACTCACCGTCAGCCCGACCGTGTCAAACAGCCTGCGGACTTCTCGATTGCGCCCTTCTGTGATGACCACGCGGTACCAATGGTTCGCGCCGTCGCCGCCGCCTTCTTCAATCGAGCGGAAGCTGGCCTTTTGGCCTTCGACGTCAACCCCTTCGAGCAGCTTGCCTTTCGACTCGGGCTCAAGCCGGCCGAGCACGCGCACCGCGTACTCACGCTCGACGCCGAAACGTGGGTGCATCAGCTGATTGGCCAGTTCACCGGAGTTGGTGAACAGCAGCAACCCTTCCGTGTTGATATCGAGCCGGCCAACGGACTGCCACTTGCCTTGCGACAAGCGCGGCAAGCGGCGGAACACCGTTGGGCGGTTCTGAGGATCGTCGTGACTGACAATCTCGCCGACCGGCTTGTGGTACGCGATGATTCGCGGCAGTGGCGGCACGATACGCAGGCGAACGGGCTTGCCATTGACCTTGACTTGGTCGCCAAAGGAGATGCGCTGGCCGACATGCGCCACCTCGCCATTGACCATCACATGGCCATCGGCGATCAAGTCTTCCATGTCGCGACGCGAGCCAATACCGGACTGCGCAAGCACTTTGTGCAACTTCGGCGCATCCGCTTCGGCTTGCAAAACGCGCTTGGGCGAGGCCACTTCGTGAACCTCAGCGGCAGTGTCGACCGCCTCGACCGGCGCCTCATCTTCGACATCGAAGCGACCCGAGAGAACCTGGGCGAACAATTCGCCCGCTTCTACAGGCAGCGGCTGCTGATCCGGGATGATTGCCGCTTGCGATTCGCTGCCTTCGGCGCCGCCGGCAAGGCGCTGATCGTCGCCGGCACCACGTTCGCGGCGGCCACGACGGCGGCCGCGTTCGCTGCGCGGCACGCTCTCTGCCGCCTCTGCGCCCTCGGGATTTGCAATTGGCGTCACGGCTGCATCAGCTGAAGGCTGCGTCACTTCACCAGAGGACGTTTCCACTGCTGACGCGGCCAGTGCTTCAGAAGCCTCAGCCGGCCCGTCGAGCGGAGCGGTGGCAGCTGGCACCGCGGACTGGTCAACACTCTGTACCTCAGACTTCTCAACAGCGGCACGGCGACGACGCGGCTTGGGTGCGGTTTCAGCGGCACCAAACACCACCTCAGCTGGCGGCGCCGCAGCGAGCAGCGCGTCGACAGACACCGGCTCGGCGGCCTCTTTCGGCGCACGACGCTTGCGCACCGGCTTGGGGGCAGGCTCGCTCGACGCAGGCTCGGCGCCGGTCTCGATGTCGGTATCGGGCAAAGGCGCGGATTCGGGGGTGACGTTCATGAATGAGGATCCGTGGGCGCGGCTTCGGCCGCGGTATCGAGTGAGGGCAGAGAGGCGACTTCGTGGTTTGGTTCGGCGACGTCTTCAGGGGTCGACCCTTTCGCAGCGTCGGTTGCGGCGTCGGCGTCGGCGTCGGCGTCGGCGGCAGCGGCAGCGGCGTCTTGAGCGACTACAGCATCCGTCGCATTTGCAGCCTGGGAAGGCTCTGCAGCTTGTGCAGGCTCCGGCTCAGTGGCGGCTTCGGCAGGCTCCGGCAGGTCGAGCAACGACGGCTGATCGGCCAAAGCCAGGTCGGCAGCAGACTCGCTTACAACGCCAGTGTTTTGGACCGGCAATTGCTCGAGCGTCTCGAGGCCAAGGTCGTCGAGAAATTGCCGGGTCGTCGCCCATAACGCGGGCCGACCTGGCGCTTCCCGGTAACCGATGGCTTCGACCCAGCCTCGATCCTCCAGCTGCTTGATGATTTGCGTGGCCACAGTGACGCCCCGTATGTCTTCGATATCGCCCCGAGTCACGGGCTGACGGTACGCGATGATCGCCAACGTTTCCATCACAGCCCGCGAATACTTGGGTGGCTTTTCTGGATTCAGGCGATCGAGATAAGGGCGCATTTCTGGCCTGCTCTGGAAGCGCCAACCACTTGCCAGCGCGACGAGCTCGACGCCGCGTTCGCGCCAGTCGTGCCGAAGATCATCGAGGAGCGAACGCAGAGTGTCGGCGCCGATTTCGTCGCCAAACAGCACCCGCATGTCGCGCAGAGGCAAGGGCTGCCCGGCGCAAATTAACGCCGTTTCAAGGACGCGCTTGGCGTCCATGCTATTCATGAAATTTATTCACTGGTTCGGCCGTTTCGAGCGGCGGACTGGATGACCGATGACTTTGCGGAATCTCGTCGTCAGTCGCATCGCGGGCCCGGCTCGAAGCTCAGGGAGGCATTTGCAACTGAATTGGGGCGACGCTTCTCGCGTCGGGCCACGGGCGCATCCGAAGATGCGAATCGCTTTAAGGTGAACTTGGCCGCCTCAGAAGCGTGGCCGAATAAGCCAGCGTCAGCGCGTTACGCCCGAAGCACCATAAAGATTAGGGCCGGATTGTAGCGAAGCTGCGCCAAACCGTCTCAGTCGATTTAAGGATGCTGCTCAAGCGCGCTCCACGCCTCCGCAAAATCGCTCGGCGGCGGCGCATCAAACTGCAGCGGCTCACCGCTGGCCGGATGAATGAAGCCAAGCCGGGTTGCGTGCAAAGCCTGCCTCGTCATTCCCAACTCGGGCCGCCCGCCGTACACCGCATCGGCCACGAGCGGGTGCCCACGCGAGGCCAAGTGCACGCGGATCTGATGAGTGCGCCCACTGTGCAAGGTGCAGCGAAGCCCGCTGTTGGCACCGGCACTGACGACCCGCTCGACATCGGTTCGCGCCGGCTTGCCAGAAGCGACGACTGCCATCCGGATGCGAGACTGAGGATCGCGGCCAATCGGCGCATCGACGCTGAACTGCTTCGCGGCAACCGCACCGTGCACGATCGCGAGATAGCTGCGGTGCACCTCGCGCGCGGCAATCGCGCGCACCAGCGCCGTCACCGCAGGCAAGGTCTTGCCGACAACCATCAACCCAGAAGTGTCCTTGTCGAGCCGGTGGACGATGCCGGCTCGCGGCAGGCTCGCAGCCGCTGGATAGCGTGCCAACAAACCATTCAACACCGTGCCCGACCAATTGCCCGCTGCCGGGTGAACCACCATGTCGGCAGCTTTGTTGAGCACGAGCAAGTGGTCGTCCTCAAAGACCACGGCCAGCTCGATCGGCTCGGCGCGGAATGCACGGCTCTCGGCCGTCGGCACAAGCTCGACAGTCAGATGCTGCCCGGCCAGCACTTTGCGGGAAGCGGTCGCCACCACGCGACCGTCAACGCGCACATGGCCTGCCTCGATCAGCGATTGCAGGTGATTGCGCGAGAACTCGGGCGCCATCGTCACGATGGCTTTGTCGATCCGCTGGCCATGCAGCGCAGGTGCCACGGCAGCCTCGCGCACTTCATTTTCGACGAGCTCGGAAGCCGCTTCTGACGTCGCAGCTGCCAGCTCGTTCGGCGCGGTCAGTGGCAAAGCCGCGTCCTTATAATTTGGGTCCGTCATCGACACGATCGCGTTGCTCAGGCAACGCCCAAGGCCCATGAATTTGAAGGAACTGCTGCAAGGGCGCCGTGCGGTGCCTTGGGGCCTCGTGGCATCGACACTGAGCCTCTCGCTCTTGGTGTCGGGTTGCAACACCACACCGAAAGAACCGGAAGCGCAGTGGAGCGCGGAGCGATTGTATTCAGAGGCCAAGGAAGAGTCGTCGAGCGGTAACTACGAACGCGCGGCCAAGCTCTACGAACGCCTGGAAGGTCGCGCATCAGGCACGGTGCTCGCGCAGCAAGCGCAGATCGAACGCGCCTACATCTTCTATAAAACCGGTGACCGGGCGCAGGCGCTGGTCGTCATCGACCGATTCCTCAAGCTGCACCCAACCAGCCCGGCCTATGACTACGCGCTCTACATGCAAGGGGTGGTCAACTTCAACGACAACCTCGGCCTGCTCGGCAATTTGACGCGCCAAGATCTGTCCGAGCGCGACCAGCAAGCATCGCGCGACGCGTACCAATCGTTCAAGCAACTGGCAGAGCGATTCCCGACCTCGATCTATGCCGACGATGCGCGCGCGCGCATGAACTACATCGTCAACGCGCTTGCCACCTATGAAGTGCATGTGGCGCGCTACTACTTTCGCCGCGGCGCCTATCTGGCAGCCGCGAATCGCGCCCAGCAAGTGGTGCAGGATTTCCAGCAAGCCCCCGCTGCCGAGGAAGCGCTCTACCTCATGGTGCAGAGCTACGACCGCCTTGGCATGAACGACCTGCGCGACGATGCAAGCCGCGTCTTGCAAAAGAGCTTTCCTGGGACGACGTTCGTCGCTGAAGGCTTTGACGCTCCGAAGTCAAAGCCCTGGTACAAGCTCTGGTGATGTTGGCGGCCTTGCGGCGAGTTCAGTAAGGCAAGCCTTCGGCGGCAAGCTCTGCCAGCCAGGCGAGCGCCTCGGCTTCAGTGGTCACCAGCCGCATCGGCGGCAGCGCTTCGCGCAGGCGCTTGCCGTAGTTCATGCCCGCCATACGCGGGTCGCACACCACGAGCAGGCCGCGATCGTTCTCGCTGCGGATCAATCGCCCGGCCCCTTGCTTCAGCGAAACCGCAGCTTCCGCAACGAAATAGTCTGCGAACGGGTTGCGACCTTCGCTCTCAAGGCGCTTGACCCGGGCTTCAACCAGCGGATCGTTGGGCGGTGGGAACGGCAGTTTGTCGATGAGTACGCACTGCAAGGCGTCGCCCGGCACGTCGATGCCTTCCCAAAAACTTTGCGAGCCGACCAGCACTGAGCGTGGGCCCGCAAGAAACTGCTGCATCAGTTGACGCTTGGGCACTTGGCCTTGCACGAGAACCTCGATGGCGTCGCCTTGCGCATCGAACTCGGCGCGCAACTGTTCGCCAATTGTTTGCAGTGCCCGCAAGGTCGTCGTGAGCACGAAGCTGCAGCCTCCCAGCACGCGCGCGCAACGCGCCGCTAGCCCAGCCACCGCGCTCGGGTGTCCGGGCTCGTTCGGCTTGGGAAAGGCGCGCGGGATGTAGAGCCGAGCATGATTCGCATAGTCGAATGGGCTGCCGACGCGCAAGGTGCGTGCATCGCCCAGGCCAGCGGACTCAGTGAACCAAGTGAGCTTGTCATCGTCGCCCAAGGTCGCTGACGTGAACACCCAGGCCTTGGGCGCGGCGCTCATCTGCACACGCAAGGCCTCGCGGATATCGAGGGGCGATTCCACCAAGCGAACCTGATGCGGCGACACGTCGATCCAGCGGATGTGACCATCGGCTGGCGGCGCATCGAACTTGGCCGCGAGTGAGCTGAGTTGACTGGCGCGCTCGGCGAGTTTGGAGAAATCCGGCGACATCTCGGCGACCGCTTTCAACGCATCGTTCGCGGCGCTGCAAGCATCGGCGATTGCGAGCAAACCGTCGGCGAAAGTGTCCAGCTCGGCGCGCTCGTTCCACCTCAGCTTGACCATGCCGCGCAAGTCGCGCAGCGAACCAGCTGCAGCGAGGCGAAAGTCGCGCGCCGCGAGTTCGCAGGCGGCGGCGAGATCGCTCCAAGGCGCAAGGCCGCGGGCTTGGATCATGCCGGCACCGAGCAAGTCGCGCGAGAAGTCGATGACTTGCGAACTGCCAAGCGTGGTGCCCAGGAACTGAACGCCGGCTTCAGCGAGTTGATGCGCTTCGTCGAACACGGCGACGTCGACACTCGGCAAGAGTTCAGCGACGCCGGTGTCACGCAGGCTCATGTCGGCGAAAAACAGATGGTGGTTGACGACCACCAGGTCGGCAAGCATCGCGTCGCGCCGGGCTTTCACGACGTGGCAGGCGCGAAAGTCCGGGCACTCACTGCCGAGGCAGTTCTCGCGCGACGAGGTCACGAGCGGGATCACGCTGCTGCGCTCGTCGAGCCCATCGAGCTCGGCGAGGTCACCGCTCACTGTGGCCTGTGACCACTGCTCAATCTTCGCCAGCGTGCGCAGTGCCCAGCGGTCCGGCATCTCGTCGGACTGCCTCGCCTGCTTCATTCGGTGGAGGCAAAGATAGCTGCCGCGGCCCTTCAACAGGGCCACGCTGACCGGCAACTTCAAGGCATCTCGCAAGCGCGGAAGATCGCGAAGGAACAGCTGGTCTTGCAAGCTCTTGGTGGCCGTGCTGATCAACGCGCGGGTGCCGCTGAGCAAGGTTGGCACGAGGTACGCAAATGTTTTGCCCACGCCAGTGCCAGCTTCTGCGACGAGTGCACTGCGTTCCTCAATGGCGCGCGCAACAGCAAGCGCCATCGTCAGCTGCACGTCACGTTCGACATGGCTCGCATCGGCGCGAGACAAAGCCCCGCCATGCGCGAAGGCCGCAGCCACCGCCTCTTGCAACGGTGTCATTGGAATGAGCTCGACCGGCGCGACCAACTCACGCCGGCACCGGCGGATCGAGTTCAGCCTCGATGCGGGAGATTTGGTCGCGCAAGAGCAGGCGGCGCTTCTTCAGGCGGCGCAGCGCAAGATCGTCAGCGTTGGGAGTGAGCACGGCCTGGTCGATCAGGCTGTCGAGGTCACCGTGTTCGATGCGCAACTCGATGAGCCGGCGCGGCAGGGAATGCAGGTTGATGTCCATGGGCGCGCGACATATGAGCGCTATTGCGCCTCGGGCGTCGAAGCATTGCGATTATAGTTTTCGCCCATGAGCACTGCGACCCTGGGATACCGCCTTTCCGCCATCACCGGCATTCACCGCGGAGATCGCGCGTATCAGCAAGACCAAGTCGAGATCATCTCTCACCCTCGCATGCCGGGTTGCGTGCTCGGTGTGTTGGCCGATGGCATGGGCGGCAAGAGTGGCGGCCGCAAAGCCGCCGACCAAGTCTTGCTCACAGCGCAGCAGCTCTTCGAGCGCTACTCACCGAGCCGCGATGACACGCCGGAGATCTTGAAGCAACTGGTGCTTGAAGCTCACCTGATGATCAAGCTGACCGCAATCACGTCAGAAGAAGAGCCGCACAGCACAGTCGCCGCATTCATCGTCAGCCCAACGCGCGAGTGCAACATCGTCCATGCAGGCGACTCGCGGGTCTATCACTTCCGAGGCGCAGAGATGGTCTCGCGCACGGTCGATCACTCGTATGTGCAGCGCCTCGTGAACGAAGGTCAAATCACAGACGAAGAGGCCAACAGCCACCCACAGTCGAACCTGTTGACGGGGTGTCTCGGCACGCAGCAAGACCCACCGCTCTCGCACCAGCACATCGACCGGCTGGAAATCGGCGACTGCGTCATGGCGTGCAGTGACGGGCTCTGGCACTACTTCACCCCACGCGAGCTCGGAGCGATCGTGCATTCGCTGCCCCCTCGCGAAGCTTGCGAGATGCTCGTCAGCAAGGCTCGTCAGCGGGCTCGCGGCGCCGGCGACAACCTCTCGCTCGCGCTGGTGCGCGTCGAGCCGTTGACCTGAAGATTCAGGGCCTCACGGGGCCGGGCTAGAAGGTGTAGGAAGCGGCGCGGCGGCTTTACCCCGGGCGGCCCGCTCGGCATTGCGAGCTTCGATCTTCTGGCGGTGCGCATCGGCTGTACTGCGGCGCGTTTCAAAGGCGGCCTTGCTGCGCGCCTCGTCCGCGCTCCGGTCGGCCGCCGGCACGCTCGCTGGCGCCGGCGATGCCGCTTTCGGCGCCCGAATCTTCACCTGTGGCGCATCGGCTGAACCGGCGTTGTCGCGCCGCGCTGACGCCGTTGGCTCGCGCTGGCGAGCTTGTTCGCGCTCTCGGTTTTGCTCCAGCTCACGCAGGCGATCGGCCGTCTTTTGCTTGCGCACTTCGTCTTCGAGCACCGACTCTTCACGGTGCAGACGGCTCAGTGTTTCGCGCCGCGCTTGTCGCGCTTCATCAATACAAGCGGTCACGACGAAGCGTGCTCGGCACTCGTGCTCGCGGGCGCTGAACCGAGCCTCGGCATCGGCGCGCTCGTTGCGAATGCGCGCGCGCTCAGCAGCTTGCGTTTCAGTCACACCGGCGTTGGCGTTGGCGGCCAGGCCCATGATGATGGTGACCGCCGCGGCCCCCAGCGCGCCCGCGCTTGTCCAACGCGCCGGGCGTGTGGACGCGTTCGTTGACGTCATGTCAAAGAGGTGTCGACATCGCGGCGCGCCGAGGCCAGGAACGCGCTGGATTGCATTTCGCGCAGACGCGAAGCCGTGCGCGGAAACTCGTGTGACATCGGCCCCTCGGTGTACAGCTGCTCGGGCTCCACTTCGGCGGACATGATCAGCTTGACGCGGCGGTCATAGAGCACATCGATCAACCAGGTGAAGCGGCGCGCTTCTGATGCGTGCCGCGGCGACATCATCGGCACGCCGGAGAGCAACACGGTGTGGAACTGCGTGGCGAGTTCCAGGTAGTCATTCTGTGAGCGAGGCCCGCCGCACAAGACCTTGAAGTCGAACCAGACCACACCGCCAGCGCGGCGCCGCGCATGGATCTCGCGGTGCTCGATCATCAGCGTCGAACCTTCGTCGCGGGCTTCGGCCAGGCGATCGAAAGCCTCCCCCATCGCCGAATCGGCGGCCTCGCCCAACGGCGTGTGATACAGCCCGACCTGCTCGAGTGTGAGCTGGCGATAGTCGGTTCCCGCATCGACATTGATGACTTCGAGCTGATCTTTCAGCAGCTCGATCGCCGGAAGGATGCGGTCGCGGTGCAAGCCGTTCGGGTACAGATCGTCGGGCTTGAAGTTCGAGGTCGTGACGATGCTGACGCGGTTGTCGAACAAGGCTTCGAGCAGCCGGTGCAGGATCATTGCGTCGGTCACATCGGCAACGTGAAACTCATCGAAGCAGATCAGCCGGTAACGCCGCGCCATGCGCTTGGCGAGCTGGGTCAAGGGGTTGACCGTGCCGTGCATCTCGGCAAGTTCCCGGTGCACTTCACGCATGAACTCGTGAAAGTGCAGCCGCGTTTTGCGCTGCAGCGGTACGGCGTTGAAAAAGCAATCCATGAGGAAGCTCTTGCCCCGGCCGACGCCGCCATACATGTAGACGCCACGCGGGATGGGCGGTCGCGCGATCAGCTTCGTCAGCGCGTTGCTTCGCCGGGCCTTGTAGGCCGCCCATTCGTTTTCGCAGCGCTCTAGAGAATCGATGGCGCGCAGCTGCGCCGCATCGGCGGTGTATCCACGCTCGGCCAGCGTGTGTTGGTAGAGCTCGCGGACCGCCACTGCGCCGGCCTGCCGTCAGAAATTCAGCGTGCGTTTGTCGACCGCGAGCGCGGCTTCCTTGGTCGCTTCGCTGAGCGACGGATGCGCGTGGCAGATGCGGGCAATGTCTTCGGCCGAAGCTTTGAATGACATCGCGACCACGGCTTCGGCAATCAACTCGGAGGCTTGCGGCCCGATGATGTGCACGCCGAGGATTTCGTCGGTCTTCGCATCGGCCAGGAACTTGACCATGCCGGTCGTGTCGCCCAGCGCACGCGCGCGGCCATTGGCCATGAACGGGAACGTGCCAGCCTTGTAGGCGCGGCCAGCGGCCTTCAATTGCTGCTCGGTTTGGCCAACCCACGCGATCTCTGGCGAGGTGTAGATGACCCAAGGCACGGTGTTGAAGTCAACATGCCCATGCTGGCCTGCGATGCGCTCCGCGACCGCCACGCCCTCTTCCTCGGCCTTGTGCGCGAGCATCGGGCCACGCACCACATCGCCCACAGCCCAAACGTTGGGCAGATTGGTTTTGCAGTCGCCATCGACCGCGATGAAGCCGCGCTCATCGAGCTTGAGCCCAACCGACTCTGCGTTGAGCCCGACCGTATTCGGCACGCGGCCGATGGAGACGATCAGCTTCTCGCAGGCCAACGTTTGCGCCGCGCCTGCAGCATCGGTGTAACTGACGCTCACGCCCTTCTTCGACGTCTTGATCTCAGTGATCTTGACGCCGAGATTGATCTTCAGGCCCTGCTTCGTGAAGATCTTGTGTGCCTCTTTGGCGATTTGCTCATCGACTGCGCCGAGGAAGGTCGGCAAGGCTTCGAGCACCGTGACCTCGGCGCCAAGGCGGCGCCAGACCGAGCCCATCTCGAGGCCAATGACGCCAGAGCCAATCACGCCCAGCGTTTTCGGCACGGCTGCCATTCGCAGCGCGCCGTCGTTCGACAGGATGTTCTCCTCATCGAAGGCTGCGCCCGGCAGCGCGCGCGGGTTGGAGCCAGTCGCGACGATCACATGCTTGGCTATGAGCGAAGCGGGCTTGTCGCCGGTGACGGCGATCTCATGGCTGCCATCCGCCGATCTCACGAACGAACCTCGGCCGTGGAAGAACGTGACCTTGTTCTTCTTGAAGAGGTAGAGGATGCCGTCGTTGTTTTGCTTGACCACGTTGTCCTTGCGGCCGAGCATCTTGGCGATGTCCATGCTCAGGCTGGACAAGCCAATGCCGTGGTCGGCGAAGTGGTGGTGCGCTTGGTCGAAGTTCTCGCTCGACTGCAGCAAAGCCTTGCTGGGAATGCAGCCCACGTTCGTGCAGGTGCCGCCGGGTGCGGGGCCACCCGATGCGTTCTTCCACTCATCGATGCAGGCTGTGTTGAAGCCGAGCTGCGCGGCGCGTATCGCCGCGATGTAGCCACCGGGGCCGCCGCCGATCACGACGACATCAAAGTTCGTTGCCATGGTTTGTTGTCTTTTGTGTGGAACGTCAGATGTGAAACGTCACGTCTTCGAACTTCAGATGTCAAAGAGAAGGCGCGCCGGATCTTCGAGCGCTTCCTTCATCGCAACCAAACCGAGCACGGCTTCGCGGCCGTCGATGATGCGGTGGTCATACGACATGGCGAGGTAGTTCATCGGCCGCACCACGACTTGGCCGTTCTCGACGACCGCGCGGTCCTTGGTGGCATGCACACCGAGGATCGCCGACTGCGGCGGGTTGATGATCGGCGTCGACAGCATCGAGCCGAAGGTGCCGCCATTGGAGATCGAGAACGTGCCGCCCATGAGGTCGTCGAGTGCGAGCTTGCCGTCGCGCGCCTTCTGGCCGTACTCGGCGATCTTCTTCTCGATGTCGGCGAAGCTCATCTGATCGGCATTGCGAAGAATGGGCACGACCAAGCCGCGTGGCGAGCCAACAGCGATGCCGATGTCGAAGTAGCCGTGGTAGACGATGTCGTTGCCGTCGACCGACGCATTGATGATCGGGTACTTCTTCAGCGCCGCCACGGCCGCTTTCACGAAGAAGCTCATGAAGCCGATCTTCACGCCGTGCTCTTTCTCGAACTTCTCCTGGAAGCGCTTGCGCATTTCCATCACTGGCGCCATGTTCACTTCGTTGAACGTGGTCAGGATCGCGTTGGTCGACTGCGACTGAACAAGGCGCTCTGCGATGCGCGCGCGCAAGCGGCTCATCGGTACGCGTTGCTCTGGGCGATCGCCGAGTTGAGCAGCCGGAGCGATCGGCACGGGCGGCAACAGCTTGGCCGGCGCAGGTGATGGCGGCGCCACCACCGGGGCGGTCATGGCAACCGGCTTGGCGCCGGCCTCGATCACGCTCAGGACGTCGCCTTTGGTGATGCGGCCATCCTTGCCGGTGCCGGGCACCGTCTCGGCAGCGATGCGGTGGTCGGCCATGAGCTTTGCGGCGGCGGGCATCGCAGGGGCGGCACTGCCGGCATCGGTGGGCGGCGGCGGGACGATCCCTGGCGTCGCGCCCGGCGCGGGCTCAGCGGGCGGCACGGGCTTGATGTCGAGCGGGCTCGTGGCCGCCTTGCCTTCGGTGTCAATCTTCGCGATGACTTCTTCGGCGATGCAGCTTTCGCCGTCATTCTTGACGAGCTGCATCATCACACCCGAAGCCGGAGCCGGCACTTCGAGCACGACCTTGTCGGTCTCGATCTCGACGAGGATTTCGTCCATCTCGACCGCTTCACCGGGCCGCTTCTTCCACTGCAACAAGGTCGCTTCTGCCACCGATTCCGACAGCTGCGGAACTTTCACTTCAACGATAGACATAAAAGAGGTTCTCAAAGAGAGCTGCAACGCGCAGCGAGCGAATTCCAGCCAGGTTGAGCGGCGTCAGCGCCACTCAACCGAGGCGAGTCATGACGTCTCGCGCCCGCCTGGGCGCGTGATCGGCATCACCCTATTTGGAGAGGACGAAGCCCTTGAGCTTCCCGAAGGCTTGCTCCAACAGCGCCTTTTGCTGCTCTTGGTGCAAGTGCGCATAACCGACTGCTGGAGACGCCGAAGCGGGTCGGCCGGCGTAGCCGAGCTTCTGACCTTCGACCATGTTCTCGTGGATGTAGTGCTGCACGAAGAACCAAGCACCCTGGTTCTGCGGTTCGTCTTGGCACCAGACGACTTCGGTGGCGCTCGGGTACTTCTTCATCTCCGCCGCGAACGCCTTGTGCGGGAACGGGTAGAGCTGCTCCACACGAATGATCGCGACGTCACCATTGCGCCGCTCGGCGCGCGCACGAACCAAGTCGTAGTAGACCTTGCCCGAGCAGGCGATGACTCGCCTGACCTTCTCTGGATTGAGCTCCGCGCTGAGCTCGCCAATCACGGTCTTGAACTCACCCTTCGTGAAGTCGATCAGCGGCGAGCCAGCATCCTTGGCGCGCAGCAGCGACTTGGGCGTCATGATGATCAGCGGTTTCCTGAACATGCGGACCATCTGGCGGCGCAGCACATGGAAGATCTGGCTGGCCGACGTCGGCTGAACGACCTGCATGTTGTTGTCAGCCGCGAGCTGCATGAAGCGCTCAAGGCGCGCCGACGAATGCTCCGGCCCCTGGCCCTCATAACCGTGCGGCAGCATCAAGGTGATGCCGTTGGCGCGGCCCCACTTGACTTCGCCCGACGCGATGAACTGGTCGATCACGACTTGCGCGCCATTGACGAAGTCGCCGAACTGCGCTTCCCAGATCACCAACGTGTTCGGCTCTGCGGATGCATAGCCGTACTCGAAGCCAAGCACCGCTTCTTCCGACAAGATTGAGTCGATGACGACGAACGGCGCCTGGCCATCGGCCACGTGCTTCAACGGCGTGTAGATGCCTTCGTCCCAACGCTCGCGGTTTTGGTCGTGCAACACCGCATGCCGGTGCGTGAAGGTGCCGCGGCCCGAGTCTTCACCCGAGAGGCGAATCGCATAGCCACTGGCCACCAGCGATGCAAACGCGAGGTGCTCGCCCATGCCCCAGTCGACGTTGATGTCGCCGCGGCCCATCGCCGCGCGATCGGCCAACACCTTCTCGACCAAGGTGTGCGCCTTGAAGTTGGCCGGCAAGGTGGTGATGCGTTCGGCCAGCCGCTTGATCTCGGTCAGGGGCAGCGCGGTGTCGGCCGCGTCGGTCCACTTCTTGCCGAGGAAGGGCGCCCAATCGACGGCGTACTTGCTCTTGTAGTTGGTGAGCACCGGGTCATAGGTGCTGACGCCGGCGTCCATCGCTGCGCGCAAGGCCTTGACCATCGCGTCTGGGCCGTCGGCCGGCACGACACCTTGGGTCACGAGCTTTTCACCGTAGAGCTTGCGCGTGCCGGGATGCTGGGCGATCTTTTTGTACATCAGCGGCTGGGTCAGCGCTGGCGTGTCTTGCTCGTTGTGGCCGAGCTTGCGGAAGCAGACGATGTCAACGACGACATCCTTCTTGAACTCTTGCCGGTAATCAAGCGCCAGCTGCGTGCACAAGACGACGGCTTCGGGATCGTCACCATTCACGTGCAGCACCGGCGCTTCGATCATCTTGACGACGTCGGTGCAATAAAGCGTGGACCGCGAATCGCGCGGGTCAGAGGTGGTGAAGCCGATCTGGTTGTTGATGACAACGTGGACCGTGCCGCCGGTGTAGTAGCCGCGGGTCTGCGCCAGCGCCAGCGTCTCCATCACGACGCCTTGGCCGGCAAAGGCCGCGTCGCCGTGCACGATGATCGGCAGCACCGAGCCGCCTTCGGCATCGCCACGGCGATCGAGGCGAGCCTTGACCGAACCTTCAACCACCGGGTTCACGATCTCCAGGTGCGACGGATTGAAAGCGAGACTCAGGTGGACGGGGCCGCCGTCGGTGGTGATGTCGCTCGAGAAGCCTTGGTGGTATTTCACATCGCCTGACGGCAAGCTCTCGGGTGCCGTGTGGTCGAACTCGGCAAAGAGGTCCTTCGGCATCTTGCCAAGCGTGTTGACCAGCACATTGAGCCGCCCGCGGTGCGCCATGCCAATGACGATCTCTTGCACGCCCTTGGTGCCGCCACGCTGAATCAACTCGTCCATCGCGGCGATGAAGCTTTCACCGCCTTCGAGAGAGAAGCGCTTTTGGCCGACGTACTTGGTGTGCAAATAACGCTCAAGGCCTTCAGCCGCGGTGAGCCGGTCGAGGATGTGAATCTTGTCCTCCGGCTTGAAGCTCGGCTTGGCGCGGATCGATTCGAGCCGCTCCTGCCACCAGCGCTTCTCGGCCGGATCGGTGATGTGCATGTACTCGGCGCCGATCGAGCTGCAATAGGTTTCGCGCAAAGCTTGCACGATCTCCCGCAGCGTCATGTTCTCGGCGGTCGAGAAATACGTGTTGGTGGCACTGAACGACATGTCCATGTCGGCTTCAGACAAATCGTAGAACGCCGGTTCCAGCTCGGGAATCTTCGGGCGCTCTTGGCGCTTGAGCGGGTCGAGATCAGCCCAGCGTGAGCCAAGAAATCGGTAGGCCGCAATCAGCGACTGAACATGGACCTGCTTGCGCGCCACGGCCAGGTCGGCGCTCGATGCTTTGTTGCCGAACGCATTGGCCTTTGCGCGCTGAGCAAACGACTCGACGACCGGCGCATGCGCGACATCGCGAGCAGTCGAGCCATCGGTGGCAGGTACGTTCTGGAGCGCGTCGAAATACTTGCGCCAGTTGTCGGGCACCGAACCGGGGTTGTCGAGGTAGGCCTCGTACATCTCTTCGACGTAGGGCGCGTTGCCCCCGAACAGGTACGAATTGGACCTGTATTGCTGCATCATCTCGCTCACCTTTCGCACCGGTATGCGGCGCTGTAGTGGGTTGAAAACCTTCCGCGACGCGGCTAGACCGATTAGCGGATTGCGACCCGCCTTGGCGCCGCCACCGAATGACGGCGGTCAAGGGGATGGGAAGGACCTGTGTAAGTCAGGCCGCGACTGTACCACCGGGCAATGACGCAAAACCCTTGAGCCCGAGCTCGTACTCTTGCCGAAGCCGCGCGATCAACTCGCGTGCCGGCAGCACTTGCTTGACCGCACCAATGCCTTGGCCGCAACCCCAGATGTCTTTCCACGCCTTGGTCGCGCCACCGCCGAAGTTCATCTTGCTGGCATCGCTCTCGGGCAGGTTGTCAGGGTCGAGCCCGGCAGCGCGCACCGAGCCCTTCAGGTAGTTGCCATGCACGCCCGTGAAGAGGTTGCTGTAGACGATGTCATCGCTGTTGCTCTCGACGATCATCTGCTTGTAGCCCTCCACTGCACGGGCTTCTTCGGTCGCGACGAACGCCGAGCCGATGTAGGCGAAGTCCGCGCCCATGGCTTGCGCGGCCAGAACGGCGCCGCCCGTGGCGATGGAGCCGCTCAGTGCCAGCGGCCCGTCGAACCACTCGCGGATTTCCTGGATCAACGCGAACGGGCTCTTCACACCGGCATGGCCGCCGGCGCCGGCCGCCACGGCGATCAAGCCGTCAGCGCCCTTCTCGATCGCTTTCCTCGCAAAGAAGTTGTTGATGATGTCGTGCATGACCACGCCGCCCCAGGCATGGACGGCCTCGTTCACATCGGTGCGCGCACCGAGCGAGGTGATGATGATCGGCACCTTGTACTTGGCGCAGACCTGCATGTCGTGGTCGAGCCGGTCATTGCTCTTGTGAACGATTTGGTTGATCGCGAATGGCGCAGCGGGCCGATCGGGATGCGTCTTGTTGTGAGCCGCAAGGGCTTCGGTGATCTCGGCCAGCCAGTCGTCTAGCTGCTCGGCCGGCCGCGCGTTGAGCGCGGGCATGGCGCCAACGACACCGGCCTTGCATTGCTCAATCACGAGCTTCGGGTTGCTGATGATGAAAAGGGGTGCGCCGAAGATCGGCAGCGGCAAATGGCGCAAGACGGCAGGCAGCGGCATGAAGTGTCTTTCTTGAAGTTGGTTGTTCAATGAGATTCAGAACGCCTCGAGCGCCATCGCAGTGACGCTCTCGCCGCCTTCGACGATGCTTTCGCGCAGGCCGGGTGCTTTGCTGAGCAAGTGCTCGGCGTAGAAGCGCGCAGTCGCGACCTTGGCGGCGAGAAAGCCAGCATCGCCCTCACCCGCCGCCAGTTGATCTTCAGCAATGAGCAGTGCCCGGGCCATTTGCCAACCCGCGACCACGTTACCGGCAAGCATCAGGTAAGGCACAGAGCCTGCAAACACGGCGTTCGGGTTCGCCTTGCCATGCGTGGCAACGAAGTCGACCACTTGCAAGAAGGCCTCGCGCGCAGCGTGCAGGCGCTTGTGCATCGACCGGGCAGCGGCGCTGTCGCGCTCGCTGAGTGCAGTCTCTGTGAGGAGAATCTGCGCGGCAATCGCCTTGGCTGTGCGGCCGCCATCGCGCCCCGTCTTTCGCCCGACGAGGTCGTTGGCTTGAATGGCAGTCGTGCCCTCGTAGATGGTCAGGATGCGGGCGTCGCGCAGGTATTGCGCCGCACCGGTTTCTTCGATGAACCCC
>JAYWGR010000180.1:0-1661 GCA_043778145.1 Rhizobacter sp.
AGCGCTCCTAAAGTGCGGCCATCACCCACGATGGAGACTCCATGGGACACGCTGCGCGGCCGCCGGCCGAATACTTGATGCGCGACACCTCGTCGCACCCGCCAGCGCTTGCGCCGGCCTACAAGACGAGCGTGTTGCGCAGCCCGCGCATGGCGCTGATCTCACTGCAACAGTCGCTCTCCGAGATCACGGCGCCGGTGTTCAGTGCGGATGAGTTGGGGCCGATCGATCACGACCTCATCTTGAATTCAGCGCAAGGTGGCTTGCCGATTGGGGAGCGCATCGTCGTTCACGGCCATGTGCAAGACCAACTTGGCCGGCCGGTGAAAAACGCGTTGGTCGAGGTGTGGCAATGCAACGCCAGTGGCCGCTACCGCCACAAGAAGGATCAGTACATCGGCGCACTCGACCCCAACTTCGGCGGCTGCGGCCGCATGCTGACCGATGCCGACGGCTACTACGCCTTTCGCACCATCCGCCCCGGCCCTTACCCGTGGCGCAACCGCATCAACGATTGGCGGCCGGCCCACATCCACATCGCCGTCTCGGGCGATGGCTGGGTGCAGCGGCTCATCACACAGATGTATTTCGAAGGCGACCCGTTGATTGCCGAGTGCCCGATCGTGCGCACCATCCCGAGCGAAGAGCAGGTGCGAGGCTTGATCGCACTGCAAGACCGCAGCGCCTTTGTGCCGCTTGACAGCCGCGCTTACCGATTCGACATCGTGCTGCGCGGCCAGCGCGCCACGCTGTTCGAAAACGCCCTGCAAGGAGGTGCGCGATGAGCCAGCAACACTTGAAGCCGCTGCCGCGCGAAACCGCGTCGCAAACCGCGGGCCCTTATGTGCACATCGGCTTGGCGCCGCGCGCTGCGGGCTTGCAGGTCTTCGAGAACAACTTCGGCAGCGTCTTGACGACAGCGGCCACGCAAGGCGAGCGAATCCGCATCGAAGGCCGCGTGTTCGACGGCATCGGCACCGTCTTGAAAGACGCGCTGATCGAGATCTGGCAAGCCAACGCGCACGGCAAATACCGCCACCCGGCCGATCAACAAGCGGGCAAGCCGATCGATGAGAGCTTTCGGGGCTGGGGCCGCAGCTGCACTGATTTCGACACCGGCGTCTACAGCTTCGACACCATCAAACCCGGCGCGGTGATGGGCCGCAATGGCCGGTTGATGGCGCCGCACATCAACGTGTGGCTGGTGGCGCGCGGCATCAACCTCGGGCTCAACACGCGGCTTTATTTCAGCGACGAAGCCGAGGCCAACAGCCGCGACCCGGTGATCAACCTGATCGAGTGGACGGCGCGCCGCCAGACGCTGCTCGCCCAGCGCGAAGACCGCGATGGCCAGGTCATCTACCGGTTTGACATCCGCTTGCAAGGCATTGGCGAGACGGTGTTCTTCGACGTGTGACGTGTGACGTGTGACGTGTGACGTGTGACGTGAGATTGGGCGTGAGGCGGCGCAGCTCAGCGCGGCGCCGGCAAGCGCTCAGCGCGCTCGAGCCGATCTTCGAGCTCGCCGAAGTAGGCAGCAGTCGCGTTGGCGTTCTCGGTGAGGCGCGCAAGCAGGTCGGCACGCAGCTCGGTGAAACGCGAGGCTTCAGCGCGGTCAGCGAGATCGCGCTGGGCTTGCAACTCGCGGGTCTGGCGGCGCG
>JAYWGR010000181.1:0-13230 GCA_043778145.1 Rhizobacter sp.
ATTGCACTTGCTCAACATCACGGTCGCCAGCGCCGCACAGGGCCAGGGCCACGCGCGAACGATGTTCGAGGCCTTGTTGGTCGAAGGCCGGCGCATCAACGCACGCGAGCTTTGGCTCGAAGTGCGGGTGAGCAACCTGCAAGCGCGCGCGGTCTATGCGCACCTCGGTTTTGCCGAGGTCGGCCAACGCAAGGGCTACTACCCGGCTGCGCACGGCCTGCGCGAAGACGCGGTCGTGATGAGCCGCAGCATCCCGCCAACCACGGAGCCCGCCCATGCGCTGGAGTGAACGCCAACGCGCGATGCTCGAGGCGATGGGCATCCGGCTGTGGGCGCCGGTCGAGCCTGAGCCTGCACATCAGGCCGACCCGGAGCCTGTCGCCGACGCGCCTGCCGCATTCGCCGAGCCGGCAGCGGCAGCCGTCGCGCTGATCGAGCGGCCCGCGCCGGCTGCCGTTGTGGTGCCGGTTGCGCGCCAACCGCTGGTCGCCAAAGCATCACCTGCGGGCCACGATCCCTCGCGCCTCGATTGGCCTGCACTTCGCGACGCCGTCAGCGCCTGCACCGCTTGCAGGCTCTGCGAGCAGCGCCGTCAAACGGTCTTCGGCGTCGGCCATCCGAATGCGCAGTGGATGATCGTTGGCGAAGCGCCGGGCGAGCAGGAAGATGCGGTCGGCGAGCCCTTCGTCGGCAAGTCAGGCCAGCTGCTCGACAACATGCTGCGCGCCATCGGCCTCACGCGGGCCGACGCGCCGCCGGCGCAGCAGGTCTACATCGCCAACACCGTGAAGTGCCGGCCGCCGGGCAACCGAAACCCTGAGCCCGACGAGCTCGCGGCCTGTGAGCCTTATCTGAGCCGCCAGATCGCGCTGGTGCAGCCGCGCATCATTCTGGCGATGGGCCGCTTCGCGGTGCAAAGCTTGCTGCGCAGCAAGGAGCCGATCGGCCGGCTGCGCGGGCGGGTTCATCAGTTCGAAGGCGTGCCGCTGATCGTGACCTACCACCCGGCCTATCTGCTGCGCAGCCTGGCCGAGAAGGCGAGGGCGTGGGAAGACCTTTGCCTCGCGGCCGAAACCTTCAGGGCGCTGCCTTCTTCGCCGGCCGCGTCCAACGCGCCACCGTGAGCTGCCGCGCGCGCGTCACGGTCAGCTGGCCAGCTGGCGCGTCGTGCGTGATCGTGGAGCCGCCGCCGATGGTGGCGCCCGCGCCAATCGTGATCGGCGCGACGAGCACGCAGTTGCTGCCGATGTGCGCGTCGTCACCGATCACTGTGCGGTGCTTGTTCACGCCGTCGTAGTTGGCGGTGATGCTGCCCGCACCCACGTTGACGCGCGCGCCCACCGTGGCGTCGCCCAAGTAGGCGAGGTGATTGGCCTTGGCGCCGTCGGCAAGTGTTGCGTTCTTGACCTCGACGAAGTTGCCGATGTGAACGCCTGCGCCCAGCTGCGCGCCGGGCCGCAGCCGCGCGAACGGGCCAATCAGCGATCCACTGCCGACCTGCACGCCGAGCGCATCGCCGTCGATGTGGGTGAACGGGTGAATGACCGCGCCCGAGCCGATCACGGCGTTGCGAATCACGCAGTTCGCGCCAATGCGAACCTCGTCGCCAAGGGTGACCGTGCCTTCGAAGACGCAGTTGATGTCGATCTCCACATCGCTGCCGCAAACGAGCCGGCCGCGCACGTCAAGGCGCGCCGGGTCGGCCAGGCGCACGCCCGCTTCGAGCAAGGCGTCGGCTTGGCCGCGCTGGTGGCGGCGCTCCAGTTCGGCGAGCTGCTGCGGGCTGTTGACGCCGAGCATCTCGGTCTCGCTCGCGGCGGGCGTGGCGACCACCCTCACGCCACTCGCCACGGCCATCGCGACGATGTCGGTCAGGTAGTACTCGCCTTGCGCATTGCGGTTGTCGAGCGCGGCAAGCCAGCGCTTGAGCTGCGCGGTGGGCGCGGCCATCGCGCCGGTGTAGACCTCGCGAATCGCGCGCTGCTCGGCCGAGGCGTCTTTGTGCTCGACGATGGCCGTGACCTGATCGCCTTGCCGCACGATGCGCCCGTAGCCGCTCGCATCGGCCAGCTCCACCGTCAGCAGCGCGAGCCGCGCGCCGCCAGAAGCGGCAACCAACGCGCGCAGCGTGGCGGGCTGGATGAGCGGCACGTCGCCATTGAGGATGAGCGTGGTGCCGGCAGCGTGCAGCATCGGCGCGGCCTGCTGCACCGCGTGGCCGGTGCCAAGCTGCGGGTGCTGGCGCACAAAGCGCACCGCGGGCGAGGCGTGCGCCGCCTCCACCGCTTCGGCACCATGGCCGGTGACGACGACGATGCCGTCTGCCCCCAAGCCGGCAACGGTCTCAAGAACATGCTGCAATAAGCTCGCGCCAGCCAAGGTGTGCAGCACCTTGGGCCGCGCTGATTTCATCCGGGTGCCTTTGCCCGCCGCCATGATCACGATGTCCAGGGCCATGCCGATGTCACCCACGATTCGTTCCTTGTTTTTTGGGCCGCAGCCGGTTGGTCGGAGCGGGTCAACCCGCACCACGCCGCCACGGCCACACAGCCGAGCGCCGATTATTGCGGGGCTGTGCATGGCGGCCGCGTTGCTCTCGGGCTGCAGCGCGGTGCGGCTGGCCTACAACCAATCGCCCACGCTCGCCTACTGGTGGCTCGATGGCTATGTTGATTTCAACGATGCGCAAACACCCCGCGTGCGCGCCGCGCTCGAGGACTGGCTCGCCTGGCATCGGCGCACGCAGTTGACCGATTACGTTTCGCTGCTGCGGCAAGGCGAGGCCGAGGTGATGGTTGAGGCCACGCCCGAGCGGGCCTGCGAATGGTGGAGCGATACATCGCGCCGGGTCGAGGTGCTGATCGACCGCACCGTGCCTGCCGCCACCGACATCGCGCTCAGCTTGACGCCCGCGCAGGTCGATCACATCGAGCAGCGTTACGCGAAATTCAACGCCGAGTTTCGCGATGACTACCTGCAGCCCGACCCCGCCGAGCGCTTACAGGCCTCGGTTGACCGTGCCGTCGAGCGTGCCGAAACGCTCTATGGCCGGCTCGACAACGCGCAGCGCAAAAACGTGGCGCGCATGGTGGCGGCCTCACCCTTTGATGCGGACGTCTGGTTCGCCGAGCGCCGCCAGCGGCAGCAAGACGCGCTGCAAATGCTGCGCAGGTTTCGCGCCGAGAACGCCAACCGCGAGCAGGCGCAAGCGGCGTTGCGCAGCTACTTCGACCACGTCATGCATTCGCCGCGCGAGGCCTACCGGCGCTATGCCGACAACCTCGTTCGCTACAACTGCGAATTCACGGCGCGGCTGCACAACAGCACGACCGAATCGCAGCGCAAGGTGGCGCTGCAAAAGCTCAAAGGCTGGGAAGCCGACTTGCGCGCGCTCGCGATCGACACCGCCATGTGAGCTTCAGCGCATCGCGCCGATCGTGCGCGGTTTCGTGGTGGAGGTGGCGGTGAGTCATCGTCGTGAAGCGAGCGCCGAGCAGTGCTGCGTGAAGACGCGCGGCATCGTCTCCACCGCAGCGTGGTCGTGCGCGTTGCAAATGATCTGGTGCAACGCGAAGAGCAGCAGCAGGCTCGTGTGCGCCTGCACTGCGGCCAGTGCGAGCGCCGTCACCAGGCTGTTCACAAGCGCTTTAGCCGGGTGAAAGCCGCACGCCGTGGGCGCGGCGAAACAGCCAACGCGTGTGCAGCAGCCACCGCGTCCAGTAGAAACAGAAGCCATGCCAAATGACCAGCAACGGCAGGCTCGCGGCAAGCCACTACCGGCCGTGTTGATCGGGCCGGCAACAGACCGTCATGTGGCCGGAGATGATCAGCCCAAAGACGGCGGTGCCGAGCGCCGCGAACACCAGCATCGACGCGAGCGAATCCGCCATCTCACGCCGCACGTCGCGTTCAGTCGGCGAACCGGCGATCACACGATCAGCGAGCCGCTGGTGCAGCGGCACGTGGCGCCGCTGTCGCCCACCGTGGGCTTGCTCGCCCGGTGGGGGTTCAAACGGCAGGCGGGGCACGGGCGCACAATCCGCGCTCTGTTCTACCGTGCCCGCATCACCATGATCTACAAATTCAAGTCCAAGGCCGCTGGCGACGTCATCATGATGGGCCCGGCAGGCGATGACGTGCTGCGCCTCATCGGCAAGGCACCCGGTGCCCAGGGGATCATCGACGTCGCATCCATGCCAGCGGCGATTGGTGCCCTTGAAGCAGCCGTGGCGGCCGAAGACGCGCAACGCGCCCAAGCCGAGAAAGACGCCGCTGCCGAAGGCCGCAAGCTCGCGCCACGCGAGGCCGTGAGCCTGCGCCAGCGCGCTTGGCCGCTGGTCGAGATGATGAAGCGCTCGGCCGCCGAGCAGGCCGACATCGTCTGGGGCGCCTGAGCGCAGGCTCGCACCATGAGACTCTGGAGCGACAGCTGGGCCAACGGCGAGCGCATTCCGCCGGCCTTCGCCGCCGGCCGGCCGATCGGTGTTGATGGCTCGGGTGGCGCGGGTGGCGTGGACGGCGTGGACGGCGCGGGTGGCGTGACCTTCTCCGACAACCGCAACCCGCATCTGGCTTGGAGCGAAGTGCCGGCCGGCACGCGCTCTTTCGCGCTGATCTGCCACGACTTTGATGTGCCGAGCCGCGCCGATGATGTCAATCAACCCGGCCGCGAAGTGCCCGCCGAGTTGCCGCGCGTCGACTTCTTTCACTGGGTCATGATCGATTTGCCCGCCGGCATCAGCGAGATTGCCGAGGGCGAGCTGAGCCAAGGGTTCACGCCGCGCGGCAAGCCCGCGCAGTTGCCCGGCAGGTTCGCGCTCACCGGCGCGCGCCACGGCCTCAACGACTACACCGGTTGGTTCGCGAACGACCCCGACCGCGCGGGCGATTACTTCGGCTACGACGGCCCATTCCCGCCGTGGAACGATTCGTTGGTGCATCACTACGTCTTCACGCTCTACGCGCTTGATGTGGCCCGCGCGCCGCTCAGCGGTACGTTCACGGGCGCCGTGGTGCGCCGCGAGATTTATCCGCATGTGCTCGGCGAGGCCACGCATTCGGGCACCTACACGCTGAACCCGCGGCTGCTGGGATAGGGCGGCAGCGCACGGTGGCAGCAGAAGAAGCAACACGCGTCATCGCGATCCGCCACGGCGAGACGGCGTGGAACCGCGAGCGCCGCATCCAGGGTCAACTCGATTTGCCGCTCAATGGCACCGGCCAATGGCAAGCCGCGCGCATGGCCGAGGCGCTGAGCGGTGAGGGCATCAGCGCCGTCTATGCCAGCGACTTGCAACGCGCCTTCGCCACCGCCGTGCCCTTGGGCGCCGCCTGCAGTGTTGACGTGATCACCGACAGTGGCTTGCGCGAACGCGCCTTTGGCGAATTCGAGGGCTTCACGTTCGACGAAATCGCCGCACGCTTGCCCGCCCAAAGCGAGCTCTGGCGCCGCCGCGATCCGGCCTTCGGCCCGGCAGGCGGCGAAGTGCTGCAAGACTTCTATGACCGCTGCATCAGCACCGCCACGCGCCTCGCCGCCGCACACCCGGGCGAGACCATCGCGCTCGTGGCCCACGGCGGCGTGCTCGACAGCTTCTACCGCGCCGCGGCCCGCATCACGCTCGAAGCGCCACGCAGCTGGCTGGTCGGCAATGCCAGCATCAACCGGCTGCTCTACACACCGCAAGGCTTCACGCTGATCGGCTGGAGCGACACGCATCATCTCGACAAGCCGGCGCTCGACGAAGTCGCGGACGGCGGCCGCGCATCGGCGTGAAGCCCGCCACGGCCCGGCTGGGTGACAGCGTCGCCAGCGTGCTGACACCCGCACTCGTGATCGACCTTGATGCCATGGCGCGCAACATCGCGCGCATGGCCGAGTTCGCGCGCACCCGTGGCCTGAGGCTGCGGCCACACGCCAAGACGCACAAAAGCGCAGCCATCGCATCTCTGCAAATCGCTGCCGGCGCGGTGGGGATCTGCGTGCAAAAACTCAGCGAGGCCGAAGCACTCGCCGATGCCAGCGTGGGCGATATTTTCATCAGCAATGAAGTCATCGATTCGCAGAAGCTCGCCCGTGTGGCGGTGCTCGCTGGGCGCATTCGGCTCGCGATTGCGGTCGATTCCCTGCTCGGCATCGACCGCCTTGCGGCAGCCGTTCGGGCGGCGGGTACGCAGATCGATGTGTTCGTCGAGATCGATGTTGGCCAGGGCCGCTGCGGTGTGGCCGCGCCGGCGGTCGGCGCGTTGGCCCAGCGCGTGGTGGCCCACGCTGGCGGCCTGCGCTTTGCCGGCTTGCAGGCTTACCACGGCGGCGCGCAACATCTGCGCGACAGCGGAATGCGCGCTGCGGCCATAGCTCACGCGGTGAGCCAGGTGCGCGCAGCCGAGGCGAGCATCACCTCAGCCGGCATCGCGTGCCCGCTGGTCACCGGCGCGGGCACCGGCAGCTTCACGTTCGAAGCTGCCAGTGGCATCTACGGCGAGCTGCAACCCGGCAGCTACGTGTTCATGGACCGCGACTACGCCGCCAACGAGTTGCCCGCCGACGCACCTCGCTTCGAGCACGCGTTGTTCATCAAGAGCCAAGTCATCAGCCGCGGCTTGGCGCATGCCGTGGTCGATGCAGGCCACAAGTCGCATGCGATCGACTCCGGCTTGCCGCAGGTCTGGGGCCGCGCGCTCGAGTTCATCAACGGCGGCGATGAGCACGGCATCTTGCGTGGGCCGCCAGAGGCCTTGCCCGAGCTCGGCGACACCGTCTGGCTCGTGCCCGGCCACTGCGACCCCACCGTCAACCTGCACGCTGCTTTCGTCGCCTTGCGCGGTGGCTTGACGAACGGCGTGGTCGAGGCCATTTGGCCGGTGGATGCGCGCGGCTGCCTGGTCTAGCGCACTCACAGGCCCGCCCGACGCGCGGCCGGGTCATCCCTCTGAGGGCTTTCCCGCAAGCATGTGGCACAAGTCGCATTTGGCGCATGGCCGTCACTACACTGCGTCTCATTGGTTGAATCCGGTTCAGTCTGCTGAACGCCTCGGCTTCAATGCCGCTCATGGAGACCGCCCTGCACGCCATGCATGCTCCCTTGCGAACTGCACCACTCTCAGCCGCTGCGGCTTCGGGCGGCGCGGCGCGAGTGCCCGCTGTGAGCCGAGCGCTGGCCCTGCTGGACCGCCTCGCCCAAAAGCGCGAGCCGATGAGCTTGGCGCGCCTTGCCAACGAACTTGCGTTGCCCAAGAGCAGCGTTCACGGCTTGTGCAACACGCTGATGTCGTTCGGCTATTTGCGCCGCCAACCCGATGGCGCGTTCTTGATCGGGCCGCGTGTGATGAGCCTGGCCGAAGCCTTTGTGGCGGGCACCGATGTGGCCCAGGAGTTCAACGCGCTTTGGGCTGATCAACGCGCCGATCACCGCGCCGCGCCCGATGAAACCGTGGTGCTCTCCGTGCTCAGCGGCGGCGATGCGCTCTACATGGCCGTGCGCAACAGCGCGCGGCCGCTCGGCCTCTCGTTCACCGTGGGCATGCGCTTGCCGGCCTACCTCTCGGGCAGCGGCCGCGCCATGCTCGCCTTCTCCCCGCCGGATGAGGTGCGCCGCCTCTACGCCGATGGCCTTGCCGTGCGGCTCACGCGCAAGGGCCCGCGCGATGTCGAGGCGCTGATCAAGGAGCTCAAAGCCACCCGCAAGCGTGGCCACAGCATCGACGATGAATCAGTGCGCGAAGGCGTCTACTCCTTCGGTGCGCCGGTGTTCGATGCGTCAGGGCGCGTCGTGGCTGGTGTGGCGGTTTGCATCAACAAAGCACAGCTCGGTGCCGATGGCGGCGAGCGGTTTTGCGCCACCGCATTGCGCACCGCACAAGCGCTCACGCAGCGGCTCGGCGGTGACTTGCCTGCGCGGGGCCGCGCATGAGTGATTTCATTCTCGAGACGCGCCAGCTCACCAAAGAGTTCAAGGGCTTCGTCGCCGTCAACAAGGTTGATCTGAAGGTCAAGCGCGGCAGCATCCACGCACTCATCGGGCCCAACGGCGCGGGCAAAACAACCTGCTTCAACCTGCTCACCAAGTTCTTGATTCCGAGCTCGGGCCAGATCCTGTTTGACGGCGATGACATCACGCCCGAGAAGCCGGCCACGATCGCCCGCCGCGGCGTGATCCGCTCGTTCCAAATTTCCGCTGTGTTCCCGCACCTCTCGGTGCTCGAGAACGTGCGCGTGGCACTGCAGCGAACGCTGGGCACCTCGTTCCACTTCTGGAAGCCCGAGCGCAGCCTGCACACGCTCGATGCGCGGGTGATGGAGTTGCTGCGCGAGGTTGACCTGGAGAGCTATGCCGGCATTCCGGCTGTTGAGCTGAGCTACGGCCGAAAGCGCGCGCTCGAAATTGCCACCACGCTCGCGATGGACCCGAAGCTGATGCTGCTCGACGAGCCCACCCAAGGCATGGGCCTCGAAGACGTTGACCGCATCCGCCAGCTCATCAAGAAGGTGGCTGCGAGCCGCACGGTGTTGATGGTCGAGCACAACATGAGCGTGGTGTCGAGCATTGCCGACACGATCACCGTGCTGCAGCGCGGCACCACGCTGGCCGAAGGGCCGTATGCCGAGGTCTCGAAGAACCCGGCGGTGATTGAGGCCTACATGGGCAGCGCGAAGGTCGAGTTGAAGGGGGCGCATTGATGTGGACCACCCCCGAAGCGCCTGCGGCGCTCCCCCTCAAGGGGGCGACCCCAGCGGCCGGGCGGAGCCCGTCCGCGGCGTTCGCTTGCTGCGATGCGAGTTCAAGGGAGCACGTTGAGATGCACCACCTCCAAAGCGCCATAGGCCATTGACATGACCCGGTTTCTTGAAATCAGCGGCCTGCAAGGCTGGTACGGCGAATCGCATGTACTGCATGGCGTTGACTTCCATGTGGACGAAGGCGAGGTCGTGACGCTGCTTGGCCGCAACGGCGCGGGCCGCACAAGCACGATGCGCGCGATCATGGGTTTGATCGGCCGGCGCACCGGGTCGATCAAGGTGCGCGGCACCGAAACGGTGGGCCTCGCCACGCACCGCATCGCGCGGCTCGGCATCGGCTACTGCCCGGAGGAGCGCGGCATTTTCTCGTCGCTCTCGACCGAAGAAAACCTGATTCTGCCGCCCACGCTTGCAGCCGGCGGCATGAGCGTTGATCAGATCTACGCGATGTTTCCGAATCTCCAAGAGCGCGCCAGCAGCCAAGGCACGCGGCTCTCGGGCGGCGAGCAGCAGATGCTCGCGGTGGCGCGCATCCTGCGCACCGGCGCCAAGCTCTTGCTGCTCGACGAAATCTCCGAAGGCCTCGCGCCAGTGATCGTGCAAAAGCTCGCCGAGATGGTGGTGGCGCTGCGAGGGCAGGGCTACACGATCGTGATGGTTGAGCAGAACTTCGTTTTCGCCGCGCCACTGGCCGATCGCTTTTTGGTGATGGAGCACGGCCAAGTGATCCAGCAGTTCACGCAGGCCGAGTTGCCGTCACGCATGGAGCGGCTGCACGAATACCTCGGCGTTTAGCTCGTCACGCTTCTTTCCTCTCACGTTCCTGGAGACCTTCATGCAACTCAAAAAACTCGCGCTTCTCATCTCGATGGCCTTGTCCGGCATGGCCACCGTCACCGCACAAGCGCAAGTCTCTGGCGATGTGCTTCGCATCGGCTTCGTCACCGACATGTCGGGCCTCTATGCCGACATCGATGGCCCCGCCGGTGCCGAGGCCATCAAGATGGCGATCGCCGACTTCGGCGGCAGCGTGCTCGGCAAGAAGATCGAGCTGCTCACCGCAGACCATCAAAACAAGCCCGACATCGCATCCGCCAAAGCCCGCGAATGGTTCGACCAGCAAGGCCTCGACATGCTCGTCGGCGGCACCAGCTCGGGCACGGGCCTGGCGATGGCCAAGGCCGCAGCCGAGAAGAAGAAGCCCTACATCTCGATCGGCGCTGGCACCTCCGCACTGACCAACGAGCAGTGCACGCCCTACACGATTCACTATGCGTATGACACCGTCGCGCTGGCCAAGGGAACCGGCGCCGCCGTGACCAAAGCGGGCGGCAAAACCTGGTTCTTTTTGACTGCGGATTACGTCTTCGGCCAATCGCTGCAGAACGACACGGCGGCCATCGTCAAGGCCAACGGCGGCACGGTGGTGGGCTCGGTCAAACACCCGTTGGCGGCGAGCGATTTCTCATCGTTCCTGCTGCAAGCGCAATCGAGCAAGGCCGAGATCCTGGGCCTGGCCAATGCGGGCGGTGACACCGTCAACGCCATCAAGGCAGCCAACGAGTTCGGCATCACCAAGACGATGAAGCTCGCCGGCCTCTTGATGTTCATCAACGATGTGCACTCGCTCGGCCTGAAAGCCACGCAGGGCATGTACCAGACCGACAGCTGGTACTGGAACCAATCGGATGCATCCAAAGCCTGGTCGCGCCGCTTCTTCGAGAAGTTCAAGCGCATGCCGTCGTCATTGCAAGCCGCTGACTACTCGGCCACGCTCTACTACCTCAACTCTGTCAAAGCCGCCGGCACCGATGAGACCGACAAGGTCATGGAGCAAATGCGCAAAGGCAAGGTCAACGACATGTATGCCAAGAATGGCTACATCCGGCCCGATGGTTCGATGATTCACGACATGTACCTGCTGCAAGTCAAAAAGCCCGAAGACTCGACCACACCTTGGGATTACTACAACGTCGTTCAAACCATCAAAGGCGAAGACGCGTTCACGACCAAGGCCGAGACCAAGTGCGCGTTGTGGAAGTGATGGGCTGAAGGAACGTCGACACCCAACGCCATGGACATCTTCGGCATCCCGATCCAGGCCTTCCTCGGCCAGCTGCTGCTCGGCCTGGTCAACGGCTCGTTCTACGCGATGCTGAGCCTGGGCTTGGCGGTGATCTTCGGCCTGCTCGGGATCGTCAACTTTGCCCATGGCGCGCTCTACATGATCGGCGCTTACGTGGCCTTCATTGGGCTCGACAAGTTCGGCATCAACTACTGGTTCTCGTTGATCCTCGCGCCGCTGGTGGTGGGCGCGCTCGGCGTGGCCATTGAGCGCACGCTGCTCAAGCACCTCTACAAGATCGACCCGATCTACGGCCTCTTGCTGACCTTCGGCCTCGCGCTCATCGCCGAGGGCGTGTTCCGAGATCAGTTCGGCGTGTCGGGCCAGTCATACCCGGTGCCTGAGTTGCTGCAAGGTGCTACCAACCTTGGCTTCATGATCTTGCCGAACTACCGCGCGTGGGTGGTGTTTGCGTCGCTGGTGATCTGCCTCGGCACGTGGTTCACGATCGAGCGCACACGACTCGGCGCCTACTTGCGCGCCGGCACCGAGAACCCTGCGCTGGTGCAGGCCTTCGGCATCAACGTGCCGGTGATGGTGATGCTCACCTACGGCGCCGGCGCAGGCCTTGCAGCGCTGGCTGGCGTGCTGGCGGCACCGGTCATTCAGGTCACGCCGCTGATGGGCAGCAACCTCATCATCATTGTCTTCGCGGTCGTCGTGATTGGCGGCATGGGCTCGATCCTCGGCTCCATCCTCACTGGCCTCGCGCTCGGGCTGATCGAGGGCTTGACCAAGGTGTTCTATCCCGAGGCCTCAAGCATCGTCGTGTTCGTGATCATGGCGATCGTGTTGATGATTCGGCCTGCGGGCTTGTTTGGGAAAGAGAAGTGATGGCCACCGCCGTGAACGATGTGTCGCGCCCCGGGCGCCTTGGGCGGATCGCGCTGCTCGCGGGCTTGGGCCTGTTGGTGATTGCGCCCTTCGTCGGCCTCTACCCCGTCTTCATGATGAAGGCGCTTTGCTATGCGATCTTCGCGTGCGCGTTCAACCTCTTGCTCGGCTACACCGGCCTGCTCTCATTCGGCCACGCGGCGTATTTGGGCGCTGCCGCCTATGCCACCGGCTGGCTGGTGCGCACGGCGGGTTGGTCGCCCGAGCTCGGTGTGCTTGCCGGCACTGTGGTTGCCGCAGCGCTCGGCCTCGTCGTCGGCCTGATCGCCATTCGCCGACAGGGCATTTACTTTGCGATGGTCACGCTCGCGCTCGCGCAAATGATCTACTTCGTCTGCCTGCAAGCGCCATTCACCGGCGGTGAAGACGGCCTGCAAGGCGTGCCGCGCGGCAAGCTCTTCGGCATCTTGCCGCTGGCCAACGATTTGGTGCTTTACTTCGTCGTGCTCGCGGTGTTCCTGGCCGTGTTCCTCTTCATCATCCGCATCGTTCATTCGCCGTATGGCCAGGTGCTGAAGGCGATCCGCGAGAACGAGCCCCGCGCCATCTCGCTTGGCTATGACGTCGATCGCTACAAGCTGCTCGCTTTCGTGCTGTCAACGGCCATCGCTGGTTTGGCGGGGTCGATGAAAACGCTCGTGCTCGGCTTCGCAACCTTGTCAGATGCGCACTGGTCGCTCTCCGGCGAGGTGGTGCTGATGACGCTGCTCGGCGGCATGGGCACCTTCGCAGGGCCGGTGATTGGCGCATTCACCATCATCGGCTTGCAGAACTTCCTGGCCGATCAAGTCGGCGCCTGGATCAACGTGATCATCGGCGCGATCTTCGTCATCTGCGTGGTCGCGTTCCGGCGCGGGTTTGTGGGCGAATTGCTGGCGTGGCAGGGGCGACGGAAGGGGTGAGTTGCCAGTCGCCGGCTTGCGCGCCGCGCGCATATCGGTATGCGGACTAGTCGCTTGGCATGCATGCATGGCCGGCTCAAAGCCGTTTTCCGACGATGACCGGACACACACATACCCATCCTTGCTGAAGTCCTCGCTGCCAACGCCCGATACGCCGCCAGCTTCGGGAAAAAACGGCGATTTGGCTTTGCAGCCAGCACGCCGTTTCGCGATCCTCACCCGCATGGCTGCGATGTTTGACCCCGCTCAATAGGCCGGCCTCGCCGAAGGCGATGCCCAACATCTCGAAGTGGCTGATCATGCGTTCAGGCGTGCGTTCCAACATGTGCATGTGCTCGCTGGCCGCCTCGCGTAATTTGGTCTTCGTGCGCACCGGCACGCGCTTACTCATTTCCTGTTTCAAGTCTGCGTTCAGCCGCTCTTCGGGATTGAGCTGTGGGCTGTAGCTGGGCAGGTAGAACGGCTCGATTCGGTCTTTGTGCTCGGCCACCCACGCCTTCACCAGCTTGCTGTGATGCACCCGCAGGTTGTCCAGGATGAGGAAGACTTTGCGGTCTGCATCCTTGATC
>JAYWGR010000182.1:0-1660 GCA_043778145.1 Rhizobacter sp.
GTGGTGTGGAAGGTGCTCATCTTGATGCTGCCACCGCCGGGCGCCGGCGGCGGCAGCACCGAGGTCACGCCGCCGCGCCGGCGCAGCACCGTGCCTGGCGATCGGCTGGCGCGCATCTCCGGGTCCAGCGTCTTGTTCTCGGAGTCATGCCGGCGGCCGGAGCCAGTGGCGCGGCCTCCGGCGCACGGCGGCATCTTTTTCTCCTTCACCACCGGCTGCCAGCCTTTTGATCCGCTCGTGGATGCCGTGTTCGAGCACGCCTTCATGAACTTGGTCGAGCCGCCCGAGGTGCGCCTGAAGGACGTGGTGACCGCGTGATTGGGCGGCAAATCTTTGAGCTCATGCTTGCGCGCGTCTTCATTGGCCTCGGCCAGCTCCTTGCACGTGAGCTCTTCGCCCTTTGCCGCTTTTTGCGTGGCCTGGTTGACGGTCATGGAGCCCGAGTTCTGCGTGTTCATGTGGTTGTGCGTCGTCAAGTCCATGTGCCGGATGACGTTGGCGCCTTCGAACTTGACGTCGAATGACCAAGCCGAATGGCGCATGGCATCTTGAATCGTGTGCGTGACCACGCCCATGCCCAGGCTCTTGGTCGCGGCCTCGTCGCCGTTGCTTTTTTTGTAGCTCGACGCGCTCTTGAGCCCCGCTTCGTCGCCGCCGATCTTGACGGTCTTCGAGCCGTCGCTCGTGTCCGATGCCTGCGCCGTGTTCGGGTACGGAATCGGGATCGGGCCGGCCGGTGGCGAGGGCGGCGACAAGCACACATCGGGCATCGCGCAGATGGATTTGTTGCCGTCCTTCTTGGCCGAAATCTCGCGGCCGTTGGCGAAGACCTTGCTGCCCATGGCGCGTGCGGGTCAGGCCCGGCTACGGGTGCTGGCAGCGCAGCACCAAAGCCACGCGGTGGCCGTCGTCGTCGCCCAGCGTGCAAAGCACGGTCGGGCCAACGGCGTAGTCGTGCTGTGCTGCGTCGAGTGCCACGCTGGCGAGCAGCGGGCCAATGGCCGAACCAATGTCGCCGATGCACTCGACCGGATGCCAAAGCTCCATGGGCCGCGGCGTCGGCGTGCGTGCGAAGCGCCCCATGGCAAGCGCCATTTCCTTGAACTTGTAGTGCTCGCCGTTCAAATCACTGAGCCGGTAGTCGATTTGCTGGATGGTCAAGCCGGCCTCGGCCAAGGCCTGTCGAATCGCTTTCGTCAGCCCTTCGGCGCGCAAAGGTTTGTCGGACCTGATGCTCGCCTCCTCGTGCGCGACACCCATGCCCAGCACCTCCAGCACCTCCAACCCGTGGCGGTGGCCAGCGCCCGCAGCTTCGATCAGCACAGCGCTGCCGGCTTCTCCCACCGAGAAGCCGTTCGAGTTCAGAGGTGTCAAAAGCCTGCGCTCTGCGAGGTAGTAGTCGGTCAACTCGTCCTGCAAAAGACTGTCGACGGCTGCAACGATCACGGCCTTTGCCGTGCCCGCCGAGATCATCTCGTGAGCCAGATAGATGCCCGCGCCGAGCGATGCATGACCGCGCGGCACGAGCTGCGACGCTGCATGCATCGGCAAGCTCAGACGATGAGCCACCTGGCTGAGCAACTGCGCATCGAGCCCGGGAATGCGGTATGGCCGATCGGGTGACGCCACGCCGAGCAAGATGGGAACGTCGGCAGGCCGC
>JAYWGR010000183.1:0-1656 GCA_043778145.1 Rhizobacter sp.
GTCACGAAAGAGATCGCCTATCAAATCGTCGTCGAGCGCTCGAAGGGCTCGCGCGTCTGGGATCTCGACGGCAATGAATACGTTGACGCCCTCAATGGCTTCGGCATGAACATGTTCGGCTGGCAGCCGGATTTCGTGAACGACGCGGTGCGCGCCCAGCTCGACATCGGCTATGAGATCGGCCCGCAGCACCCGCTCTCGGGCGAGGTCTGCAAGTTGATCTGTGAGCTGAGCGGCAACGAGCGCGCCGCGCTCTGCAACACCGGCTCTGAAGCCGTGATGGCTGCGGTGCGCATTGCCCGCACCGTGACGGGCCGCAGCACGGTCGTGCTGTTCAGCGGCTCCTACCACGGCACATTCGACGAAGTGCTGGTGCGCGCGGGCCGCGGCGGCAAAGGCATTCCGGCGGCGCCAGGCATCATGAACGGCATGTTTGGCGATGTGCGCGTGCTGGAGTACGGCACGCCCGAGGCGCTGGAGTTCATCCGCGCCAATGCCGATGATTTGGCCGCAGTGGTCGTCGAGGCGGTGCAAAGCCGGCGGCCTGATTTCCAGCCGCGCGACTTCTTGAAGAGCCTGCGTTCGCTCACCGAAGAAATCGGCACGTGCTTGGTGTTCGATGAGGTCATCACCGGCTTTCGCGCGCACATCGGCGGCGTGCAGGCTTTGTTCGGCATCCGGGCTGACCTGAGCTGCTACGGCAAGGTGATCGGCGGCGGCTTTCCGGTGGGCGTGGTGGCCGGCAAACGCGACTACATGGACGCGCTCGACGGCGGCGCCTGGCAATACGGCGATGCGTCAATTCCAACGGTGGGCGTGACCTACTTCGCCGGCACTTTCGTGCGCCATCCGTTGGCGCTGGCGGCGGCTCGCGCAGCGTTGTTGCACCTGAAGGAAGCCGGCCCCGATCTGCAGACACAACTCAACCTGCACACCGCGGCCATGGCCGATGAGCTGAGCGCTTTCTGTCGTGAGGTGGGCGCGCCGCTTGAGATTCGCTACTTCGCGTCGCTCTGGCGTGTCAGCTGGCTGGAAGACCACCCGCTGCAAGACTTGATGTTCGCGATGATGCGCAGCCGCGGCGTGCACATTCTGGATAACTTTCCTTGCTTCATGACCACCGCGCATTCGCCGAGCGATATCGCGACCATCAAGTCGGCATTCAAAGAGTCGATAGCTGAAATGCAGGAAGCGGGCTTTTTGCCCCGACGCGAAGCCACCACACCCAGCGCCGACGCCTCGCGCCCGCCGCTGCCAAATGCCCGGCTGGGCCGTGACAAAGACGGCCGGCCGACCTGGTTCATCCCCGATCCGGCCGCGCCCGGCAAATACATGAAAGTCATCGAGTGAACATGGCTGTAACGATGTCTGGTGGCCTAGAGCCTGTTAACTTTGACCCCTTCGCCCAAGGCGCGATCGAGCGGGTTTGCGCAACGACCGAGGCGCAGCGCGAACTCTGGTTCGCTGACTCCCTGAGTCCGGAAGCATCGCTCTCGTTCAATGAATCGGTAGCGATTGCCTTGCAAGGCCCGTTGGAGCTTGCGGCACTTCAAGCGGCGATCGACCAAGTCGTTGCCCGGCACGAAACGCTGCGATCGACCATCAGCCCTGACGGCCTGGAGATGCTGATCGGCCCTGAAGCATCCGTGCCGATGC
>JAYWGR010000184.1:0-13126 GCA_043778145.1 Rhizobacter sp.
TCCGATTGTTCAACTGCTACGCGTTGCCCAACATATCGTGCGCCCACGGCAAATGCGCGAAGCTCGGTGATGGGTCGCTCGGCAACGTCAATGCTTCCACTTCGCGCGCCGCGTACGAGCGCGTCGCGCAGCGTGGCGCATGCCTGTGCAAGGGGCACCGCAAAGTCTTTGATCGATTCGCTACCCACTGTGGCACGCACGGCGCTGATCGAGCCGGTATCGTGCAGTTTGATGTCAAGCAATGTCCAGGAGATACCGAGCTCATCGCATGCAATCTGCTTCAGTGCAGTCCCGATGTTCTGCCCCATTTCAACTCTCGGAACATGTAGCGTGTAGCGACCTTCCTCAAATCTAATCCAAGCGCGTGCGTCGGCAACGTTTGGCTTAGGGCGGTTGGGAATGACAGGAAAGCTGCCGCAGCCCGCCACAAAACTTACGGTCAGCGCGCCCGACGACGCCAGAAATGCACGGCGTTTCATTGCGAACTCTCGCTCGCACGTCTAACCGCGCGACGAATGCGGTCATAGGTTCCACACCGACAGAGTTGCGCACTGAGCATGCGCTCAATGTCGGCGTCGCTCGGCGTGGGCGTCTTTCGCAACAGCGCGACGGTCGCCATGATCTGCCCGGCTTGACAATAACCGCACTGCGCCACCGACTCGTCGAGCCATGCCTGCTGGACCGGGTGCAAAGAGCCGTCGGATTGCGCTAAACCTTCAATTGTGGATAGCGACTTACCGACGGCACTTTCCACCGTCATCGTGCAGCTTCGGGCAGGTTCGCCGTCCACCAGCACCGTACAGGCACCACACAGGCCAACGCCACAACCGAATTTGGCCCCTTGCAACCCCAGGGCCTCTCGCAGTACGTGTAATAGGGATTCGCCTCGCCACGCCTCGGCAATAGGGTACGTCCGTTGATTGATGCGAAGTTCCATCTATCCTCTCCCTAGAAAGTAGCGATTGTCGACGTGGGAACCTCGCAAGTCTTGAATATTCACGCCAAATTGTGAATGCGCACAGTAGGCACTATGGTCGCGAGTTCTCTGCCGAAGATTCGCCCGGTTGCCCCGATGCTCGCATCCGGGCAACGTCATCCTTCGTTATCGAATCACGTCCATTCCGCCCATGTAAGCGCGCAAAACCTCCGGCACCGTAGTCGAACCATCCGCGTTTTGATAATTCTCAAGGATCGCGACTAGCGTCCGGCCTACGGCGAGGCCGGAGCCGTTTAGCGTGTGTACCGGCTCATTTTTGCCTGCGGCGTTTTTGTAACGCGCGCCCATGCGGCGGGCTTGGAAGGCTTCGCAGTTTGAACAGCTTGAAATTTCGCGATACGTGTTCTGCGCGGGCAACCACACTTCGAGGTCGTAAGTCTTCGTCGCGCCGAAGCCCATGTCACCGGTACAGAGCAGCATCACGCGATATGGCAGGCCGAGTTTTTGCAGGATTTTTTCGGCGTTGCCGGTCATCTCTTCGAGCATCGCGTTCGACTCTTCGGGCTTCGTGATATAGACCATCTCGACCTTGTCAAACTGATGCTGGCGAATCATGCCGCGCGTGTCGCGCCCGGCGCTGCCGGCTTCGCTGCGGAAACACGGGCTGTGCGCTGTGAGTTTGATAGGCAAATCGCCGAGCGCCAGAACTTGCTCGCGAACGCTGTTGGTGAGCGTGATTTCGGCGGTCGAGATCAGGTATTGCTGCGTTGCCTCGTCATCACCGCCACGCCGGACCCAAAACATATCGGCCTCGAACTTCGGCAACTGGTTCGTGCCTTCGAGCACCTCGCGGTTGACGATGTAGGGCGTGTAGCACTCGGTGTAGCCGTGTGCACCAGTCTGCAGATCGAGCATGAACTGCGCGAGCGCGCGGTGCAGGCGCGCAATCGGGCCGCGCAAAAAGCTGAAGCGTGCGCCCGATAGCTTGGCGCCGGTGTCGAAATCGAGGCCGAGCGGCGTGCCGATGTCGACGTGATCTTTGGGCACGAAGTCGAATTCCCTCGGTGCGCCCCAACGCAGAACCTCGACGTTGGCGGTTTCGTCGGCACCCAGCGGCACGTCGTCTTGCGGCAGGTTGGGCAGCGTCATGAGCATCGCTGTCAGCTCGGTCTGGATGCGCTCCAGGCGCTCGGCCGAGGCTTTGAGCTCGTCGGCGATGCCGGCGACATCCGCCATCGCTGGCGCCGTGTCTTCGCCTTTGGCTTTGGCCTGGCCGATCAGCTTTGAGAGGCTGTTGCGCCGCGCCTGCAGCTCTTCGGTGCGCGATTGCAGCGTTTTGCGCTCTGATTCAAGCGCAGTGAAGCGCTCGACGTCGAGAAACGGTTGCGGGTCTTTGCGTTTGGCCAAACGCTGGACGACGTGAGCCAGGTCCTTGCGCAGCAGGGTGATGTCGAGCATGAGAGTGACCGCGGCAGACGCGCGGGCCGGGCGAAGTCTGTGGAGGGCGGATTGTAGGCAGCGACCACGCGCACACGATGCGCGCCGCCGTCGGCGCCACGTCAACCTCATCGGGCAGCGTTGGGCCGCGACGATCCACGTCAAATCCGTAATGCGAATCGCTCTCATTCGTGTTAGAGTGCGACCGCAATTCAAGCCAAGTCAGTCAGCAGCCAAAAGGAACACGATGAAACGCAGGGACTTCATGCGCATGAGCGCGCAATTCGCCGGCGGCCTCGCGGCTGTGCCGCTGCTTCAAGCCTGCGGTGGCGGTGGCGGCCAATCGGTGAGTTCAGGCAACACGTACAAGCAGACGAACCTCGTCGCCACTTCGGCCGCATACGGCCCCCAGATCATCGAGCCGGGCTTGGTCAATGCCTGGGGCATCGCCATTCGCCCCGCCGGCGCAGGCGGCCACTTCTGGGTGACGGCCAGCGGCGTGTCGTTTGAATACATCGGCGATGTCAACGGGACGCCGCTGTCGGTTGACGGCCTGGCTGAAGTCGCGCTACCAGCCTCCGGCGCCGGCGTGGGCGCGGCCAACGGCGTGGTGTTCAACGGCGGCAGCGAGTTCGTCATCACCCAAGACCACCCGAATGGGCCGATCACCGGGCCGGCGAAATTCATCTTTGTCTCCGACAACGGCGTGCTGTCGGCCTGGACCGAGCGCAAGAACGCCGACGGCAGCTTCGATCGCTCCGCAGACGCGTTGACGATCCTCGACGACAGCGCTGGCGGCTCGTCTTTCTTTGGCTTGGCGATGTTGCCCGGCATGGACGGCCTGCTCGTCAACGACTTCGGCGCCAATCCAGAACCGCGCCTGCGCTACTTCAACGGCTCGTTTCAAGAGGAGCCGCTCGGCGCGCGCTTTGTCAACCCGTTCTTCGGCGCGGGCGGCTTTCAGGCGGGCGATTTGGTGCCATTCAATGTCTACACAGTGTCGATTGGCGGCGTGCCGTCGGTCTTCGTGATGTATGTCAACACCAGCGTCGATCCCGATCGCCCCGGCCAGCTGGTGCCCGCCGTCGAAGACGCGGGGCGCGGCCGCGGCCGGCTCGTTCAGTACACGCCAGACGGCCAGTTGATCGCCGTTTGGGATGACCGCGGCGCCCTCAACGGCCCATGGGGTGTGATCGTTGCTCCGGCCGATTTCGGGCCGCTCTCAAACCAACTGCTCGTCAGCAACTTCTCTGACGGAACGATCGTTGGCTTCGACACCCACACCCGCAGCGCCACCGAATACATGCGCGACGCCAGCGGCAACAAGCTGGTGATCCAAGGCTTGTGGGGCTTGTTGTTCGGCAACGGCGCGAGCCTGGGCGATGCGAACGCACTCTATTTCGCTGCCGGCCCGGAGGACGAAACCGCCGGCATCTTCGGCTCGCTGCGCCACATCGGCAGCTGAGCCATTGGCCCCGATACAACCGCCGGAAACGCTCTCATGAAAACCACGCACTTCAATCCGCTGGCGTTCGCCGCAGCCGCTGCGGCCACCATTGCCGGCTCGTTTCTCACGCCGGCCGCGCGCGCCGGCGAGCCGATCTTCGGCTACACCTACCTTGCCGAAACAACGCCAGCCAAAGGCCTTGAGTTCGAGCAGACGGTCACCTACCGCACCAAGAAGTCGCAAGGCACCTACAACCTCTGGCAAACGCGCACGGAGCTCGAATACGGCATCACCGATCGTTGGCAGGTCGCGCTCTACCTCAACGCCTACAAAGTGACCGCGCAGAGCGACAACTCAACCGCCTCGCGCAACAACTACGCGATCGTGGGCGATGGCGATGAGGTCAGCGGCGGCGGTCCGGTCACGTTCGGCTCCTACGTGCCCAACCTCGACAAGCTGCCGCTGCCGTCCGCGCGATATGCCAAAAGCGATTTCGACAGCATCTCGGTCGAGTCGGTCTACCAGTTCCTGAGCCCGTTCAAAGATGTGGTCGGCTTGGCGGGCTATGTCGAGCTGACCAACGGGCCGAAGGCGACCGAGCTCGAACTGAAGGCCATCGTGCAGAAGAACCTGCTCGACGACCAGCTGATCCTCGCTGGCAACGTGGCGCTCGAACTGGAGAACGAAAACTACTCCGGCGTCGGCCGGGAGAAAGAATCGAAGCTCGAGTTCACTGGCGGCGCCTCCTACCGATTTGCACCGGGCTGGCGCGCCGGCCTGGAGTTGCGCAACGAGCGCGGCTACAAAGGCCATTCACTGAGCGCCGGCAACCGCGACTACTCCGCCTGGTTCGGCGGCCCGACGCTCGCCTACGGCGGCGAGCGCTGGTTCGCCGCACTCACCTGGATGGAGCAATTGCCGTTCGCCAGCGCGTATTCGGACGCGGCCAAGGTCGAGCTGGTCGATGACCGCGTCTACAAGTCGACCGAGCGCACGAACGTGCGGCTGAAGGTCGGCTTCACGTTCTGAAGGAGCTTCGCCATGTCACCTCGTTTCCAGTGGTTGTTGCCCGCTGCGGTGTTGAGCGCGCCGCTGCAAGCGTTTGCGGTGCAGTACCTGAATGTTGAGCAAGCGCAGAAGGCGATCTTTCCGACTGCCACCGAGTTCGTCTCGCGCGCTGCGCTTCTCACCGATGCGCAGCGCGATGCGATCGCCAAAGCCTCGAACACCCGCGTGCGCACGGCGGACATCAAGCTCTGGGAGGCGCGCAATGCAGGCGGCTTGCTGGGCGCGATCATCATCGACGAGGTCTACGGCAAGCATGAGTTCATCACCTATGCAGTCGGCTTGATGCCGGACGGCAGCGTCAAGCAAATCGAGGTGATGGACTACCGCGAAACTTACGGCGGGCAGATTCGCCAGCCCGCGTGGCGCGCGCAGTTCGCAGGCAAGAGGCCGTCAGACCAACTGCAGCTCGACCGCGACATCCAAAACATCAGCGGCGCCACGCTCTCCTGCGTGCATGTGACCGACGGCGTGCGCCGCGTGCTCGCGACCTATGCGCTCGCCTTCAAGCCTGCGGCGTAGAGCCCGCCCCGGTCTGGGCACGCTGGTCGACATCAGCCTCATCGAGCCCAGTGAGGCCCGCGCTGCGGCCGCGTTCGACGCGGCATTCGGCGCTGTAGCCGCGATCGAGCGCTTGATGTCGGCGCACGATCCGGCCAGCGAATTGAACCGCCTCTGTGGCCAAGCGCACCTAGCGCCCATGCGCGTGCACGCCGACACAGCCGAGGTGCTGCGGCTCGCGCGCGTTGTGCACCGCGAATCAGAAGGTGTGTTCGATGTGGCTGTGGGCCGCCAAATGGCGGCGGCGGGCTTGCTGCCCGCGCTGGCAGCAGATGCGGCCACCTCCGGGCGAGGAACCACCGCAGACATCGTGCACTGCGCCGATGGCCGCATCAGCTTCGCACGCCCGATGCGCCTCGATCTGGGTGGTGTGGCGAAGGGGCATGCAGTCGACTGCGCGATCCGCGCTTTGCAGCGCCTCGGCATCGAGGACGCCCTCGTCAACGCCGGCGGCGACATGCGCGCCATCGGCAAGATCAGCCACCCGATCGACCTGCGCTTTGCCAGCGGCGTGCGCACCGTTGCGATGCTGCAAGACGGCGCGCTGGCATCTTCATGCCATGCCGATCGCGCGTTAGGTTCGCCCAGCCCGCATGTTGATCCACGCAGCAGCCAAGCGGTGAACTCGCGCGCAACGGTGGTCGTGCAGGCAGCCAGCGCCGCCGTGGCAGACGCGCTCACCAAAGTCGCGTTGATTGCGCCAGCGCGAGCCGGCCGTGCCTGCCGAGCCATGCGAGCCGAGTGGCGCGCCTTCGACTACTTCAGCCGTTGAACCGGCCTCGCAGCAACTTGTCCGCCATGCCGCCTTCTTTGCCCCGCACCGCATCCACTGGCCCAGTTCGCCTCTCCGCGAGCCATGAAGCGTGGGTTTGCGCAGTGCTTGCTGGCCTGACCATCAGCGGCGGGCTGTGGCTCGTCTATCACCACCTCGTGCCGCGCGGCGAGATGATGGCGACGAACCCGATCGAGTCGTGGAGCCTCCGCGTGCATGGCGGCTTGGCGATGATCGCGCTGGTCTTGATGGGCTCGCTGCTGCGCCAACACATCGGCGCAGCTTGGCGGCTCCGGCGCAGCCGCCGCAGTGGCGGCCTGATGCTGGGGGCGATGATTTGCCTGGCCGTCACCGGCTACTTGCTGTACTACGTCAGCTCAGAGCCGCTGCGCGACGCCGCGAGTTGGCTGCATTGGGGGCTTGGGCTCGCGCTGCCCGTTTTCTTGATCGCCCATTTGCAGCTCGGAGGGCGTTTTGCACGCGCTGCTCGACCCTTCCGAAACCTCAGTAGATGAGAGCGATTATCATTCCCACGTGTTAATGGCTTGGCATTTATGAAACGCACCTTGCTGTCGGATTTGCCCAATGGCGCGCACGCGACCGTCGAGCGCGTGATCGCTGCGTCCTCCGAAGTGGATGCCGTGGCACTCCGGCGGCTCGGCGAACTCGGCTTCATCCCCGGCGAGCCGCTGCAGTTGATGCGGCGTGGGCCGGGCGGCCGCGAGCCCTTGGCCGTCATGGTGGGCGAGACCTTCTTCGCACTGCGTTTGCTCGAGGCCCAGTGCGTCGAAGTGGTTGTCAACGCAAGCGCCCGGTAAGCCATTCGCATGTCAGCTGCCACTTTGAATTCACCCAACCACGCTGCCGTCTGGAGCGTGGCCCTTGTTGGCAACCCGAACTGCGGCAAAACGGCGCTGTTCAACCTTCTGACAGGCGCGCGGCAAAAGGTGGCCAACTATGCCGGCGTCACCGTTGAGCGCAAGGTGGGTCTGGCGCGCCTGAAGAATGGTCAGGCCGTGTCGGTGATCGATCTGCCCGGCGCCTACAGCCTGACGCCGGTGACACCCGACGAGCAAGTCACGCTCGAAGTGATCCAAGGCCGGCGGCGCAACGAGGGCACGCCCGACGCGATCGTTGCCGTGGTCGACGCCACCAACCTGCGCATGAACCTGCGCTTGGTGCTCGAACTCAAGCGCCTCGGCCGGCCAATGATGGTGGCGCTCAACATGGCTGATGTAGCGCGGTCGCAAGGCTTGGTGATCGACGTGGCGCGACTGGCCGCCGAGCTCGGCTGCCCGGTGGTCGAAACCGTTGCAGTCAAACACGACGGCCACGCGCAACTGCTCACGCTGCTCGAACAGCAATTTACTGACGGGCTTGCGCCTCACGATGCGGCCGCCGCCTCTGAGCCCGCACCAAGCTCGACCGACCTCCAGCGCGAAGTGCGCCGCATCCTTGCGCTTGCGGCGCCGCAAGCCCAAACCTTTCAGCGCTTTCACCACCGCATTGACGCCGTCGTCATGCACCCGGTCTGGGGCCTGGTGGTCCTGGCGGCCTTGCTGTTCCTGATCTTCCAGGCCGTGTTTTCCTGGGCCAACGTGCCGATGGACGCCATCAAGAACGTGATGGCCACCACCGGCGACTGGACCACCGCGCACATGGCCGAAGGCCCGCTGCGCTCGCTGCTCGTTGACGGCGTGATTGCAGGCGCCGGCGGCGTGATCGTCTTCCTGCCGCAGATCCTGATCCTGTTCTTCTTCATCCTGCTGCTCGAAGACTCGGGCTACCTGCCGCGCGCCGCGTTTTTGCTCGACAACCTGATGGGCAAGGTCGGCCTGTCGGGTCGGGCGTTCATCCCGCTGCTGTCGAGCTTCGCGTGCGCCATCCCCGGCATCATGGCCACGCGCACGATCGCCAACTGGAAAGACCGGCTCGCCACCATCATGATTGCGCCGCTGATGACTTGCTCAGCGCGCCTGCCGGTCTATGCCTTGCTGATCGGCGCCTTTGTTCCCGACCGCCGCATCGGTGTGTTCAATCTGCGCGGCCTGACGCTCTTCGTGCTTTACGTGGCTGGCGTGGTGTCAGCGATGGGCGTGGCATGGCTCTTCAAGCGCGTCTGGATGAAGAGCCGCTACCAGCCGCTGATGCTGGAGCTGCCGCCTTACCGCTTGCCCGGCTTGCGCAACCTTGCGCTGGGGCTTTGGGAGCGCGGCACGATCTTCATGCGGCGCGTGGGCGGCATCATCTTTGCGCTCATGGTGATCCTGTGGTTTCTGTCGAGCTACCCCGCGCCGCCAGCGGGAGCCACAGGCCCGGCCATCCAATACAGCTTCGCCGGCTGGCTCGGGCAAGCGCTTCAGCATGTGTTCGCGCCGATCGGCTTCAACTGGCAGATCTCGATCGCGCTGGTGCCGGGCTTGGCAGCGCGTGAAGTCGCCGTTGGCGCACTGGGCACGGTGTATTCGATGTCAGCCGCCGGCGATGCCGTGGCCGATGCGCTCTCGCCCGTGATCGCTCAAGGCTGGTCGCTCGCAACAGCCTATTCGCTGCTGGCTTGGTATGTGTTTGCGCCGCAGTGCATCTCAACGCTTGCCGTGGTGAAGCGCGAGACCAACTCATGGCGCTACCCGATCTTGATGGCGGCCTACCTGTTCTTGCTGGCCTATGCAGCCGCCTTCATCACCTACCGAACAACCCTTTGGTTGGGAGCTTCGACATGAGCGCACAAGGTTTGATCGTCGCGATCATCGTGCTGGGCTGCTGCGCCTATGCGGCCTGGACCCTGATGCCGAGCGCTGCCCGGCGGGCGCTTGCCGCCGCGTTGATGAAGCTGCCGCTGCCGAACCTGTGCTTGCAACATCTCGCGCGTGCCGCCAAGCCATCAAACAGCTGCGGTTGCGATGGCTGTGATCGCTCGGAGCTGGCCCCTAAGCTTGGCTCACAGCCGGCATCCAAACCGGCCGTCGTGACATTCCACCCCCGCTTGCGGCGGTGAACCCCGGCCGATCAAACCCTCAGAGCTCGATCCCGGCTTCTGCCATGCTTTTGTCGCCCAAGCCCATCGGCAATGGGAACTGAATCGTTTCTTCAACCCCCGGCACGCTGCGCACCGAAACGGCACCCAGCGCACGCAGCCGGTCGATCACACGCTTGACCAAAATCTCCGGCGCCGAAGCCCCGGCCGTCAAGCCGACGCTGCGCTTGTTCTCGAACCACTCGAGCTGAAGGTCTTCTGGGCCATCGATCATGTGGGCCTCGGTGCCCAGGCGCTCGGCCAACTCGCGAAGCCGGTTGCTGTTGGAGCTGGTCGGGCTGCCCACGACGATCAGGATGTCGACCTTGGGCGCGAGCACCTTGATCGCATCCTGGCGGTTTTGCGTCGCGTAGCAAATGTCTTGCTGTTTTGGCTCACGCACTGCCGGAAAGCGGCGCTTCACGGCACCCAATATCTCGGCGGCATCGTCGACCGAGAGCGTCGTCTGTGTGACGACAGCGAGCCGCTCTTCTTGGCGCACCTGGACACGCTCGACATCGGCCACGTCTTCGACGAGGTAGATGCCTTCATTCAGCTGGCCCATCGTGCCCTCGACTTCCGGATGGCCCTTGTGGCCGATCATGATGAAGTCAAAGCCTTGGCGGTGGAGCTTGGCCACTTCAACGTGCACCTTGGTGACCAGCGGGCATGTGGCATCGAAGATGCTGAAGCCACGCGCCTCTGCCTCTTGGCGCACTGCCTGCGACACGCCGTGCGCGCTGAACACCAGGGTCGCGCCGGGCGGCACGTCGGCCAGGTCTTCGATGAAGATCGCGCCCTTGGCTTTCAAATCGTTGACGACGTAGGTGTTGTGGACGATCTCGTGGCGCACATAAATCGGCGCACCAAACTTCTTCAGCGCTCGTTCGACGATCTCAATCGCCCGGTCAACCCCAGCGCAAAAGCCGCGCGGCTCAGCCAGCACGATCTCGTTCAGCGTTGCATTCATCAAAGCACCCCAATCAGCTGAACTTCAAAGGTCACTGGCCGGCCGGCCAGCGGGTGGTTGAAGTCGAACAACACCCAATCGTCGGCCACTTCACGCACCAAGCCGGCGTAGGCGGCTTGCCCATCCGGCGTCGGGAACTGGACGACATCACCAACGTGGTAGGTCTCTTCCGCCGCGCCGAGCTCCAGCAGCAAGCTGCGTTTGACGCGCTGGATCATCTCCGCGTTGCGCTCGCCAAAGGCCTCGCCAGCCGCCAATTCGAAGGAGCGGCGCGCGCCCTCCTCCATCCCCAGCAAGCGCTGCTCCATGGCCGGCGCGAGCTGGCCGCTGCCAAGCGAGAGGGTGGCGGGCTTGTCGGCAAAAGTGTCGATCAGCGCAGCGCCGTCGGGGCCGGACAAGCGGTAATGCAAGGTCAAAAATGACCCGGGTTGGACAACGTTCAAGGCGATTCCGGTGAACGGCAAGACGTGCCGATAGACTGCGCTGGATTTTACGAGCAGCCCCGCTCGGCCCTGCCCCGAACCGAGTCAAGCCATGGTGCTCAAGGACATCCCCGCCGACGCCCGCCCACGCGAGAAGCTGCTCGCCCACGGCGCTGGAGCCCTCGCCGATGCGGAGTTGATTGCGCTGCTGCTGCGCACTGGCTTGCCCGGCGTCTCGGTGCTGCAACTCGCGCAAAACATGCTCGACCATTTCGGTGGCCTGCCCGGCCTCTTGCGCGCCAGCGCCGCCGATTTGAAACACATCAAAGGGCTGGGCCCAGCCAAGCGCGCGGAGATTGCGGCCGTGATCGAGCTGGCCCGGCGCGCGCTCGTTCGTGAGCTCGCCACACAGCCGGTGTTCGATGCGCCGGAGCAAGTCAAAGCGTTCTTGCAATTGCAGCTCGGCAACTTGAGCCACGAAGTCTTTGCGGTGCTCTTCTTGGACGCTCAAACGCGGCTCATCCTGATGGAGGAAATGTTCCGCGGCACGCTGACGCAAACCAGCGTCTACCCGCGCGAGGTGGTCAAGCGCGCGCTCGATTTGAACGCAGCCTCGGTGATCTTTGCGCACAACCACCCCTCGGGCATGGCCGAGCCGTCGCGTGCTGATGAAGTGCTGACGCTGCATTTGAAAAACGCGCTCGCACTCGTTGATGTGCGCGTGCTGGACCACTTCATCGTGGGGCACCACGAGGTCGTCTCGTTCGCTGAGCGCGGGCTGCTTTGAAAGCCGCCGATGACAGAATCCGGCGACGAATCTCCCCAACCCAGAAGGCATAGAAAGATGGCACGCCCATTCGGCTGGCTGGCAACGCTGATGCGCGCCTGCACATTGACCTTGGCCTGTGCTGCGGGCATGGCTGCGGCCGCGGCCACACCCGAGCCGATCGATGACTTCACGAAGCTGCCGGCGATCGGCAAGGTCAGCGTGTCGCCTTCTGGCAAGCGGCTGGCGATGCTGATGTTCGGCAGCGAAGGCCAGCGCCAACTCGGCGTGATGGACCTCGACCCCATCGGCAAGCTGCGCGCCGTCGCGGCCTTCAGCGACGCCGACATCACCAGCGCATATTGGGTCAGCGACGACCGGCTCGTCTACGAAGCATCGGTGCGCAACGCGGAGATCTACGACGGCGAGGCCGGCATCTTCGCAATCAACCATGACGGCAGCGCAGAGCGGCAACTCGTCGCCTGGCGCAATGGCGCGGCCTTCAGCACCGGCACGATGATCGCGCCGCGGGTGTTGCCCTACGGCTGGTTTCTTTATTCCACGATCGATGACGGCGGTGACGACGTCTTCATCTACAAGGTCGTGCGCGACAGCGTCGGCGACTTGCGGGAGATTCAGCTGGCGCGGCTCAACACCAACAACGGCGCGACGCAGTCACTCAGCTACGGCATGCCGGCAGGCACGCGTCATTGGCTGCTCGACGCCAAACGTGAACCGCGCATGCTCACGGCCGAGCGCAATGGCCGCACCCAAATCTATTGGCGCAGCGCTGCGAGCGAACCATGGAGCGAAGTGGCCAACTTCGACTCGCTGAAAGACTTCGGCTTCGACCCGTGGTTCATCGATGCAGACGGCAAGATCCTCGTGGTGGCACGCGCCCAAGGCGACACCAGCGCGCTCTTCAAATTCGACCCGATCACCAAGCGCGTGGAGCCTGAGCCGCTCGTGAGCGTGCCCGGCTTCGATCTCAACCCCAGCGCCGAGGTCGACTCGCGAAGCCGCCAGTTGCTTGGCCTGCACTTCACGGCCGATCGGCCCGCGAGTTATTGGTTTGATGCCAGCTTGCAGCGCATTCAAAACGGCCTCGATGCGGCGCTGCCGGGGCGCAACAACCGGCTCGTTTGCGGCCGCTGCGAAACGACTCGCTTCTTCGTGGTGGCCTCTAGCTCGGATCGCCAGCCGGTCGAATACTTTCTGTTCGATCGGAGCAAATCTTCGCTCGCGTTCCTCGGTGCTTCGCGGCCGTGGATCGACGAGAAAACCCAAGGCCGCCGAAGCTTGAACGTCATCGCCGCACGAGACGGCTTGCGGCTTCCGGTGTATGTCACGCACCCAGCCGGCGCGGCGGCAAATGCTGAGCTGCCGGCGGTGGTTCTCGTGCACGGCGGCCCGTATCTGAGAGGTTCCGATTTGTCGTGGCACGCTAAAGCGCAGTTCCTGGCGTCGCGTGGCTACCGCGTGCTCGAGCCCGAGTTCCGCGGCACCGAAGGCTATGGCCACAAGCTCTTCAGAGCAGGCTGGCAAGAGTGGGGCCGTGCCATGCAAGACGATCTGGTCGACACGGTTCAGTGGGCCGCCAAACAGCACCTGATCGATCCGGCGCGGGTGTGCATCGTGGGCAGCAGCTACGGCGGCTATGCGGCACTGATGGCGCCGATCGCCACACCAGGCGTTTTCAAATGCGCCGCAAGCTTTGCCGGCGTGACCGACAT
>JAYWGR010000185.1:0-1643 GCA_043778145.1 Rhizobacter sp.
TGGAGCGCGAGCTCGCTGGCGGCGACCCATCTCAACCCGATGCGAGCGCCAAGGGCGACGGCCAGCTGCAAGCCGATTTGCTCAGCGTGCGGCGGGCCAACTACCAAGCGCAGCAATCGCGCATGGCGCAAACCGCCGGCAAGCTGCGTGCTGCGATGGCCACCAACCAGCAAGAGCAGCGCGACACGGCATCGCGCCTGGCCTCGCTCAAGCAGATGGAGGCGATCCAGGAGCGCATGGTGGCGCAGAAGTACGCCGCACCCATGCAGCTGCTCGAAGCTCAGCAGCGCACGAAGGAGGTCTCGCGCGAGCTCGGCCAGGCGATGAGCCGCGAGCAAGAGTTGCGGCGCGAGTTGGGCGCATTCGAATCTGAGCAGCTGGCGTTCCAGAAGAACTGGCGCCAAAAGACGATGGAAGACATGCTCACCATCACCCGCTCGCGCGACTCGATGCGCGAGCAATTGCAAAAGGCCGATCGCCGCCAACAGCTGCTCACACTCGTGGCGCCGATCGACGGCGTGGTGCTCGACATCGCCAAGCTCTCGCCCGGCTCGATCGTGCGCGAGGCCGAGACCTTCTTCACGCTCGTGCCGCTGAGCGCGCCGCTCGAAGCCGAGGTGCAGATCGATTCAAGCGACGTCGGCAACATCCAGGTGGGCCACCATGCGCAAGTGAAGATTGATGCGTTCCCGTTCCAGAAGCACGGCACGCTCGAGGCCACGGTGCGCACCATCAGCCGCGATTCATTCCGCCGCGACCCGAATGGCCGCGGTGATGGCGACTCTTATTACTCCAGCCACATTGCGCTCAAAGACATCGAGCTGCGCCACATGAAGCCGGGCGCTGCGTTGATGCCCGGCATGAGCTTGACGGTGGAGATCTCGGTCGGCGAGCGCTCGGTGATGTCGTATCTCGCGTGGCCGCTGACCAAGGGGCTCAACGAGGCCATCCGCGAGCCGTGAGTGCAGCACTGAACAGGCACGCTTGAGATGGGACCGAAGCCCAACGCCTCCGAGAAGCAGAAGTTTCGCGAAGCGCTTGCCTCCGCGCGCATGGGCGTGCGCCAATCGCAATACGAGCTCGGGCTGATGTATGCGAACGGCATCGGCGTCAAAGCGAATCGGGAAGAAGCCGTCTCGTGGGTGAGCAAGGCCGCGGCCGGCGGCGTGGTGGCGGCGCAATACGTGCTCGCCACGCACTACGCCTCTGGCACGGTGGTGCCGCGTGACGATGCGGCCGCGCAAACCTGGTTCGGCAAAGCCGCCGAGCAAGGCCATCAACGGGCCATGTGGCGCCTTGCCAAGCTGCAAGAGGCCGCTCAGCCGCAGGTGGCTTGCGCCCAGCATCTGAAAGCCGCTGAGCTCGGCCTGGCCGAAGCGCAACTCGCCATCGGCCTGGCCTTCAGCACCGGCCGCGGCGTGGGTGCAGACGCGGCAGCCGCATTGCACTGGGTGCGGAAGGCGGCCGATCAAAACCTTGCGCCGGCGCAGTACGCGCTCGCCGTCATGCACGCCGAGGCCAAGGGCACGCCGCAAGACATTGAGAAGGCCATCGGCCTCTACCGCAAAGCGGCGGCGCAAGATCACCCCGGCGCCGTGGTGGCGCTGGCACAGCTTGATGCCGAAGGCCACGGCCGAAGCCAC
>JAYWGR010000186.1:0-4400 GCA_043778145.1 Rhizobacter sp.
CAGCAGCAGCAGCAGCAGCAGCAGCAGCAGCAGCAGCAGCAGCAGCAGCAGCAGCAGCAGCAGCAGCAGCAGCAGCTGCACCTGCACCTGCACCTGCACCTGCACCTGCACCTGCACCTGCACCTGCACAACCCGGCGCGGGTGAGACTGCCGCGGCGCCTGCGAGAGGGCACGTTGGGAAGCGTTTTTTCAGCAACTTGTTTGGCCGACCGGCGTCGACCACAGTCGGCGTGTCAGCTCTGGCGACAACGAGCACCTCGCTGCCGAGCCGGCCGAATGCCATCAGAAAGGGCAATCAAGCAAGGCCGACTGACAAGGCGATGCTCCCGAAGCAGCAGGCCAGGACGGAGGCTCAAGTCAACCGGGCGGCAAACAAGATAAACAAGTCGCCCATTGGGGACCCCAATGCAGCCGAGACGGCCGCATTGACAGAGGACATGACTATCCCTGGAGGGGTCACGGCATGCCTGAAGAAATCGTTCCCCGGTCTGGACGATACGAAAATTACACAACTCGAAGCCAAGCTAAAGGATGCTCTCGGAGACGAGCACGGGACTGACAACGTGGCCTTGGTGGTTTTGGCCACTGCGTTGAGCAGCCTCGGCAAAAAAGACGTCGAGGGAGTCACCAAATTGTTAGTCGCCACAGTCAGTAATGAAGGCGAGTCGGCGGAGGTATTCCGCCTCCAGCGCATGCTCGCCACCACTGACGCGGGTACTGTGGCGCTGGCGGGCCTATTGGGTAAATCGAAGGAAGAAGTGAAGTCGCTGCGTGACCAACTGTCTATCTGCTCGGCATTGGAAACTCAAGGGCTCATGATTCACGCGTATACATCCCCAACACAGGTTTTGGAGAAAGTGACTGAGACTGTGGGCAGAAAGATGGCCGACCAAATCGGACACCGCGACGACGATCCTCTGCAGTTGCTGGCGCAAGCCTTGAAGTACAGCCTCGTACCCCCTCCTGAAGGAACGGAGCCTGAACCAGAGCGGTCGGCCTTTGTTGCGTGGGAAAAGGGCGGCTTTGTCACAAGCGGCGAAAAACCCCCCGGCAAAAAATCCGACTTCAATCTCACGATTGAACGGATGCACAAATTCCTCGTTCACGTCGACCGCGCTGACCATGGGGACCGAACGGTGGCCAACATGGCCCGCGACGCCGGCAACTTGCTCGGTCGCACCGTGGGTATTGGGAAGTCGCCTCTGTCTGCCACGCGCTACGGCAGCCAAGGCTCCGACAGAGAACTCCTCCATATAGAGGCAGCAAAGCTCAAAGCCGCTCTAGACACAGCACTCGATGTAGCAGCGTCTAACCTGATGGACGATCTCAGAGATCCGGCAATCTCGGGGAAACCCGTTGAGCGCAATAAATGCCTTGCCAGAGCGGCCGTATTCTCTCTTTGGAAAAAAACAGGGGAAACAACACACACACACGATGCCGTAGCCGAAGAAGCCTTGGCTTTATTGGAAGAACACCAAATCGGCGGTGGCGTGGTCAAGAGCGACTTGGCCCCGCATATTGAAAAGTTCACCAAAAAAGTGCGCGGAGAGCCAAAACAATTCAAGGTGGACTTGAAGGCATTTGAAGCGATGGGTGTGGCACGGAGCAGCCGCAAATTGACTGCAGCGGCAGCCAAGGCCAGGGACCCAGAAATCGTGGCGACAGAAATCGTCGAACACCGGAATGCAGTGATCGCCGATCCACACGACAAAGCCGCCCGGGCCCTGCTGACAGCCTGCCAAAACGAGCGTAAATACAATTTGAGCAAGCTGATCGCGGAGATGAAACAGATTGAGAAAGGCATCGACGACAAGATTCCGCTTTTCAAATTCTCCGATTTAAGAGTACTGATCGGCAAAGAAGCGCGCAAAGGGCCAAATAAAGCCAACGTTTTCGAAGTGCTGCAAAAAAAGATCAATGCGCCTTCGTTCGAATCAATGTCCACCTTCGCAGACGGGACCAGCCGTGGCGTCGGCACCTTTGGCGCAGCCAGTCTGGCCGGCATCCCGGCAGCACTCGGCGTGCCGCTGATCTACCCGATTCTAAAAATGGAGGGTGGCAAACAGGCGGTGGTGACCATCGGCGAGTCTGGCCCAGGGTTCCGATTCGTCATGGGCACCGAGACCTCGAGATCTGTCGTCGCTGGCGCGGGCGGTGGTTGGGTGGCACCCACGATCGCGAGCAACCACGTCAAGGCCGTTGCACTCGCAGAAGCTTCTGTGAGTTACACGCAAGTTCATGCAACAGGTGCGGCCATCACCATTCGCAACATGGGCGATGACGAATGGAAAAAGGAAACGTCGAAAGTCCTCAAGTTCATGGAGAAACAAGCTGGGCACTCGCGCGATGACTCGAGCCGCCCTGTTAACGCCAGCGTACTGTGGAGCAGATTCGCGAAAGAATTCGAAACGAACGACGCTGTGCGCATTGGCTGGAACGACGAAGTGAGCATCCGCGTCAACGCGCAAGCGAGCGCCGTGGCAGTTGCCCGGGGAAGCCTGGACGGGGTCAACGCCACGGGCCCAGTCTTGTCGGCCACCATACAGGGCGAAAAGACGGACTTCACCCGGACTCCGAACGCCGGCGGCGCCGATGTGCTGATGGGCTTCAGCCGAAACCAGATCAATACAACGCTCGCGGCGGCGCTAACGCAATCGGCACCGGGCGTGGACACCCCTCATGGCGGGCTGATAACCGGCTGGGGTACGGGCGTGCCATTGGTCGGCGGATCGGTGCAGTGGAGCATGGCCGGTGGTTTGGGCGTGGCGCGACTCGGGCGCGACCGCGATGGCAAGCTGAACTACAAGATGTGCGAACGCGAATTGATCTTCGAGCGGCCGCAAACCTTGATTGCCTACGCCCTTGCAAACCGCGACACCTGGATTAAACATTTGGCCTCGCCGGACGACTCGACACTAGAGGGACTAGAAGAGGGAGAAGACAAGGACGCTGTAATCCGTGCTGCAATCGCCGCTGGAACGCCCGAAGCAGAGAGGCGTTTCGACGCGTTTTTGCAACAAGTGGCTGCGCTGCCGCCGGGCGGCGCCAACCTTCACGGTGAAACACTCAAGCTCAAGCCGACAACAGCTGAGAAGGTCAATCAGTTGGAAGCACGCTTGAAGGCAATCATGGGCGATGGCGACGGCGAGTCCGCGAAGCGAACACTCTCTCCTTTAGAAAAAGCCGAGTGCGAAGCGCTGAAGAAAAAGGTGCGCGATCTGCTGGTTGCAACCGAAAACTGGGATCGCGGGGGCATGTACTCGGTGGAGTACGGCGCAACCAGCACGACCACTGGCCTGAACTTCGGCCTGCGCCTCGCCAACGTGGAAACCGCACGCGCAGGGCACCTGACCACGCTTCTTTACAAGGGCCAGGAGCAGCCACAAATCGCTGAACAAATCACGGCGACGGCGTCGGTGCCAACACAGTCGGAGACAGACATCGTCATCCCCGAGGAGTCTGAGGCGCCATTGGTGGCGCAGCCCGCCGGTCGCGCAGCCGCGCAGCCGCCAAGTCCTGATGAAGCGTCTTCTATCCCCTCTGCTGTACGCAACGTCTCCGTTGCGGAACTGGAATCCTTGATCGCGGAAGCTGCGACCGCACCTGAGACAGCCAGTTCGGAAAATGAACGAGAAGCGGCTCCCGCGGCTGATGTTGCGCCGCGCTCTGCGGGACGAACGCACCGTCCAATCCGCCGACACGAAGCAGGCTTTGCAGGTCAGCTGGAGGCACAAGTTGCGCGGAATGCAGCGGACGCGCTGTTTATTGCCAAACTGGAAGAGAAAATGTCCAAACGGGGCGCGGAATCGTCAAACCGGGGCGTAGCAGTACCCGAAGTCGGTGAGGCAATGACTATGGAAGAAATGCGCGTTAGAACTAATCGAGTGTGAGGCCGAAGCAAGCGCCTCCTAGAAAGCACATGTTCGCTGCCACCATGCCAAGCGAGGACGGTATGTGGCAGCGAGGGCTCGCAATTTCAGTTGGCCGCTGTTAACGCAGCCAACAATTCCCGTGATTGACCGCGGGAATTTCAAAATGCCCGGGAAAGGCGACGCAGAGCGCCCCCGGCATTTGTTCTTCACAAGCGCATTGCTCCCCAGATTGGCTGACCGTTGAATCAGTCACCCCGCAGTGCGAGTGCGGGGAACGCCCAGATCACTTCGGAACAGCGCGCTGCAACTTTGATTTTCATCAGAGTTGCGGTCGCAATTCCCAGGAAGCCGCACTGCTTATCGCAGCAGCATGAAATGCGCGAACTTTATATATTTATATATAACCGGCCGTATTTCCCGCGCATCCAATCACCTGAATCCGTGAGCACGATGTGAAATTCTCTCGCAACGCGTTGAATTGATTGGTTTTTTGGCAAGTTTCTTGCATGCATGAGACTCACCTTGGAG
>JAYWGR010000187.1:0-12974 GCA_043778145.1 Rhizobacter sp.
GCAACAGCCGACGCAACAGCAGGCGCAGCAGCCGGCGCCTTCAGCGGCGCAGCAGCCTCCATGCCGCCGAGCAGCGCAGCATGCAAGCCCAATGCAGCCAAGCTCAGCACGGCGAGCGCTTTCCAGCGCCGATCAGCGCCGCGGCCCGCGGGCCGATCCAAGTCAAGTCGATCTTCATGCGCTGACAATAGCCTCTCCTCGAAAACCCCGCCCGGCCACCGCCCAGCCCGCCCCATGAAACTCGCCAGCCTCCGCGACGGATCGCGCGACGGTCAACTGATCGTCGTGTCGCGCGATCTGAGCCTCGCTCACTATGCCAGCGGCGTCGCCGGCCGCCTGCAACAAGTGCTGGACGACTGGAACTTCCTCTCGCCGCAACTCGAAGAAATCTCGCAGACCTTGAACCACGGCAAGGCGCGCCACGCGTTTGCGTTCGACCCGGCGATGTGCCTCGCGCCATTGCCGCGCGCCTTCCAGCATGCGGTGGCGCACAGCGACGACCCCACAGCGCTCGTTCAGCTGCCGGGCGACGCCCTGCACGGCGCGCACGACGCGGTCGCAGCAGCAGCAGCTGCTGCCGGCGGCGAGCCGATCGCCAGCAGCGCCGGGCTCGCCGTGATCACCGGCGACGTGGCACTCGGCAGCACGCCGGAGGCCGCGCTCGAAGGCATCCGCCTGCTGATGCTCGCCAGCGATGCCGGCGGCTCGCGCGCGTTCGGCCCCGTCGCCGTGACGCCCGATGAGCTGGGCGGCGCATGGCACGGCGGGCACCTCCACTTGCCGATGGAAGCCGCCTGCGATGGCCGGCGCACGAGCATCGCGAGCGATGCGGGCCGCGCCCATTTCGGCGCGCTGATCGCCTCGCTCTGCCGCACGCGGGCGGTGCGCGCTGGCAGCATCGTCGGCTGGTGCACGAGCGGCGGCGCGTTTCGCGAGCGGCTGCGGCTCGAGGTCAAACACAGCGACGGCGCCAGCATCTTCGGCGGCATTGATCGGCGGATTGATCTCAGCAGCACCGCGCCCCATCTGGCGCAACTTCTTGAGCAAGTTCTTGAGCCAGCGCCCGCGTTTGCGCTTCCGCCCGAGCTTGCCCTTCCGCCCGAGCTCGCACCGGCAGCCGCGGCCGACCACGACTGAGCGCCGCAGCGATGAACTGGCTCACTCCCATTCGCCGCGTGGCAGTCACCGCGGCTACAGCGTGGCTCACGGCCGTTGGCGCCCACGCCGAGGCGCCAGCCGCATCGGCCCCCAGCGATTGCCCGCCCACCGCCCGCGCGCTCACGCCGGAGCAGGCCGAAGCCGGCCAGCGCGACGCCCGCGACCGCGGCTTCCTTTGGCGCGTCACGCGAGGCGGCAAGTCTTCCTACCTGTTCGGCACGATCCATGTGGCGACCTGGCCTTGGATGTTCCCCGGCCCAACCGTGGCGCAAGCTTTGAAGGAGAGTGACACGGTCGCACTCGAACTCGACCTGCTCGACCCCGACATCCTGCGGCGCATGCGCGCTGGCATGCAGGCACGCCGCGATGCGCCGCTGCCTGCTGCGCTGCGCGACCGCCTTCGCCGTCAGATGGCCGATGCCTGCATCGCGCCCGAGGCCCTGGCCGGCATGGGACCCGCTTTGCAAGTGGCGACCTTGTCGATGCTGGCCGGCCGGCGCGACGGGCTCGACGCCGCCTACGGCATCGACAACTTTCTCGCCGGCTTTGCGCGCGGCGCGGGCAAGCGCGTGGTCTCGCTCGAAAGCCCCGAGCTGCAGCTGCAGGCCCTGGAGCCGACTGACGCCGCCGGCACCGAGGAGATGGTCGAAAGCGGCTTGGCCGATCTCGAAAGCGGCCGCGCCCGGCCACTGCTTCGGCGCCTGGCGATGATCTGGGCCGAGTCCGATGAAGCCGAGTTGACTGGCTACGAGTCTTGGTGCGAGTGCACCCGCACCGCCGCCGACCGCGCCATGCTCAAGCGCCTGCTCGATGACCGCAACCCAGACCTCGCCGCCGCCGTCGACACCTTGCACCGCAGCGGCAGCCGCGTCTTTGCCGCAGTCGGCAGCCTGCACATGATCGGGCCGAAAGGCTTGCCGGCCTTGCTCGCGGCGCGCGGCTACGTGGTCGAGCGCGTGAGCTTCGCGCGCTGAGGGCTGCAGGCGCTCGCAGCGCACGGCGGCACGAAGGTATTCCTGGAGCACCTGGCACGCCACACAACGCGCACAATCCAAAGCCACGCCCCAAGCCGCTGGCTGGCAGGAGACAACATGGCCGATTCGCCGCCCTTCAACCCACTCGCTCCCGGCTTCGACTTTCTTCAAAGCATGGTGAAAAACGCTGGCGCCGCGATGCCCGGCATGGGCCAGTGGGTTGCACCGACCTTGAACCCCGAGGAAATCGAAAAGCGCATCGATGAGCTCAAGACCGTGCAGTTCTGGCTCGAACAAAACGCCCGCCTCCTCGGCGCGACGATCCAGGCCCTTGAAGTCCAGCGCATGACGCTGACGACGCTCAAGACCATGAACGTGCAGTTCGGCGATTTGCGCGAGGCGATGAAGATCCGCGTGCCAACACCCACACCTACACCAGATGGCGCGGCCGACCCTGCGGCAAGCCCGGAGGCCGCACCCGAGAGTGCTGACGCAGCGAGCGCGGCGCCGGCTGCGGCCACGCCGCCAAACGTCGTTGATCCGATGCAATGGTGGGGCGCGCTGACCAAGCAGTTCACCGAGCTCGCCAGCGCCGCGATTCAGCCCGCACCGGCGAACGGCGTGGCACCGAACCCCGCTGCGCCGGAGCCAAAGCGCGCCGCCTCCAAAACCGCGGCCGCCAAAAAGACGCCAGCGGCCAAGACCAACCCGGCGCGCAAGCGAGCCGCGCCGCCTCGCCCATGAAACCCTTCTGGAACGGCCACGCCACCCATCCAGATTGGCGCATGGCGCTCGCGCTCGCCGCCGCACAAATCGAAGCGCAGCGCGCCGCCGAAGAAGCTGATTCGCCCGCCAGCGCCCGCGCGCCGCGCATGCCAACCCTCGGCTGGCTCTACTTCACCGATGCCTACGCCACCGAAGCCGAAGGCCTGCTCGCCGATGTGCGCCAGCGCTGGCCCGGCGTGGCCTGGGTGGGCGCCAGCGGCGTGGGCGTGTCGGCCACCGGCGTCGAATACTTCGATGAACCCGGCCTCGCGCTGATGCTGGGCGACCTGCCGCGCGAGCAGTTTCGCGTGTTCTCGGGCGCGCAGCCGCTGGGTGACTTCGTGGCCGAGACGGCGCAAGTCCATGCCGACCCGATGACCGTTGATCTCGCCGATTTGCTCGCCGACATGAGCCACCGCACCGAGACCGGCTACCTCTTCGGCGGCTTGGCCTCCGTGCGCCACCGCACTGTGCACATTGCCGATGGCGTGCTGCAGGGCGGGCTCTCCGGTGTCGCGTTCGGGCCGGGCGTGACGCTGGTGTCGCGCACCACGCAGGGCTGCCAGCCGATCGGGCCCACACGCACCATCACCGCCAGTGACCGCAACGTCATCACCACACTCGATGGCGAGCCCGCGCTCGACGCCCTGCTGCGCGATCTCGGTCTCAGCGGCACGCCGCCGCGCGAGGCCATCACGCACCTGCGGCAAACGCTCGTCGGCTTGAGCGATGCGCCCGATGTGGCCAGCGAGGCCGACCAGCGCCATGCCTTCGGCAGCCCCGCCCGCCGCGGCGCCTTTGGCACCGACACGCGGGTGCGCCACCTGATCGGCATTGACCCCGCTCGCCGCGGCCTGGCCATTGCCGACTTGGCCGAGCCCGGCATGCGGCTATCGTTTTGCAACCGCAACCTCGAAGCCGCGCGGCGCGATCTGATGCGCATCTGCGCCGAGATTCGCGAGGAGCTGGAGCCCGACACCCTGCCGCTCGAAGCCGCACTCACCGTCCCCGGCGAACTGCCGATCGATGTGGACGCGACCGACGAGCCGCGCACCGACACCACCACCATCCTCGGCGCCATCTACGTCAGCTGCGCAGGCCGCGGCGGGCCGCACTTCGGTGCGCCATCGGCCGAGCTGGCGCTCGTTCGGCATGCGCTCGGCGATGTGCCTTTGGTCGGCTTCTTCGCCGCCGGCGAGATCGCCCGGCAGCACCTCTACGGCTACACCGGCGTGCTGACGGTGTTCACCAGCGCGGAGCCCGCAACACCATGACCACACTGATTGATGCGCCACGGCTCGCCACGGCCGCCGCTTCTGACGCGGCCGCTGCCGACCGCGCGCGCGCCGTGCGGCAAGCCGAAGTCGTGCGCGCCCTCGCCGGGCTCGTGCCGGCGCACGCGCTGCTCTGGCACGCCGAAGACACCGTGCCGTATGAGTGCGACGGCCTCACCGCCTACCGCGAGCAACCGCTCGTGGTGGTGCTGCCCGAGAGCGAAGAGCAAGTCGCGGCGGTCTTGCGCGCCTGCCACGCGCTGCAAGTGCCGGTAGTCGCGCGGGGTGCCGGAACGGGGCTCTCAGGCGGCGCCTTGCCCAACCGGCTGGGCGTGACGCTGAGCCTCGCCAAATTCAACCGCATCGTGCGGGTCGACCCGGTGGCGCGCACGGCCATCGTGCAATGCGGCGTGCGCAACGCGGCGATCAGCGAAGCCGCCGCCCCGCTCGGCCTCTACTACGCACCGGACCCAAGCAGCCAGATCGCCTGCACGATCGGCGGCAATGTGGCCGAGAACTCCGGCGGCGTGCATTGCCTCAAATACGGCCTGACGCTGCACAACGTGCTGCGCGTGCGCGGCTTCACGGTGGCTGGCGAGCCAATCGAGTTCGGCTCGGAAGCGCTCGATTGCGCTGGCCTCGACCTGATGACCGTGCTCGTCGGCAGCGAAGGCATGCTGGCGATCACGATTGAAGTCACGGTCAAGCTGATCCCGAAGCCGCAGTTGGCGCGCTGCATCATGGCCAGCTTTGACGATGTGCGCAAAGCCGGCGACGCGGTCGCCAACATCGTGGCCGCCGGCATCATTCCGGCCGGGTTGGAGATGATGGACCGGCCGATGACCGCCGCCGTCGAAGACTTCGTGCACGCTGGCTATGACCTCAGCGCCGCGGCCATCCTGCTTTGCGAGAGCGACGGCACGACCGAAGAAGTGGCCGAAGAGATCGCCCGCATGGAGGCCGTGCTCGGCGGCAGCGGCGCAACGCGCATCGAAGTGAGCAGCAGCGAGGCGCAGCGCCTCAAGTTCTGGAGCGGCCGCAAGAACGCCTTCCCCGCCACCGGCCGGCTCAGCCCCGACTACATGTGCATGGACTCCACCATCCCGCGCAAACGCCTGGCCGACATCCTGCTTGCGATCGAGGCCATGCAAATCAAATACGGCCTGCGCTGCGCCAACGTCTTTCATGCGGGCGACGGCAACTTGCACCCACTCATCATGTTTGACGCCAACAACGCCGATGAGCTGCACCGCTGCGAGCTCTTCGGCGCTGACATTTTGGAAACCAGCGTCGAGATGGGCGGCACCGTCTCGGGCGAGCACGGCGTGGGCATCGAAAAGCTCTCGGCGATGTGCGTGCAGTTCTCACCGAGCGAGCGCGAACAGATGCTCTCGCTCAAGCGCGCGTTTGATCCTTACGCCTTGCTCAATCCGGGCAAAGTGATCCCGTCGCTCGCGCGCTGTGCCGAGTACGGCAAGATGCACGTGCGGCGCGGCTTGCTGCCGTTTGCCGACATTCCCCGGTTCTGATGACGATGATGTTTTGATGACGGCAATCAGCGTGAATGATCCGGCGTTGCAGCGCCTGATCGATCGGGTTCAGAGCGCACGCGCAGCCGGCGCGCAGCTTTGCATTCGCGGCGGCGGCACCAAAGACTTCTACGGCGAACCGCCCACAGGCGACGTGCTCGACACCCGCGTGCTCTCCGGCACATCGAGCTACGAGCCGACCGAGCTGGTGGTCACCACACGCTGCGGCACGCTGCTCTCGGAGCTTGAAGCCGAGCTTGCCGAGAAAGGCCAGTGCCTGCCGTTCGAGCCGCCGCATTTCGCACCGGGCACCACCGTGGGCGGCATGGTCGCGGCGGGGCTTTCGGGGCCGGCACGCGCGGCGGTGGGCAGCGTGCGCGACTACGTGCTTGGCGCCACGCTGCTCAACGGCAATAGCGAGGTGATGAGCTTCGGCGGCCAGGTGATGAAGAACGTGGCCGGCTACGACGTGTCGCGCTTGCTCGCCGGCTCGATGGGCGTGCTCGGCGTGATCCTTGAAGTCTCGTTGAAGGTCTTGCCGATGATGCCGGCCACGCTCACCTTGCGCTTCGAGATGGCGCAAGCCCAAGCGCTGGCGCAACTCAACGCGTGGGGCGGCCAGCCGCTGCCGGTCAACGCCAGCGCATGGTGGGATGGCTCGCTGATCCTGCGCCTGCGCGGCGCGCTGGCCGCGGTGCAGGCGGCGCGCGCGCGGCTGGGCGGCGAGGTCGTCGAGCCGGGCCATGCCTCGCCCTTCTGGACGGGCCTGCGCGATCACCACGACGAGTTCTTTACCCATGCGAAAGCCGCAGTCAACGGCGGCGCGATGCTGTGGCGCCTGTCGCTGCCGCAAACGGCGCCGCCGCTCGGCCTCTCGGGCGAGCTGCTGATCGAGTGGGGCGGCGCGCAGCGTTGGCTTTGCAGCGCGCTGCCCGCCGGCACCGTGCGTGATGCGGCCGTGCAAGCCGGCGGCCACGCCACGCTCTTCATGGCCAAGAGCAAAACGGCAGGTGCCTTCGCACCACTCAAGTCACCGCTCGACCGCATCCACCGTGAGTTGAAGAAGTCGTTCGATCCCTTGGGCGTGTTCAACCCCGGCCGGCTGTACCCGGGGCTGTAACACGCCAGCGTCTGGCAACAAAATGCACGCTCTTTCTATACGAATCAGAAACTTTCGGCGATTCGAAACATTTCGCTGAGATTTCGATCCTTGATTCGATCTATTGAGTGATCTGAGCGGGCGGGCCGGCTCAAGTTGCGCTTCGCAATTGAGCTCATCCTTTCGGCATACCGGATGTTAAGTTCCGCTCGGCGTCATAACCTTCCCTCCGGATTCTGAAGTAGCTCAATCAGGAGGTTGTCATGAATGTACACAGGTCATCGAGTCCTAGTCGCAGTGATGTCCGAGGCCTGCCACCTGCCGTCGGCCTTTCTGAAGCGTCAACCCACTCAGACGCTCAGTGCCGCACATTGGCGGCTCAACAAACAGTGTCTAAACTTGCCAGTCAAGCGATCAGTCGAGGCACACCCCCGGTATTTGACGAGTCCGCCACAAAGATGGTTAATGATCTCCGTCAGCAGATCGACGGGAAAGCGACATTGGAAGGCTTATCAATTGAAAAAGGCTTCGCCAAGCCTATTAAGAAGTACCTGGATGTAATGGCTCCAGCAAACAGCAAGATGCCGCTGGCGGCTTTTTCCAAGAATCAAGAAGCCGCCTTTTCGAAAGATGCGGATCTAAAGAATCAACTGACAAATGCAGTGACGATGGCGGAAGGCGATCCCGCCATTCTCGCGCAGCAGTTGACCGAATTGGCAAAAGACTCAAAAGGTATGCAAAAACAGGCAGCCAACAATGCTGCAACCGCAGAAAAAGCCACATTAGAAAGAGCCAAAAACAAACAAGATCAGTTTTCTGCGGCAATTGTTGCGGTGCGAAAGCATGAAGTTAAAAACGTGGCGCAAGCGGCAGACAAAGTGTTGGAAATATGCAAGATCGATACGCCCTCAGCTGCAGCCGAGCTCAGGATCGGGGACAAGGTGTACAAAGACTTCAGTCGGCACCGAACAGAAGCAGAGGTCGGGGCGCTCCATCCAGATCTCAAAAACGCATTAAATGACGCCAAACAAAATTTGCCCAAACTCCCTGCCTGGCATGGCTTTTGTGCAGAGGTCGGCTGCGTTGATCAGGCGCTGAAAGAAGGGAGCGATATTACTCAGGGATACTCAAAGGCAGTGCATGTTGTGAGAAATAGCGACAATCACGGAAAGCCTAATCCAGCGTGCCCCAGCTGTGAGAGTATGCTTACGTCGTTGAGTGTTCCCTTCGAATAGCGCCTCATTGCCTGCCCGGCCTCACCTACAGACAAGGATGCAACATGTCAAAAGTTGAAAAAACGCTAGGGTTTTCCACGATGCCGTTTAATGCGCCGCTCGTGTCATATCCACCTTCGACACCAGCCAGCGACGCGCGTTCGAGTCCAAGTATTGGATCCGGCAATGATCAGCTGGGCCGCCCCTCAAGACCCCAGATGGGAGCAAATGTGGAAAGCACAGATTCGAGCGACCAGGGAACTGGACCGAGGGCAAAATCCTCAAGCGAAAGCAAATCGAAAGGCGTTGCCTGTGCCATGGCAGTGGACGAAGGCTCGGATGCGCAGCAACAGCTGGTGGACAGGGATAAGCTGGCCGCCTACATGGCCAAGCTTGCGAAAGAGAGTTCCAACCCGGAAGATGAGCGCAAAGCTCTGATGAAATTCATGTGCCGTTGCCTGACGCCGGTTCAGCGATCGCTGCCGGCTGTGGGGCGAGATGCAATGTCAACGGCAATTGCTTATTGGTTTGAGGGAAAGAAGAGCGAGGCCGACCTTGAAGCCGCTCGCGTGGCTTGCTGGCAATTCTTGGACAATAAAGGCCGATTTGTCGCTCTTGAAGATCGCGAAGATGCGGCAATGCGCGCCGTTATCAATGTGCTATTTGCGAATCCTGTGGGTCAGACACCTAACCACGTTTCACCCCACTTCTTTGCAGACATGCTGGACTATTTGGGTGACTGCTCGGACTTTGCAAACAAAATGATGAAGGTATGACACGAGTGATCGCCTCAATAGGCTCCTCGTCGTTTCGTGCGGAACGCGACGGTTTCGGTTTGCGAGGACATGTGCGAATGGATGGGGAGGCAAATGTTCGAGCGTGGCCAAGCGCAATTAGGCGATTGCGATTAAGGTAGAGGCAGGCTGGCTTGCGCAAAATGCAACACCAGCAAGGGCATCTCAATGCCTGCGCCCGGCAGCACCGTTTGGCCTGACGAACACGACGATCTGGCACAACGCCGAGCCCTCCCGGGGTCGATTTGTCAAATCGAGACGCACCCGACATGCGAAGGTCGATCGTCGAGACGGCAAAGTCCAGTGGGAGCCACTCGATCTGGCAGGCCGTTTTTGCATCTAACGCAGCGATGCAGCGTGCGCTTGCCGACAGCTTTCCCGGAACCCGGCCCGTCGCTGCGACTTCTTGAACGGCCTTCATGCAAACCCAACTCGCTGACGAATTCAAAGGCACGGCCGATGGCATCGAAGCCGAGGCCATTCTGCGCAAGTGCGTGCACTGCGGCTTCTGCACCGCCACTTGCCCGACGTACCAGCTGCTCGGCGACGAGCTCGATGGCCCGCGCGGCCGCATCTACCTGATCAAGCAAGTGCTCGAAGGCAAGGCGCCCACGCGCAGCACGCAGATGCACCTCGACCGCTGCCTCACCTGCCGCAACTGCGAGACCACCTGCCCATCGGGCGTGCAGTACGGCAACTTGGTGGAGATCGGCCGGCGCGTGGTGGATGCCAAGGTCGAGCGGCCAATGCGCGAGAAGACCGTGCGCTGGGCGCTGAAAGAAGGCCTCACATCGCCGCTCTTCAAACCCGCGATGAAGCTCGGCCAGATCGCCCGGCCGCTGTTGCCGGAGGCGCTCAAGAACAAGGTGCCCGCCCCCGCAAGCGCCGAGGCCCACCGCTGGCCGACGCAAGCGCATCCGCGCAAGGTGCTGATGCTGCTTGGCTGCGTGCAGCCGGCGATGATGCCGAACGTCAACAGCGCAACCGCCCGCGTGCTCGATGCCGCCGGCATCCAGACGATCGCAGCCGATGGCGCCGGCTGCTGCGGCGCGATCCGCACGCATCTTGGTGATCAAGGCGGCGGCTTGGCCGACATGCGGCGCAACATCGATGCATGGTGGCCGCTGGTCTCAAGCGGCGCTGTGGAGGCCATCGTGATGAACGCATCGGGCTGCGGCGTGACGGTCAAGGAATACGGCCACGCACTCGCGCACGACGCCGACTATGCCGACCGCGCTCAACAGATCAGCGCACTGACCCGCGATCTCTCCGAGTTGCTGCCTGACTTGGTGGCGCCGCTCACGCCGAAGCTCAAGCCCAGGGCAAAGCGCGCGGCAACGCGCCTCGCGTTTCACCCGCCCTGCACCTTGCAGCACGGGCAGCAATTGCGCGGCGGCGTCGAGACGCACCTCAGCGCGCTCGGCTTCGACGTCAGCATCGCCAGCAACGAAAGCCATTTGTGCTGCGGCTCGGCCGGCACCTACTCCGTGCTGCAACCCGAGCTCGCCTACCGCCTGCGCGACCGCAAGCTCGACAACCTTGAGCCGCTGGCAGCGCAGGTCATCATCTCGGCCAACGTTGGCTGCATCCAGCATTTGCAAACCGGCACCGAGACGCCGGTGCGGCACTGGATCGAGGTGCTCGACGAGGCGCTGATGCGCGCCTGATTGGCGCAGCTGACGTACCTGACGTACCTGACGCACCCGCATCGATGAGCCTCTACCTGCTCAAACGCACCGCGAGCTTCTTGCTCACGCTGCTGGCGGCCAGCGTCGTCGTGTTCGCAGTGCTCGCGTTGCTGCCGGGCACCGTGGCCGATGTGATGCTGGGCGAATCGGCCACGGCCGAGTCTCGCGCTGCGCTCACGGCCAAGCTCGGGCTCGATGCGCCAGCACCCACTCGCTATGGCCGTTGGGTCTTGGGCCTGCTGCATGGCGACATGGGCCAGAGCGTCTCGTATGAGGCGCCTGTTGCCGGGCTCATCGCCGAGCGTTTGCAAGTCACCGCGCCGCTCGCGGCGATGGCGATGGCGCTCGCCACGGTGCTGGCGCTCGCGCTCGGGCTCTATGCGGCATCGCGCCATAACCAAACAGGCGATGTGAGCGTCATGGCGCTGAGCCAGCTGGGCATTGCGGTGCCGAACTTCTGGTTTGGTGTGTTGCTGGTGCTGGTGTTCTCGGTGAAGCTGCAGTGGTTCTCGGCCGGCGGCTTTCCGGGTTGGCATGACGAAGACGGCGGCGGCGCTTGGCCCGCCGTCAAGGCGCTGATCCTGCCGGCGGTGGCACTCGCCGTGGTGCAAGCGGCGATCCTCGCGCGCATCACGCGGTCGGCGGTGCTCGATGTGCTGCGCGAAGACTTCGTTCGCACCGCCCGCGCCAAAGGCCTGAGCCGCCGCGCGGTGCTGTGGCGCCATGTGCTGCGCAACGCCGCGGTGCCGGTGGTCACAGTGATGGGCCTGCAATTCGCCAACCTGTTGACCGGCACGATCGTGATCGAGAACGTTTTTTCGCTGCCCGGCCTCGGGCGATTGATTTTTCAGGCGATTGCGAACCGCGATTTGATCGTGGTGCAAAACGTGGTCATGTTGCTCGCAGCGTTGGTGATTGCGATCAACTTCATCGTCGATGTGGCGGTGGTCATGATCGACCCGCGCCTGAAGCTGAACCCGTGAAGACTTGGCAGCACAAGAGCTTTGCGATCGGCAGTGTGCTTGTGCTGCTGTTGATCGCGACCGCGTTGCTCTCGTTCATCTGGACGCCCTACCCCGCCGCCGAGCTCGACATACCGAACAAGCTGCAGCCGCCCTCTGCGGCGCACTGGCTCGGCACCGACAGCCTCGGCCGCGACATCGCCTCGCTGCTGATCGCGGGCAGCCGCAATGCGCTCGCGGTGGGGCTGATCGCCGTTGGCATCGGCATCAGCGTGGGCGTGGCGCTGGGCCTGCTCGCAGCGGCCAAGCGCGGCTGGGTCGAAGAAGTGGTGATGCGGCTGGCGGACTTCGCCTTTGCCTTCCCCGCGCTGCTCTCGGCCATCATGTTGAGCGCGATTTATGGGCCGGGGCTGGTCAACTCGGTGATCGCGATCGGCATCTTCAACATCCCGGTCTTTGCGCGCATCACGCGGGCGGCGGCGGGCAGTGTGTGGGCGCGCGAGTTTGTGCTGGCGGCGCGCACCTGCGGCAAGGGCGCGTGGGCGATCAGCTTGGAGCATGTGCTGCCGAACATCGCCTCGCAGCTGATCGTGCAGGCGACGATTCAATTCGCGGTGGCGATCTTGGCGGAGGCGGCGCTGAGCTACCTCGGCCTCGGCACGCAGCCGCCCACGCCGAGCTGGGGCCGCATGCTGAACGAGGGCCAAAGCATGATGTACCAATCGTGGCTGCTCGCGTTCTGGCCAGGTTTGGCGATTTTGCTGGCGGTGCTCGGCCTGAACCTGATGGGCGACGGCCTGCGCGACCTGCTCGACCCGAAGCTGGCGCGCCAGCGCTGAGCTCGCCACGAACGCGCCAATCAACCGCCGCCCAAAAGAGCGACTTCTACAATTCGCGGCTGACTCCCCACAGGCCGCCATGACGCTCTCCGCCCTCACCGCACTCTCTCCGCTCGATGGCCGCTATGCGGCCAAAGTAGCGGCGCTCCGCCCCCTGCTCAGCGAGTTCGGGTTGATGCACCGGCGCGTGCAGGTGGAGGTCGAGTGGTTCATTGCGCTCTCTGATGCCGATCTGCCCGAGTTCGCACCGCTTGGCGAAGCCTCGCGCACGCAATTGCGCCAATGGGTCAGCGATTTCAGCGAAGCCGATGCGCAAGCCATCAAAGACATCGAGCGCACGACCAACCACGATGTGAAGGCGGTCGAGTACTGGCTCAAAGGCCAGTTTGCGCCGCATCCCGAGCTGGTGGCCGCGGCCGAGTTCGTGCACTTCGCCTGCACCAGCGAAGACATCAACAACACCAGCCACGCGTTGATGCTCAAAGCCGCACGCGCCGACGTGCTGCTGCCCGCGCTGGACCGGGTGCTCGCGCGGTTGACGTCCATGGCCCAAGAGCTGGCCGATGTGCCGATGCTCAGCCGCACCCATGGCCAGACCGCCAGCCCAACCACGGTCGGCAAGGAAGTGGCCAACGTGGTGGCGCGGCTGATACATGCCCGCGCCCGCATCGCCGAAGT
>JAYWGR010000188.1:0-4359 GCA_043778145.1 Rhizobacter sp.
CAGGTCAGCAAAGACGCGTGGTGAGCCGTAAACACCACCACTGGCCACATAGGAGTCTCTGATCAGGCTCAGTAGACGCTGATCCTCCATGGCTCTGTCCAGGCTGAGACAATCGAGCCCATGAATCAAGCCAGCCTCCAGCTCAGCCTCAGTGCAAAAAAAAACGCGCAAACAAGTCTTTCTAGACCAGATGGAGCAAGTCGTGCAGTGGTCTGCACTGGTCGCCCTCATCGCCCCCTACTACCCAGAGGGCAAAACCGGACGACCACCGTTTTCATTGCAAACCATGCTGCGAACGCACTTCTTGCAGCAGTGGTTCACCCTGTCAGACCTCCGCATGGAAGAAGCCTTCTTTGACGTGCCCATGTACCACGAATTTGCACAGCTCCAAGAGTTTGGCCGCTTGCCAGACGAGAGCACCATCTTGCGGTTCCGCCACCGGCTAGAAAAACACAAACTGGCCGAGCAGATCTTGGCCACAGTCAACGACTTGTTGATTGCGCGCGGCTTGCTGCTCAAGGCGGGCACGGTGGTGGACGCCACACTCATTGCAGCGCCCAGCTCCACCAAAAACAAGGACAAGGCCCGAGACCCCGAGATGCACTCGAGCCAAAAAGGAAACTAATGGCACTTTGGCATGAAGGCCCACATTGGTGCGGATGCCGACTCAGGGCTGGAGCACACGGTGCTTGGCACGTCGGGCAATGTCAATGACGTGACCGCGGGCAACGGCTAGTTGCACGGACAAGAGACGCAAGCGTTTGGGGATGCGGATTATCAGGGGATAGACAAGCGCCCGGATGCCATGGCGGTGACATGGCACGTGGCGATGCGCTCCGGAAAGCGGCGCAAATTGAACAAGGAAGACCCACTCGATCAGATCACGGAAAAGATTGAAAAGGCCAAAGCCAGTATCCGGGCGAAGGTGGAGCATCCGTTTCGGGTGATCAAGCGCCAGTTTGGGTATGTGAAGGTGCGCTACCGAGGGCTCAAGAAGAACACGGCGCAGCTGGTGACGTTGTTTGCGCTGTCCAATGTGTGGATGGTGCGGCACACATTGCAGGGAATGCTGGAATGAGTGCGCCCGCAACGCAAGAAAGTGGGCTTACGCAGGGACTGCTGCGCCAAAAGTGGGGTCAAAAGCGGTGTTTTGCTGGCTTGACCGCATAGAAAACGCAACCCACGCGGCTCGGTGGCTTTATGCCACTTGCTGGGGTGAGTTGTTCAGAGTGTCCTTAACTAAATGTCGTGTGCGCACTTTACAACGGGCAGGACCCGTGGCGGCCCTCCAAGATTTCCCGACCGTCAATAGAAATGCCGGTAGGAAACTTGCCAGGCCTTGCGCAGAGGTGAAGCGCCGTAATCGCTGAGCAAGCTGCCGCTGTTGCCCTGCCATTGCAACGCGACTTCGTCGCGCTTCCAGCGGTAGCGCAGTTCAACCCAGGCAACGCGACTATGATCATCGCTATTGCGGCGCATCATTGCCGTCAGGTCAAGATGGCTTATCAACAGGTCTTGCCAGGTGGCGTAGAAAAACGCCGCATGGCGGGTCGGCATTTCCTGCGCCGCGTGCGCGAACTGCCGATAACGGTCGTAGGCCGGCAGCGACGCGCGCGACAATGCATCCCACTGCGTTTTGTCGAGGCCGGTGCCGTTGTACTGATATTCAAGGCTCAGCGAGAGCTTGTTGCTGGTGGTGTAGGTAACACCGGTCGCAACCCGGTTACGGAACGCCTCTCCGCCCTTTTGCCCCAGGGCTTGTGCTAGCAGCGACGGGCTGCGCCCGCCAGACCACTCGACATAGGCCACCGTCGCATCATTGACAAGCTTGGTCAAGTTCATGCCGAACTGCGGCGATGCGCCCTGATCCTTGTACAACAACCACTGAGGGTTCAAGTCTTCGCTCAGGCGCTTGCTGAAGATCAGCAAGGCGCGGTCGCGCGCATTGGTCGCGCCCCAGTCGGGATTGAAGGCCGATGCATTGGGCGCTTCGCTCAGCGCCGGGGAATACAGCGCCGTCAGCGAGGCGCCGTCCCACAGCGCCTGTCCGCGCAACATCACGCTGCCCTGGCGGTTTTTCTTGATGCTGGCCGGATCGAGCGACACCGAGGAACGCAATGCGCCATCGCGCAAGAAGTCAGTCGGGTTATAGCCGTTGGCGACGCCCGAATACTGATTCACGCGACCAAAGTCGAGAATGACGTCGTGGCGCGGCTGCCAGCTGAGATAGGCTTCCTTGAGCGTATTGACCTCTTTGCGCTGATCAAAGCGGTGCAGCCAATCGACATCGAGCCGGTTGGCCAGGATGCCACGCAGGCCGGGCGCCAGCGTCGCGTCGACCTGCAGGTCGATCGAGACGAGTTCGGTGGCGCTCGTCTCTTCGGAGAACGCCGCATTGCGTATCTGCGCACGGCCAGCCGCCCCCTCGACGAACAATTGCCAGGCACGCGCACTTTGCGCCGCCTGCGGCGCCGAGCCGGGCAGCGACAAGGCCGCCGCATCCAGGTCTTGCGCGCAGGCCGCGCCGGTCAGCAGCGTTGTCACCAACGCGAAGGTGGCCCGCACGGTTATTGCGGCTTGAACCGCGGCAGATAGTCGCGCTGCAGCCAGGCTTCCGGCACATCCCTCACTGCCCAGTTGGTGAAACGCAGCACCGTCACCCATTTCGGATCGAGGCCGTCGATGATCACCGTTTCGGTGGGGCGCTCGGCGCCCAGCTGGTTTTCGTACTGGCGGTAATAGGCCGTTTTCAGCAGGCGATTGCTTTCGCTGTAAAAGCGGGCCTTGACCGGGCGATTGTTGGCGCTGTCGATCCACGCTTCGATATGGTGGTAGGTGACGTCCGGCTTGGTCGCTGCGAGCGTCAGCTTGTAGCTGTTGCGCTTCTGGCGGTCGGCGTCGAGCACTTCTTCCTCGCCGGACAGGGTGGCGCGGTAGTCCTTGGCCAGATTGAATGTCACCACGTCGCCGTTGGCGGCCTGGCCGAGCAGGCGCTGCTGCGGCGAAATCCGGATGCTGGCCTTGTTGGACGGATCGTAGAACCACAGGTCGTTGCCCGTCTTGAGCATCAGCTTGTTGGCGTCGCGCGCCGGCGCGATGAAGCGGATCAGGCTGCGGAACTGCCCGCTCTCCTTGTCCGCCCTCGAATACACGGCCAGCGTGCTGACATCGGTCTGCTTGCCGTCGCGGTACTCGGTCAGCGTGGTCGTTAAACCGAATGGATGATCGGGATTGCGGATGGCATCGCTAGCGGCAAGAATTTCCTGCGCACTGGGTTTGGCAACAGCAGCAGATGCACTGCATCCAAGGACCGCAGACAAGACTGCGGTGATAAATTGTCGCTTTTTCATATCAAGTTATTTCCCGAATAATGAAACAAAAGTACTGACTGGTCAACTATACATGGCGCAAGGCGTCGACGATGTTGAGCTTCGCAGCGCGGTTGGCCGGCCACCACGCCGAGACGACGGTCAGGAAGGCCAGGCTGAGCGCACTGCCGAATATCAGCTTGTTATCGCCCCACACCCGCACCATAACCGGGTATTCGTACGAATAGCCGGGCGGCGCCCAAGTCATGCCGCTGTGATTGATCACGTAGGCGATCGGCAAGGCGATCGCGATGCCCAATCCCGCACCGATCAGGCCCAGCAACAAACCTTCGCTGACAAATAGGCTGCGAATGCCGGCGCGCCGCTGGCCGATGGCCCGCAGGGTGCCGATTTCCGTGGTGCGCTCGACCACCGCCGTGCTCATCGTGTTACCGACGGTAAACAGCACGATCATGTAAATCAGGATCGAGATGAAGCCGAACATCGAGTCGAAGAATTGGATCACCTGTTTGTAGATCGGCGATAAGGTTTCGTAATCCAGCACTTCGAGCTTCAGAGCCTTGAATTCGGCTGCCAGCAATTGGTCGAGCCGCGCCCTAGCCGCCGGCATCTGTGCCGTATGCGCCAGTTGAATCTGGATCGCCGTCACCTGCGGCGCAGCGCCGCCGAACACCAGGCGCTGCGCCTGGTCCAGATGCATTACGATCAGCGAGTCGTCGATTTCCTTGACGCCCCAGTTATCGGCCCGCACCACGTTCAGGCCGGTGACGTTGGGAGCACCGCGCACACTAGCCGCCAGCAGTTCGATGTGCGTGTCGCCCGCATCGGGCGCGCCAGCCTGCTCGAGCGCCGACAAGGCCGCAATGTGGTCCGGCGCGGCCGGCCCATTTTCGCCTGCGCTGGCCGAAGCGCCCATATCTTCCGCCGTCGGGCAGTCCTTGAGCTTGAGTGGCGCGCACATTTGCAGCAGCCGGGCGACACCGGTACCCATGACGACCGAATCGGCAGGCGTGCCGGCCAGCGCAATCGG
>JAYWGR010000189.1:0-12829 GCA_043778145.1 Rhizobacter sp.
TTACGCGCTGCGGCCCGAAGGCATCGCGTGGCCGACGCATCCTGACGGCAAACCCTCGTTCAAGCTCGAAGACCTCGCGCGCGCCAACGGCCTGCTGCACGAAGCCGCGCACGATGCGCTCTCCGACGTGCGCGCCACCATCGCGCTGGCCCGCCTGATCAAATCAGCGCAGCCTCGGCTCTGGGACTTCTGCCTCAAGCTGCACCGCAAGGATGCCGTGGCGGCTGAGATCGGCGTGGCGCAGCAGGCCGGCCAGCCTTTCCTGCACATCTCGGGCATGTATGGCACCGAGCGCGGCGGGCTGGCGCTCGTCTGGCCGCTGGCGCCGCATCCGAAAAATAAGAACGAGCTGATCGTGTGGGATCTCGCCACCGACCCGGCAGAGCTGCAAGGCTTGGGTGTGGCCACGCTGCGCGAACGCATCTTCACGCGGGCCGATGCCTTGCCCGAAGGCGTTGCGCGCTTGCCCATCAAGACCATTCACCTGAACAAATCGCCGATCGTGATCGCCAACCTGCGAACGCTCAGCCCCGCCATGGCCGCGCGCTGGGGCATTGACATGGCGCAAGGGCTCGCCCGTGTCGAACATGCAGCGCAGCAAGCCCAGGCGCTCGCCGGTCTTTGGCCCGCAGTGTTCGAGCGGCCTTCGGCGGCGGGCGCGGTCGATGTCGATGAAGACCTCTACGGCGGCTTCGTCGGCAACGACGATCGCCGCACGCTGCAACGGCTCCTGGGGCTGACGCCGGAGCAACTCGCCACCAAGCGAGCCGATTTCGCCGATCCGCGCTTGGGCGAGCTTCTGTTTCGCTACCGCGCGCGCAACTTCCCCGAAACCTTGAGCCCGCCCGAGCAAGCGCAATGGCTGGCGCACCGGGCCGACCGCCTGCACGACGGCGTGGGTGGCGGGCTGACGCTTGAGGCCTTCTTCGAACGCATCGACGAGCTCGGCGAAGAGGCCGATGAGCGCGGCCAGGAGATCCTCGGCGCGCTGGTCGACTATGCGACCGAGATCGCGCCCGAGCGGGATTGAGTTCGATCAAGCGAGCTCGGGCGGGGCCGAGCCGCCCAAGCGGCATCCACTGCATCGATGAATGCGAGGTGGTTGCTTTTGCGCGAGTCGGCTACGCTGGCGCTTCTTACAGCAGTCTGGAGCGCCCATGCAGACCCGTCGAGTCATTCCCGCGGCCCTTGTTGTGTTGACGCTGGCCGTGGCCGCCTGCGCGCCGGTATCCACGACACCGACACCAACACCGACACCAGCGCCCGCGCCGGTTGCCCTCGTCAATGACGGCGAGCTGCCGATTCCTGCGGGCTACCAGCGTTGGCCCAAATTCCTTTCGGAGGTGCAGCGGGCCGATGCCAAGCAAGTGCGCGAGATCTACATGAACAAGGCCGCCACCCAAGCCACGGCCGCCAACGGCTTTCCAAACGGCACCGTGTTCGTGATGGAAAACTACGCCGCAGCGGCGAACGCCGATGGCAGCCTGAAAACAGGTGCTGACGGCAAGCTCGTCAAAGGTGATTTGCTGCGCGTCTTCGTGATGGGCAAAGGCCAGGGCTGGGGCGACTCGGCGCCGCCTGGCTTGAAGAATGGCGACTGGATCTACGCCGGCTACCTGCCCGGTGGCGAGAAGTCACCCGAGCCGCCCAGCGCTTGCCGGGCGTGCCATTTGCCGCTGAGCTCGAAAGACTTCGTCCACCGCTACGACGAGTACTTCAGCCAAGTGGCCGCAAAGTAAGCCGGCCGCCGGGGCAGAACCCCGGCTGAATCGGCCATCAGGCGCTGGGCGCCTCGGCGAACTCTTCGATCTTGTCGAAGTTCAAGTACTGGTAGACCGTGTCGCTCGCCGCGGTGAGCACGCCCATGCCTTCCATGTATTCGGCTCGCGTCGGAATGCGGCCCAGCCTGGAGCAAATTGCGGCCAACTCGGCCGAGCCGAGGTAGACGTTCGAGTTCTTGCCGAGCCGGTTCGGGAAGTTGCGGGTGCTCGTCGAGAACACAGTCGCGCCTTCCTTGACCTGCGCCTGGTTGCCCATGCACAGGCTGCAGCCCGGCATCTCCATGCGCGCACCGGCGTTGCCGAGCACGCCGTAATGGCCTTCGTCGCTGAGCTTCTTGGCATCCATCTTGGTCGGCGGGGCGACCCAGAGCTTGACCGGGATGTCGCGCTTGCCCTCGAGCAACTTGCTCGCAGCGCGGAAGTGGCCGATGTTGGTCATGCAGGAGCCGATGAAGACTTCATCGATGGCCGCGCCGGCCACATCTGAAAGCGTCTTGACGTCGTCCGGGTCGTTCGGGCAAGCGACGATCGGCTCGTGAATCTCGGCCAGATCGATCTCGATCACCGCGGCGTAATCGGCATCGGCATCGCCGGCCAGAAGCTCAGGGTTGGCGAGCCAGGCTTGCTGCGCGTCGATGCGCCGCTGCAGGCTGCGCGCGTCGGCGTAACCCTGCGCAATCATCCATTTCATCAGCGCGATGTTGCTGTTGATGTACTCCTTGATCGGCTCCGGGTTCAAGTGCACCGTGCAGCCGGCGGCGCTGCGCTCGGCCGAAGCATCGCTCAGCTCAAACGCTTGCTCGACCTTCAAATCAGGCAGGCCTTCGATCTCCAGAATGCGGCCGCTGAAGATGTTCTTCTTGCCCGCTTTCTCGACGGTCAAGAGCCCGGCCTTGATGGCATAAAGCGGGATCGCGTTGACCAGGTCGCGCAGCGTCACGCCGGGCTGCATCGTGCCTTTGAAGCGCACGAGCACGCTCTCCGGCATGTCCAGCGGCATCACGCCGGTGGCCGCAGCAAACGCAACGAGGCCTGAGCCCGCGGGGAAGCTGATGCCAATCGGGAAACGCGTGTGGCTGTCGCCGCCGGTGCCGACCGTGTCAGGCAGCAGCAGGCGGTTGAGCCAGCTGTGGATGACGCCGTCGCCCGGGCGCAGCGAGATGCCGCCGCGGGTGCTGATGAACTCGGGCAACTCGTGGTGCATCTTCACGTCGACGGGCTTCGGGTAGGCCGCGGTGTGGCAGAAGCTCTGCATCACGAGGTCGGCCGAGAAACCGAGGCAGGCGAGGTCTTTCAGCTCGTCGCGCGTCATCGGGCCGGTGGTGTCTTGCGAGCCCACGCTCGTCATGCGCGGCTCGCAATAGGTGCCCGGGCGCACGCCTTGGTTGGCCGGCAGGCCACAAGCGCGGCCGACCATTTTTTGCGCCAGGCTGAAGCCCTTGCCGCTGTCAGCCGGGCTTTGCGGCAAGCGGAAGAGTGTGGACGGCGGCAGGCCGAGGGCCTCGCGCGCCTTGGTGGTCAGGCCGCGGCCGATGATCAGCGGAATGCGGCCACCGGCGCGCACTTCATCGAACAACACATCGCTCTTGACCTTGAACTCGGCGATCACCTTGCCGTCTTTCAGCGCTTTGCCGTCGTACGGGCGCAGCTCGACCACGTCGCCCATGGCCATTTGGCTCACGTCAAGCTCGATCGGCAGCGCGCCCGAGTCTTCCATCGTGTTGTAGAAGATCGGCGCGATCTTGCCGCCGAGGCAGACACCGCCAAATCGCTTGTTAGGCACAAAAGGAATGTCTTCGCCGGTGAACCACAGCACCGAGTTGGTGGCTGATTTGCGGCTCGAGCCGGTGCCAACCACATCGCCCACATAGGCGACCAAGCGGCCGGCTTTCTCGCACTCTGCGCGCATGGCTTCGATGAACTTCACCGGGCCGCGCTTGCCTTCCTCTTCGGGCACGATGCCGGGCCGCGGGTTCTTGTGCATCGCGAGTGCGTGCATCGGAATGTCGGGGCGGCTCCAGGCGTCGGGCGCGGGTGAGAGGTCGTCGGTGTTGATCTCGCCGGTGACCTTGAAGATGCTCACGGTGATGCTCGCCGGCACTTCCGGGCGCGAGGTGAACCACTCGGCATCAGCCCAGCTTTTCAGCACCTCGGCAGCGGCGGCGTTGCCTGCGTCGGCCTTGAGCTTCACGTCGTGGAACTGGTCGAACATCAGCAGGGTTTTCTTCAGCGCGGCTGCGGCTGCAGCGCTCACTGCGGCGTCATCGAGCAGATCGACGAGTGGGCTGATGTTGTAGCCGCCGAGCATCGTGCCGAGCAGCTCGGTGGCGCGCACGCGGTCAATCAGCGGGCAGCTTTGCGTGCCGTGGGCGAGTGCGGCGAGGTAGCTCGCCTTGACCTTGGCCGCATCGTCCACACCGGCCGGCACGCGGTAGGTGATGAGCTCGACGAGCGTGGCTTCGTCACCGGCAGGTGGCGCCTTGAGCAGCTCGATCAGTTCGGCGGTTTGCTGGGCTGAGAGCGGCAGCGGCGGGATGCCGAGCGCGGCGCGCTCGGCCACGTGTTGGCGATAGGCTTGAAGCATGGTGTGACTCCGGTTGAAGAGGAAAGATGCCGGGGCAGGCTGGCTGCGGTGGCGGGCGATCACGCCGTCTTGGGCTCGATGACTTTCAGGCCCTTGAAGTAGTCGCGAAAGAAGCCCGCATCGCGAGTGATCAAGCCTTTGCATTGAAGCAATGCATGTGCCCCCACGATGAAATCAGGAATGGTGCGCTGGCGCTGGCCGCCGCGCGTGCGATAGCGGCGCTGCATTTCCCCAGCGCGAATGGCGGCCGCAGAGGCGGTCTCGACGAAGTGGATGCCCATGTCTTCGAGCACATCGAGTGCGCGGTCGCCGTCTTTCAAAGAGCTGCAAACTTCGGCGACGACCACTTCGCAAACGGCCAGCGGGCCGAGGGCCAGGCAATCGCGCAGCGCAGACTCAGCCGCATCGGCTTCGGCTGCGCCGCTCAAGATCTCGATCAGGATCGATGAGTCGACAGCGATCATCGGGCGTTGTTCATCAGGCGTCGATCGGATCGCCCGGCGCGCGGCCGCGAATGGCGCGCATCGCTTCGTCGGTCGAGGCGAAGCCGTCGAGCTTGAATTGGCCGCGTGCGCGCGAGATCGCGTCATCCACGTTCTTGCGCAAGATGATGCGGCCGCCGTCGAGTTCGACCTTCAGCAAGCTGCCTTTGGTCAGGCCGAGCGCGTCACGCACGGCCTTGGGCAGAGTGATCTGCCCGCGTTCGGCAACGATGGCGTCCATGGCGGCTCCGGCTTGTGGGTATGCACGAATTATACGTACCCAATCATGCGTACTTCAAGCGCATTGGCCGGCTTTCGAAGCCGCCGCTCGCTCACTTCAAGAGCGGCGCGCCAGCCTCCGGCTCGCTGGCGCCCGAGGCGGCCGCACTGGCCGCGGCCTCCGCCTTGGCAGCACGCGCCACCTCGATCAACTCGCGCTGCTTGGGGCTCACGCAGGCATCGACCAGGCGTTGCCCGGTCTTGACGTTCAGCAGCATCGACTTGCTGGCGATCTGCACCATCAATGTTTCGTTGCGCACGTCCTCGAGCCGAACCGCGCCAGTGGACGACAGCACCGGCTTCATCAAGTAGTTGCTCTTGGCAAGCTTGAGGTCGACGTAAGCAAAGTGCTCCGCGCTGGCAGCGATGTTGATCGACTGGTTGAACTCGCAGTCGTAGACGCCGTAGAAGACTCTTTCCGCCGCGCTGATTTGCTCTGGATCGGCCGGGGCAATCACGAACGCAGGTGATTTGGCAGGCGGCGTCTTGCCGCGCTTGACCGCTGGTTTGATCACGCCGGCCGCGCTGGCAGCCTGCCCCGCGGGTTTCGGTGCCGCGGTTTGGGCGGGTGCGGCGCTCCAAGCGCCAAGCAAGGCGAAGGTGAGGGCGGCCTGGGCGGTGAGAGCGTGCAACGAAGTCATGGGCGGCATCGAGAAGTGAGAAACCTGGGATTGTCGATCTTCATCGGCGCGTCAGTCGAAGACTGAAGACTTGGAATAGGCCTCAAACCTCGGCGAAGTAGGCCCGCGTCACGTCGTCAGGGAGTGGCCGCCCAGTGCGGTGCGCGCGGTCGAGCACCTGCCAAAAGTAGCGGTAGCTTGCGCGGTCGTGCAGCGCGTCCGCATGCCGGATCGGCGCCCAATCGGCGGCCTGTGCGGCGGTGATGATCTCGATCGCTCGCGCGACCTCATCGGCATCGGGCGCAAACGCCTCGACGATCGGCCGAATCTGATTCGGGTGGATGCTCCACATGCGCGTGTAGCCCAACTCGCGCGATGCGCGCCGGGCTGCGCCAGCGATTGCTGCGGCATCAGCGAACTCGGTCACCACGCAGTGCGACGGCACTTTGGCGTGTGCGTGGCAAGCCGCAGCGATTTCAAGCTTGGCGCGCACCACCAGCGGGTGCGTGAACTGGCCTGCCGCGCTCATGCCGGCCGATGGAATAGCACCGCGGTGCGCCGAGACGAAATCCATCAACCCGAACGACAACGATTCAACCCGTGGGTGCGCCGCGATGGCATCCACCTCGCGCAGCGCACCAAGAGTTTCGATCAGCACGTGAACTGGAACTTGCCGGCCCACGGCCGCCACGCGGAGTTGGTGGTCAATCTCGCCGCAGGCGCGGTCCACATCGGCCACGCCGCGCGGCTTGGGCACCATCAGATAGGCCAGCCGGCTGCCTGCGCGGCGCACCAGTGTTTCAACATCGCCCGCGAAGGCAGGGTGGTCGACTGGGTGCACACGGGTGCCGACGCGGCCAAATCGGTTGGCCGCTGACGTGGCCATCTCGGCCACCAGATGCGCGTGCTCGGCTTCGCCGCCAAGGGGTGCGCCGTCTTCGCAGTCGAGCGTCACATCGAACACCGGGCCGAGTTCGGCTTGGAGTTCGAGGCTTTTTTTCATCCGCGCTTCAACGCCGCAGTAGTGATCGCAGACGGGCAGCTCGGGCGCTGCCTCGCCCGCGTCAAAAAGGGCGTCGCGCGGATGGAGCACGATCAGAGCAGGTGCTTGACGCCGTCTTGCTCGCCTTGGAGCTCGGCCAGCGTCACGTTGATGCGTTCTTGGCTGAAAGCATCGATCTCCAGGCCTTCGACGAGCTTGTATTCGCCGGCTTCACAGGTCACCGGGAAGCCGAACATCACGTCTTTCGGGATGCCGTATTGACCATCCGACGGGATGCCCATCGTGACCCATTGGCCATTGGTGCCGAGCGCCCAATCGCGCATGTGGTCGATGGCTGCGTTTGCCGCCGATGCAGCCGATGACACGCCGCGTGCCGCAATGATGGCCGCGCCTCGCTTGCCGACGGTCGGCAAGAAGGTGTCAGCGTTCCAGACCTGGTCATTGATCATGTCTTTGACGCTTTGGCCCGCAATCGTGGCGAAGCGGTAGTCGGCATACATCGTGGGCGAATGGTTGCCCCAGACGGCGAGCTTCTCGATGCTTGCGACAGCCTTGCCGGTCTTGGCGGCAATCTGACTCAGCGCGCGGTTGTGATCGAGGCGCAGCATGGCGGTGAAGTTCTTACGCGGCAGATCGGGTGCGCTCTTCATCGCGATGTAAGCGTTGGTGTTGGCCGGATTGCCGACCACCAACACCTTCACATTGCGGCTCGCCACGGCGTTGAGCGCCTTGCCTTGTGCGGTGAAGATTTCGGCGTTGACGGCGAGCAACTCGGCACGCTCCATGCCCGGGCCGCGGGGCCGTGAGCCGATCAACAGCGCGTAGTCAGCGTCTTTGAACGCGGTCATCGGATCGCCATGGGCTTCCATGCCGACGAGCAGCGGGAAGGCGCAGTCTTGCAACTCCATCATCACGCCTTGCAGCGCTTGCTGCGGCTTCTCCATTGGCACTTCAAGCAGGCTCAGGATGACTGGCTGATCCTTGCCGAGCATCTCGCCCGAAGCGATGCGGAACAGGATCGCATAGCCAATTTGGCCTGCGGCGCCGGTGACGGCAACTCGAACGGGGGTCTTGCTCATGGATGTGCTCCGATTGGCGGTTGAACTGATTTGGGGCGCGTGACGCCGGCCGAGAGTTTAGGCGAGTTCATCGGCCAAACTTAGGGTTGACCCGGGTCTTGTGTCATATATAAGATAGACGATTCGCCTGCGTTGCGGGCCAACAACTTCTGCGCGAACCGATGAGTTCCGACCTGACCGAAAGCCCCGCCTTCAGCCCGCTCTATCGGCAGATCAAGACGCTGATGACGCGCAGCCTGCAACTTGGCGAGTGGGCGCCGGGTGATGCGATTCCGAGCGAGATCGAACTCGCCGCGCGTTTCAAAGTCAGCCAAGGCACGGTGCGCAAAGCGATCGACGAACTCGCCACCGACAATCTCCTCGTGCGCCGTCAAGGCAAAGGCACTTTCGTTGCCACGCACGCCGAAGAGAAAGTGCAGTTCCGCTTCTTGCGGCTGATGCCTGACGAAGGTGAGCCGGGCGGCATGGCGCGCCGCTTCATCGATTGCCGGCGCCAGCGCGCCCCGAGCGATGTTGCCAAGGCCCTGCAGCTCCGCAGCACCGAGGCAGCCATTCAAGTGCGGCGCGTGCTGTCGTTCCGTGAAACGCCGGTCGTGCTCGATGACATCTGGCTCCCCGCCGCGCTTTTCAAAGGCTTGACGGCCGAGCGACTGAGCGACTACCGCGGGCCGATGTATCAACTGTTCGAATCAGAGTTCGGTGTGCGGATGATCCGCGCTCAAGAGAAGCTTCGCGCCGTGGCGGCCGATGCGGCGGCCGCCGAGTTGCTCAACATCGCGCAAGGTTCGCCGCTGCTCAGCGTCGAGCGGCTCTCGCTCACGTATGGCGAGCAACCCGTGGAACTGCGGCGCGGCCTCTACAACACGGAGAGCCATTACTACCGAAACGAGTTGAGCTGAGCTGGCATGGAGGTGGCACCGAGGATGTCGGCAGCTGACGTTGCTGCATTGCAATAAACTCCTTCCGATTTATCACCGTTCTACTCATAAGACAGAAAAAGGTTGGGCAATGGCCATCACAGCAAAACAGCGACCGGGCCCAATGCGGCTGGTTGACGCACTTCAATACCGCTTGCCGCCCGCAGGCGTCGTTTCGATCCTTCACCGTGTCAGCGGCCTCGTGATGTTCTTGCTCCTGCCGTTCATCATCTGGATGTTCGACACCAGCCTCACCTCTGAAATCTCCTACGGTCAATTCACCGCGGTGTTTGCCGGTGGCGTGGGCTTCGTGCCAGGCATCGTCTTCAAGCTGATCGCGCTGCTGCTGACCTGGGCTTATCTGCATCACTTCATCGCTGGTTTGCGCCATCTGTGGATGGATGCCACCCATTCGGTCACCAAGGAATTCGGCCGCCAATCGGCGCTCGTGACGCTGGGCTTGAGCATCATCCTGACCGTGGCGCTCGGCGCCAAGTTGTTCTTCTGAAAGCGCAGGTCATGGCACAGGATTTCGGTTCGAAGCGCGTCGTTGTTGGCGCGCACTACGGTTTGCGTGATTGGCTCTCGCAGCGCGTCACGGCCAGTTTGATGGCGATCTTCACCATCGTCGTCATCGCCCAAGTGCTAATGCCCGGTGAGATGGGCTATGACAAGTGGGCGGGCATCTTCTCGCATCAATGGATGAAGGTGCTGACCTTCGTGGTGATCGTGTCGCTCTTGGTCCACGTGTGGGTCGGCGTGCGCGACATCTTGATGGACTACGTTCCCGCGGTGGGTTCGCGCCTCGTGTTGCAAGTGGCCACTATCGTGTGGCTGGTCGGCTGTGCCGGCTGGGCAGTGCAAGTGATTTGGAGACTTTGATGCAATCGGGTACGACTCAGATGTCGGCCGCCACCGCTTCGGTGACGCGCCGCAAGTTCGATGTGGTGATCGTTGGTGCTGGCGGATCGGGCATGCGTGCGTCACTGCAGCTTGCGCTGGCCGGCTTGAATGTGGCGGTGTTGTCGAAAGTATTCCCAACGCGCTCACACACGGTGGCTGCACAAGGTGGCATCGGTGCCTCGCTTGGCAACATGTCAGAAGACAACTGGCACTACCACTTCTACGACACCATCAAGGGCTCCGACTGGCTCGGTGACCAAGACGCCATCGAGTACATGTGCCGCGAAGCGCCGAAGGTCGTCTACGAGCTCGAGCACTTCGGCATGCCGTTCGACCGCAATCCTGACGGCACGATCTATCAACGCCCGTTTGGCGGCCACACCGCCAACTACGGCGAGAAGCCGGTTCAGCGCGCCTGTGCGGCAGCTGACCGCACTGGTCACGCGATGCTGCACACGCTTTATCAGCAAAACGTGAAAGCGCGCACCAACTTCTTCGTCGAGTGGATGGCGCTCGACTTGATCCGCGATGCCGAAGGCGACGTGGTGGGCGTGACTGCGCTCGAGATGGAAACCGGTGAAGTGCACATTCTCGAAGCCAAGACCGTGTTGCTCGCAACGGGCGGGGCGGGGCGAATCTTCGCGGCTTCGACCAACGCGTTCATCAACACGGGCGACGGCCTGGGCATGGCGGCGCGCGCTGGCATCCCGCTCGAAGACATGGAGTTCTGGCAGTTCCACCCAACTGGCGTGGCCGGTGCTGGCGTGCTGTTGACTGAAGGCTGCCGCGGCGAAGGCGCAATCCTGCGCAACAGCGACGGCGAGCGTTTCATGGAGCGCTATGCGCCGACGCTGAAAGATCTCGCGCCGCGCGACTTCGTCTCGCGCTGCATGGACCAAGAAATCAAGGAAGGCCGCGGCTGTGGCCCGAACAAGGATTACATCGTCCTCGACATGACGCACCTGGGCGCCGAGACGATCATGAAGCGCCTACCGAGCGTGTTCGAGATTGGCCACAACTTCGCCAACGTCGACATCACGAAGGAGCCGATTCCGGTGGTGCCGACGATCCACTACCAAATGGGTGGCGTGCCGACGAACATCCACGGGCAAGTCGTCATCCCGAAGGACGGCAACCCCAACGCGGTGGTCAACGGCCTCTACGCGGTCGGCGAATGCTCGTGCGTCAGCGTTCACGGCGCCAACCGTCTGGGCACCAACTCATTGCTCGACTTGCTGGTGTTCGGCAAGGCCGCTGGCAATCACATCGTCGACAGCGCATTGAAGACCAAGACGCACAAGCCGCTGCCTGCTGATGCCGCTGATTTCACCCTTGCGCGCCTCGCAAAGTACGACCGCAGCACCGGCGGCGAGTACGCACAAGATGTGGCCAACGACATCCGCAAGACGATGCAGCTCTACGCCGGCGTGTTCCGCACACAAGCGACGATGGACGAAGGCGTGCGCGAGATCAAGCAACTCGCCGAGCGCGTCAAGGGCATTCACTTGGCCGACAAATCGAAGGTCTTCAACACGGCGCGCATCGAGGCGCTGGAAGTCGAGAACCTGATTGAATCGGCGATGGCGACGATGATCTCGGCTGCTGCACGCCGCGAAAGCCGCGGCGCCCACACGGTCGACGATTACGCCGACACGCCGGCTCACCCGAATGGCCGCAACGACGAAGAGTGGATGAAGCACACGCTCTGGTATTCCGAGGGCAACAGGCTCGACTACAAGCCTGTGAACTTGAAACCATTGAGCGTCGAATCAGTGCCGCCGAAGACGCGCACGTTCTGAACCCTACGGATGAAGCTCCCATGACCAAGCGCACCTTTCAGATCTACCGCTACGACCCCGACACCGATGCCAAGCCGCGCATGCAAACGCTGGAAGTCGAACTCGACGGCAGCGAGCGCATGTTGCTCGATGCGTTGAACAAGCTGAAGGCCGTTGACCCGACCTTGAGCTTTCGCCGCTCCTGCCGCGAAGGCGTGTGCGGCTCCGACGCGATGAACATCAACGGTAAGAACGGCCTGGCGTGCCTGACCAACATGCGCACGTTGCCCGGCACGGTGGTTTTAAAGCCGCTGCCCGGTCTCCCGGTGATCCGCGATTTGATCGTCGACATGACGCAGTTCTTCAAGCAGTACAACTCGATCAAGCCGTATCTCGTCAACGACGAAACGCCGCCCGAGAAAGAGCGGCTGCAGTCGCCCGAGCAGCGTGATGAGCTCAATGGCCTGTACGAATGCATCCTCTGTGCAAGCTGCTCCACCAGCTGCCCGAGCTTCTGGTGGAACCCTGACAAATTCGTCGGCCCGGCCGGCTTGCTGCAGGCCTACCGCTTCATTGCAGACAGCCGAGATCAAGACACCGCCGGCCGCCTCGATAACCTCGAAGACCCGTATCGTTTGTTCCGCTGCCACACGATCATGAACTGCGTCGACGTCTGTCCCAAGGGCTTGAACCCGACCAAGGCGATCGGCAAGATCAAAGAGTTGATGGTGCGCCGCGCCGTCTGATGCACGTGGCGACGCTCGTTGACGCCCGCGCTTTAAGCAAGCTCCGGTGGCGCTGCCGCCGAGGCTTGCTTGAGAACGACCTGCTCATCGAGCGCTTCTTCGCTCGCCATGCTGAAACGTTGACCGAAGATCAAGCCGAAGGTCTGCGAACCTTGATGGACTTGTCGGACAACGATTTGCTCGATTTGTTTCTGGCGCGCACCGAGCCTGAAGGCGATTTGCGCCGAGACGAGGTGATCGAGGTGCTCAACCTCATCCGCATGCCCGCCTGACCACTCACTTCTTATTTCCGGAACTTCAAGGAACGCCCATGACACCGTCCGACGTGAAAGCCACCCTCTCGTTCTCCGATGGCAGCCCGACCATGGACTTGCCGATCTACAAAGGCACGATCGGGCCTGACGTGATCGACATCCGCAAGCTCTACGCGCAGACCGGCAAGTTCACCTACGACCCGGGCTTCTTGTCGACTGCGGCTTGTCAGTCGAATATCACCTACATCGACGGCGACAAAGGCGAGCTGTTGTACCGCGGCTACCCCATTGAGCAGCTGGCCGAGAACTGCAACTACTTGGAAACTTGCTATCTGCTGCTGAAGGGCGAGTTGCCCAACGCAACGCAAAAGCACGACTTCACCAAGCTCGTCACCAACCACAC
>JAYWGR010000190.1:0-4318 GCA_043778145.1 Rhizobacter sp.
GCGTCGCGCACCGAGCGTGTGATGGCGCAGGCGGTATCGAGCGTTGTGGAGAGCGGGATCGAGCCCTCGGTCGGCACGAGACGCGCCGTGTTCTTGAAGCCCACCAAGCCTTGCAATGCAGCGGGGATGCGAATCGAGCCGCCGGTATCAGAGCCAAGTGCAGCCCATGCGGCGCCAGTGGGCACCGAGACGGCGCCGCCAGAGGTTGAGCCGCCGGGGATGCGCGGCAGCGGGTCGAGCAAGGTTGTCGTCGGGTTGAGCGGCGTGCCGTAATGTGGATTGATGCCAACGCCGGAAAAGGCGAACTCGGTCATGTTGGTTCGTCCGATCAGCGCAGCGCCGGCCCGGCGCAGGCGCGCTACCGCTGCGCAATCCGCTGTCGCCACGGGCGCAGAGGCAAGCACCCGCGAGGCAGCTGAGGTGATCTCGCCGCGCATGTCGAACAAGTCTTTGACGCTGACGGCCAAACCCGCCAGCGCCGGCAAGGGTGCGCCGGCGCGGTGGAGGCGATCCACTGCATCGGCTGCCGCCAGGGCGCCGTCAAAGCATGTTTTGATGAAAGTAAAACGATTCGCCTGCGATCCAGCTGCGTCAATGCTGGCCTGAAGCTGCAAGGTTGCGGTCTGAGTTTGGTCCTCGATTTCGCTTCGGGCGGAGGTGAGGTCTGGGCGCATGGGGCGGTGCTACAATCATGGGCTTACTGCGGGGCAGAGATCATTGCTTAATCTTTGACTGCGCGCGTAAGCCACTCGCGAATTCGGCTGTCAAAAGGTGTTGCGATGTTTGCTTGATTGACAAGCAGCTACCGCGATTCAAGCTGGATTCTAGAACCAACCTTTGGAGCTCTCTATGACCGTCAGCATGCGTGAAATGCTGGAAGCTGGTGTCCACTTCGGCCACCAAACCCGCTTCTGGAACCCGAAAATGGCCCCGTATATCTACGGCCATCGCAACAAGATCCACATCATCAACCTCGAGAAGACGCAGCCGCTCTTCAACGACGCGATGAAGTTCATCCGCCAGCTGGCAGCCCGCCGCGGCACGATACTGATGATCGGCACCAAGCGCCAAGCGCGTGAGGTGATCGCGATGGAAGCGAAGCGCGCTGGCATGCCGTTCGTCGATCAGCGCTGGCTTGGCGGCATGATGACCAACTTCAAGACCGTCAAAGGCTCGCTGAAGAAGTTGAAAGACATGAAGGCTCAGATCGAGGCCGGTACTGAAATCCGCATCAAGAAAGAAGCGCTGATGTTTCAGCGCGATCTGATCAAACTTGAGAAAGACATCGGCGGCATTCAAGATATGAGCGCATTGCCTGATGCGATGTTCGTGATCGACGTTGGCTACCACAAGATTGCCATCGCCGAAGCGCAAAAGCTTGGCATTCCAATCATCGGCATCGTCGACTCGAACCACTCGCCCGAAGGCATCGACTACGTGATTCCTGGCAACGATGACTCATCGAAGGCCGTGGCGCTCTATGCCCGCGCTGTGGCAGATGCCGTGCTCGAAGGCAAGAACAACGCGGCCAATGAGGTCGTGCAGGCTGTTGCAGCCGAAGGGGATGAATTCGTGGAAGTGAACGAGGCTGCTTAAGCCCCGTGCCCACGCTTGCCCCCGTGGTGAGCTGAACAAGGGGCTGCTACAGCCCCTTTTTCCATCCCGACGTCCGACTTAAACACCGCTGCCGCGCTCAAGCGTCGCAGCCTGATACGGAGAAACAAAATGCCTGCAATTACCGCCAGCATGGTCGGCGAACTACGCGCCAAGACCGACGCCCCGATGATGGAGTGCAAGAAGGCACTGACCGAGGCCGAAGGCGACATGGAGCGAGCCGAAGAGCTGCTGCGCGTCAAGCTCGGCAGCAAAGCTGGCAAGGCCGCCTCGCGCGTCACCGCCGAAGGCGTCATCGCATCGGCGATTGACGGCACGACCGGCGCCATGGTCGAAGTCAACTGCGAAACTGACTTCGCTTCCAAGAACGATTTGTTCGTCGCATTCGCCAAGGCCTGCGCGGACCTCATTGTTGCGAAGAACCCTGCCGATGTGGCGGCTCTTTCGGCCCTCGACTACACACAAGATGGCTTTGGCCCCACGCTCGAGGACGTGCGCAAGGGTCTCGTCGGCAAGATTGGCGAGAACATGTCGATCCGCCGTTTCCGGCGCTATGAAGGCACCAAGCTCGCGAGCTATCTCCACGGCACACGCATCGGCGTGCTGGTCGAGTTCGAAGGCGACGAGGTGGCTGCAAAGGATGTGGCGATGCACGTCGCCGCCATGAAGCCGGTGGCGCTTCAGCAGTCTGATGTTCCGGCCAAGTTCATTGAAACCGAGCGCCGCGTTGCGACCGAGAAGGCTGCAGAAGATGCCGAGAAGGCGCGCGCCGAAGGCAAGGCTGTTCAGTCGGCCGAGATCGTGGCCAAGCGTGTCGAAGGCTCGGTGCAGAAGTACCTGAAAGAGGTGAGCCTCTTCAATCAGGCCTTCGTCAAGAATGACAAGCAGACTGTTGAGCAAATGCTCAAGGAACGCGCGACCCAAGTGAAGGGCTTTACCTTGTACGTGGTCGGCGAAGGCATCGAGAAAAAGGTCGACGATTTCGCGGCCGAAGTGGCAGCGCAAGTGGCTGCCGCGAAGACGAGCTGACGCGTTTGCGAGTCGGCGCTGGTGCCATGTGGCGCCAGCCGTTCGGCTTAGACTTCGCGGGCGGCAATGAGCTGTTCGAAGCCCACGCGCACTCGCCGTTTAAACAGCACCAGACAACACCGAGGAGTTGACTCAATGGCCGCCTACAAGCGCATCTTGCTCAAGCTGTCGGGCGAAGCCCTGATGGGCGACGATGCTTACGGCATCAACCGCGCAACGATCGTGCGCATGGTCCGCGAGGTGCAGGAAGTAACGCGACTGGGCTGCGAGGTCGCCGTCGTGATTGGCGGCGGGAACATCTTCCGCGGTGTGGCCGGCGGTTCGGTCGGTATGGACCGAGCGACAGCCGACTACATGGGCATGTTGGCGACCGTGATGAACGCGCTTGCGCTTGCCGACACCATGCGCCAAGAGGGCATGACAGCCCGCGTGATGTCGGCCATCGGCATCGAGCAAGTTGTCGAACCCTACGTGCGGCCCAAGGCATTGCAGTACCTCGAAGAAGGCAAGGTCGTAGTTTTCGCGGCAGGCACTGGCAATCCTTTTTTCACCACCGACACCGCAGCCGCGTTGCGCGGTGCCGAGATCGGTGCGGAGATCGTCTTGAAAGCCACGAAGGTCGATGGCGTTTACTCGGCAGACCCCAAGAAAGACCCGACTGCCACCCGCTATTCGCAGATCAGTTTTGATGAGGCGATCATCAAGAACTTGCAGGTGCTGGACGCCACTGCGTTTGCGTTGTGCCGCGATCAAAAGTTGCCAATCAAGGTCTTCAGCATTTTCAAGCCAGGCGCGCTCAAGCGCGTGGTGATGGGCGAAGACGAAGGCACGTTGGTCCACGTTTGAAACGGTTGAGTCTGTTCAAAGAGAGTTGCAGACATGAGCATTGCTGACATCAAGAAAACGGCCGAGCAGAAGATGGCCCGGTCGATCGAATCGTTCAAGAACGAGCTCCAGAAGATCCGTACCGGCCGCGCGCACCCGGGCATCCTTGACCAGGTTCAGGTTGATTACTACGGCTCACTCGTTCCCATCAGCCAAGTCGCCAACGTGACGTTGATGGATGCGCGCACGATCAGCGTGCAGCCTTGGGAAAAGGGCATGGGCGCCAAGATCGAGAAGGCCATTCGCGAATCTGATCTGGGCCTGAATCCTTCGTCGCAGGGCGACTTGCTGCGCGTGCCGATGCCGGCGCTGACCGAAGAGCGCCGCCGTGAGCTCACAAAGGTCGTGCGCAACGAAGGGGAGGACGCGCGTATCGCCGTTCGCAACCTGCGTCGCGATGCCAACGACCATGCGAAGAAATTGCTCAAGGACAAAGAGATATCCGAAGACGAAGAGCGCCGCTCGCTCGACGAGCTCCAGAAGTTGACCGACCGCACCATCGCCGAAATCGATCGCCTGACTGCCGCCAAAGAAGCGGAAATCATGGCCGTTTGACGCCGACTTTTCTGCTGCCTTCATTGCACCTACCGCGCCTGTTCATGTCCTCGTTCCTGGTGATCGCCGCAGCGTGACCGATTCGTCTGCTTCGAGTTCAGCCATTCCTCGTCACGTCGCGATCGTGATGGACGGCAACGGTCGCTGGGCCAAAAAGCGATTCATGCCGCGCTTCTTTGGCCACAAAGAAGGCGTCGATGCGCTGGTGCGTACCGTGCTCGGTTGCGCTGATCGC
>JAYWGR010000191.1:0-12555 GCA_043778145.1 Rhizobacter sp.
GGTCACGGTGTAGGCAAAGGCATGCTCGCCGGCTTGCGCGTCGGATTGCTCCGGCAAGTGGCGCACCACGACCGAGCAGCTGAACTGAGGTTTGGGCATGTGGCCGATTTTAGAAGCCGCTTGTGACGAACTTCACGCTTTTAGAATCGGCCGCGCTTCAGAGGCCCCACATGACCACCTACCGCATTGCTCCCAGCATTCTTTCGGCCGATTTCGCCCGGCTCGGCGACGAAGTGCGCAACGTCATTGCCGCCGGCGCCGACTGGATTCACTTCGACGTGATGGATAACCACTACGTGCCCAACCTCAGCTTCGGGCCGATGGTGTGCGAGGCACTCCGCCGCCACGCGGTGCGTGCCGATGGCATCCGCGTGCCGATCGATGTGCACTTGATGGTGGAACCGGTCGATGCGCTGGCACTCGCTTTCGCGCAGGCGGGCGCCGACCGCATCAGCTTTCATCCGGAGGCGAGCGCGCACGTGGACCGCACGATTCAGCTGATTCGCGGCGCGGGCTGCAGCCCGGGCCTGGTGTTCAACCCGGCGTCGTCGCTCGACGTGCTGGAGTGGGAAATCGCCAACATCGACACCGTGCTGCTGATGAGCGTGAACCCCGGCTTTGGCGGGCAAAGTTTCATCCCCGGCGCGCTGAAGAAGATCGCCCGCGTGCGGGAGTTGATCGATGCGAGCGGGCGCGACATTCGGCTGGAGGTCGACGGCGGCATCAAGACCGAGAACATCCGCGCGGTGGCCGATGCCGGCGCCGACACGTTTGTGGCCGGCAGCGCCGTCTTCGGCCAGCCGGACTATGCGGCGGTGATCAGCGCGATGCGGGCGGCGCTGGCTGCGTCGCCCGCGCCGTGATTGACTGGCCGTGATCGACCGACCGTGATTGACCGACCGTGATCGACCTGCAGTGATCTTCCGGCAGTGATCGACCGGCAGTGATGGCCGCGGCCCGACACGGTCACACGACCTGAGCGACACTCCGCGAATGTCATCCGGCCACAGCCACCACGACGGGCATGCGCACGAGGCGGGCCACCACGGCCACAGCCACGGCGATGCACATTCGGGACAAACCCGGGCGGGCCACGCGCATGCCGACCAAGCGCATGCCGGCCACGCTCACCACGGCCACGCCCACCACGCGCCGGCCAACTTCGACCGCGCCTTTGCGATCGGCATCTCGCTCAACATCGCCTTCGTCGCGATCGAGGCCTTCTACGGCTGGAAGGTCAACTCGCTCGCCTTGCTCGCCGATGCAGGGCACAACCTCGGCGATGTCGCGGGCCTCGTGCTCGCCTGGGGCGGCGCGCTGGCCGGCAAGTTGCGGCCGGATGCGCGCTACACCTACGGCTGGAAGCGCGCCTCCATCCTCGCCGCCTTCGCCAATGCCTTGCTTCTGCTCGTGGCGATGGGCTCACTCGCCTGGGAGGCCATCGGCCGGCTGAGCGCGCCGCAGCCGGTGCCGGGCTTCACGGTAATGGTGGTGGCGGCGGTCGGCATCTTCGTCAACCTCGGCACGGCGCTGCTCTTCATGCGCGGCGGCAAAGCAGGCGGCGAGGGCGACATCAACATCCGCGGCGCCTTCCTGCACATGGCAGGCGATGCGTTGGTGTCGGCCGGTGTCGTCGTGGCCGGTGGCCTGGCGCTTTGGTTCGGCCTGACTTGGCTCGACCCGGTCGCGAGCTTGGCGATTGCGGTGCTGATCGTCGTGGGCACGTGGGGCCTCTTTCGCCAGTCGCTCCACATGATGTTCGACGGCGTGCCCGCGCACATCGATCTGCACGCCGTGCGGAGCGAGCTTCAATCGATGCCCGGCGTGGCCCGTGTGCACGATCTTCATGTGTGGGCGGCTGGCACCACCGAGACCGTGCTCACCGCGCACCTGGTGATGCCCAGCGGCCACCCTGAAGACGCCTTTTTTGCATCGGCCACGCAGCGCCTGCGCGAGCGCTTTCGCATCGGCCACGTCACGATCCAGATCGTGCGCGAGCCGGTGATGGATTCTTGCGATCGTGCGGCGGCCGCGGCGCCCGCTGCGTTGCCGGCGGTCGCCCACGCCCACCACGGGCACCGCCACTGAGCTTTCGGTTCCAACATTCGAAGGACGCTCGATGAACATGAACGACATGGCAGGCAGGTACGGCAGCGGCCAAGCCGTCGCGCGTCTCGAAGACCGGGCGTTGCTCGAAGGGCAAGGCCGGTTTGTCGACAACATCGCCGTGCCGCGGCAGGCCCACATCGCCTTTCTGCGCTCGCCGTATGCGCATGCGCGGATCGTCTCAATCGATGCCGACGCCGTGCGCGCCATGCCCGGCGTGCTGGCCGTCTTCACTGGCGCCGACCTCGCCGCAGCCGGCATCAAGCCGATCCCGACTGCAGCCTCGTTCAAGCGCGCCGACGGCCAAACCGCCGCCACGCCGCCGCGCCGCGCGCTGGCGCATGAGGTGGTGCGCTTCGTCGGCGAAGCGGTGGTCGCCGTCGTGGCCGAAACCCGCGAGACCGCGCGCGATGCGGCTGAGGCGGTGATGGTCGACTATGACGAGCTGCCCGCGGTGGTGAGCGCCATTCGCGCCACAACACCGGGCGCGCCCGTGTTGACGCCCGCGGCGCCCGACAACATCGCCGCCGAGATGCGGCATGGCAACCAAGCCGCGACCGAGCAGGCCTTCGCCGCAGCGGCGCATGTGATCACGCTTGACCTCGTCAACCAGCGCCTGGCGCCCGCGCCGATGGAGCCGCGCGGCGTGGTGGCGGAAGTCGATGCCGACACCGGCAAGCTCACCATGCGCATCAGCAGCCAAATGCCGACTGGCGTGCTCAACGCGCTGTGCGATGCCATTCCCGGCCTCACGCGAGACACGGTGCGCGTGCTCGTGGGCGATGTCGGTGGCGGCTTCGGCATGAAGACCAACATCTACCCGGAAGACATCGTCGTCGCCCACGCGGCGCTCAGCTGCAAACGCCCGGTGCGCTGGCAGGCCGATCGCGGCGAGGAGTTTCTCTCGGCCGTGCATGGGCGCGATGTGGTGAGCCATGCCGAGATGGCGCTCGATGCCGCCGGCCGCGTGCTCGCGCTGCGCGTGCGCTCGCTCGCCAACGTCGGCGCCTATGCCACCGCCACGGGCGTGGCGATCCAGCTGCTGATCGGGCCGTGGGTCTCGACCAGCATCTACGACATCCAGACGATCGACCTGCACTTCCTCGCCGTGCTGACCAACACCACGCCGACCGGCGCGTACCGCGGTGCGGGCCGGCCTGAGGCGATCTACATCATCGAGCGGCTGTTTGACGCCGCCGCGCGCGAAATGAAGATCGACCCGGCCGAGCTGCGCCGCTGCAACCTGATCGCGCCTGCACTGATGCCCTACAAAAACGCGATGGGGCAAACCTACGACAGCGGCCAGTTCGAATCGATCCTCGATCAAGGCCTCGCGCTGGCGGACTGGAACGGCTTTGACGCGCGCTGCGCTGAATCGCTCGCGCAAGGCAAGCTGCGCGGCCGCGGCTTGGCGAGTTTTCTCGAATGGACTGGCGGCAACGCCTGGGAAGAGCGCGTGACCGTCGACGTCACGGCCGACGGCTTCATCGAAATCTTCTCGGCCACGCAGGCGATGGGCCAAGGCATCGCGACGAGTTATGTGCAGCTCGCGGTCGATGTGTTCGGCGTGCCGATGGAGCGCATTCGCCTGCTGCAAGGCGACACCGATCGCGCACGCGGGTTCGGCAGCGCCGGCTCGCGCTCGCTCTTCACCGGCGGCTCGGCAGTGCGCGTTGCATCGCAGCGCACAGTCGAAGAGGCCAAGCAGCTGGCAGGCGAAGCACTTGAAGTCGCGCCGGCCGACATCGAGTACGCGGCAGGGCGGTTTCGCGTTGTCGGCACCGACCTCGGCATCGATTTGTTCGAGTTGGCCAACCGCCAAAAGGAGCGTCATATCTTCATCGACTCGACGAGCAGCGTGGCCGGCCCAACGTGGCCCAACGGCTGCCATGTGTGCGAGGTCGAGATTGACCCGGCCACCGGCGGCATCGAGGTCGTTCGCTACAGCTCGGTCAACGACATCGGCCACGTCGTCAACCCGACGATCGTGACGGGCCAGATCGAAGGCGGCGCGGTGCAAGGCATCGGCCAGGCCTTGTGCGAGGCGATCGTCTACGACCCGGACAGTGGGCAGATCCTGACCGCATCGTTCCAGGATTACGCGATGCCGCGGGCGGACGTCACGAAGGTGTTCGAGACTCGTTTCGACACCTCGATTCCGTGCCTCACGAACCCGCTCGGCGTCAAAGGCGTCGGCGAGCTGGGCACGATCGGCGCGACGCCGGCGGTCGTCAACGCCGTGATCGACGCGCTCGATCGCCATGGCCTCGGGCGGGCGGCCGAAGCCCTGCAGATGCCGCTGACTTCTGAGAAAGTGTGGCGCGGCTTGAGCGGGCACTTCGAGCCCTCGCCATTCGCTTGAACGCGCCACAGCCCGCCGTGTGGGCGCCGGTCGTCGGGCCCGCGGCCAAGCGCGGTCTCTGCACCGATTGCGGCATCTCGCGCAGCAGCGAGCCCAAACGCTGCGGCCAAGGCTGCCAATTCATCCAGCCCGACTATCCGCGGCTTGAGCGCCAGGTGCATGGCCGCGCGAGATCGGCCGATCGGCCCGATGAGCCCTTCTTCGGGCCGCACTTGCGCATGCTGCGCGCATCGCTGAAGGCGCCGATCGCCGGCGCGCAATGGACCGGCATCACCACGCGCATCGCCGAGCGCTTGCTAGAGACCGGCGCGGTTGACGCGGTGCTCGCGATGGCGCCCGATCCGAATGATTCATGGCGGCCGATGCCGGTGCTCGTCACCACGCCGGCAGGCATGGCGCAATGCCGCGGCATGCGCATGGGTTATGCGCCGCTGCTCGCGCTGCTCGAGCCAGCGCGCGCGCAGGGCTACAAGCGGCTCGCGGTGATCGGCATCCCGTGCCAGGTGTATGCCTTGCGCGCGCTGGAAAAAGAGTTCGGCTTCGAGCGGCTCTACGTGATCGGCACACCATGCTCAGACAACACGACGACCGAGAACTTCCACCACTTTCTGGAACTCGTCGCGGCGGATCTGAAGGCCGATGCTGCCGACATTGCTTACTGCGAATTTCGCGCCGACTACCGCGTCGAGCTTCGTTTCACTGACGGCCGCAAGCGCTTCATTCCGTTCTTGCAACTGCCGCTTTCCAAACTCGCACCCGACTTTTTTCCGCTGACCTGCCGAACCTGTGTGGACTACACCAACGCGCTGGCCGACATCACGGTGGGCTACATGGGCGGCGAGGGCGAGCAATGGCTGTTGGTGCGCAACGCGCGCGGCGAAGAATTGTTGGCTTTACTCGGCGACGAGCTGCGAACGCAGGCGCCCGGCAGCGCAGGCAAGCGCTTTGGGGCGGTCAAGGGGTTTCTTGGCAACGTTGAGCGCGCGGCGGGTGGCTTGCCGCTGCGCCGGATGCCGGATTGGCTGCGGCCAGTCGTCGGCTGGCTGATGCCGAAAGTCGGACCACGCGGCTTGGAATTCGCGCGAGCCCGCGTCGAGATGAAGGCGATTGAATCGGTGCTGCACTTGCGCCGGGAGGCTCCGGCGAAGCTCAAAAACATGGTGCCAGCGCATGTGTGGCGCCTGGTGGCGCCGTATGGCTTGGCGCCTGCTCAAGGCGAGCAGGCGGCGGCGGAAGAGCTCAGCCGCGAAGACGCTTGAAGAGTTCGGTAGCTTCGGCGCGGGCCGAACCCGGCAAGCCTTGGTTGTTTTGCTCTTGCAGCGTGAGGCTCATGTTGCAGAGCTCGTCACGCAAGTCGAACAAGGCGGCTTGCAGGTCAAGCAGGCGCTGTCTCATTTGTTCTGCGACTTCTTCGGGTGGCATGGTGCGCTGCTCCAGAGTGGGTGGCCAAGGGCCATTCGAGGCGGCGGTAACTGGGGAGTTCCGTCGATGTGCAATGCACTTTATCGACGAGGTAAATCTGGGCCAACCCTTGTTCATGGGGCGGTCTCGTCAGCGTGCCAATAAGTTGTCGCGGCGCGCTCCACGCGTCTTGCGACGCGCCGGCGCCGCTCAAGCAGTCTGCGCCGATGCGGTCGACAAACCTCGCCTGCTACACTTTTGACGATGTTTTTGCCCCGCAAACCCACAGCAAGGTCGCACGACCGGGGAGCCTGGCCCTGGCGGTGCCCGACGCCGCGCGGCTGAAGGCCAGCGCTTGCTCGTGCGGTTGCAGACCGCGCCTCCCGGCGCGGTGCACCGCTCCACCGATGGCCACTGCGCCGTCGATTTCATCCCGCCGAAGCGCGCTTGCAGCGCCGACTTCGCAACGCCTGTGGAGGGCATCGTCCCGTGATCACTGAACTCGAATTCAAGAGCCTTGCGGCTGAAGGTTTCAACCGCATCCCGTTGATTGCCGAAGCATTCGCCGACCTCGAAACGCCGCTCTCGCTCTACCTCAAGCTCGCCTATGGCTCGGGCGGCGGCAAGCACAGCTTCCTGCTCGAATCGGTTGTCGGCGGTGAGCGATTTGGTCGCTACTCGTTCATCGGTTTGCCGGCCCGGACCTTGTTGCGCGCAAGCGGTTTCAAGACCGAGGTGGTGAGCGACGGTGTCGTCGTCGAGACGAACGATGGCAACCCGTTGGACTTCATCGCCGCCTACCAACAACGTTTCAAAGTGGCCTTGCGCCCAGGCATGCCTCGCTTCTGCGGCGGCTTGGCTGGCTACTTTGGGTACGACGCGGTTCGCTTCATCGAGCCCAAGCTTGCGAAGACCGAGAAGACCGGCGGCATCGATACACCTGACATCCTCTTGCTGCAGTGCGAGGAGCTGGCCGTCATCGACAACCTTTCGGGCCGGCTGTACCTGATCGTCTACGCGAACCCTGCCGAGGCGGAGGCGTTTCACAACGCCAAGAAGCGCCTTGCCGAGCTGTCGGATAAATTGAAATACAGCGTGACGGCGCCGGCCGTCAAGCGCGGTGCGTCGCACGGTGTCGAGCGTGAATTCGGCAAAGCGGCTTACTTGGCCGCGGTGTTGCAAGCGAAGGAATACATCGCGGCTGGCGACATGATGCAAGTGCAAGTCGGCCAGCGCCTGCGCAAGCGTTACACCGAATCGCCGCTGAGTCTCTACCGCGCGTTGCGATCGTTGAACCCGTCGCCCTACATGTATTTCTACGACATGGGCGACTTCCAGATCGTCGGCGCATCGCCTGAGATTCTTGTGAGGCAAGAGCACACGCCGGAGGGCGCGAAGGTGACGATTCGGCCGCTGGCTGGTACGCGGCCCCGCGGCACGTCGCCTGAACTTGATGCCGCCCTGGAGCGTGAGCTGAAGGCCGATCCGAAAGAGCGCGCCGAGCATCTGATGCTGATCGACTTGGCGCGCAATGACATCGGCCGCATCGCGAAGACGGGCACGGTCAAGGTCACCGAGGCCTTCGCGGTCGAGCGCTATTCGCATGTGATGCACATCGTCAGCAATGTCGAAGGCATGCTGCAGGACGGCATCACCAGCCTCGACGTTCTTCGCGCCACCTTCCCCGCTGGCACCTTGACCGGCGCGCCGAAAGTGCGTGCGATGGAAATCATCGACGAGCTGGAGCCCGTCAAGCGCGGCATCTATGGCGGCGCTGTCGGCTACCTGAGTTTTGCCGGCGACATGGATGTGGCCATTGCCATTCGAACCGGCATCGTCAAGGATCAAACTCTCTACGTGCAGGCGGCGGCCGGCGTCGTCGCTGACTCGGTGCCTGAGCTTGAATGGAAAGAGACCGAGGCAAAAGCGCGTGCCTTGATTCGCGCTGCCGAGCTCGTCGAGGAGGGGTTCTGAGATGCTGCTGATGATCGACAACTACGACAGCTTCACCTTCAACCTGGTGCAGTACTTCGCCGAGCTCGGCGAAGAGGTCAAGGTGTTGCGCAACGACGAGATCACGGTAGAGGGCATTGGCGCGCTGAAGCCGGATCGGCTGGTGCTGTCGCCGGGCCCGTGCTCGCCTGCGGAAGCCGGCGTGTGCGTGGCCGCAATCCAGGCTTTCATCGGCCGCCTGCCGATCTTGGGCGTGTGCCTCGGCCACCAGGCGATCGGCGCGGCGCTCGGCGGCAAGGTCATCCGTGCGAAGACGCAAATGCACGGCAAGACCGATGTGATCAGCACCGACGAGCGAGGTGTCTACGCCGGTTTGCCGGCGCAATTCACCGTCGTGCGTTACCACTCGCTGGTGATCGAACGCGACTCGCTGCCAGCCGAACTGGCGATCACCTCGACCTCGCAAGACGGCGAGATCATGGGCGTGCGCCACCGCGAACTCGCCGGTACTCCAACGCCGCTGGAAGGCGTGCAGTTCCACCCGGAATCCATCCTCACCGAGCACGGGCATGCGATGTTGAAAAACTTCCTGGTGCGCACCGCATGAAGCTGGTCGACCTGCGCAGCGACACGGTGACGCAGCCGACCGCGGCGATGCGCGCTGACATGGCCGCAGCCCCGGTTGGTGACGACGTCTTTGGCGACGACCCCACTGTCAACGCGCTCCAAGCGCGCATCGCCGCGATGCTCGGCAAAGAGGCCGCGCTCTTTGTGCCGAGCGGCACGCAGAGCAATCTCGTCGCGATGATGAGCCACTGCGAGCGCGGCGACGAAGTCATCCTCGGCCAGATGGCGCACACCTACCGCTGGGAAGGCGGTGGTGCCGCGGTGCTGGGCAGCGTTCAGCCGCAGCCGATCGAGCATCAACCCGACGGCTCGCTCGGCTTGGCCGACATCGAGGCCGCCATCAAGCCCGACGACGCGCACTTCGCCAGAACGCGGCTGCTGTGCCTTGAGAACACGATTGGCGGCAAGGTGCTGCCGATGAGCTACATCAGCGAGGCGACGGCACTGGCGCAGCGGCGTGGCCTCGCGACGCACCTCGACGGCGCGCGCTTGTTCAATGCGGCCGTCAAGCTCGGCGTGCCGGCCGAGCGAATCGCGGCGCACTTCGACAGCGTTTCGGTCTGCTTCTCAAAAGGTTTGGGCGCGCCCGTCGGCTCGGCGCTTGTTGGCTCGCGCGATTTGATTGCGCGCGCTCATCGCTGGCGCAAGATGCTCGGCGGTGGCATGCGCCAAGCCGGCGTCTTGGCGGCAGGAGCGTTGCATGCGCTCGACCACCACATCGAGCGCTTGGCCAGCGACCACGCGATGGCGCTGCGGCTGGCCGAAGGCCTGCAAGGCTTGCCCGGCTTGGCGGTTGAATCGCCGCAAACGAACATCGTCTTTGCTGATTTGCAAGGCGAGCGCGCGGCCACGTTAATGGCGCATTTGAAATCGCGCGGCGTCTTGGCGACCGGCCTTTATCGGCTGCGGTTCGTCACGCACCTCGACGTCGACGAAACGGGCATCGACCGCGCCATCGCCGCCGTCAGAGAACACCTTGCCGCCTGAGCTGGAGAAATTGTCATGACGATCACCAACCTCGATGCGCTCACCCGCACGATCGACCACCGCGAAATCTTCCACGACGAAATGCTGGCGCTCATGCGCCGCATCATGAGCGGTGAGATGTCGCCGGTGATGATGGCGGCGCTGCTTGTCGGCCTGCGCGTCAAGAAGGAAACGATCGGCGAGATAACCGCCGCGGCGCAGGTGATGCGCGAGTTCTCGACCAAGGTCGAGGTCGCCGATCGCACGCACTTGGTCGACATCGTCGGCACAGGCGGAGACGGCTCGCACACGTTCAACATCTCGACTTGCTGCATGTTCGTGGCCGCGGCCGCCGGCGCGCGAGTCAGCAAGCACGGCAACCGCAGCGTCAGCAGCAAGTCGGGCAGTGCCGATGTGCTCGAATCGCTCGGCGTGCCGCTGGGCCTGACGCCGCAAGCGATCGCGCGCTGCATCGCCGATACCGGCATTGGCTTCATGTTTGCGCCCAACCATCATCCGGCGATGAAAAACGTCGCGCCGGTGCGCAAGGAATTGGGCATCCGCACGATCTTCAACATCCTTGGGCCGCTAACCAATCCGGCCGATGCGCCGAACATCCTGATGGGCGTGTTCCACCCCGATCTCGTCGGCATCCAGGTGCGTGCGCTGCAGCGGCTGGGTGCGGAGCACGCGGTTGTCGTCTACGGGCGAGACGGCATGGACGAAGTCTCGCTCGGCGCCGCCACCATGGTTGGCGAGTTCAAGGACGACGGCATCCACGAATATGAGATTCACCCCGAAGATTTCGGGCTGACCATGGCAAGCAACCGCGCATTTCGAGTCGACACACCTGAGCAGTCAAAAGCCTTGCTGCTCGCGGTGCTCGGTAACGAGCCGGGGCCAGCGCGCGACATCGTCCTGCTCAATGCGGGCGTGGCGCTGTACGCCGCAAACGTTGCGCCGACGATGGTGGATGGCGTGGCACTCGCGCGTGAAGCGTTGGCATCGGGGCAGGCGTTGGCCAAGATGCATCAGTTTGTGGCCCGCACGCAAGCGCTGGCGGCGGCAGTGTCATGAGCGACATCCTCGAGAAGATCGTCGCCGTCAAGCGCGAAGAAATCGCAGCGGCGCGTGGGCGGCGGGGATTTGCGTCGCTTCGCTCGGACGCGGAAAGTTTGGGCGGGCAACGTGACTTCGTCGCGAGCCTGCGCAAAGAAATTGCAGCGGGCCGCGCCGGCGTGATTGCAGAGATCAAAAAGGCCAGCCCAAGCAAGGGCGTGCTGCGCGAGCACTTCGCGCCCAAGGAAATCGCCGAGAGCTACGCCGAGCACGGCGCTGCGGCGCTGAGCGTCCTGACCGACGCTCAGTTCTTCCAAGGTTCAGCCGCTTTCCTCGAGCAGGCGCGGGCAGCTTGCAAGCTCCCGGTGCTGCGCAAGGATTTCATGGTCGACGCCTATCAGGTCTTCGAAGCCCGTGCGATGGGCGCCGACTGCATCTTGCTGATCGCAGCCGTGCTTGACGACGCCGAAATGATCGACCTCGAGGCGCAGGCGATGGCGCTCGGCATGGCGGTGCTCGTCGAGGTGCATGACGGCGCCGAGCTTGACCGTGCGCTGCGATTGAGGACCCCGCTGGTGGGTATCAACAACCGCAATCTGCGCAATTTCGAGGTCACGCTGGAGACGACGCTGGGGCTGCTGAAGCGCGTTCCCGCGGAGCGCATGCTCGTCACCGAAAGCGGCATCCTCAGCGTGGCCGATGTTCAGCGGATGCGCAGTGCCGGAGTGCACGCGTTTTTGGTCGGCGAAGCCTTCATGCGTGCGCCAGATCCCGGCATCGCGCTAGCGAGCCTGTTCGCATGACGGCCGACGACTTGCCGGCGGCGTTCGCGTCGCTGCCTGCCGCATGGGAAAACACACTGCCAGGATGGACGCCTGAATTGCGCGCGGCCGTTTGCGAACGCGTGAGCGTCGTTTCGGCGCAGCGGCCAATTGCCCCGAGCGATCCATTTCGGGCGCTGCGCTTGGTCGCGCCGGAGGCCGTGAAGGTCGTCGTATTTGGTCAAGATCCGTATCCAACGGCCGGCCATGCCGATGGGCTGGCGTTTTCTGCCGGGCGCGGCAGGCCGAGATCGTTGGGGCGAATTTTCGAGGTGTTGGCGCAGGACAAGCCGGGCTTTGAGCCGCCTCAAGAGTGGCATCTCGATGACTGGGCTCGCCACGGCGTGTTGCTGCTAAACCCGACGTTGACAGTTGAGGTGGGCCAGGTCGGCAGTCACTTGAAATGCGGCTGGCAAGCGCTCACCTCGCAAATTGTCTCGGCGCTGTGCAGTCGCGAGGCGCCGCCCATTTTTCTATTGTGGGGATCAAAAGCGGCGGCATTCTTTGCCGCCGCAAAACCGGCTGGCGCTGCGCCGCAGGCGCTGTCGACACGCCACCCTTCCTATGACATCCGCCGAGAGTTCATGGCCGCCGGCAGCCACTTTGTCGCGACTCGCCACCTTGTCGACTGGTGGGCGCTTGGAGGATCGGGCCAACACGTGGCATAATCCCGGGTTCGTCTCGGAGGGGTGGCCGAGTGGTTAATGGCAGCAGACTGTAAATCTGCCCTCTTAGAGTACGCTGGTTCGAATCCAGCCCCCTCCACCAAGACGAGCGCATTTGAGGAAATCGAAAACAGTTTCAGGGGTGGGCAAGAATTCAGAGGCGAACGAGCGGTTGTATGCGAGCGATTCGGCAACGAATTCTGGGTCAGTCCAGAGCTCCCGGGCGGGAGTAGTTCAATGGTAGAACCCTAGCCTTCCAAGCTAATGACGCGGGTTCGATTCCCGTCTCCCGCTCCAAGAAAGACGCCAGGTCGGCAGAGGTTTGTGGTCCTTGTGACGCCAAACCTGTGGTGATCGGCCCATGTGGCTCAGTGGTAGAGCACTCCCTTGGTAAGGGAGAGGTCGCGCGTTCGATCCGCGCCATGGGCACCACCGAGGATGTATTCAGGATGGCGGGATTTCGCTTCGCGATCCCTTCTCTTTTTTGGAGAATCAGTAATGGCAAAAGGCAAATTCGAGCGCACCAAGCCGCACGTCAACGTTGGCACGATTGGTCACGTCGACCACGGCAAGACCACGCTGACCGCGGCGATCA
>JAYWGR010000192.1:0-38998 GCA_043778145.1 Rhizobacter sp.
GGCCACGCCGAGCTCGCGGACTTCGTCTTTGAACAGTTCGCGCAGCGGTTCCAACAGCTTCAAGCCCAAGCTGGCGGGCAAGCCGCCGACGTTGTGGTGACTCTTGATCGTGGCCTTTTTGGTGCCGCCGCTTTCAACCACATCGGGGTAGATGGTGCCCTGCGCCAACCACTTGGCGTTTTGCAGTTTTTTGGCTTCGAGTTGGAACACCTCCACAAACTCGCGGCCGATGATTTTTCGTTTGGCTTCGGGGTCGGTCACGCCTTGCAGGTGACCTAAAAATTGCGCGCTGGCATCGACGCGAATCACCTTCACGTTCAAGCGGCCCGCAAACATGGCCATGACCATGTCGCCTTCGTTCAGGCGCAACAAACCGTGGTCTACAAACACGCAGGTGAGTTGGTCGCCGATGGCGCGATGGATTAGCGCTGCCGCGACGCTGCTGTCTACGCCGCCGCTCAGGCCGAGGATGACTTCTTCACTGCCAACCTGTTCGCGGATGCGGGCGACGCATTCTTCGACGTAGTTGCCCATGACCCAATCGGGATTGGCTTTGGCGATGTCGAGCACGAAGCGGTTGAGCAGCTCGCGGCCCTGCACCGTGTGCGTCACTTCGGGGTGGAACTGCACGCCGTAGTAGCCGCGTGCTTCGTCGGCCATGCCGGCGATGGGGCAGCTTGGCGTTGACGCCATCAACTTGAAGCCGGGCGGCAGCGCGGTGACTTTGTCGCCGTGGCTCATCCAGGCTTTGAGCATGCCGTGGCCTTCGCTGGTGCGGAAGTCTTCGATGCCTTGCAAGAGCTTGGTATGGCCATGCGCGCGCACTTCGGCGTAGCCGAACTCGCGGTGGTCAGCTGCTTCGACTTGCCCGCCTTGCTGCACCGCCATCGTGAACATGCCGTAGCAGATGCCGAGCACCGGCACGCCGAGATCCCACACGGCTTGCGGCGCGCGCAAGTCATGCTCTTCGTAGGTCGATGCGTGGCTGCCCGACAAGATGATTCCCTTCGGCGCGAACTCGCGGATGAACGCGTCGCTCACATCATTCGGGTGGATCTCGCAGAACACATGCGCTTCGCGCACACGGCGCGCGATGAGCTGCGTGACTTGGGAGCCAAAGTCGAGGATGAGGATCTTGTCGTGCATGGCAGGTCAACGCTAGGTGGGCTGGGCCCGGGTGGGAATGAGGTCGAGGCTCGAGTCAATGACTGAGACAACAACCGAGACAACGACTGAGATAACGACTGAGACAAGACTTAAATCAAGGCTTGACCTAGGGCTTGGAGTTTGTCGTCGCAAGCTGGCCCTGCGGGTCTCGCCGCTGAGCCCGGAAGTGGCTCCAGGCGAGCGCGAGCGACACGAACTGCAGCAGCGCGCAAAAGTAAAACGGCGCGCCGATCCGCCAATCGCCCTTCGGAAGATGCGACACGAGACCGAGCAACGGCGCACCAATGACTGGCGCAATCACCGCCATGAGGCTGTTGAGTGCGCTCACCGCGCCGAGCGTACGCCCTTGTTCCTCAGCGCTGGCAGCGCCCGAAATGATGCTCTGCATTGAGGCGGCCACCGTGTAGCCGAGCACGTTGAGGATGACCACGGCATACATCATCCAGCCTTCGGTCGCTGCGCCCCAAGCGGCATTGGCGAGCACTGACGAAACCAGCCCCGCCACGGCCAGCCGCTGCGGCGAAAAGCGCTTGAGCAAACGGCCGAGCAACACGCCTTGAACGAGCGCCGACATCACGCCCACGGCAAAGAGCGACCAGCCGTTTTCCTGTGGCCCCCAACCGAACTTGAACGTGGTGTAAAGCACCCAGCAGGTGTAGAGCACGAACTGCGCAAGGCCGCTGCAAGCGCCCACCCAAACAAGCCGGCCGACACCGCGCAACGCACTGAGCTCGCGCAAGTTGCGGATCGGGTTGGCCGCCTTCCACTCGAACGGCCGCCTTGACGCCGCAGGCAGCGACTCCGGCAGCACAAAATAGCCGTAGAGCAGGTTCAGCAACGCCAAGCTGCCCGCCACGAAGAACGGCAGCCGCAGGTCGATCGAACCGAGCAAACCGCCCATCACCGGCCCGAGGATGAAGCCGAGCCCGAACATCGCGCCAATCATGCCGAAGCGCTTGGCGCGTTGCTCGGGCGCGGTGATGTCAGCCACGTACGCATTCGCAACCGCTGCGTTCGATTGCATACCGCCGCTGAAGATGCGCACGACGATCAACATCCACACCGCCGTGGCCAACGCCGTGACGAAGAAGCTCATCGCCAAGGCGCAAAAGCCGAGCAAGAGTACCGGCCTGCGCCCGTGCTGATCCGACAGCGCCCCAAGGATCGGCGACGAAATGAAGTTTGCGAGGCTGAACGCGAACGTGATCACGCCGTACCAGAGGGTCTGGTCGGCACTCGAATGCGTGAAGCTGCCAACCCAGAGCGGCAGCACCGGCACGATCAAGCCGATCGACACCATGTCGATCAGCACCGTGAGCATGATGAATGGCATCGCCGCCTGGCGGCCAGCAGCGGGCATGGAAGCTGTGGTCATGCGGTGCGGTGGCAGTTCACCGCAAATGCGGCGAGTTCATTCGGCCGTGTCATTCGGCACGGTAGTTCGGCGCTTCCTTGGTGATCTGCACATCGTGCACATGGCTCTCGCGAATGCCTGCCGACGTGATCTCGACAAACTCGGCACGGCTGCGCATGTCTTCGATGCTTGCGCAACCGCAGTAGCCCATCGATGCCCGCAAGCCACCGGCCATTTGGAAGACGATGCCGACCATCGAGCCTTTGTACGGCACGCGGCCTTCAATGCCTTCGGGCACGAGCTTGTCGGCGTTGGGGTTGGCGCCGGTCGTGTCTTGGAAGTAGCGGTCGGCGCTGCCTTCTTGCATCGCGCCGATCGAGCCCATGCCGCGGTAGCTCTTGTAGCTGCGCCCCTGGAACAAGACGATCTCGCCTGGTGCCTCTTCGGTGCCGGCGAACATGCCGCCCATCATCACCGAGTGCGCGCCGGCTGCGATGGCTTTGGCGATGTCGCCAGAGTAGCGAATGCCGCCATCGGCGATCAACGGCACACCCGTGCCTTGCAAGGCCGTCGCGACGTTATCGATCGCCATGATTTGCGGCACGCCGACGCCGGCGACGATGCGCGTCGTGCAGATCGAGCCCGGGCCGATACCAACTTTGACGCCATCGGCTCCGGCCTCGACCAACGCGAGCGCAGCTGCACCGGTTGCGATGTTGCCGCCAATCACGTCGATTTGCGGGTAGTTCTTTTTCACCCAGCGCACGCGCTCAATGACGCCAGCGCTGTGGCCGTGTGCCGTGTCGACCACAAGCACGTCAACGCCCGCTTTGACGAGCGCTTCGACACGCTCTTCCGTGCCCTCGCCCACGCCCACGGCCGCGCCAACACGCAACTTGCCTTGGGCATCGCGGGCGGCGTTGGGAAAGCTGGTCTGCTTGAAGATGTCTTTGACAGTCATCAGCCCGCGAAGCTCGAAGGCGTCGTTGACGACGACCACGCGCTCTAGCTTGTGGCGATGCATCAACGCTTTGCCTTCGGCGAGCGACGCGCCTTCGCGCACCGTGACCAAGCGCTCGCGCGGGGTCATGATGTCGCCGACGGGGGCGTCTAGCCGCGTCTCAAAACGGAGGTCGCGGTTGGTGACGATGCCGACGACCGCCTTGCTACCAGGCCCGGCCAACACCGGAAAACCCGACACGCCGTGCTGATCCGACAGCGCCATGACCTCACGCACGGTTTGATCCGGGTGCACTGTGATCGGATCGCGCAACACGCCGGATTCATAGCGCTTGACGCGCGCCACCTCGGCCGCCTGCTGTTTCGCGCTCATGTTCTTGTGCACGAAACCGATGCCACCTTCTTGCGCAATCGCGATCGCAAGCCGCGCTTCAGTGACCGTGTCCATCGCCGCAGAAACGAGCGGCAAATTCAAGCGGATGTTGCGGGAGAGGTGGGTAGAAAGGCTGGTGTCTCGGGGCAACACCTGGGAATACGCTGGCACCAACAACACATCGTCGAAGGTGAGCGCTTTGCCAAGAAGGCGCATGAAAAGGCTCCTGACGCAAAACCAAATTATACGGATGAGCGGAACAACGACGCCTTTGCTCGCCCGCTTGTGCCATTGAGTGCATAACGCGGCCGCTACACTGCGGCGACCCGAATTGCACTGAGCCCCGCCATGCGCCGACAGCCCCTGATCATGTTTGCCTTTTTGCTCGGCGCGGCGCTTGCCGTGCCGGCCCAGGCGCAATGGAAATGGGTCGACAAGGACAAGCGCGTTCAGTACAGCGACCTCCCGCCTCCGCCCGGCGTGGCCGAGCAAGACATCTTGCAACGCCCGCGCGGCGCCGAGCGCCCTGCGGCCGCAGCGCCGGCCCCGGCGTCAGCTCCCGCTTCCAGCGCGCCACTTCTCGCGCCCAAAATGACCGACCCCGAACTCGAAGCCAAGCGCAAGAAAACCGAGCAGGAAGAGGCAGCTAAGAAGAAGGCCGAACAAGAGCGCATTGCCGCGGTCAAAGCAGACAACTGCACCCGCGCGCAAGCCCAAATGCGCGCGCTGGAAAGCGGTGTCCGCATTGCCAAGACCAACGCCAAAGGCGAGCGCGAAGTGCTTGACGACGCTGGCCGCGCCGATGAAGTCAAACGCACCAAGGCGATGGTCTCGAGCGAATGCAAATGAGCTGCAGGTGCACCATTGAGTGCACCCCTCAGCGCACGCTTCAGCGTGACGCTTTCTGCTGGCGCTGACGCGCGCGGCGCGCCTCCATCGGATCAATCAGCAGCGGCCGGTAGAGCTCGACCCGGTCTTGATCGCGCAAGCAATCAGTCGGTTTACAGGGCTTGCCCCAAATGCCAATTGCCGCGGGCGTGAATTGCGCCAATGCGCCACTCGCATCGATGGCTTGCTGCACGGTGGAACCGACTGGAAGCATCAAATCCACACACAGTGATTCGCCGGCGCGCGGGCTGCAAATCACGCTCACCGTGATCTGGCCGGCCTCACCGAGGGCCATGAACCTGCTCAGCTCGCTTGACGAATGAGTCAACGAAGGTGTTGGCGATGCGGTCGAACACCGGGCTGATCAGCGCTTCGAGCATGCGGCTCGAGAACTCGTAGCGCAGCTCGAACTCGACCTTGCAGGCCGACGCCGCGGCGCCTGCGCCCTCCGGCACGGGCAAAAAACGCCAAGTGCCGTCAAGCATCGAAAAGGGCCCGTCGACCAGCGTGAGCACCACCGATTGATCGGCCACATGGACGTTGCGCGTGGTGAACGCCTGGCGCACGCCGGCATACGACAGATGCAGCTTGGCCGTGACACCGTCAGCGCGGCGTTCAATGACTTCGGCTTTTGAACACCAGGGCAAAAATTGGGGGTAATCCTCGATGCCGGTGACCAACGCGTACATCTCATGTGGCGAGTACCACAGCAGGACCGACTTCTTGACGTGCTTCATACAATGCCGAAATTGTATTGGCGGCGCTTGCCCTCACCTTTCCCCCATGTCCATTGCCGAAAACCGCCGCGCCCATTTCGATTACCACCTCGAAGAACGCTATGAAGCGGGCATGGTGCTGCAAGGCTGGGAGATCAAGGCCGTGCGCGCCGGCCAGGTGCAGCTGACTGACGGCTATGTGGTGATCCGCGACGGTGAGCTGTTCCTGATCGGCTGCCGGATCAACGCCTTGCGGAGCGCCTCCACGCACGTGAGCCCGGAAGCCGACCGGACGAAGAAGCTCTTGATGCACAAAGAAGAGATCAAGCGGCTGATCGGCAAAGTGGAGCAAAAGGGCTTCACGCTCGTGCCGCTGAACCTGCACTACAAGGGCGGGCGGGTGAAGGCCGAGATTGCTTTGGCCAAGGGCAAGGCCGAGCACGACAAGCGCAACACCGAAAAGAAGAAAGACTGGGAACGTGAAAAGGGACGTTTGATGAGACATAAAGTCTCATCAAAGCCGTAGGCACGAGCGCGAAGCGATCGACGGACCTTTCGAGAAAAGGGACGTTTAATGAGACATAAAGTCTCATCAAAGCCGTAGGCACGAGCGCGAAGCGATCGACGGACCTTTCGAAAAAAGGGACGTTTGATGAGACACAAGGTCTCATCAAAGCCGTAGGCGCGAGCGCGGAGCGATCGATGGACCCTTCGAAAAATAGGAAGTTTGATGAGACACAAAGTCTCATCAAAGCCCTGAGTTTTCAGCCGAGTGCGGCGAGCGCTTGAGCGGAGTCGGCGATCAAGTCATCGACCGCTTCTAGCCCGATTGAGAACCGCACCAAGGTGCCGCGCCACGCGGGTTGAGTCCGAATCATCGGCAGCTCATAAGGCACGACCAAGCTGACGGCGCCAGCCCACGAGAAGCCGATCTTGAATCGCCTCAACGAATCGACGAATGCGTCGACTTGCTTGCTGCTGTAGCGCTCGTCGAACACCACCGAAAACAATCCGGCCGCAGCAGTGCATTGCCGCAACCAATGCTCATGGCCCGGCGAACCGGTAAACGCCGGGTGCAGCACCTGCACAACCTCTGGCCGCCCCGCCCACCAGCTCGCGAGCGCTCGCGCAGCCTGGTCCTGCGCGGCATAGCGAAGCGGCATCGACGGCAGAGAACGCAGCACCAATTCGGCGTCGTTTGCGGCGATGCCCCAGCCCATGCGCATGTGTGTTGCGTTGAGCTTCAAGTGCAGCGCCGGATCGCGCGACGTGACAGAGCCCATCAGCACATCGCCGCCACCGGACGGGTATTTGGTCAGCGCATGCACCGAGACATCGACGCCCAAACCCGGCTCGATCTCGAAGGCCTTGAATGCGATGCCTGCGCCCCAGGTGTTGTCGAGCGCGACCACGGCGCCTTGCGAGCGGGCCGCGCGCACAAGAGCCGGCAGATCAGGGAACTCCATCGTCACCGAGCCGGCCGCTTCGATCCACACGAGCTTGGTGGCCGGCGTCAGCATTTCGGCCAAGGCCTGCGGATTGGCCGGGTCGTAAGTGCGGTGCGTGATGCCCCAGCGTGCGAGCTCGTTGCGCGCGAGCTCCTTGCCGGGGCCGTAAGCGTTGTCGGGGATCAGCACCTCGTCGCCGGCCGCAAGCAAGGCTGAGTCGACCAGCGCGATGGCCGCCAGGCCGCTCGGCACGAGCACGCAGTGCGTGCCGCCTTCGAGCGTCGCGATGCGTTCTTCGAGCGTGAACGTGGTCGGCGTGCCGTGCAGGCCGTAGGTGTAGCCGCTCTTTTCTTTCCAGCTGCGCGCGTGGAGCGCTGCGGTGTTGGCAAAGATGACGGTGGAGGCTTTGTGCACCGGCGGCTGCGGTGCTTCGAAGCCGCGCGGTGGCTGATAGGGGTGGTGGATCAGCGTGGTGCTGAGTGATTCGTTCGACGAGCTCATCCGGCGCCCCTCAGACCGGCACGCCGAGAAGATCGTGGCCTTGCGTGCCAACGATCCGTGCGCGCGTGAACTCGCCGACCTTCAAAGTCTTGGAGGCCTTCTCGGGCGGCAGCAGCTTCACGCAGCCATCGATCTCCGGCGCATCGGCATAGCTGCGGCCCACGCCGCCTTTGCGGCCAAGCGCTGGTGCGGAATCAACGAGCACCTGCATCGTGGCGCCCACTCGGCGGGCGAGCTTCGCGGCCGAGACTTCTTCGGCGACCGCCATGAAGCGCGCGCGGCGTTCTTCGCGCAGCTCGGGCGGCAACATGCCGGGCAAATCGTTGGCGGTGGCGCCATTGACAGGCGAATACGCAAAGCATCCAGCGCGGTCGATCTCGGCCTCGCGCATGAAGCCGAGCAGGTGCTCGAACTCGGCCTCGGTCTCGCCAGGGAAGCCGGCGATGAACGTGCTGCGAATCACGATTTCAGGGCAGGCTTCGCGCCAGCGCTGCAGGCGCTCGAGGTTCTTCTCGCCGTTGGCCGGGCGCTTCATGCGCTTGAGCACATCGGGGTGTGAATGTTGAAAGGGCACATCGAGGTAGGGGAGGATCGCGCCCGAGGCCATCAGCGGCAGGATCTGGTCGACATGCGGGTACGGATACACGTAGTGCAAGCGCACCCACGCGCCATGAACAGCGGCGAGTTCGGCCAGCTTCTCGCACAGGTCGGTCATGTGGGTTTTGACTGGGCGGCCATCCCAGAAGCCGGTGCGGAACTTGACGTCAACGCCATACGCGCTCGTGTCCTGGCTGATGACGAGCAGCTCCTTCACGCCGGAGGCGAAGAGCCGTTGTGCCTCGCCAAGCACATCACCCACCGGGCGCGAAACCAGATCGCCGCGCATGCTCGGGATGATGCAAAAGCTGCAGCGGTGGTTGCAGCCTTCGCTGATCTTCAGGTAGGCATAGTGGCGCGGCGTGAGCTTCACGCCTTGTGCTGGCACGAGGTCGATGAACGGATCGTGCGGCTTGGGGCTGTGCAGATGAACTGCGTCCATCACCTCGTGCGTGGCGTGCGGGCCGGTCACTGCGAGCACGCTCGGGTGCATTTGCCGCACGAGGTTGCCGCCGCCCTCCCCGGCCTTCGCGCCGAGGCAGCCGGTGACGATCACTTTGCCGTTTTCGGCCAGTGCTTCGCCAATGGTGTCGAGGCTTTCGCGGACGGCATCGTCAATGAAGCCGCAGGTGTTGACGATCACGAGATCGGCACCGGCGAAGGTCTTGGAAGTCTCGTAGCCCTCGGCGCGGAGCTGCGTGAGGATGAGTTCCGAATCGGTCAGCGCCTTTGGGCAGCCGAGTGAGACGAAGCCGATCTTGGGTGCCGCCACGAGGGGCGGCGATTGTGTTGCTTGTGTCATCACCAGATTTTCGCCGATCGGCTCAGCGCTGGGCGAGCTGCTGCCCGAGACGGCGGATCAGCGCTTGGGAACGGGGAAGCCCGGCAATCCAGGGAACAGCGTTTCGGCCTGCTTGGCCATTTGCTCCTGCATCTGCGCGACCATGTTGCGCGACTGCTCGAGGTAGGTGCCCATCAAGCCCTGCACCATGGGTGCCTGACCACTCAACAGCTGCGACCACAGCTCCGGGCTTTGCGCCTTCGCATCGAGCAAACCCTTGGATTGATCGGCCAAGCGCGCCTGGATGTCGGTGAAGGTCTGCAGGTTTTTCTCGAGGTAAGAACCCATCATTCCCTGCATTGAGTGGCCATAGAAACGAATGATCTGCGCGAGCATCGGCGCCGAGAAAATCGGCACGCCACCGGTCTCTTCTTCCAGAATGATTTGGAGAAGGATGCTGCGGGTCAGGTCTTCGCTGGTCTTGGCGTCGCGCACCTCGAAGCGCTCGCCGGTCATCACCATCTTCTTCACATCGGCCAGCGTGATGTAGCTGCTGAGCTGGGTGTCGTAGAGGCGCCGATTGGGGTACTTTTTGAGGATGCGGGTCCCGAGGCTGCTGGCCGTGCTGGCGGGCGCTTCACTGGGCTTCTCGGGCGCTTTGCCGGGCTCCGTAGCGTTGCCGCGGCGGGTAGATGACATTCGGGGACTCCTGGCTTCAAAGGCGAGCCGATTCTAGGAGCCCGCTCGGCGGCCCCGCGGCGGGGTTTCCCCCGGCGATCACGGCGGCACAGCGGGCTTGGCAACGAGGGTCAAGGCGTCATCGCTGGCGACGGCGCCGCGCTGTGCACGCGCAATGGGCATGGGGCGCTGCTGCGGTGTCGATTCGTCAGGGCTGATAGGCCCAGGCGCCGTTTTCGATCTTCACCATCACGCGAGCGCGCTGGTCGAGGCCGAGGTGATCTTTCGGCGAGAGGTTGAAGATGCCGTGAGCGCCATGCACATCGACCGTTGCTTCAAGCGCATCACGCAACGCCGCACGGAATTCCGGCGTGCCGGGTTGCGCTTTCTTCAGCGCCACGGCCACAGCGCTTTGCATCAAGAGACCGGCATCCCACAGGTGGCCGCCGAAGGTGGAAGTGGAACCCTTGCCGTACATGGCTTCGTACTTCGCCACGTATTCGAGCGCCGACTTTCTCACCGGGTTGCCGGCCGGCAGTTGCGCCGCGACCAGCACTGGCCCGGCCGGCAGCAACGTGCCTTCGACATCCTTGCCGCCGACTCGGAGAAAGTCGTTGTTGGCCACGCCGTGGGTTTGATAGATCTTGCCGGCGTAGCCCCGCTCCTTCAGCGTGCGTTGCGGCAGCACGGCCGGCGTGCCGGAGCCAGCAATGAGCACTGCATCGGGCTTGGCCGCCACGAGCTTGAGCACTTGGCCGGTGACCGATGTATCCGCACGTGCATAGCGCTCATTGGCGACGATGCTCAGGCCCTTGAGTGCCGCAGCTTTGGCGAATTCGCTGTACCAGCCTTCGCCGTAAGCATCGGCAAAGCCAATGAAGCCGACGGTTTTGATGCCCGCATCGGCCATGTGGGTTGCGATGGCGAGCGACATCATGATGTCGTTCTGCGGCGTCTTGAAGATCCAGCGCCGCTTGGCATCGAGCGGCTCGACGATGCGCGCGGACGCCGCCACCGAGATCATCGGCGTTTGCCCTTCCGCCACCACATCGATCATCGCCAGCGAGTTCGGCGTGATGCTCGAGCCGAGGATCACATCGACCTTGCTCTCGGTGATCAGCTTGCGGGTGTTGCTGACTGCGGTGGTGGTGTCGGATGCGTCATCGAGCACGATGTAGTTGATCTTTTGGCCGCCGATCGACGCCGGCATCAACGCAACCGTGTTCTTCTGCGGAATGCCGAGCGATGCGGCCGGGCCCGTGGTGGAGATCGTGATGCCGACGTTGACATCGGCCTGCGCTGCAGCTGCGAGCCCAAGTGCTGTGCCCCAAGCGAGCAACGCGCGTAGAAGTTTCATGAGGTTCTCCGAGGTTTCGGCCGAATTTAGCAACGAAGCTTGGCCTGCGGAATCGGTGTCGAACCTGCACTCGGCGCTGTGCCGAGTTGGCACATTGCAGCCGGCTCATGCCACACCATCGGCCGCGCAAGAGGCGCAAGAGACGCAAGAGACGCAACAGGCACAAGAGGCGCCAAGACTGGCTCGCCACAAAGCACAACGCCAGAGCCGCTGCCGCGGTTCTGGCGTTGTTTGATTTACGCGGGAGCCTCACGCAGAGGCCACCACCTCCAAGCCGATCACGGAATCCACGACCACACTTGCACGCTGAAGAAGCGCATCAGCGCGAGCGAGAAGGCCCTCCAAACCGGCAAGGTCGGGCCGACGATCTTGGAGTAGCCCGTCATGCCGGTCTTGAGTTCACCCTTCGGGTTGTCGATCACCGCGATCACGTTGACGACGTTGCCAAACGACTTGACGGTGACATTGCGGTCGATCGTCTGCACCTTGCCGACGTAGACGCGGTCAAAGTAAGCGTTGGGCACGGCGCGGACTGTCGAGCCGATCTTGACGTAGCTCAGGTCTGATTCAGGCACTTGGATTTGCGCCGTGACCGAGCTCGTGTCTTCGACGGTCGCGAAAGCCTGGCCCTTGTCGAGCACCGAGTTCAAGCGCTCGTTCAAGTGCAGCGTCAAGATGTTGCCGTCAAACGGCATCTTCAGTGCGGTGCGATCGGACTTGCCGGCAAGCGTGGCCTGCTCTTGCTTGAGCGCATCGAGCTTGGCCTTTTCGGCGGCAATCTTCTCTGGCGTCGTGCCGGTCTTGATCAACGCGAGCGAGGCTTGCTTCTCGGCCACCAGTTGCGTGTCGACTTCGTATTCCTTGCGAGCCGCGTCGAGTTCTTCGAAAGAGATGGTGTGATCGGCATAGAGCCGCTCGAGGCGTGGTACCCGCTCGCGGCTGAACGACGCGCGCTTGCTTGCAAGATCGACCGCGCTTTGCGCGACCATCACCTCTTCCTTCTTCGGCCTGGCCTTCAAATCATCGATCACCGCTTGCTGCTCGGCGATCTTGGCGTTGAAGACGGCAATTTGCGAGGTCAAATCGGTCGAGGCGACGCGCGCGAGCACGGTGCCCTTTTTGACCGATTCACCGCCGAGGAACCTGACCTCTTCGACCACGCCGCCGATGTCGGTCGTGATGACTTGGCGGTTGTTGGGGTAGATGTCGAACGTGCCGCCGGCGTCGTACGGATAAGGCAGGAAGAGCAGCAACAACAGCGAGAGCCCGAGCGCGATCTTGACGTAGGCAGACGTGCGGCTACCAGCCGGCTCGACTTGCTTGGCCTCGCCCGCTTCGGCTGGCAATGCGCGCTTGCGCCAGCGGTCGAACTGCACCGAGCGGTCGTACGCGGTGGAGATCATCTTGAAGCGCGTGATCGTGCGCGAGATCAAATACGCCGCGAGTGCGATGCAGATGATGATGGTCGCGCCGCCGATGTGCAGTTCTTCTGCGAAGAACTTGCCGACGATCAGCACGATCACGATCAACACCAAGAACGCGTAGGCGAAGTTGACCAACGCGTAGGTCGCCAGCACGTTGCTTTCAGACTCGGTTGGCGCGACGCCGCGGAACCGGTCCATGAAGGCCTTGTACGACTTGCCGCGAAGGTAAGGCTCGTCCATGAAGGCCGCGAGCAAGTGGTAGCCGTTGCCGTTGACGAGCGGGTTGCCGCCTTCGACGAGGATGTTCAAGCCGCACAAGAACGCCAGCGCCAGGCCGGTGCGCGAGAGCGCGAGCAAGTCGTCGCGGGTGTTGTACCAAACGAGCACACCGACGCTGAACAGGAATATCCGCATCAAGATCGGGCCGCCGTGCAGCCACATGCGTTCACGCCGCGAGAGCTGTTTGGTGTTGCTCAGGAACACCGTGAACCGCGGGAAGAAGCCAAAGCGCAGCGCGATGCTGAGCGGCCCCACGGTGGCTCGAAACTTCTGCGCGATGAAGGCCTGCGTGATCACCGCGAGGATGTTGATCGTGAGCAAGCTGAAGACCGCGTGCGTCAACAGCGTGGTCGCGTCGCGCAGCGATTGCAGGTCAGAGAACGCCAGTGGCGAATAGCGAATCACCAACATCAACGCGGCAAACGCCATCAACGGCAACGCATAGACCACCCAGCGCAGCGGCGTGACGATCGGCAGCAGCACCGCCAGCATCGGCTTGATTTCGAACAGCTTGAGCGCCTTGCCGCGGCGGCGCGGGTCAAGGTTGGCTGCATCGTTGACGCCGGCAGCGAGATCTTCGACAACCGCGCCATCGGCCGGCGGCGGGGCAGTTGGCCCCTGGCTGCCCTTCTTCGCGCTTGCCGGCGCCATCATCACTGCGAGTTCTTCGAACGACTTTGGCTTGACCAAGCCTTTCTCTAGCGCGTAGCCCTGAACCGTGAACGGCTTGAGCAGCGGGTGGGCTGCACTCTCTTCATCGAGCAGTTTGTTGTCGGCGAGCCAGCCGAAGAAGGTGAGCACTTCGGCTTCGGTGATCTTGCGGCCAAAGCGGTCTTCGAAGATGCCGAGCAACTTCTCGACGTTGTCGCAGCCCGGCAAAACCTCGAGCACGAAGAACTGCCATGGCTCGAGGTCGTGGGTTTTGTCGACGAGCTTGTCGCGCAGGATGTAGGTGGTTTTGTCGCCTTGGACGATGCGGAATGCCTGCAGCCGCCGAGGCAAGTAGGCCGGCAGCGCGACGTTCTTCGAAGAATCACTCATGGGGCGGTCTTTGTGGTCTGGGATGTGCTCGGAGCCAGGGCGTCAGCGACTTTCCAGCCGCCTCCCATGGCTTTGTAGACGGCGATCAGCGCGCTGTATTGATCGGAGCGGGTTTGGCTGTACTGGAGCTCGCCGGTGTCGACATCGCGGTCCGCGGCGAGCACTTCGAGGTAGCCGGTGTAGCCCCCGGCGTAGCGCTTCTTGGCGCTCTCGCGAGCGGCGCGCAGTGCATCGAGCTGGCGCGTGCGAATGCCCAGGCGTTGGAAGGTCTTGCGGTGTGAAACGAGCGCGTCTTCAACCTCGCGCAGGCCCGCTTGAACCGCGAGCAAATAGGCGGTGGCGGTCTGCTGCTGTGCCGACTCGGCCTCGCGCACCTGCCCCGCAATGCGGCCGCTGGTGAAGATGGGCCCGAGCAAGGTGACGCCAAAGCTGCCGAAGTTGGAGGTCAGCAAGGTCAAATTGCTGAGGTCGGTGCTGGCAAAGCCGGAGCTGGCGGTGAGTGAGATATCGGGCAGGTACTGCGCCTTGGCGACACCGATCTTCGCGTTCGCGGCGATCAAATCTTGCTCGGCTTTGCGGATGTCCGGGCGGCGCACCAGCAGCTCCGCCGGCAAGCCACCGGGGATCGGCGGCAGCGCCAGCGCGGTGATCGGTTTGCCGCGTTCGATGGGCCCGGGATTGCGGCCGAGCAACGCGGAGAGGCCGTTCTCAAGCTTCGCGATGCCCTGCTCCTTCACGGGCAAGTTGGCCGTGAGTTCTTCGAGCGCAGCGCGCGCCTGGATCACCGGCACCTCGGAGATGCCGCCGCCGGCGTACTTGGATTCGAGCAGGCGCAAGGTTTCGCGGCCGCTCGCCACGCTGCGCTGCAAGACTTCGAGCTCGCTGTCGAGGCTGCGCAGCTGAACGTAGGCCGACGCCACATCGGACACCAGCGTCAGCACCAGCCCGCGGCGCGTCTCTTCGCTGGCCATCAGCTGCGCCAGTGCAGACTCATTGGCGCGGCGAAATTTGCCCCAGAAATCAAGCTCCCACGCGACGCGGCCCAAAACCTCGTAGGAGTTGCCGACGGGCTCCGTGCCGACAGCCAAGGGAACCTGGCGGTTCTCGCTCAAGGTGTCGCGCGTGCGGCTGGCACCGGCGCCGACCTGCGGCAAGCCCGCAGCGCGCGTGACTTGGAGGAAGGCGTCGTACTGCTGAATGCGGAACGCGGCAATGCGCAGGTCTTTGTTGTTCTCGAGCGCGGTTTGAATCAGCTGATCGAGCACCGGATCGCCGAAGGCCGACCACCACGCTGTATCCGCAAGTTCGGCCGCACCTACCGGCGGCAGCTCGACCGGCACGTAGCCGACGGCTGACGCTGAGACTCCAGCCGGTGCAGCCAGTGCAGCCGCCCCGCTGGCCGACGCAGCGCTTGCCGCAGGCGCAGCGCGCCACGCCACCGGCACGTCGATATCCGGGCGCTTGTAGTCGGGGCCCAAGGTGCAGCCTGTGATCACAAGCATCGCGGCCACGGCCAGCGGCAAAGGGCGCAGGCGCTGCAAAGGCAGCCGCAAGCCGGGGTTAGAAATGTGGGATCGACTCGTCTTCATCATTCTTGGGGCGAGCGAGCAAGCACATCGAGCGCGAGCGCTTCGATCTCATGCACGCGCAGCATGCGTGTCTGCAGTTCGATGGCCATCGCTTCGAACCACTTGATCTGGTACTCGAGTTGCCGGCGCTCGGCAATGATGTCTTCCATCGATGCGTTGGCCGGCGGCTGGCCGTGTTCATCGAACAAGATCTTGATGCCGTCAGCGACCTGCCGATTGGCGTTGATGTACTGCACCTGTTTCTCGACGAACTTCTTCGCCTTGCGCGACTTGAACTCGCGCATCAGTGCGTCACGCAGCGCACGCTGTGTGGGGGTGAGCCGGTCGAGGTGCGGGTGGGTCGTGACCGGGTCGCCCTGGATCGGGCCGATCGGCGGGCGGGTGCCCACGGGCGGATCGGAATCGGTGCTGTTGCTCATCTCAAAATCCTGGGGTGATGCTCAGTAGCCGAACTCTTTGGCAAGCGCAATGACCTCGGGCTTCAAGCCTTTGCCATCGGGCCGCCACGGCACGGGCCGATCGAGCGGCGGCACCTTCACCTTGTGCGGCCGGAAAGTCGGGCCGGAGAGAAAGTTGGGGTCGTTGCCGAACATCGCATCGAGCGGGCCAAAGCAGGCGAAGGGCGAACGCTCGGGGTGCATCATGTCGTCGATGGCTTGCGCGTCATCACGAAGGCCCAGCCACTGACAGATGTTCTTCAAATGATGCGGCGGATCGCTCATGACGTCTTCGCCGCGAATTCGCATTTGTTGAGCTGCTGGAATGGTGTCGAGGAAGTTGAGGATGTTGACGTTCAGGTCGTGCCATGCAAACTGCGGCTCGACGATCGCGCGGTCTTCGAGAAACTCAATCGAATTGACGAACAAAGCAAACGTGCCCTCATAGAGGCTCATCACCGATTTGCATTGCCCAACCGGATGGCGAGTCAAATGCAGATAGCGCGCATTCGGGAATGCCGCCTTGATGCGGAACATGCGTTTGATGTCAACGGTGTAAGCCGGGCTCTTCTCGACCGTGACCAACGGGTCAACTTTCTCAACGAGCTCCTGATAGATCTCGGCGGTGCTGCGGTTTTGCCTGGCTGCGCACCAGCGATCGGCCATGCGAACGCTGTCCATGCTTTGTTCACCGCTGTAGATCTCAGCCACTGCACGCAGCAAGCCGTGCCGCGTCTTGGCCTCGCTGCCCATTTCATCCGAGGTGCGGACCCACATGTCGATCAATGTCTTGACATTGAACAGGCACAGCTCCGGCAGGCCGAAAGCTTGCGGGTGTTGACCCAACATGGCATTGATCAACGAGGTGTAGGACCTCGGTGGTGCCAGCAGAAAAAGAGGTGCCGCCATGGGTGACTGATGTGTCGAAATCTTGGTCGGCCAACAGCCTCACGCTCAGCCGAGACGGCCTTCGACGAAGGGCACTTCGAAGCACTTCTCATGCATGATCGGGCCGTGGCCGAAGTAGCCGTCTTCACCAAAGAGCTCACCATGGTCGGCGGTGATGATGAAGTGGGTGTTGGGCGGCGTCTCGCCCATGAGCTTGCCGATCAAGCCGTCCACATATTCGACGCACTTGATCTGTTGCTGGCGCAGCATTTCCATCTGGCCCGGATCAAACACTTGCTTGCCGGCGGTGGCCTCTGAATGGTCCATTGACTTCAGCGCGCCATGCAAGCCCGAGATGTGCGGCAAGCCTTCTCCGGAAAGCATGTAGGGGTAGTGCGTCTCGCCGAGATTCAAGAAGTAGTAGTGGGGTTCACCGTCTGGGAACTCCATCTCTTTGATCATGCCGGCGAAGTCGTTGTGGTGGCCCATCAACTTGTATTCGTCGAAGTCGCGGCTCAAGAGCGTGTTCTTGTTGAGCACCGGCATCGAGACTTTGGCGACGGTCCGGTAGCCCAAGCGGCGCAACACCTTGGGCAACGAGAGGTCGGGCAAGAACTCTTTGAAGGCAATCTCGGCGTGGCCCGTGCGGTCTTTCCAGAGCGCGAACTCGTCTTTGTAGACCTCCGAGGCGAACACTTCTTTCGGGCTCGTGTGGGGCAGCATGCCCATCGCAAAGGTGTGGTGCGAGGGGCCCGTCCACGACGCGTACGAGTAACGTTTTTCAGCCACACCCAGGCGATCGATGTTGGGCGTTTTCGCGGCGACGAAGCTGTCGTAGCGACAGCTGTCCATCACGATGAAAACGATGTGGTTGCAGTCCATGAGGGCCTCCCGGTTTACTAGAAATCGAATTTATTAGGGCAGAGCGATTTGCATCAATCCTGCAGGCGTGGTGGGCGCATCAATGGCCACCACCAGCGGGATCGCTTGCATGACGTAGACAGTCAAACCATCGGTGCGGCGAGTGCCTTGAAGCATCGCGAATGGGCCAGCGTTTGAGACTGGCAGCAGGGTCGCGTCGTCACCAGCCGTCTGCACGATGCCGTTGAACAGATACCTCGCCGGCTGCAGCGCGATGTTGACCCAGTCGCCGCTCGAACTCGGGCCGCGCACGGTACCGCCAGCGAGCGAGGCAGCATCCGTCAAGCCGATGCGGAACTGGCGGATCGAGTTGGCGGTGTCGTTCGGATCGGGGTTCACACTCGAGCTCAGCAGCATCCGCGAGCCGCCAGTGCTGGCGATGCGGAAGCTGTAGACCTCGCCCGTGATGGCTTCAACACCGGTGTAGAGATCGTCAGTCACGGTGACGACGAAGTTCTTCAGGAAACCTGATCCGCAGCCCGTGGTTGGCGCGACGAGTGTGGGCGTTTCACAAACCGTCAACACATTGCCCGATGCGCGGGCCGTTGCCGGGCGAGTCACAGCACTCGCGTCTTTGGCAGACACATTGCGCGACATGAGGTTGTAGCTGCCGGTCATCTCGTTGAGCGTGCTGCCGAAGTGCCGTGCCGCGACGTAAGGCAGATTGCCCCGGCCGAAGTTCTCGCCGCCAACGAGCAGGTCGGTCGCAGCGCGGAACTTGGTGGTGGCAGCTGCGCCAGCGACGTTGTAATCACCGTTGCCGACGGTCTTGCTGCCATCGGGGTTGGTGACCGTGGTGGCATCGGCCACGAAGCTGCGCTGAAGATTCAGCCCATTGCCCGACATGCTGTAGGTGCGTGCATCGAAGTCGACCGCCATGTCATAGAGGCGACCATCGGCGGCATAGGCCTTGTAGCTGCCGTTGCGGGAATCTGAGGCGAGTGTCGTGACGCTGGCGGTGTTGTTCGCCAAGTTCGGATCGCCATCAGCGGTGATCGACACGGTGTTCGTGATCGCGCCGCGGGCGGTGTCGGGCACGGCCACCGTGAAGGTGAAGATCAGCGATCGACCAGCGGCCAGGCTGGGCAAGGTCATCACCGGGCCGAGCACGGACGGGCAGACGGCGCCGCCAGTGCCGGTGCAGACGACGGTGTTGGTCGTGGCAAACGCGGCGCTTGCGGTCCAGTTGATCGTCAGGTTGCTGGCCGCGCCACCGCCCGGGTTGGCGACGAGTGCGGTGAAGACAGCCGAGCTGCCGGCAGCAACGCTGGTCGCCCCAGTTTCGGATACGCCCAGATCGACACTGACCGCACTGATAGCGGCCCGCGCGGTGTTGTTGGCGGGCCCGGAGTCACCGCTGGCGATGGCCGTCATGGCGTTACCGAGCACGCCGTTGGCACCGGCCGAGACCGTGACTGGGACGATGAAGGTGAGCGTGCCGCCGACCGGGATCGACGGGGCGGTCATCGTGAGACCGGTGGACGGCGGGCAAACCGCGCCGCCAGTGGCACTGCATTTGATCGTGCCAGCCAGGCTCAGGCCGGCGTCGAGCGTGTCAGTGATCGCGACATCAACCGCCGCGGCCGGGCCGCTGTTGGCCACAACCATCGTGAACGAGGTCAATGACCCGCCCGCGATATTGCCGCTGGGCGCACTTGCCGTGACACCGACGTTGTTGGCTTCCGAATTGCCGACAGCAACGACCTTGTTGTCTTCGCGCGTGGCGTCGTGGTCGGCCGTGGCTTCGAAGGTGTTGGTGATCGCACCATTGGTGCCAAGCGCCACTTTGGCTGTGACATCGAAGCTGAGCAAGCCGCCGACGGGCAGGCTCTCGAGCGTCATTTGCACGCCGAGCACGGCCGGGCAGATCGCGCCGCCAGACGCCGTGCAGGCCACACCGGTCAAAGTGAGGTTGCTGCCGACGGTGTTGAGCAAGCGAACACCAGTGGCCGCATCGGGCCCGTCGTTGCGAACAGTCATTGCGAACACGGCTGAACCGCCGCCGTCAACAACAGTTGCCGGGCCAGTACCGCCGACCACCAGGTTGCTCGACGGCGTGCTGGCATTGGCCTGCGCGGTGAAGGTGTTGTCGGTGCGGTCAACGTCGTCGCTGATCGTGGCCGTCATCGTGTTGACGATCGTGCCGTTGGCCGTGGCGCCGACCTTCGCGCTGACCACGAAAGTGAGGCTGGAGCCAGCGCCCATCGTCGGAATCGTCATCGAGACACTGGGCGTCTCGGGGCAGACCACACCGCCACTCGCGGTGCAGGTGATGCTGGTGAGTGCGAGTTGGTTGCCGATGCCGTTGACGATTCGGACGTCAGATGCCGTGGCGTCGCCGGAGTTGGCCACAGTCATCGTGAAGACGACGGTGCCGCCGCCAGTGACCGGGTCGCTCGGTGTGCTTCCAGTGACAGTGATATTGGTGCCACGCGCATTGCGAGCGCCACCGCAGGCAGACACTGCCAGCGCAATCACCAGAGTTGCCGCGATCTGGAACAAGAGGGCGGCAGGATTGCGAAATTTCACGAGCAGTACTCCCAAGTCACAGAGCCGCCATCCTGTGCGAAGAGCGGATGAGCAGAGGGGTTATTGCAGAAGATGGTAGCAGCCGAGAACTTGTGCTCACAGCCGCTGACCCAATGGAGTGCAATCGGAAGTAAGCGAGTTGCGCTGCCGCCGGCGGTCATTCGGCGAATGCGCACAAGTGCCAATAAAGCGCCTCGTGCATGACGCTCCCTTTGCAGGGCAGATTCAATCCGAGTCTCCTCACCAAGCCCACTCCCTCGCCAATGCGGGTACCAAAATATTTCAGCCGCCCGCACAACGTTGACCCGGCGATATGCACGAACCGGGCCTGCTGAGGTGGTTGGCCAAACGCCATCGTGGTGACTCAGGCGCTGGCTCTCATTCGCGCCCTCACAGCCCACGTTCTAGGGCCGCGTGGGGCATTCTGGAAGACCCGACAGGCGGCGATACTACGGCCGCAAAAGTCACAGAGACATCCCCAATGTCAACATGACCCAAGACAGTGAGCGCGCTGTGGCACGCTACTTGCCGCAGTCGCCAATCGTCCGGCGAGGGGCGGACGACTCCGATTTCTGCAGCCCAGAAGCTGCCTCAAACAAGACTCCACCAGGATGATCGCGCCGATGAAACTTACGCACCTCCAACGCCTCGAGGCCGAGAGCATTCACATCATGCGAGAGGTTGTCGCCGAAGCAGATAAGCCGGTGATGCTCTACTCGATCGGCAAGGACTCGGCCGTGATGCTGCACTTGGCGCGCAAGGCGTTCTATCCATCGCCGCCGCCCTTCCCCTTGCTTCACGTGGACACGACCTGGAAGTTCCGGGCGATGTACGAAATGCGCTCGCGCATGGCCCAGGAAATGGGCATGGAGTTGCTGGTTCATCAAAACCCCGAAGCGGCGAGTCTCGGTATCAATCCCTTCACGCATGGCTCTGCCATCCACACTGACATGTGGAAGACCCAAGGCCTGAAACAAGCGCTCGACAAGTTTGGCTTTGACGCGGCCTTTGGTGGCGCGAGGCGTGACGAAGAGAAGTCTCGCGCGAAGGAGCGCATCTTCTCGTTCCGCTCCACGGCCCACCGCTGGGACCCAAAGAACCAGCGCCCCGAACTGTGGCGCCTCTATAACGGCCGCAAGATGAAGGGCGAGTCGATTCGCGTGTTCCCAATCTCCAACTGGACTGAGCTCGACATCTGGCAATACATCTCACTCGAGAACATTCCGATCGTGCCGCTCTACTTTGCGGCCGAGCGGCCCGTGGTCGACCGTGACGGCACACTGATCATGGTCGACGATGACCGCATGCCGCTGAAGACTGGCGAAGTGCCGATGATGAAGAAAGTGCGCTTCCGGACTCTGGGTTGCTATCCACTGTCAGGTGCCGTCGAGTCCGAGGCCGACACGCTCACGGCCATCATCCAAGAGATGCTTTTGACCCGCACCTCCGAGCGCCAGGGCCGAATGATTGACCACGACTCGGCGGCGTCAATGGAGAAGAAGAAGCAAGAAGGCTACTTCTGACCGTTCGCCTTCATTCGACTCCACTCCACTTTCCAGGAACATTCTCATGGCCCACGTTTCGGACCTGATCGCCTCCGACATCACCGAATATCTGCACCAGCACGAGCGCAAGAGTTTGCTGCGCTTCATCACCTGCGGCTCGGTTGACGACGGCAAGAGCACCGTCATTGGGCGCTTGCTGTATGAATCGAAGATGCTCTTCGAAGACCAGCTCGCGGCGATAGAGGCCGACTCCAAGAAGTGGGGAACGCAGGGCGGCGACATCGACTTCGCGCTGCTGGTCGACGGCCTCTCGGCAGAGCGCGAGCAAGGCATCACGATCGACGTGGCCTACCGCTTCTTCAGCACCGACCGCCGCAAGTTCATCGTCGCCGACACGCCGGGCCACGAGCAGTACACGCGCAACATGATCACTGGCGCATCGACCGCCGATGTGGCCGTGATCTTGATCGACGCGCGCAAGGGCGTGCTGACGCAAACGCGCCGGCACAGCTACCTCGTTTCGTTGATCGGCATTCGCAAGGTGGTGCTTGCAATCAACAAGATGGACTTGGTCGACTTTTCGGAAGACATCTTCCGCCGCATCGACGACGAATACCGCGCCTTCGCCAAACAGATTGGCCTGGCTGACATCACCTCCATTCCGCTCTCGGGCCTCAAGGGCGACAACATGCTCGTCGCCAGCGAGCGCACGCCGTGGTACCGCGGGCCCACATTGATGGGCTTCCTCGAGACCTGCGAGATCGACGAGACGCGCATGCAGGCGCTGCCGTTCCGCCTGCCAGTGCAGTGGGTGAACCGCCCGAATCTCGATTTCCGCGGGTTCTGCGGCGTCATCACCGCCGGCATGATCAAACCCGGCGACCGCATCCGCGCTCAGCCTTCTGGCCGCGAGAGCCGGGTGGCGCGCATCGTCACGCTGTCGGGCGATCAGCCGCTTGCAGTGGCCGGCCAATCGATCACGCTGACACTCGAAGACGAGATCGACATTTCGCGTGGCGACGTGATCTCCATCGCCGATGCGCCCGCCGAAGTGGCCGACCAATTCGAGGCCACGATCGTCTGGATGGTCGACGAACCGATGCTGCCCGGCCGCCCTTACCTTTTGAAGCTCGGCACGCAGACGGTGGGCGCCTCGGTGAACGAGCCGAAGTACAAGGTCAACGTCAACACGATGGAGCACTTGGCGGCCAAGAAGCTCGACATCAACGAGATCGGCGTCTGCAACATCTCGCTCGACCGCGCGGTCGCGTTCGATCCGTACACCAGCAATCGCGACACGGGCGGCTTCATCCTGATCGACCGGATGACCAACAACACCGTCGGCGCCGGGATGCTGCACTTTGCGCTGCGGCGCTCGCACAACATTCACTTGCAGCACGTCGATGTCGACAAAGCCGCGCGCAGTGAACAGATGGGGCAAAAGCCGGTCGTGCTTTGGTTCACTGGTTTGTCGGGTGCCGGCAAATCGACGATCGCCAATCTTGTCGAGCAAAAGCTCTTCGCACTCGGCCGCAAGTCCTACCTGCTCGACGGCGACAACGTGCGCCACGGTTTGAACCGCGACCTCGGCTTCACCGAAGCTGACCGCGTGGAAAACGTGCGGCGCGTGGCCGAGGTGGCGCGGTTGATGGTCGATGCCGGTTTGATCGTGCTCACCGCCGCCATCTCACCGTTCCGCGCTGAGCGCGCGATGGCGCGTGCGCTGGTGGGCGACGGTGAATTCATTGAGATCCACGTCGACACGCCTTTGGATGTGGCCGAGACGCGCGATGTCAAAGGCCTCTACAAGAAGGCCCGCCGCGGCGAACTGGCCAACTTCACGGGCATCAGCTCGCCGTACGAAGCGCCCGAGTCGCCCGAACTGCGGCTCAACACGGTCTCCACCACGCCCGCCGAAGCGGCCGATATCGTCATCGCCCGAATGCGCGAGCTGGGCTGTCTCGATTGAACGGGCCGACTGAACGGGCAGACTGAACGGCCAAATGCTGCCGCCGGCTGAGTCGTCGGCAGCAGGCCAATCCACCACGCGCTGAAGCACCGAGCAGCGCTGGCAAACGTGCGGTTTTCCACGGTTTGCACTTTTGCGCGATGACTACATTGGTTGGCACCATTCCACCCAGGAGCCATCCATGAGCATGCACATCACCTCGCAAGCCGCATCGCGGTTCAACTTCAACGGCGCGGGAGGCGCCACCGCGGCAGATCGGCTCGACAAGAGCCAAGCCCGCCGGGAGTCTTTTCAGCAGTTGTCGCAAGCGCTCGCATCGGGCGACCTCAACGCCTCTCGCAGCGCCTACGCCAGTCTCGTCAAAAACGCGCCGGCTGCGGCCAGCTGGCGGCCAGACAGCCCATTTGCACAGCTCGGCAAGGCGCTGGTCAGTGGCGACATGAGCGCTGCGCAAACCTCGTTCGACGCCATGGCCATCAACCGCTTGAAGGAAGGCGGAGCAACACCAGCGCCCGTCACCACGCAACCTGTGTCGTCCACCGCTGGCGCACCGGGCGGATCGATCGATCTGATGGCGTGAAGGTGCTGTTCTTGCTAATCGAAGCTCGTCGATCAGAATTGAATCGACACCACTCACCACGAGCCGCAGATGCAAGAACCTCAGACAACTCACACCACGGCGAGCGACCTGCTCGATGCCGTGATCTCCATCACCCGCCAAGCTGGCGAGATCGTCATGGCGGTCTACGCGACCGACTTTTCGATTCGCGGCAAAGACGATTCGTCGCCCGTCACCGAGGCTGACGAACGCGCCGAAGCGCTGATCACGCAGGCCTTGATCGCGCTCGACGCAACCATTCCAATCGTTGCAGAAGAGGCCGTTGCCGGTGGCCACACGCCAGCGGTCGGCAAACGCTTCTGGCTCGTCGACCCGCTCGATGGCACCAAGGAATTCATCAGCCGCAACGGTGAATTCACAGTGAACGTTGCGCTTGTCGAGAACGGCACTCCCGTGCTGGGCGTGGTGCTCGCACCGGCGCTTGGGCGCCTGTTTGCTGGTGTGGTTGGCAAGGGCGCATTCATCGAAGACGAGCAAGGGCGTCGCTCGATTGGCTGCCGCGCAGAGCCGGCAGAGGGCTTGACCGTCGTGGCCAGCCGCTCTCACGGCGACGCGAGCGCGCTCGATGCCTTCCTCGCCGGCCGACGAGTCGCATCACTGAAGAACGCGGGCTCGTCGCTGAAGCTCTGCCTCGTCGCGGCGGGCGAGGCCGACATCTACCCTCGCCTTGGTCGAACGATGGAGTGGGACATCGCCGCTGGCCACGCCGTGCTGGCTGCAGCAGGCGGATCGGTGACTGACCTCGCTGGGCAGCCGCTCGGCTATGGCAAGCCGGGGTTCGATAACCCACACTTCGTTGCAAGCGGCAAGCCGCCCGCAATCTGACCGCCACTGCGGCAGAACCAAACTCAACGCCGGGGCTTCCCCGGCTTCGGCGAACTCGGCGGTCGCCGACTCGCTTCTTCTGGTTCCGCCCGCGCTGCCGGGTGCGTGCGGCTCACCAGCAACGATGCGGTGAGGTAGAGCGCGTTGAGCAAGCGACAGCAACGCTCGACGCTCATGCCCGGCCAAGTGGCCATGTTTCGGACAGATACCGATTCGCGCCGCAGATGCTCCAGTGCCGGCGCCATGGCACCCGAGAGCAGCAGGCCTTCGTCGGCCGGATTGCGAATCGCCCGGTACGCAGCAGGGCCAGCAATTTCGGCAAGCAACGCGCGTCGCGGCCCTCGGAGCGCAAGCATCCAGACCAAAGGTAGCAGTGGGCGATAGAGATCGGCGCGCGGGGAAGGAGCTGCGCTGCGGCTGGACAACTCTGGCGCGGTGTTCGCATTCACGGTGTCGAGCGGCATGCGCCCGGGCGGAAACTTGGGCGGCTCGAGCATCCAATCGCCCGGCGCCCTGACACCAGGCGGCTCTATCGTGACCAGGCCGAGCGCGGCCAAGGCCGTGGGCGAGGCGAGGTTCAAATCTCGCGGCGAGTGGTACATCGATTGGGCTGGAAACAGCGTGACCGGCCAAACAAGATCATCGTGCCGCAAGCAAAGCAAGGCCGATTCGCGGTGCCGCATGCACGCCGCAATGACCTCGATCACATCGTTGCTGGTTGGGTCAGCATCGAGCCGGCGCAAGTCGGCCAGCAGCGTGGTGGGGAGCAGCGTTGGGCCTTCGAGCCGCGCAAAGCCGCTGTGGCCACCGGGTTGCTGCGCCCGGTTGAAGCCGCTGATCTGCCAAAGCGTCGAATCTTGGAAATCTCGCACCAGCACATCGTGCTGATGCTGCGTTGCTTGGCAATTGCAGTTTGTAAGTAGTGCAAATCTACGTAGAGGGCAGCGGCGCCCTCGGCGAGATCAGTCGTTGTGTGGGAACGACTGCCACTCGCTTTCCGCCACGTCTTCGGGCGCAACGGCATTCAGATCAGGGTAGAGCTCGCGCGCCAAATGCTCGATGTGGTCGGCTTGCATTGGTGCGCCGAGGCTGCCGAGCTTGGAGACGAAACGGTCGACCCACTGTGTTTCGGCGTTGGTGTGCATGAGAGGTTCTCCGGTGGTCGTGGTGGGTAATTTCAGGGCGAATCCGAGAGCTGGGCAGTTGCGGGCCCACGCACAACTGCCGACCACGCACCCGCAGTTCGGCGCACCAAGCCGCGCCGAGCGAGGCCGTGCATGCGATCCCACGCCGCCGGGTGCGTCACCTGCATGCGGACCGCCATCTGCGCGATCGTCAGCGGGCCAGCGCGGCGCAGATGCTCAACCACCTCGGCGTCAGTTGCATCGAGAGCGAGCACACCGCGCGCGGGATCGGGCTGAAGCATCGGGCCGGCGTCTGGCCAGCAACGGGCAAGTTGCCCGGGTGAACGGCCGTTGACGACGTGCCGTTGTGAATCACGCCACTGGCTGGGTGGACGCGCCGCGGAACCGCCAAACGCGGCCACTTGAAGGAGCCAGGGGTCTTGATTCATGTGGTAAGCGTAGCCAGCAGAACCGCCGCGCAACACCCCCTATGGGGTGCCCATCCCTAGATCGGCACTTGATCGAAGCGCCGGCTCACGCAAATGTCGGGCAGCCATCTTTCAAAGGAAAAAAACAAGGTAGACGAGTGCGGAAATCAGCAGCCATTTGCCGACGTAGTAACTCGCTCGGCTGCGCTGCTTCAATGCTTTGCCCGCGAGCCGAACCTTGTATGCGTGAAAGAAAAACCGGTTCAGCGCGCCGATAGGTTCACCGGGAACGTTTTGCGTGGCTGACATCACCATCACCACGCGGCCAAACCACCGGTTGAGCAAGGTCGGCAGCTTCCAGCGCAAAGGGCGCTCGACATCGCAAAACAGGATCACGCGCTGGTCGGTGCTGGTGTTTTCGGCGTAGTGGATAAACGTCTCGTCAAACATCACGGCCTCGCCGTCACGCCAGTGGTAGCGCTGGCCGTCAACCTCGATGTAGCAGGCGGGCGAATTCGGGGTCGACAGGCCCAGGTGATATCGCAAAGACCCCGCATAGGGATCACGGTGCCGCACCAAGCGGCTGCCCGGGGGCAGCGAGGCAAACATCGCTGCTTTGATGCTCGGTATGCCGTGGAGCAGAGCCACGGTTTCGGGGCACAGCACTCGCGCCGAGTCGAGGTCAGAGCCGTACCACTTCAGGTAGAAGCGCTTCCATCCGGTGCGAAAGAAAGAGTTGAATCCAATGTCGGTGTAGCCCGACGCTGCCTTGATGTGCCCATCGCCCAGCAAGCGCCCCGCTTCGTCACGAATGGTTTGCCAGTGGGCTTCAAGCACGGCCAACTCGCCGAACTCAGCGCGATCAACGAACGGTGCGGCGCGCACCCGCGAAGTCGCGTACATCAGCGCGTTGAATGGTGCCAACAACACCGTGAAGTCGGTCAGCGCCCGCAGCCAGCCGAAGCGCACGCGACCACGCCAATTGGCGTAGGCCGCCGTGGCGAGAAACAAGACCAAGAGCCAGAGTCGCAAGTGGGACACGCCGAGAGCCGGGTTGTTTGCGTCATCCTATTACCGCATCGGCACCGCTCTTGTCAGACAAGCGCTCCTCTTGCTCGCCGCGTTGCTGCGGCGAGTCGGGAATACGCGGCGGGTGCTCGTGTCCCTCGAGCGCCCGCCAATCTCGTCGCGCCTACAGGCCGTAGTAGGTGTTAACGCGCCGGCCGTAGTCGGTGGTGTAGGCCGGCATGTCGTTCTCCGGGTAGCGCGGCGCGCCTTCGAGCCGTGCTTTCTCCAGCGGAACGACATAGCCGTCCATCGCCGTGTCGTACTTCAGCATGTTCCATGGCAAGGGGTAACGATCCGTCCCCATGCCGAGAAACCCGCCGAATTCGAGCACGGCGTAGACGACTTGGCCCGACCGCTTGTCGATCATCAGATCGTCGACAGAACCGAGCTTTTCGCCAGCTTCGTTGTAAACCTTGGTGCCCTCCACTTTGTCGGAGGAAATGACGTCATGGTCTGCGGTGAAGTTGTCCATGGGAATGGTCTCCTGATGGGTTGGAGCGGTCTCCACGGCATGTTGCTGCCGCGTGTCGGCGCAGGTTGCGACCGATGTGCTGGTTATCCGCCTCTGCACTCGATGTGCCGATCAGAGCCCGTCGTGCCCGCCTGTAGGAGGAGGACGACGAGGCTCGCATGCGCCCAACCATCTGCTGCCAGCGGTGGAGCCGCATTGCGGCTTTGCTGACACGGCTTCGCGAGCTGCGGCGAGGCGCGACGAAAGCGCGGCTCAGAATGCATCCAGCACTTTTGGCGCCTCGAAAGCCTCGTGCATGGCCACGCTCCCCAACTCAATCAACCACACCCACCCGCGCCTAGTCGCACTCAAACGCTAGCGCGATCACGCCGAGCCCTTTGCGGCACGGCATGGCCCTGGCCCTGGAGCACTGAATGACCCCGATCCTTCCTGGCGCAAACACGAACCCAGCCGCCCCGCGCACTGATGGCGCAGCGCCACCGAACCGTGCTGAACATCCCGCCAGGCCGGGCGGCCAGTCTCCTTCCCGGATCGGCGATGGCAACGCGCGAGACGGGCTGCGCGGCTCGCAAAACGCCGGCCCGCCGCCACGGCAGGCTTCGCCAACTGGAATCGCTCGAACGGCTGGCGCAGCCGAGCTGTCCGCGCAGTGGCGCGCTGCACTCGCAGGCGCAAGGGGCGCGACGAGCATTCACGACATCGGCCCCAGTCGAAAAATCCTGGTGGATCGGGCTGCAGACCCCGTCACGCGCAGCATCGGCCATCAGCTCAGGGCATTGCATGTGACCTTGATGGGGTTTGACACCACCCGCCAGCAGTTTTCGGAGGTGGCCCATGAAGTGGACCTCAAGCTTCAGGAGCAAACCGAGATGCCGGAGCAAGCCGTTCTGATCGCGTATGACGATCTAAAGGTGCAGTGGCAACTCGCCGACATGCGTTGGCCCGTGGCCACGCAAACACCCACAGGCCCAGAGTACGCCCGACAGGCCTGATCTCGATTGGCAACTCCGGCCGCAGCCGGCGGCGAGCGGCTGCCGGATTTGCCCAAGAAAAAAGCACCTATCGTTTCCGATAAGTGCTTTTTTTCCTACCAATTTTGGTAGGCGCGAATGGACTCGAACCATCGACCCCCACCATGTCAAGGTGGTGCTCTAACCAGCTGAGCTACGCGCCTAGAGCCAAAGATTATATAACGAATCGAACCTCGCTCATTTGCGCCTTGCCAATCGCACACCGCTGACGCGCTGCACCAGGCCGAGTACGTGAGCAAGGCGCGCCGAATCGAGCGCTTCGATCGTGAATGTCATTGAGGCCGTCGCCCCGCTGCCGTCGCGCACCGACTGGCTGTTGACGCCGGTGACGTTCATCTTCTCCTTCGTGAAGACTTCTGAAATGTCGCGCAGCAGGCCCTGCCGATCGGCGGCCTGCACGAGCACATCGATCGGGTAGACGGCCGGTTTGTCCCCGCGCGGCGCGCCCCACGCCACGGCAATCACGCGCTCCGGCGCGCGCTGCGCCATCTGGCGGAAGTTGCTGCAAGCCGCGCGGTGCACGGCCACGCCTTTGCCGCGGGTCACGTAGCCGGCGATCACGTCGGGTGGCGCGGGCCGGCAGCAGCGCGCCAAGCTTGTCATCAGCGACTCGACGCCAACCACCAACACGCCGCCCTTGGGCCGCTCGGCATCGGGCGTCGCGCGGCGCAGCGCTATTTGTTCATCGGCCGTCGGCGCGGGCTCGGGCGGGTGGAGCAAGTTCTCGATCGTGCGCAGCGAAAACTCGTCTTTGCCGACAACTTCAAACAGCGCATCGGCGTTGCGAAACCCGAGCTGCGATGCGAGCACGTCCAGCTTGATCGCCGTGCGGCCTTCGCGCTGCAGCAGCTTTTCGACTGCCTCGCGGCCGCGGGCAATCGTCTGCCCTTGTGCCTGGGCATTGACCCACGCGCGCACCTTGGCTCTCGACCGCGGGCTCTTCAAATAACCGAGCTCGGCATTGAGCCAATCAAGTGACGGGCCACCCTCCTTGATGACGCTCACTTCAACCGTTTGGCCGTTTTGCAGACTGGTGTTGAGCGGCACCATGGCGCCGTCGACTTTCGCGCCGCGGCAACGGTGGCCAAGGTCGGTGTGGACGGCGTAGGCAAAGTCGATCGGCGTGGCGCCAGCAGTCAACTCGACCACGGTGGATTGCGGCGTGAAGACGTAGATGCGGTCGTCTGCCGCGGCGTCGCCCGCCGCGCCTGCCGCATCGGCACTCGCCTCTTGCTCGACAACATCGCGCTCCCAAGCGAGCAATTGGCGCAACACGGCCTTGCGCGCCTCGGCACGCTGAGCCTCGAGCTCATCGGCACTGATGCCGCCGTAGCCTTTGGCGCCGGCCTCTTTGTAGGCCCAATGCGCTGCCACACCGTGCTCGGCATGGTCGTGCATCGCCTGGGTGCGGATCTGCACCTCGACCGCTTGGCCCTCGGCATCGCGCACGACGGTGTGGAGTGATTGATAGCCGTTGGGTTTCGGCCTTGCGATGTAGTCGTCAAACTCGCCCGGCTCGGCTGGGTAGCGCTCCTGCACGCGGCCGAGCGCGGCGTAGCAGTCGGCCACCGTCGGCACGATGATGCGCACCGCGCGCACATCGAACACGCGGTCGAAGGCAAGCGCTTTGCCCTGCATTTTTTTCCAGATGCTGTAGAGGTGCTTCGGCCTGCCGTGCACCTCGGCGCGCAGCCCGCAGGCGACGAGATCTCGGCTGAGCTCAGCGCGAAAAGCCTCCATGCCGCGCTCACGTTCAACGCGCTTTTGGTCAAGCCAGCGGGCCACGGCCTTGTAGTTCTCCGGCTCGAGAAAGCGGAAGGCCAGGTCTTCCATCTCCCACTTGATCTGCCAGATGCCGAGCCGGTTGGCCAGCGGCGCAAAGACCTGGAGTGACTCGGCCGCCACATCCGGATCGCAAACCTGCTTGGCCGCAGCCATCCAGCGCAGCGTTTGCAGGCGCGAGGCCAATCGCAGCAGCACGACGCGCAAATCGCGCGAGAACGCGAGCAGCATCTTGCGCACGCGCTCGGTCTGGCGCGCGCGGTGTTCGCGGCCCACCTGCGCATCGCGTGCTGCACGCTGCAACTGCATCAGCTTGCGCGTGCCGGCCACCAAGCTCGCGTGCGAGGCGCCGAAGGCCTTGGCGATCACTTCTTCTGGGCGGCTCAGCACATCGCCCGCGTAGACCAAATAGGCGGCGGCACGAAGCGATGGCGCCGCGCCGATCGACTCCAGAATTAAAGCCACGCCGTCGGCATGGGCGAGGGCCGCTTCGCCGGTTGCGAGCAAGCGCTCGGCCAGCAGCGGCTCGGCAAACGAGCGGGCGCGCTTCAGCGGGCTGGCGTCACCGCTGAGATCGGCGCTGTTGTCGGCCGTGTCTGCACCGTCTGCGTCGCTCGTCGCCAATCGAACGATGCTCGCCGCTTCTGGCGACGCTGCCTGCAAGCCCGTCTTCATGGTGCGCGCAAGAACTCCCGCACCACCTCGATTTGCTCATGCTGGACCAGCGTCGGCGCGTGGCCGACGCCGGCGAACTCATGCACCCGCGCTTTCGGCCCGCGCTCGGCCATGGCCTGCGCGGTGGCGGCGGTCAACAGGTCAGACTCGGCGCCGCGCAACACGAGCGTGGGGCAAGTCAAGCTGTCATAGCCCCGCCATAGCGCGGCCTCGCCTATCGCAGCCATCTCTGGCGTGGCCGAACGAAAGGGCACGGCAATCGCCGGGTCGTAGTGGAGCTTGAAGCCGCTGCCCGCCTCGGCCTCGACCAGCATCGGCCGTGAGAGTGCCAGCCACTGCGCCGCGCTGTGCGGGCCGAAGCCGGTTGAAATGCTGCGCAAATACTCGGCGCCGGCTTCAATGGTCGGCCAGCTCAGCGGCTGCCCCAAGTAGCTGCCGATGCGCGCGATCGCCTCGGGCCGAATCGTCGGGCCGACGTCATTCAGCACCAGTCGCTCAATGGGCGCGCCAGGCAGCGAGGCCAGCACCAGGCCGATCAAACCGCCCATCGAGGTGCCGACCCAGTGCAAGGTGCGCGCATCGAGCCGCGCGAGCAACGTGACCATGTCGGCCACATAGCTCGGGATTTGATAGCCCGACGGATCGGCCAGCCAATCCGACCGGCCACGCCCCACCACATCAGGGCAGACGACGCGGTAGTCGGCTTGCAGCGCCTGGGCCAGCACATCGAAATCACGGCCCTGCCGCGACAGCCCATGCACGCAGACGAGCACCCGCGGATTGCCCACGTCGCCCCACTCCCAATACGCCATGCGATGCAGGCCGCGAGGGCTGATGCATTGAACGTGATTCAGGCGCGGTTCGGTCGTCATGCGGTTCTCCAGGAGCTGGCCGGCCATCGTAAGAGCTGCACCCAAAGATTGAGCTGCAGCATTGCAACGTCAAGGCGTCATCTGCACCGTGCCGTTGACGTTCACCGTCACCGTGCCCTTGCCGGGCTCGACCGGCAAGGCATCGTCAGCCGGTGCGGCAGCCGCTTTCATCGTGCGCATCGCCATCGGAAACACAGGCCCCGGTTCGTTGACGCTGACGTTGACCTCGCGCACCGTGTAGCCCGCGTAGCCGAACTGTTTGGCGTAGTCAGCGGCTTTGGCGCGGTACCTGGCGATGGCCTGCGCCGAGACTTCGCCCTCTGACTTCTCGCGCAGTTCGCGCGACAAGCTGTAGGCCACGCGTGCAATCGTCAAGCTCGTGATGCGGCCAGTGAGCTGGCCGATCGCCGGCATGTCTCGGCCCTCGACGATGAGCTCCGAGCTGCCTTGCCAGCCGTTGATCACGCCCTTGTTGGTGGTGCGCGGGTAGAGCGAGAAGTTGCCGGTCTGCACTTCAAGCTGACCCGGGCGCGCGACCTTCTTCGCTTCGGTCAAGGCCGCGTCGAGTGCCTGCTTGAGCTGCGCCTGCACGCTGGCCGCATCGGCGCCCTCTTTCGTGGTCGACAGCGTGACGCTGAGCAAGTCTTTGGCGACTTCGATGCTCGCGCTCGCGGCCAGGCTGACCACGCCAGTGGGCGCGGGCACGGGATCGGCTCGCGAGCTCGCGCTCACCAAAAGCAAGGCAGCGAGGGCAAGACGGGCGGGGTGCTTGACGATCTTCATAAAGGCACTTTCACGGTCTTCGACGCGCTGCGTTATACGTGTTCCTGGCTGCGTGTTCATATTTGTAACAAGTCGTCAGACTCGCCAAAAACCCTTGCCAAACCTGCGCAAAATCGGCTCTGTTACAAATTTGGAGCCACAGCCATGTCGACCAATGCCGCGCCAACGCGCCCGGACCGCATCGTCGTCGTCGACGACGACGCACGCATTCGCGACCTGCTGCGCCGCTATCTCACGCAAGAAGGCTTCGAGGTCTTGCTGGCCGAAGACTCAAAGGCACTGAACCGTTTGCTCACGCGCGAAACCGTTCACCTCATCGTGCTCGACCTCATGCTGCCCGGCGAAGACGGCCTCTCGATCTGCCGCCGCCTGCGTGCCGCCAACGACACCACGCCCATCATCATGCTGACCGCCAAGGTCGAAGACGTTGACCGCATCGTGGGCCTCGAAGTCGGCGCCGATGATTACTTGCCCAAGCCGTTCAACCCGCGCGAGCTGCTCGCCCGCATCCACGCCGTGCTGCGCAGGCGGCCAACGGTCGAGGCGCCCGGCGCCCCGTCGCTCGATGCGCAAACCGTCACCTTCGGCCCATTCGAGTTCGATTTGGCGCTGCGCCGCTTGTCCAAAGACGGCGAGCAAATTGCGCTCACGACGGGCGAGTTCTCGATGCTCAAAGCGCTCGTGCGCCACCCGCGCCAGCCGCTCTCGCGCGACAAACTCGCGCAACTCGCCCGCGGCCGAGAGTTCGAGCCGTTTGACCGCAGCCTCGATGTGCAGATCTCGCGCCTGCGCAAAATGCTCGAGCCCGATCCAGCTCAGCCGCGCTATATCCAGACCGTCTGGGGCGTGGGTTATGTGTTCGTACCGGATGGCGCCGCTTGATGCGTTGATCGAGCAGCTCGCCTGGCGCTAGCGCACAGGCGATACTCGGCGCCCAATGCAGCCACAACAAGTCGCCCTCAGCCTCTTCTGGCGCACATTCTTCTTGTTGGCATTGCTGCTGACCAGCGGCGTGTTCGCCTGGACTCAGACCTTCCGCGCGCTCGAATTCGAGCCCCGCGCAGTGCAGGCAGCGCAGCAGATCGCAAGCCTCGTCAACCTCGCGCGCGCCGGGCTCAAAGCGAGCGACGGGATCAACCGCGTTGCGCTGATCAAGACCGTGTCGAACCAAGACTCGGTCAAGCTCGCGCCGCGCGAGCCGGCCGACAAATGGGAACCTTACGAAGTTGACCGCTTCAGCCGCGCGATCGGCCAAGAGCTGCGGTCGCGCCTGGGGCCTGACACCGTGGTGGCCAGCTCGGTCAACAAGGCGCCAGGCCTTTGGGTCGGCTTCCTGATCGACAGCGACCCGTACTGGCTGCAGGCCGACCCCACCCGCGTCGGCCCGATGGCTTGGAGCACGATCATTTTGTGGGTCAGCATCGCGCTGTTCGCCACCGTGCTCGGCTCCGCCACGATCGCCAGCTTGATCAACCGGCCATTGAAAGAGCTCTCGTTCGCGGCCAGCCGCATCCGCGAAGGCGAATTCGATTCACGCCTTGACGAAACCACGATGACCAGCGAGATCCGTCAAGTCAACATGGGCTTCAACCGCATGGCGCGTGAACTCGCGAAGGTCGAAGCCGACCGCGCCGTCATGCTCGCCGGCATCTCGCATGACCTGCGCACGCCGCTGGCCCGACTGCGGCTGGAAGCCGAAATGAGCGTGAAAGACGAGGAAGCCAAGCGCAACATGGCCCTCGACATCGAGCAGCTCGACTCGATCATCGACAAGTTCATGGACTACGCGCGCCCCGGCGAAACCCAGCTCACGCCGGTGCATCTGTCGACCGTGGTCGACCGCGAGATGGCGGCCTTCCGCGATCCGAGCGAAATTCGCATCTCGTCTCGCGTCGCGATCGACACCAAGGTGCTGGCCGACGATGTCGAGCTTGGCCGCGTGCTGCAAAACCTCTTCGAGAACGCCCGGCGCTACGGCAAATCGGCCGACACCGGCATTGCCCGTGTGCTCGTCACGTATTCGCGCACCGGCCCTTGGGTGGTGCTGACCGTGCGCGATTTCGGCGCCGGCGCCGACCCGAAGAAGCTCTCCCAACTGACCACGCCCTTCTTCCGCGGCGATGCAGCGCGAACGGCCGCAACCGGCGCGGGCCTGGGCCTGGCGATCGTCGAAAAGACGCTCGAACGCATGGGCGGCGGCTTCGAGATCTTGAACGCGCCCGATGGCGGCTTGCTCGCGCACATCCGCTTGAAGAAAGCGATCTGACCGGCCGCCCGCTGCCGAATGCTTTATGCACCAGCGGCGCGTCAGCCCTTCGCCAACAAGCAAACCGCCCGCGTCTCGATCGACTCGCCTTTGCCGACCGGTCCCATGCCTTCGGCGGTTTTCGCTTTGACGCTCACCTGATCGATTGCGATCAGCAGCGCGCCGGCCACGCGCTGGCGCATGGCGAGGATGTGCGGCGCCATCTTCGGCGCCTGCGCGATGATCGTGCTGTCGACATTGCCGATCAACCAGCCGGCTGCCCGCACGCGGCGCGCCGCTTCGGCCAAGAGCGCGAGTGAATCGGCGCCTTTGTATTGCACATCGGTATCGGGGAAGTGAAAGCCGATGTCGCCCATGGCGGCGGCGCCGAAGAGGGCGTCGGTGATCGCGTGGCAGAGTGCGTCGGCATCGGAATGGCCCATGAGGCCGTGCGTGTGCGGGATGTCGACCCCGCCGAGCACGAGGCGCCGGCCAACCACCAACGCATGTGTGTCCCAGCCTTCGCCGATACGCCAGAACGGTGCTTTGATTCGTGTCGTCATGGCGTGATTGCTTTCGTTAGCGGCTGCGCAACAGGCGCTCGGCCAGCGCGAAATCGCTCGGGTAAGTGACTTTGAAGTTCTCGAGCGCACCAACCACGAGCCGCGGCGCTTGGCCGATGGCCTCGATGGCACTCGCTTCATCGGTGATGGCCACACCGGCACCGGCACCGGCACCGGCACCGGCACCCGCACCCGCACCCGCCAGCGCCTTTCGCAGCAGGCCGATGCGAAACATCTGCGGCGTCTGCGCCTGCCATTTCGCGCGGCGGTCGATGGTGGCCGAGGCGCGGCCGTGCTGCTCGGCCTTCAAGGTATCGGCCAGCGGCAGCGCGAGCAGGCCACCGACCGGGTCGTCGAGGCAGGCATCGATCAAGGCATCAATCCACTCGGGGCGGATCAGGCAGCGCGCCGCGTCATGCACGAGCACCCAGTCGTCGTCGCGCGCCCCACGCGCTTGCAGCTCGGCCAGACCGTGCGCTACCGATTCGGCCCGGCTCGCGCCGCCGCAGCGCGCAACCCAACCCGCAAAGTCAGCAGCGTGGAGGCCGAAAGATTCATCGTCAGGCGCGAGCACCACGAGGATGGCCGTGAGGCGGGCCACGCCGGAAAGTGCCGCCAGCGTGTGCGCAACCAGGCTGCAGCCAGCGATCTGCGCGTATTGCTTCGGGCCGGCCGCGCCGGCGCGTTCGCCAGTGCCAGCACACGGCACCACGGCATAGAGCCGAGGCGGGTCTTCGGGCGTGGCAGCGGGCGTCATGAGGGGGCGAATTCTATAATCGTGGCCCTCACCGCCCCGGGCAAAACGCCTTCCGGGGCGAGTTGCTTTTGGCCTACCGAAGGCCGCGTCTCCCACCAGCGCGCCCCCTCATGCAACTGCCTTCCATCGCCACCGGAAAACGCTACACCCTCCCCCGCCCGCATGGCTCTGCAGATGCCTTGCTGCTGGCGCGATTCACCGACGCGCAGCGCGCCGAAGGCCGCATCACCGCCATCGTCACGGCCGAGCCGGCCGATGCCCAACGCCTGGAAGATGAGCTCGCGTTCTTCGTGCCCGGCCTGCGCATCGCCGTGTTCCCGGACTGGGAAACGCTGCCCTACGACACCTTCTCGCCGCACCAAGACCTGATCTCCGAGCGGCTGGCCACGCTCTGGCGCATCCGGCAAGGCGATGTTGATGTGGTGCTGCTCGCTGCCTCGACCGCGCTGGTGCGCCTGGCGCCGCCGAGCTTTCTGGCGGCCTACACCTTCAACTTCAAGCAAAAGCAAAAGCTCGATGAATCGGCGCTGAAGAGCCAGCTCACCTTGGCCGGCTACACGCATGTGAGCCAGGTCGTGTCGCCCGGCGAATACGCTGTGCGCGGCGGTCTGATCGACCTCTTCCCGATGGGCTCCAACGTGCCGTATCGGGTCGACCTCTTCGGCGATGAAGTCGATTCGATCCGCACCTTCGACCCCGACACCCAGCGCAGCCTCTACCCCGTGCCCGACGTGCGCCTCTTGCCCGGCCGCGAGTTCCCGATGGATGAAGCCGCGCGCGCTTCATTCCGCTCGCGTTGGCGCGAGAAGATGGAAGGCGACCCGACCAAGGTGCGGCTCTACAAAGACATCGGCGCCGGCATTGCCACGGCCGGCATCGAGTACTACCTGCCGCTCTTCTTCGACGAGACCGCCACGATCTTCGACTACCTGGGCGACGCTGCTGTGCTCGCGCTGCACGGCGAAGTTGACGACGCCCTGAAGCGCTTTTGGGTCGACACGCGCGAGCGCCACCGCTTCTTGCAGGCCGACCGCGAGCGGCCGATCTTGGCGCCGGAAGAGTTGTTCCTGAAATCGGAAGACTTCTTTGCGCTGTGCAACCGGCACGCGCAATTGGCGTTGCGCGGCCCTCAACCCAGCGCGGCTGCCAAAGCTGATGCAGCGGGTGATGGCGCCGGTGATGGCGCGGGTGAAGCAGCAAGCAACAGCGCCACCATTTGGGCACGGCCGCTGCCCGACCTCGCCTCCGACCGCGGCGCACCCGAGCCGCTCAAGCGGCTGCAGCTCCACGTCGGCACCACCCAGCACCGCACGCTGATCGTGGCCGAGAGCCAAGGCCGCCGCGAGAGCCTGCTCGAGCTGCTGCGCGACAGCCGCATCGAGCCGCCCACCGTCGGCTCGCTGGCCGAATTCGAAGCCGGCACCGAGCGCTTTGCCATCACTGTTGCGCCGCTCGCGCAAGGCTTCTTCTGGCACGAGCCCAGCGCCAACATCGCACTCGAGTTCGTCACCGAGACCGAACTCTTCGCCACCGGCCCGACTGCGCGCCGCAAGCGCAAGCAAGAGCAGGTCAGCGATGTCAACGCGCTGATCAAAGACTTGTCGGAGCTCACGCTTGGCGACCCGGTGGTTCACGTGAACCACGGCATTGGCCGCTATGTCGGCCTGATGAACATCGACATTGGCGATGGCCCGAGCGAGTTCTTGCACCTGCAATACGCCGAAAAGGCCACGCTCTATGTGCCGGTGTCGCAGCTGCACCTGATTGCGCGCTACACCGGCGTCAGCGCTGATGAGGCGCCGCTGCATCGCCTTGGCTCTGGCCAATGGGACAAAGCCAAGCGCAAAGCCGCCGAGCAAGTGCGAGACACGGCTGCCGAGCTGCTCAACCTCTACGCCCGCCGTGCCGCGCGCGAGGGCTTTGCCTTCCGCTTCTCGCCGCACGACTACGAAGCCTTTGCCGCGAGCTTCGGCTTCGAAGAAACGGCCGACCAGAAAGCCGCGATCCACGCCGTCATCCAAGACATGGTCTCGCCGCAGCCGATGGATCGGCTGGTGTGCGGCGATGTCGGCTTTGGCAAAACCGAAGTGGCGTTGCGCGCGGCGTTCATCGCGGTCACCGGTGGCAAGCAGGTCGCGATTCTTGCGCCAACCACGCTGCTCGCCGAGCAGCATTACCAAACCCTCGTCGACCGGTTCGGCCAGTGGCCGGTGAAGGTGGCCGAGATGTCGCGCTTCCGGTCGACCAAAGAAATCAAAGCCTCGATGGACGGCCTGGCCGACGGCACGGTCGACATCGTCGTTGGCACCCACAAGCTGCTCAGCCCGACGGTCAAGTTCAAGCGCCTTGGCC
>JAYWGR010000193.1:0-1586 GCA_043778145.1 Rhizobacter sp.
GCCGGTGGCCGTGCCGAAGACGTCGGTGTGCAGGCCATCCCCGGCTTCTCGTGCTACCCGACCGTCGAAGAGACCTTCTCGACCGCGCAAGGCTATGTCGCCAGCCACCCGACGCTCGCCACGTTCACCGCCGTCGGCAACTCTTGGCAGAAGACGCAAGGCCAGGGCGGCTACGACATGAACGTGCTCAAGCTCACCAACAGCGCAGTGGCCGGGCCGAAGCCCATCCTGTTCATCACCGCGGCAATCCATGCACGCGAGTACACCACCTCGCCCGTGGCGCTGGCCTTTGCCGATTGGCTCGTCACCGGCCACGGCACCGACCCTGATGCCACCTGGATCCTCGATCACCACGAGGTCCATTTGCTGCTGCAATCCAACCCTGACGGCCGCAAGCTCGCCGAAGCTGGCGCACTCTGGCGCAAGAACACCAACACCGCGTACTGCCGCAGCAATGCCGACAGCCGCGGCGCTGACCTCAACCGCAACTTCACTTTCGACTGGAACTCAACCGGCGGCGCCGGCTCGAGCGGCAACCAGTGCGACGAAACCTACCGCGGCCCCTCGCCAGGCTCCGAACCCGAAACCCAAGCGATCGAGACCTACATCCGCGGCATCTGGCCCGACCGCCGCGGCCCAAGCCCAGCCGATGCGGCACCCGCCGACACCAGCGGCATCCACATCGACATCCACAGCTATTCCCAACTCGTCTTGTGGCCCTGGGGCGATACGGCCACGCCCACCGGCAACGCCACCGCGCTGCAAACCCTGGGCCGGCGCCTCGCGTTCTACAACGGCTATTTGCCGATGCAATCGATCGGCCTCTACCCGACCGATGGCACCAGTGATGGCCCGAGCTACGGTGAGCTCGGCGTCGCCTCGTTCACGATCGAGCAGGGCAACACGTTCTTCGAGAAGTGCCAGGTCTACACCCGCTCAACGAAGCCGAAGAACCTGGCTGCACTCGTCTATGCCGCCAAGGTCGTGCGGGCGCCGTACCAGTTGCCGGCCGGCCCCGATGCCACGGCAGTGAGCCTTGGCGGTGGCCGCCGCGGCGTGGCAGCAGGCACGCCGGTGAGCTTGTCGGCGGCGATCACCGACACGCAGTTCAACAACAGCAACGGCACCCAGCCGACGCAAGCCGTGATGGCGGCCGAGGCGTATGTCGACGTGCCGCCGTGGACTGCCGGTGCCGTGCCAATCCCACTGGCCGCGGCAGATGGCACCTTCGACTCACCGACCGAACAAGTCGGCGGCACCTTGCCCACCACCGGCCTTGCGCCGGGCAAGCACCTCGTGTTCGTGCGCGGCAAGGCTGCGTCAGGTCAGTTCGGCCCTGTCAGCGCTGGCTTCTTGACGATCCGCAGCGCGCAGTGATGAGGCGAGCCGCGCCTCTGCGCGGCTCATCTCCTCGGCCAGCGCCGCATGGCGCTTGGCCGGGCACACGCATTGCTGATGATTTGAAAACTGCAGCGGTTGGCTGCACCGAGGATTCATGACATCTCCCGCGAACTGGTCGTGGCCCATCCAGGGTTTGTTCTGGCTCGCGCTGATCTGGTCGGTCAAGCTGGCCGAAGGCTTGCTGG